>NZ_CP034549.1:1292500-1892500 GCF_003966335.1 Nonlabens ponticola | reverse complement strand
AACCATGGCTGCCCGGGCCTGGAAAAGCCACAAGGTAGATCTACACAAACGTCCAGCAATCTTTATGATTCAGGCAATGGATCCTAATTTCTAGAATCCCAAAAATAGCCCGACGCCCAATCGACCACCTTCTGGTCCATGGAAATAAGTTGCCTCTATCCTACCTAGTCCTGTTAGTGATAAATGCGCACCACCGCCGTAACTATAGTGGATCCTATCACTAGATTCACCAGTGATCCACACTCGTCCTGCATCTACTCCTATAAACGGCATCCAGTATAATGGCAGTAATTTGGTTTTAATAGGTCTGGCATCATACTTCAAATCAAGGCTGGCATTAGCCGCATAATTTCCTGTAAATCTATCTTGTCTATAACTTCGTAAACCACGATCTGCTCCTAATCTTGCAGCTTGATAAAACACTGGCTCATCACCTATGCGCAATTGTCCAGCAACTCGAGACTGCACAATCAATTTGCGTTCATCATCAAGGGCATTCCAAAAGGTTAGTGATGGATCTATGCTCAAAAAATTCTCGCCATTTGCCAGATTGTCTGTAAAGGACAAAACGTTTTCTAGATGCATACCACGAGTCTTAAAACGCTCGTTGTCGTAGCTGTCAAATAGATATTTAAAGGTATAGTCGAGATAATCATCTCGCTGGTTATCAATTAATGCTGATCTGGTGATATCAGGTTCTACCTCTATACCTCTATACTGGATACCGAATTGGAAATCGCTACCATAATCACCATGCTTGTAAATAGAAAGACTCGCCTCTTGTCTTTGCATTAGCACGCGATTGTCGTCAAAATCTGTGTCGCCATCAAATGTGGTGTTGTTGCCGTAACCAAAGAAGTTTTGGGTATAATTGTTTGTCGTGATCAAGGCATCTGCTCGCAGGTTCCAGTGACCTAGAATATTTGCCTTGGCAAGATGTCCTTGAAAAATGGCTGCTTGAGTTAGGGATCTGTAGTCTGCCTCAATGCCATATTTTAAACTGTATGGATTGCGTTCATAACCCAACACTGATTTTGAAATGCTTATTTGTGGTCTCACGCCGTCATCAGGATTGTAGGTTACCTGAGCACCAAAACCCAATTTGCTAGTTGGTGCTTTTCTATGGTTGTAATGATTAATATCATAATCATCGCGCAGTACGACACTAGCACCGTTTCGTTTTTCAACCTCATTCTTCTCACTTTCAAAATCATAGATCTTTACATTCTTGCCATTCTCAATAGTGTATTTATCATCGCCTTTTCCTCCAACGATTACTATTTGAATTTTTGAATTACCAGAACCGCTTATGGTAAACTCATCGTCATCGTCAAGACCGTAAATCCAAATTTCTTCAGTTTTATTATCCTTAAAACTTCTTTCAAAAAGTACATCTGCCGCTTCTCCATCCTTATTGCGGTAGGCTTTTACTGTGGTTTCCTTATCGAGACGCTCAATGAAGAATATATCATCCTTGTCAGTTCCTTTCAAGGTTTGAAACAATATGAAGTTATCATAATAGCGATTGACAATGTTTTCCAAATTTGATTTTCTAGCAAGTAAATCTTCTTGAGTCTGTTGCCATAAGTCATCTTTAACTTCTTTTGGCATCTCGTTAAAGGCCATTTTTACCACGTTCTCATCTATATTCTTCTGTATATAGTTTACAGCGGTAAGCCAGTCCTCGCGAGTGGTTCTTTGTAGCACGGCATGATCTAAATATTTAGCACTCTGACTGAATTCATTGATGTGCTCAATGTCAGGTCCATAATTACCGAACTGTTTAGTCACGCCAATGGTGCTGTTTAAAAACTCCAATAGTTTACCATCAAACCTAGCAAAAACCTGATCACGATCTCGCGGCACCGCGACAAAGCGACTTTTCTCTGAGTCTTCACTATCTTTAATTTCTGCCCAGCGCCATTGATCCTCATGGCGATCCCAATCGCCTAGCAACATGTCAAATACGCGAGCACGTATGTACATTTCCTCATCTACCGTATATTTCTCGTCTTCCCTGATTTTAGCAAACAAGTCGTCTGTGCTCTCCACGTCTTTGTTGTAACCGAACATGTGTGGCGAGTCAAAAGAATCATCTGGTTTCTCCACAATCATGTATAAACGATCACCATGAATGTCATTAAAATCACCTAAAACAGGTTGCTTAGGTATCCAGAATAACTTAGGGTGTGTATGATTAAGTTTTATGGCGCCAGCTAATCTGGGTACTGCAAATGCGCCATACGGATGTGCTGAAGTGTAAAAATCCCTTATAAGTTCTTGAGGTAACGTCTCGCCAAAATATCTCTCGGCATCAAGCTCATTAAAACCGGCGCTTTTTAAGAATTGTAATGCATCCTTTTCAAGTGCACGCATGTTGTATTCGCGATCTCCTTTTCCTATTAGTCTAAGTCCTTGCGTTTGATTACCACCACCAGCCCGCTCAACTCTCAAACCACCGTATAGCGTGTCCAGCATTACTACTGGTGCCTTGACATCAATGCCGTAAAGTTCCCGGTAATGCTTGCCGTAAAACTCCTCATCTTTTGCAGACATTTCAGTTTCTTCTTTGCTGTAAATACTGGCAGCGATGGCATCCTTATTAGTGACGGTGATCCCATCAATATCATAAGGTTTTTTCTCGTCAAAAAGCTTGTTAGAATATACTTGCTCAAGATTACCTTGCTCATCAACTAAGTAGAACAATACTTGCGAACTTTGATCCTCAAACACGCGCACCTCACTGAAACCTATTTTTCCAGCCGCAAACTTTCCCTTTTTACCTAAAGAGACAATGTTTTGAGAAACGGTCGCTCCAGAAACTACTTGCTTAATATTATCGCGATCTATGTATTGTAGACTTTCCTCATGAGACGATACTACCAATAGTCTATCGATACCAGATCCAGCGGTTTCAATCTCGCGCATCAAATCATTCATCAATGGATTGTATCTATCCTGCGGAAATAGACCAGCCTGAGAGCGTACAAAACTATAGGCAAAACCCAATCCAGGAATGTAGGCATTCTCCTGTTTGGGTGTGGTAACCATACGCATACCCAATTGACCACCATGTACACCATTGGTATATAAAGGATGATGCATGGCGAGTATAATTGTTTTGTGTCTTGCCTTGCGCAATTCATCTGCCAACACTTTGATAAATTTTTCTCTTGTGTTGATCTCGCACTCGTCATTAAAGTTGGGGTTTTTATCCCAATCTTCAATATACCATTGACTATCCACGATAAGCATTTCTACTTGATCGCTTATGTTTAATTCTTCTAATGGACAGGCATTTTCTGGTTGAAAAGCCTCGTCGTTATCCAGATACTCCTCAGTAAACTCTTCTATCTTTTTGAGGCCGTCCATGCCCTCGTCATTCCAATCGTGATCTCCTGGTAGCACGAGCGTATTGATATCGATTTTGGCAATTTGTTCTAGCTGCTTTTTAAATTGATTGGCATCCTTATTATCTTCATCATCTTTCCTGATAGAATTAGCAAGGACATTATCTCCTAGTAATAATAGATAATCATCTTTTTTTGAATTTTCATTAATATGCTGCAACATCGCGTCAAAGGCTGCTGGCGAGTCTGGGTCATTGACACCTACATTTCCAAAAAGATAAAATCGTTGGAAAGGCTTCTCGTTCTGGATATTGACTTGGTCGCCTGAAATCTGTACGGCGCGTCTTGCGCAGGCGCTGAGAATAATTAACAGTAGTAAAGTGGCGACAATCTTGTAAATCTGATTCATGCAACATATGTATAGCGCAAAAATATAATTATCGTGAAATGAGCCGTAAGGTTTAACAAAAGGTGTACGGTTTTGATGGTGCAATTATTCATTGGTGAGATGCTGAAACCAGTTCAGCATGACAGTGGTGGTTTTGAATGTCACCCTGAATTGATTTCAGGGTCTGTGCAATGCTCTTGCTTTGTTGAGGTGCTGAAACCAGTTCAGCATGACAGAGAAACTCACGATTGTCACCCTGAACTTGGTTCAGGGTCTGTGCTAGAGTCTGACTTACGAGAGATGCTGAAACCAGTTCAGCATGACAAGGTTTTTGTTATTGTCACCCTGAATTTATTTCAGGGCCTGTGCTAGATTTTGACTCTTGTGAGATGCTGAAATTAGTTCAGCATGACGGTAGTTTATTTATCCAGCGGTTTATACAGATCAAGCCATTCGGGATTTTCTTTTTCTATTAGATTGATCTTCCATTGTCGGCGCCAGTTTTTGAGCTGTTTTTCTCTTGCGATCGCATCGTTGATGTATTGAAATTCTTCAAAATAAACGAGTCTTTTGGTGTTTTACTTAGCCGTGAACTTTGAGCCAGTTCCCGAAGGATGTCGTTCCATGCGATCATCGATGCCACCTGTGACGCCTATGTATAGAACACCATTCTTTTTGTTTGTGAGAATATATACAGTGTAGTTGTGGTAGTGGCGGCGTGGCAATGGGTTTGGTTTGTTTGATTTAAAGATAAATGATTGGATTGAGTTTTAAGGAAGTTATGATCTGCTATGAGATGCTGAAATGAATTCAGCATGACAGAGAAACTTACGATTGCCACTCTGAACTTGATTCATGGTCTTTGCAAGGTTTTGACTCTTGTAGGATGCTGAAACTAGTTCAGCATGACACGGTTTTTGTTATTGTCACCCTGAATTTATTTCAGGGTCTTTGCTAGGTTCTGACGTTGGTGAGATGCTGGGATAGACTAACCACCTTTTCTCGACTGTCGCTCGAAATGGTTTCCTAGAGTTTACAAAATATAGTTAGATGCTGAAACCAGTTCAGCATGACAAGGTTTTTGTTATTGTCACCCTGAATTGATTTCAGGGTCTGTGCAAGTTTTTGACTTTAGTGAGATGCTGAAATAAATTCAGCATGACAAGTGCTATGGAAAACCTTGGTGCATGAGTTCAAGTGCCATCTTGCAGGATAATTTATGGTGGTTGTGAACTGTTTTTCTTTTGGTGAATTGTTATGCATTTTGCTTTCGCGAAAGCGGTATCGTGACCATCGTTGTGCATGAAACTGTCATTTTGAGCAAGATTCTGACAGCTTGTCACTGGGATTGTGGTGGCACAAACATTGACTATTTGAGTTGAGTTTAAAAATGAATCTTAACTAAAAGTATATATAATGAGTAAAATCATAGGAATTGATTTAGGGACGACCAACAGCTGTGTATCTGTAATGGAAGGTAGCGAGCCTACGGTGATCCCTAATGCAGAAGGAAAGCGCACGACGCCATCTGTCATTGCCTTTGTAGAAGGTGGTGAGATCAAGGTAGGTGATCCTGCAAAGCGTCAAGCGGTAACGAACCCAGAGAAAACGATCTACTCGATCAAACGTTTTATGGGTAACAAGTACAGCGAGTCTCAAAAGGAGGCAGAACGTGTACCGTACAAAGTGGTAAAAGGTGATAACGACACGCCACGTGTGGACATTGACGGTCGCTTGTACACGCCGCAAGAATTGAGTGCGATGATCCTGCAAAAAATGAAGAAAACGGCCGAGGATTACCTAGGTCAAGAAGTAACTGGCGCCGTGATCACGGTACCTGCCTACTTTAACGATAGCCAGCGCCAGGCGACTAAAGAAGCTGGTGAGATCGCTGGATTGAAAGTAGAGCGTATCATCAATGAGCCTACTGCAGCAGCGCTTGCTTATGGTATGGACAAGAAGGATACCGACCAGAAGATTGTGGTATTTGACTTTGGTGGTGGTACACACGATGTATCTATCCTAGAATTGGGTGATGGTGTATTTGAGGTACTATCAACTGATGGTGACACGCACCTAGGTGGTGACGATGTAGATGAGAAAATCATCAACTGGCTAGCAGATGAGTTTAAGGCAGATGAGGATATCGATTTACGCAAAGATGCCATGGCGTTACAGCGTTTGAAAGAAGCGGCAGAGAAAGCCAAAATTGAGCTATCATCTAGTGCACAGACTGAAATTAACTTGCCTTATGTAACGGCAACGGCCAGCGGTCCTAAACACCTTGTAAAAACATTGACTCGTTCAAAGTTTGAGCAATTGATCAGCGACCTTGTAAAAAGAACTATCGAGCCATGTCAAACAGCGCTTAAAGCTGCTGGACTATCAACAGGCGATATCGATGAGATTATCCTAGTTGGTGGATCTACTCGTATTCCTGCCGTGCAGGAAGCTGTTGAGAAATTCTTTGGCAAGAAGCCATCAAAAGGTGTGAATCCTGACGAAGTGGTTGCCGTAGGTGCAGCGATCCAAGGTGGTGTATTGACTGGTGATGTTAAGGATGTTCTTTTATTAGATGTGACTCCGTTATCTCTAGGTATCGAGACCATGGGTGGCGTGATGACTAAGTTGATCGAGGCCAATACCACGATCCCAACCAAGAAGTCACAGGTGTTCTCTACAGCAGCAGACAATCAGCCAAGTGTTGAGATCCATGTACTGCAAGGAGAGCGCTCTATGGCGACCGATAATAAGACGATAGGTAGATTTCACCTAGATGGAATACCACCAGCACGTCGCGGTACACCGCAGATTGAAGTAACCTTTGATATTGATGCCAATGGTATCATCAAGGTAAGTGCCGAGGATAAAGCGACTAATAAGAAGCAGGACATACGCATCGAGGCATCGTCTGGATTGACTGAAGAAGAAATCCAAAAGATGAAGCAGGAAGCTGAGGCAAACGCTGAAGCTGATGCAAAAGCCAAAGAGAAAGTAGATAAGCTGAACGCAGCTGACCAGATGATTTTCCAAACTGAGAAGCAGTTGGAAGAATTTGGCGATAAGCTAAGTGACGACAAGAAGGCGCCAATTACTGAGGCTCTAGACGAGTTGAAAGCGGCTTATGAGACTAAGGAGATCGAGAAGATCGATCCAGCTCTTGAGAAGCTTAATACCGTCTGGACAGCAGCTAGTGAAGAGATGTACAAAGCGCAGGCCGATGCGGCTGGCGCGCCCGGAGCAGATGCAGGTGCTGATGCTACGAGTGCAGATGACACCAGCGATGTTGAAGACGTAGATTTCGAAGAAGTCAAGTAGCCTGTGTTGAGCTTGTCGAAGCATAGACTTTGAAGAAGTGAAATAAGCTGCGCTTATTTAGTTATTGGATTTCTGTTATTAGTTAATAGGTAACTGTAAATATGAAAAAGACTCTGATTGATTTCAGGGTCTTTTTTTGTTGGTTGTTTTTGGGTTTTGCTGGCCTGCCCGCGGCAGGCAGGCCCGAAAGTTGAAACGCGATTGTTATTATTGCAATTGAGCTGGTTAGTCTCTTGAAGTACATTAAACGTTTAAAATCGTAAAGGTTTGCATATACAACCCAATTGGGAAATTTACCCAACCACCTCAAAAGGTTTGTATATACCCTATAATCAGTATTGTAAAGTGGTAAGATTTGGCTTAGGTTTGTTTATATAACCGTTGTGAAACATGGTGGTTGAGCTTGACGACCTTGGTTTTACGGCTTTAGGTTTCCGCTTCCATCGGCTTGACTGATCTACTCTTCGACTTCAAATTCCAGCGAGTTCTGTGTTTTGAAAAAATGGCGACAGTTCGGTTTGGGAATCAAAAGAGCTTTGGTTTGGGTTTTTAAAGCGGTTGCGTCTTGATACGTTTGCACGTTCTGTTCGTGCAAATCGGTCGGTTGTATTTCAAACATTGAAAGCTGGTGTTTTGAGCCGCCATTTTTACGTGATCGCCTGCGCTCGCATCAATCTTCTACCACGTTTCACAACAACATATATAAACCATAGCTATCGCTTGGATTGGATTGCTGGGTTCTGTTTCAACCGGTTTCCGCCAAATTTTATCAAATTTGGCTACCGATATATAAAAGGTCGTTCGCAAGATTTGATAAAATTGGCTGCCTGCAAAATCGAAGATTTCTCTATCTTTAGATGCTACGGTTCATATATCTGGCCGTTGTGCATAATTTGAGAAACAGAATATGAAAATAATTTTACTGACATTTTTGATTGGAATTTCAAACATCCAAATCAACCAAGAAAAATCTATTGACAAATGGATTCAAGAAATCGTTGACGAAATGATTGAAATGAATGACCTTGGAAATTATAGTGAAAAAGAAATTCCTTCTGATATAAAAGTTAATTTTATTATGGTGGAATCCGTGAAAGACATAAAAATTGAAGATGGAATTATAAGTATGCTCGTAAATCACGGCACTGGAAAATATTGTACTGAATTGAAATTTAAATACGTGGAAAAAGACAAAAATTTCTATCTAATTTTCGACGAACCCGAAATGAAAACAATACTCGGAACTGAAAGGAAATTTATTAATCCGTGGATTGAAAAAAATAAAGTATGTGAATAAAAACTATGCACAACACCGTATAAAAATAATTGCGGTTTAGTGCTAAAATAAAGGCAGTTGCGTATTTGCTACATCTAAATTTCCTTCGGAAATTCTTCGCACGCAAACCCGCAACTATATTTATACATAACCGTTCGAGCCAATTGCCTGCGGACGTATCTAGATGTCTTCCTCTCGTTCGCAAACTCACTCGTCGGAGACAATATGAAAATCAGATTTTGATCCGCAAGCAAGGACCTGAAACAGATATACACTACTCAATTCAAAAGCAAAGCGAGCGTCAGATAAAATCTGATTTTCAAGACTCCCGATCTACTCAATTGGTGTGTCTTCCTCTCGCCTAGCGGCTCGTCGGAGACAAGTCGGCAAAGGTGTGAAACGCCTTAAGGTTAGCTAGTGCATACTTGGCACGGTCAAGGTCGCCACAACCAACTGGAGCGAACAATGTATAAATGAAAGATAATGCATTCCTCTCGCTCATTCTTCGCTCGTCGGATGCTAGCGGCTTCCTGCTAGGCTCAATATAATCCAACTAATCGCTATCTTCAACATACCAAAACAACATCAATCTAACCGACTATACAAAGGTTGAGACGCCTGACGCGCTTTTAATCTTCAACATAACAAATCACTAATACCAAATATTATGTCTAAAATTTGTTCAAAACAAGTATCGCTAATTACATTGTGCCTATTACTTATACACCTAGCTGCAGCTCAAAGTGATGTTATTTTAAAAGTTAATGGCGATGAGATGAAAGGGAAAGTCATTAAAATTAATTCAGCCGACCTTCAATTTATCTATCAAAATGAAACAATTGAATATACTGTGGAGAAATCTGATATAGCAAAAATTACCTTTGCGTCTGGACGAGTTGAATTTTATAATAATGCTACTAAAAATTCAGATTTGAACCTAGAAGATCACCATAATAAGGTCGCAATTCTACCTTTTGGTTACATAAAAGATCTCGAAACAAGTAATGCTTTAATGACCAGAAAAATCCAACAGGAAACCTATACTATTTTTAAAAAGAAATCTCAGAATCTTGAGTTTCAAGATCCAACCACCACGAATGCTTTATTAGCGAAAGCTGGTCTAGACAACAATAATCTCGCAGGATATACTATGGGTGAAATAAGCAATATTCTAGGTGTGGAATATTTGGTACAAGGTTTAGTCTCTATTGAAAAATCTACCGTCACCAATTATAGTAATACCGCGACAAAATCTCAATCCACTACAGCGCACGTAGATAAAAAAGGTCATATAATCGGTGATATTTGGAATGATAATAAAAGGATTAGTTCAAGCAGCACGTATAGTTCTTCAACTCAAAATTTTTCTACCAACATAACTATGAATATTTATAATGACAAAGGCGACAATCTATTTAGTAAAGAGCATGCGTCTTTTTGGCAAACCCAAGATGCCTACAAAATAACTTTAGCATTTTTAGCCAAACGGACACCCATTTATAAGAAATAGCAGTTTAAACTCTCAATCGCAACAATAGGAACCAATTAGCGGTCTTTTTTAAAACTGATGGTTAGGAAGAGTTTAATCCACTACTTTTCTTAAATAAGACCGTTCGAGCCAGTTGCCTTCATGCGCGTCTTGATGTCTTTCTCTCGCTCATTCTTCATTTCTTGAATTCAAGCTACTTCCCATAAGGCTCAATATAATCAAAGTAATCGCTATATTCAACAAAACAATATCAATATAAACGACCATAAAAAGTTTGGGACGCCTGAGGCGCATTATACCTTTGTCGTCGTAAAACATAATAACCAATGCCAGAGAAAAAAGAAGCAGTAAAGAAAGAAGTACTTAAGAAGCAACAAAAAAAATGTGGTATAATTATGCCCATTGCCTCACATCCAGAATATTCTAAAGAACACTGGAAAGAGGTTCTGTCGATTTTAGTTGATACTGTGAAACAAACAGAATTTGAGCCAAGACTTGTTAGTGATGATGTTGCTATTGGTTTAATACACGAAAGAATAGTAAATAATATTTATAATGATGAAATTGTTATTTGTGATGTTAGTTCTAAAAATCCTAATGTTATGTTTGAACTTGGATTGAGATTAGCATTTGACAAGCCAACAATTATTATAAAGGACGAAAAGACAGGGTATTCATTTGATACTGGAGTTATTGAACATTTAAACTATCCATCATCTTTAAGATTTAATAAAATTGTAGAATTCAAATCTGAATTGGTAAAAAGGATTAATGCTACTTATGATAAAGCAAAATCTGAAGCAAATTATTCGCCATTCTTAAAAAGTTTCGGTAAAACTATAGTTCCCGCAAAAATTAATCAGACTGAAATTGCTGAAAGCAAATATATACTTTCAAAGCTTGATAATTTATCTAAAGAATTAATGTTGATGAGATTGGAACAAAACGGAATAAACGAGGAAGTTGTTCAAAGAGAAATAAGTCCGTTAACGAGAAGAATGAGAACTCGAAAACTAGTATATGAATTTTTAGACAAGAATAGTCATTTGACCTATGAAGACATCAAGAATGGATTTGTAGACATTATAAGTGAAGAAGTAAGTAATCAAAGTAACTTTATACCTCGTAAAAGAGACATCATACTTTACATAGAGAAATACTTTGAAATTAAATCGAAAGAAGACAAATAACGTTTTACAACAATAGCTATAAGTAATTGCTTGTTCTCGCCTACTTCTGAAAATCCTAGCGGATTTTCAGTTTGGCATGTACTTGCAAAGTTTAACGCTAACCCACGCAACTACTTATATCTCAGACCGTTGTCTTCATTTAAAAATATCCTTTATCACATCAAGGCAATATTGCTTGAAATGATAAAAGCTTATTAGATTTTCACCACACCCAGTAAATCTGCTTCCTTATTGATATCGAGCTTCTTGTAGATATTTTTAAAATGCGTGCGTACCGTGTGGATAGAGATATTCAAGTCTGCAGCGATACAATCTCTGGATTGATTTTTAATGAAGGATTGCACAATGGCTTTCTCCGTTTTGGTAAGTACATCAAGCGCATGAAAATCGCAGCGATCAAACAATGTAGTTTGAGCGTCACTATCAATATGGCGCACAATACCTCGCACACCATCCATTGCTAAGGGTGATTCATAAATCACACCAGTAGAAAAAGTAGGCGATCCTTCATCATCATATCGGGCATAACTGCTGTATTCTACAACCGGCGTTTCCATTCCAGTACCGGCGTGTATCAACCGGTAATACAATTCAAAAACAGTATTCTTGCGATCCTCAAGTGAGAGTTCTAGATACTTTTCCTGCATTGCGGGAAACAAATCATACGACAACGCTTTAAAATCTGCTTTGTGCATGATCTCTAGCAGCAAGTCCATTCCCTTATTCTTAAAATCCTCTACCGTTTTCCCAGTAAAAATGCTACAATTGGCACTAACGTAAACATATTTCATTGTTTTGAGATCCAGCGCATAGCTTAGGGAATTGCGCGGTGCCGTCGCCATTACATTTTGCTCAAACCTTGACAGGAATTGCTCAACTTCATCTTTATCGATTGCCTGCTGATTGCGCAATAGATCTTGATGAATCTCTAATAATGACTTCATATATTCCTACGTTTCTAGGGAGAGCGTTTGTTAACAAACATATAAATATTACATGTTACTGTTATTAATTTACCTGTAAGGTTTTTCTCTGTTACGCTTTCGCGAAAGCATAATTCTCACAAATCACTATCTCAATAATTTGTTTATCCAATAATTCAAACTATTTGCAAGAAAGCCTTCTACTCATTATTAAGATGTATGGATAACCACCGGTATATGAACAGGTCGACATCTACCGCCTAATCGCGTTACCTTTGCGGCATGACCAACTCTCTAAAGACTAATAAAGAATTACTAGCCAAACTTAATATCGAGCAGCTCAACCAGATGCAACTCGCTACCCAACAAGCGATATTGAATAACGATGAAGTTGTACTGCTCTCACCAACAGGATCTGGAAAGACAGTCGCTTTTTTGCTACCGCTATTAGAGCTATTGAACCCTGATGTAGAACTAGTACAAGCCTTGATACTTGTGCCTTCAAGAGAACTCGCCATACAGATAGAACAAGTGGTGCGAGAAATGGGTAGTGGTTATAAGGTCAACGCGGTATATGGTGGTAGATCTGGTTCAAGTGATAAAATATTACTCACAACGCCACCAGCGATTCTCATAGGTACACCAGGTCGCGTGGCAGATCATTTAAGACGTGACCAGGTTGACACCGGCAAATTATCCGTTCTCGTTCTCGACGAATTTGACAAATCACTAGAAACTGGTTTTGAACAAGAAATGTCCCAAATAGTAGGATCATTACCACAGCTAACCAACAAAATATTGACCAGCGCAACGCAAAAGGTAGGCATACCCAAATTCATGAAAATGAACTCACCTACCCGACTTAATTTCCTGGATCAACAGCGTCCAGAAATACAACTTAAGTTCGTTGAATATAAAGATGATAAACTCAAGACATTGACTAATTTGTTAGGGCTATTGGGCAATAAGCGCGGTATAATATTCTGCAATTTTAAGGATACCATTGGCGAGGTAAGTGATCATTTATGGAATAATGATTTGAGGCATTCCGTTTTTTATGGTGGGCTTGAACAACAAGATCGTGAGCGGGCGCTTATCAAATTTAGAAACGGTACACACACCATTTTGCTTGCCACAGACCTTGCGGCTCGTGGTATCGATGTTCCTGCACTTGACTTTATCATTCATTACCAGTTGCCAGCTAGAAAAGATGAATTTATTCATAGAAACGGTCGCACTGCCAGGATGAATACTACAGGAACGGCAATTTTACTCAAGGACAAAGAAAGAGAACTACCTGATTTTATTGACGGCGCCACTACTCTATCGATGAATCTTCGTGAGTCTGCATCACAAAATCCTCAATGGGAAACCCTCTACATTTCTGGTGGTAGGCGCGATAAAATTTCTAAGGGTGATATCGCTGGCCTATTCTTCAAGCAGGGTAACCTTGAGAAGAACGAGTTGGGTGTTATTGAGCTTAAGCAAGAATGTGCTTTTGTAGCTGTGCCGCATGAAAAGACCATTGAATTAATCGACAAACTCAATAATAGCCGCATCAAGAAACGTAAATTGCGCATCTCTTTATTAGAAGATTAAAACACTATGAGCGACTATACAAACGACACCGATCACCTGCAAAAACAACAAAGCTTTCTGGTGGAGAAAGTCTTCTTTGATCTGGAAAATCACAATGAAGGCCTAGATCAGGATAAAAACTATTTTTCTGAATCAGATTTTGCCACCATCCTAATCAGAGCAGAACATTATGGTATCGCCATTTACAAAATCGAAGCCTACAAGGACAAAATGCTGGTAAGAACGGACAATCATGAAGCTTACCGCAAGAAAGCGACTATGCCGCAATGGTACAAGACGGCATTTGGCAAATTCAAGAGAACTCACAAAAACATGCTGTACCGTGCAGAGTTTAAAGTATCTCAAAAGCTGCTGGATAGACAGTAATTGGTTGAAACTCCAATCACAGCTTGCAAAATGATTTGATGAACCTTTGAACTATTAAATAGTCATAAGGTGATTGAGAATTTTGCTTTCGCGAAAGCGTAATAATGACCAACTTTATCACAAAACAAAAACCCATCAATAACGATGGGTTTCTTATTTAATTACGCTAGCTGTGTTTACTCTATGCGAATTTTATGACTGCTCACGCTGTCATCCTGCATCACAACGCTAACAATATAATTACCAGTACTCAAACCGCTGTAATTGAACTGTTGCTGTAGTTGTTGATTATCAGCTTCCCATTGGGCAACCTGCTGTCCCAACATATTGGTCAATCGCACTTGATTGATACCTAAGCCCGTGTTGTTTTTTACAACAATATGTGATTGACTTGCCGGCTTATAAACTTGTAACCCTACGGTTAGATCATCTACATCATCGTTACTTAATGTGCTTTGTTCTTCAAAGACTAGGAAGAAACGATCAGTGTGTTTTCCACCATACAGATAGTCCACCGTAAACTCCTCATCTCTCAGGTTGGAATATACTCCTGTTTTATTATCATAAATATATATGTCTTGATCGACAGGGAAGTTGGATAACTCGTCAATAACAATGCTTATTGGACCAGCGTCGCGCAACTTGATCTGTAAAGGTAAAACGGTATCGTCCTTTAAATCATCTATTCCTTGAATGACGTATTTCTCGTTCTCTACCACCCATGACATATCATCATACTGCTCACCATACATAAGACCATCATAACCACGATCATATCCTGCGGTGGCACTGCTATCTACCGTGAGCAACAGCTGACGGTGAATCTTGTTAGGTGAATTGAAACCTAGACGTATTTTGGCACGTGAGTCACTAGTATCGTGATATTCACTTGCGGTAACTTGACCGCTACCAGGAGCCGCGGTAAATATGCTGTTACCTGAACCTTCAGTCTCAAACTGTCGCTGTGAATTGTTGAAGGTGATGGTGCCATCGCTTGTTCCTGTGACAAAGAAACCTTGTGCTACAGGAATATATCTCTTAGGCACCTTAACAGCCACACCACCAGAATTTACCAATGGATGTGATGTTCCTAGCGTAGCGTTACCTACACCACCAGAAAGATTGTACGTGCTATAACCGCCTTGATATTCCTTGAGTGTGTGGCTATTGCCACCCCAATGTTCCCAGAAATAAACGGTACCATCTAGATCTGGATTATCCTGTAAAAATTGGTGCGCGTCGATAGCACTAGGATATGGATTACCAATCAGGTAATCACTGCCATTGCTTATTGGTAAAGTAATATCACCATTATTAGGCGTACCAACAAAAGTGTAGTTTTGTTCACCACCACTAGCAAAGGTACCTTTCATGGTCCAGCCTTCACCAGTAAG
This sequence comes from Nonlabens ponticola, assembly GCF_003966335.1. Classification (NCBI taxonomy): domain Bacteria; kingdom Pseudomonadati; phylum Bacteroidota; class Flavobacteriia; order Flavobacteriales; family Flavobacteriaceae; genus Nonlabens; species Nonlabens ponticola. The sequence continues at coordinate 1,877,207 of NZ_CP034549.1, read as the reverse complement.
ATTGTCCATGGATGGTGGCATATACAACCAGTTTGAATACGTACCACTCGCAAAGTTGCTATACTTGTACAACCATCTACCAGATATGGTAGCAGCACTGGTCGCTGTCGCTGGTGCTCCATTATTTACACTAGAATTGGTGTAGTTAAGAGGTTTTATATTATTGACGTCTGTGCCGTCTCTCAGCACGTCTTCCAGACTAAAGCCAGAGTTGGCTCCAGTAGATGATTTACTTACTGGCGATGACCAGAAATTGTAATTAAATCCATCAGATGTTCCTTGTTGATCGCGTTCAATCTTTCCTAATGCTGTGGCGATCAAATCACTGTTTGTTGTTTGTACGAGTTGTGATTCTCCTTCTAGATCGATAGTCCCGTTGAGGATTAAATGATGCGTCACTGTTAAACCGTGGTCGTTCTTAACGCTCAATTCACCTCCTAAGACCTCAAGGCCTAATAAGGTCACATCTTCATTTGTCAGTGATATATCCTGTGCTGTGCGTACTATGTTCCAGTCTATTTTCTCCGTTCTACCATTGATAACTCGTGTGAATCCTGGGAAATACCCTTCAGTTCCATTCATCCAGTTGCTAGGATCATCCCATTGTCCATCACCTATCGCGATGTAAGGCAACGGTGCCGATTGCACCTGTATCTCAAAATTCTCAGGACTCTTCAAGCTACCTCTATGTCCATTTCCTGAAGCATCATTAAGATGCGTTCCTATATAGGTATTCATATTGAAGTAAGCAGCAAGATTTGTTTCTTGGAGTCCGGATAAATCATTCTTAGTTACAGAAGTAGGAATAATTGTCCCTTTGATACCCGTACCATCTTTAAGTATCTCTTGGTTCATCATAAATCGTAATTGATCTACCGTGATTGCAGTATCAAACATTCTGATTTCTTCTAACCTACCTTTAAAATAGTTATTCAAATTATTCTTTGATATATACCTAGCACCAATACAAAACTTATTATCATTATCGACCATAGCCGCCATTGATTTAGATGTATCCAGAATTCCATCGATATACAATCTTCCTTCACCACCTTCATAGACAAATGCTACATAAGTCCATGCATTATTATTGATGCGAGTGTTTGATCTAATTGAAACACCATCTCTAAAGTTCACTTGAAGCTCATTTGAATCTCTTATCAAGAAATGATAACCTTCATTGACCCCAGCTCTTTTTGATACGATAGTTTTTGAATTATTACTACTGTTGGATCCTGTAGTGTAGACCCAAGCCGATATGCTGAAGTCTCCTGTCATATCTAGTTCATCATCCATCGCAACATAATCATTAGTCCCGTCAAAGTTTACATGTCGTGGCGTGATTACTTCATGAGCAACTCCAAATTTCACATACTTCTCACCGTCAAAATCATAATTACATTCCTGGCGGTCACCTACTGTTTTTAGGAATATGGTTTCCACATTGGTAATAAATGCTGCATCGTCTGCTACAATCATCACGTATGCATCATTGCCTGTGATGACAGGTAATGAGGTCAAACCACTAGTTTCAACAGATAGCTTTACTTCTGGAATGTCATTTCCTACTAATGAAATCTCTTTAAATTTCCATGTGCGCTCTGTGACATCTGTAAAGGTTGTCACGACGCTAGGACCCAAATTCACAACTAACGGTGTAGGCAGTGCTACTAATGTTGATGGTGTGCTACCCCACATTAAGAAATCTCCATCAGATTGAAATGCATTGGTGTTTTGAGCATTTGTCGCAGCAATATCTCCTAGACCTACGGTAATGAATGTATTAGGGTCAACACTTTTTGCTTGTTTTTGATGCAATAAAGAACAATCGTCACGACCTATACCAGTCACATTGTAAGTAAATCCTGGGTGTAAAGCCCCATTCCATAAAGCATTACCTGCACTATCAAAGTACGCTCCTGGAACATGCGGTAATGCAATTTCATCCACAGGGAACAAGCCTAGTGTAATACCAAATTTGACGGCTAAATAAGATTCTAGTCTCGCACGATCTGCATCACTTTTTCTTTCAGAAAAACTCATAACCTCCATGATGTCTCCTGTAAAAGATGTTCCCCAAAATTCTGATCTTCCCAACCAATATCTACTATCGAGAATATCTTTGAAAGTCTCGATATTTTGCTCGTCTGAAAGACTTGCACTTAGCGTAACTCCTAAATCAATACCATCTAGATAAAGATCCATTCCAGAACCGTCTGCTTTTACACGAGCATTAAATAGAACTGGTCGTGTATAAGATAGTGTAGGATGTATAATGGCCTTACCATAACTTGTTTGTGCTCCTTGATTGTAAGCTGCGATATCTGGCAACGCACCGTATCGTGCGCTAGTATTATTAATCGAGATTCCCGTAACGTCCTGGCTACCTATATCCGTCTCATAATCGTCACCATGAAAAACATCCTCAGTTGGTCTTGATGCAGTAATTCCTAGTGCTGGATTAATGACCATATAGATGTCTTGACTATAAAAACCAGACTTTCCATACATCGCGTTTGTACCATCAAATGAAACCACTGGATTGAAATTCACATTATCAGTTGGGTTATCATAATAGGTTGGCCTTTCAGCACCTTTAGAAGTCGCACTTGTCCATTCACTACTAATATTAGCAGCAGGGTCCAAGGATGAAATGTTTGTCCACTGATCTACTTTGTCACCATCGCTGTAACTAGCTAATGTTCTACCGTTGAGCCATAGCTCCAAATTTTGACCTATACCCAAGCCACAATCAGAATAATTTTTTACTTTGATATCGTCCCCAATAATTTTAAAATTATCTATGGCAAGACCCTTAGCTATATTTGATAAATAACCGTCACTTTCAAAATAAAATCTAAACTGAGTTTGGGAATTATCGTTGAAAGCTTGTGCTGGCAAATCAATTGAAGAAAAAACCCATGCACCTGTATCGGTAGTCCATCCGCCTTCTTCTATAGGGTCCCCAAATTCATCATACCCATCTAATACACCATTTGCTAGACTAGGATACCAATTTACCGCTAACTCATCAGTGTGATCACCCAAAACCCTCCAAGTAGTGCCACCATCAATAGAGTATTCTATCTTAAAACCTTCAGCTCCAGTTCCTGGATAGGTATCTAACCACCATTCAAAAGACATGGACAATTTATCTTTTCCCGTGAGATTAATAATAGGTGAATACAAATAAGAAGACATGTAACTTCTATAAGTACGATTGGAGTTATAGTCTCTACGTAAATGGTAAAAACTACCCTCAGCTCCGGGATAAGCAGCATCTGCTCCTCTCATCCATGCGTTAGTTTTATTTACAATATAACCGCCACTTATATAGGACGATTGTTGATACCAACCTGCGTTATCACCAACGTCATCACTAAAATTCGCGTTGAAAATTTCCACGCGCTGGGCATGACTGATAGCTCCAATTAATAGAATGGAAGAAAGTAAAATAAATCGATAGTAGAGTAAAGATTTAGACATGTCATATCGTTTAGGGGTAACATAACAAGGATAACAGGCTTCTAAATAATTACAAACTGATTTGTAACCAAATATTATCAAATTAAATACAAGTAGTATAACCAACTCAAAAACAGTGTCTTATGCATGCATAATATAATTTTGAATGCTTACAACTAGTGCATTTAATCGATTTTCAGAACATTTGATAAATAAAATAATCGATTAAAAGTCTTGTTTTGACGTTATTTTTAACATTAAAAGAGCTGAAAACGTCGTTTAAACGGATTTAATAAAATTTTATCGATGTAATACACTTTGGTAAAGGTTCTTCTTCTATGAAGATTTTGCGCCGTTTTTCAATCGTATCCAATAGCCTTTAAATTTGAAATGTTCTTGACCGTGATAGGATAGCATCTCGTGTATAAAAGTCTGAGCGTTACTAGATGGATCACGTTGTAGATCATTAATTTTTAATTGTACCGATTTCGCGAAAGCAGTATCCTCATAAAGTGTATTCAAATTAAAAGAAGAATATTGCTGATAAAGATTCCATCTAGTTCCATCACGGTAAAGACTCACCGCAGCAGTTGCAAATTGATCAAGATCATCCACCACGACTCCAGGCATAAAATTCTCAACATACATCGACTCTGCAGCGATGGGCGTCATTACCGTAGGCAAACCATTAAGTAGTGCGTCGTACAGTTTACCTTTAAGACCAGCACCAAAACGCAACGGCGCCAGCATCACTCGATGAGTGCTCAAAACTTTATGAATATCTGGTGTCTGTGCTCTAATATGAAAATGGTCATCTGGATGGTGCATAGCCATAGCCTCGGCGGTTGGGTTGGCTCCATAAATGTATAGATGAACATTAGGGTCTAATTTCCTTATCGCGGGCCAGATATAGTATTTGAGTTGACGCACAGCATCCATATTGGGAGCATGTTTGAAGTTACCGATAGCACAATAATCCCTACGATCATTGAAGCCTACCAATTTTTCACTAGCATCATCGATGGTCTCTTTCTTACACAAAAAAGGAACGTGCAATAGTAAATGAGATGGCACTTCATAAAAATCATGCAACAATTTCATCTCGTACCTTGATATTATCAAAGTAAGTTGACAGCGCATGATACTACTAATCTCACGTAGAGCAATCGTATCCGTCAGAGCTACGTTGATATCGACACCGTGTATTAATTCTTGCTCGCGAGCATGTCTTAAGCAATGTAAATCCTCTGTATCCAGGATCTGGATGATTTTATGGTCGTACTCACGTACTTTCCAGCCGTATTGCTCCTCAATGAGATACCTATCATACATTACCAATTGAGGATTAAACCCAGCAAGTACTTGATCGAGACTGTCATCAGTCAATGAAATACGTCGTGGCTTTATTTTGAGTGCTGCTAGATAGTTTTCATGTCGTTCCAACAATCGCGCTGCACAGCAAAAAACTACCTCATGCCCCATTTCTTGAAACATGTTCAACAACTGCATCATCCTATAACCGGCTGCGGTGCGTTGTGGCTCTGGCCATGTGAATCCTATGACTAGTAATTTGCTCATGTGTCAAAAATAGTCAAGCTAGCTGTAAACAATGAGTTTGTATAAGTCGGCGTTGTTTGATTGTATAAAGAGCGCAATAATATTTACTTTAGCATTCTTAAATTCTCGACAGTTTACATGGGTAAAATTATTGCAATAGCAAACCAAAAAGGTGGTGTAGGAAAGACAACAACTGCCGTCAATCTCGCTGCATCATTAGGTGTCCTTGAAAAATCGGTACTGCTCATTGATGCAGATCCACAGGCAAATGCCTCAAGTGGTCTAGGCATTGACGTTGATCAGGTAGAGCAAGGAACTTACCAATTGCTAGAGCATACCGTCTCAGCTGCAGATCTCATTGTAAAAACCCAATCACCCAATCTTGACATCATACCAGCACATATTGATCTGGTAGCGATTGAGATTGAGTTAGTGGACGTCGAGCAACGTGAATATATGATGCGCAAGGCGCTTGCACCTATCAAGGATCAATATGACTATCTTATTATTGACTGCGCACCATCATTGGGACTACTTACCTTGAATGCGCTCACGGCTAGTGATAGTGTCCTAATCCCAATACAATGTGAGTATTTTGCGCTCGAAGGTTTGGGCAAACTGCTCAATACCATTAAAAGCGTGCAAAACATCCATAACGACGATCTAGATATTGAAGGCTTGCTGCTTACCATGTATGACAGTAGGTTGCGCCTATCAAATCAGGTGGTTGAAGAAGTGAATCAACATTTTAAAGGGCTTACCTTTAATACAATCATTCAGCGTAATGTGCGTTTGAGTGAAGCGCCATCTTATGGTGAGAGCATTATCAATTATGATGCATCCAGTAAAGGATCAGAAAATTATCTGAGCCTTGCCAATGAATTAATCCAAAAAAACGCTCAATCACATGGCCAAAGCAACTAAAAAACAAGCCCTAGGCCGCGGTTTATCGGCTCTTTTAAAAGATCCAACCAACGATATCAATAGCGTTAAAGACAAGAATGCCGATAAGATTGTAGGCAATGTTGTGGATTTACCGCTGGATGATATTGAGATGAATCCTTTCCAGCCTAGAACTAGTTTTAACGAGGAGCAGCTACGTGAACTTGCCTCTTCTATAAAAGAATTAGGCGTGATACAACCTATCACGGTGCGCAAGAAAGGTTTTGGCAAGTTTGAACTGGTCTCAGGTGAGCGTCGATGCCGTGCATCAAAATTATTGGGGCTCAGGACCATTCCTGCTTATGTGCGTATTGCTAACGATCAGGAATCGTTGGAAATGGCCTTGGTTGAGAACATACAGCGTCAAGATTTAGATCCTATTGAAATTGCTTTATCATACCAGCGATTGATTGAAGAAATTGATCTGACTCAAGAACAAATGAGTGATCGTGTGGGCAAGAGCCGTAGCGCGATTGCCAACTATTTGCGCCTATTAAAATTAGACCCGATCATACAGACTGGTATGCGCGACAACTTCATTAGTATGGGGCATGGTCGCGCACTCATAAGCGTTGAGAGTCTTGAGGATCAATTGGATATCTATCAAAAAATATTGTCAGACAACTTATCAGTACGTGATACTGAGGCATTGGTAAAGGGTTTGAAGGGTGGTCAGCTTTCGCGAAAGCAGAACAAAACTAAAAGCCTTCCTGCACATGTTGAGAAGTCCATTAGCTATCTAAGTGATGCCTTAAATACAAAGGTTACGGCAACTACGACCAAGTCTGGAAAAGGAAAATTGACGATAGCTTTCACCTCAAAGGATGATCTGGAACGCATCACAAAAATTATCAATGGCTAGGATTCTCATCATCTTATTAATGCTGGTTTCTGGATGGGCTGTCGCACAGACACAACAACCTAAGGACACTATTATTGTAGATGCAAAAACCGATGATCTCATCATCGCTGCCGATGCTGTTCAAGAGGCCTATGATGCCAATCGTCCATCACGAGCGGCTTTTTATAGTGCCGTGATTCCAGGATTAGGGCAGGCATACAACAAGAAGTATTGGAAAATTCCTATCGCGTATGCAGCATTAGGTGGTGCCGTTTATGCTTATATACTTAACGATGAAGAATATGACGGACTGCGAGAAGCATTCCAAATAAGATTACAAGGAGGTACCAATGATGAATTTTCTAGAGAAGATGGAACACCTATCATCAGTACTGATGGTCTGGAGCGCGCACAACGCACCTCACAACGCAATAAAGAATTGAGTTTGCTCATCGCGGCTGCGATCTATGCAGTTCAAATTATTGATGCCAATGTTGATGGACACCTGAGTCAATTTAATGTAGATCGCGATTTGAGCTTTAAGCCGTATATGGACTACAATCAATCTGCCGTAGGCACGAGCTATGGCTTTTCTCTCTCATATAATTTCTAAATGAAAATTGCTTTACTAGGTTATGGTAAAATGGGCAAGGTTATCGATGCTATCGCCCAATCACGAGGTCATGAAATCGTCGCCCGCATAGGCAGGAACGATGATATTAATCAAGTATCAAAGGCTCATGTCGTCATAGAGTTCTCTACACCGGATAGTGTTCTCAATAACATCAATACCTGTATCGATCTAGGTGTACCTATAGTATGTGGTACCACCGGTTGGAATGATGAATTGAGTAATGTAAGTTATCATGTACAGGAGAAAAAATGCGGTCTTGTGTATGCGTCAAATTTTAGTCTAGGTGTGAATTTGTTTTTTGAGCTTAACAAAAAGCTAGCTAGAATGATGCAAAAGTTTGATCAGTATCAAGTGAGCATGCAAGAAATACATCACACACAAAAACTAGATGCGCCCAGCGGTACTGCCATCACGCTGGCAGAAGGTATCATATCAAATACCAATGTACAATCATGGGAATTAGGTAGTGAACCACAGGATCATATATTACCTATAGAAGCCTTGAGAGAAGAAGATGTCAAGGGAACACATATCATCAATTATGATAGTGAGGTGGATCAAATCCAAATTAAACATACGGCGCATAGTCGCAATGGTTTTGCATTAGGAGCCGTCATTGCTGCAGAATGGCTCATGGATAAAAAAGGAGTATTCACCATGAAAGATGTGCTAGGATTGTAACGCCGATGTGTTATATGACACTTATGAAACAATTAAAAAGAAAGTAAAAGAATGAGTTGGACAGCCTGGCTAATAGTATTTATAATCATCCAAATAGTTCACGGTCTAGGAACGTGGAAAATTTACAAGGCGGCTGGTCGTCAGGCATGGGAAGCCTTTGCCCCTATCTACAATGCTGTTATTCTCATGAAGATTATTAATCGACCTATCTGGTGGACGATATTACTGTTCCTGCCAGTAGTGAATTTAATCATGTTCATTGTGGTTTGGGTAGAGATCCTGCGCAGCTTTAGATACAATAGATTAATAGATACCATTCTAGGTGTGGTAACACTAGGATTTTACATCTATTACATAAATTACACACAGCCACTTAATTATAAAGAAGATCGATCGCTAACGCCAGAATCTACAGCTGGTGAATGGACGAGTAGCATCTTGTTTGCGGTTGTTGCCGCAACCATAGTGCATACCTATGTGATGCAGCCATTTATTATACCTACACCATCATTGGAGAAAACCTTGATGACAGGCGACTTTTTGTTTGTATCAAAATTTCATTACGGCCCTAGATTTCCTATGACAACCGTGGCAGCACCTATGGTTCACGATACTATTCCTGTAATGGGTGTCAAGAGTTATCTCGCACGACCACAACTACCGTATTTAAGACTACCAGGTTTTACTGATGTTGAGCGCAATGATATAGTGGTTTTTAATTATCCTACTGATACCATCAATTCGTTTCCTTACAATGATGGAGAATACCACTACAAGCCTATCGATAAAAAGTCCAACTATGTAAAACGTTGCGTTGGGATTCCAGGCGATACACTATCGATTATTGATGGTAAAGTTCACATCAATGGCAAGCCGCTAGAATTACCCGATCGGGCCAAGATTCAATATTCCTATGTAGCAGAAATGAGCGGTGGCCAGTTCTCTAGAGATGAATTAATCGAGGAATATGACATTACTGATGAGGTCCAGCAAGGAAAAGATCCTCAAACAGGTGAGCCTGCCATATACTTCAGTGCGGCATCTCAAGAGGCACTTTCTAAGCTAGAACAAAACGGACGCATCAAACAAGCGACCCGATTTGACTATGACGAGAATATCACACGTGGTGGATTAAGACTGGGCAAATATTTCCCATACACTGGTCTTGAGATGAACGGATACGACAATATGAGTCCATTCCTTATTCCTGCTGCTGGAATGACGGTAGATATTACAGCGCGCAATATCGCGTACTTCCGTAGGATTATTGAGGTTTATGAGGGATCAGAGATGGACACATTTAATAGAGTCGATCTACAAGGAAACGATGTCCTACTCAACGGTAAACCACTCACCAGCTATACCTTCAAACAAAACTACTATTGGTTGATGGGTGACAACCGCCATAATAGTGAGGACAGCCGTGTATGGGGTTATGTGCCAGAAACTCACGTGGTAGGAAAACCGGTTTTTGTATGGATGAGCGTCAACCAGAACAGATCGTTCCCAGATTCTATACGATGGGAAAGATTATTCACGACCGTTAATGGTAGCGGTACACCACAGTCATATCTAGTCTACTTTCTTGTTGTCTTGATCGCATATTTTGTAGGGATGAAAATCTACAAACGACGTAAGGCAAAAAAGAAGTAATGAATACCATCGTACATCCTGGATATTTTATGGATGTGCTTACATGGAGCAAACTCATACGCAGCGATACCATCACCTTAGACCTAGGAGATAGCTATGTCAAGCAAACCTATCGCAATCGATGCTACATCGCTGCTGCTAACGGTCAACTGGCGCTTAATATTCCCATAGTTCATCAAGGGAAAAAGGAGTCTGTGTCATATGCTGATATTGATATAGATCAATCGCAGCCGTGGAAATCACAGCATTTGAAAAGTATTGCTAGCGCATACAAGAGCAGTCCTTATTTTGAATATTATCAGGATGACTTGATCAAGCTTTATGATCAAGAAATAAATTCTTTACAGCAATGGAATCTTGCCTGTGTGCATTGGGTGGCTAAGCAACTTCATATGGACCAGCCTATTGTTCAAAACCCAATTTATCAATTTGATAGTCAAGCAACTTATTTGATTACTGCCAAAAAACAGTACCTGGAAAAACTACCACCTTACATCCAGGTTTTTCAAGAAAAGCATGGGTTTGTACAGCATTTGAGCATACTAGATTTGCTTTTCAATTTAGGAGCTGCTAGCCGTGTGTATTTATTAAAACTATCGCTCAAAGCAACTGGGCATGCATAGCACCTATGACAGGTTCAAGGCTTTTGCACAAACCGCCAGTCTATGGACTGGAAAACTTGCTGGCGTGCAGCAGTTTCAATTATCACAATTGAATTTCAAGCACTTACAGGAATCTGAAGAGTCGCTAGAACTTCCTAGAATTCCTATGGGAACCGTGCTAGGAAAACGTGCGGAATACTTCTTTAAATTCTGCATAGAGCAAAGCGCTAACTATGAATTGCTGGCGGCAAACACCCAAATCTTCAAGAATAAGACTACCATAGGCGAGCTGGATTATATAATCAGAGAAGAGGCGACACAGCAGGTGCTGCATGTTGAGTTGGTCTATAAATTTTACATCGTTGAAGATGGGCATCAACGTACGTCAAAGTTCCTAAGTGCCGACCAGAATTTGCATCTTTCTAGATACATAGGACCTAACAGGCGTGATTCATTCATCAAGAAGTTTGACCACTTGCAATCCCGTCAATTACCACTACTCTACAAGCCAGAGACTGCGACTTTTCTTGAGGAGCAGCAAATCGATGTTGGTGCCGTCCAGCAGCAGGTGTGCTTTCTCGCACACGTTTTTATTCCTAGACAAAACTGGCAAGATGACTCTAAATACATCAACAAACGGTGTATTGTTGGTTACTATATGGATGAGTTAGCTTTCGCGAAAGCTGAAACTTCAAACACCTACTACCTACCAGAAAAGCATGCGTGGAAGATGCAACCGCATGAACTAGAAAGCAGTTACACACACGCCCAAAGTTTACCCATAGCGATAGATAGCCTACAACGCGGGTTTGCTCCTTTGATCTGGATGCAACTGGCAGATGGAACTTTTGAGCGATTCTTTATCGTTGCGAGCCGCTAGCCTTTAAGGATTTGACAACAGGTTTTAACGTGAATTTGCTATAAACAGGCATGATTGCACGGTATCTTTAAAATAAAACAAGTATCATGGAACGCAAATTTGAAAGAAAAGATAAAGAGGCACCCTTAGGAAAATTGGGCGATCGCTCAAAGCCGAAGGATTTTGACTTAGGAACCGACAGCATTAATAAAAAAAATAAAGAAAAAGACAAGAAATGAATTATTTGAATTTTAATACCGAGAAAGCACAGGATACCAGCAAGGAATTGAATGTGTTACTCGCAGATTACCACATGTATTACCAAAAATTGAGAAATTATCACTGGAACGTGGTAGGTAGATCATTTTTTGACCTGCATGTTAAATTTGAAGAAATGTATGATGATGCTGTATTAAAAATCGATGAGATTGCAGAGCGCATATTGACATTGCGTTATCAACCAACTAGTAATTATAGTGATTACATCAAGATGAGTAACATCAAGGAAAGTAAGTCAGAGCTTGATGACACGGCGATGGTCACCAATTTATTGGAGGATCATGGCACACTACTCAAGCAAATGAGCAAAGTAGTTGAGGTTGCTGGAAAATGTGACGATGAAGGTACTATTGACTTAATTGGTGCTTACATAAGAGAACTTGAGACGACTAGTTGGATGCTAGACGCCTGGAGAATGAAAACCAGCGACACGCATAAGGCGATCTAGAATTAATTTTAATATTGAAGCCGCAACCAAAAGTTGCGGCTTTTTTGTTTACCCGATTTATGAGATACGTGTTTGCATTTTTCTTTTTAGCTTGTTTACTAGGCTGCATGGATCCTGGTAACTTAAAGCTGATCGACAATGTACCAACTTCGCTCGATGAGATTAGTGGATTACAACTAGTAAAATTAGAAGGCTTTGACAAACCTTTTCTTGCCGCAATCAATGATTCTGGTAATAGCGCTAGCCTTTACTTATACCAGGATAATTCAAGGATTCATTCAATAACTATACAAGGCGTCAAGAATAAAGATTGGGAAGATGTGACCGTTATTAAAGATGGATCAGGTCATGCCACTGATATCATTATTGCTGATATAGGCGATAACAGCCAGTCACGAGATGACATACAGCTCATCAAAGTACCATTACCTAAAGATGGTATAATGCCAGAATCTATAAGTGGAACTACCTATAATATGACTTATAAAAACGGTAAAAGCCGCAATGCAGAAGCTGTAATCTATCGCAATGATTCCGTTTTTGTATTTTCAAAAGAATCAGAAAAAGGTTATGATTTCTTCAGTAAAGTGTTTGCAGCTAGATTGGGCGATAAGGAATTAAAAAAGCAATATGAAATAGGCATTGAAAATCTGCCAAACAAACAAAAGGTCACCGCGGCAGATATCAACGATGTTGGGCAAGTCGCATTGCTATCACGTAGATATGTATTTACATATCCATTTAATCAACTTAAAAAATCTTTAGTTGTACCTAAAGTTTATGATCTAAAGCATAGCTCACAAAAAGAGGGCTTGACGTATATAAACGACAGTACTCTTTATCTAGCTGATGAATTGAAGAAAGGTACCGGTGGCAATATGTACCAGTTTACTTTGCGCGATTCTTTTTTAAAGCTCGCCACAAAGAAATAGCTCCAAAGATTTCTATCACGATTCCAAAGCCTATCATTCCAGTAGCACCAAGGATTTCAAAAAAATACATAATAATACCTAAAAGCACGATGACGCTTCCTAGGGCGATGAGAATTATACTACCTCTAACATTGAATTGCATGTCTGAGTTACATTAATTTCTAAAAATTGAATCCTACTTGAAAACTAAAACGCAGGCCGTCATCACCCGTAAATAAATTGAAGGTCGCCCCAATAGCCTCGGCACTGTTGATGAATATACCACCACCATAATCGTTATTCCAGCGCTTGCTACGTTGTCCATCCAACCACACACGGCCTACATCACCACCTAGGAAAACTCCCATTTGTAACGGTATAAGACCTGTCTTGAATTGGTCAAAGCTATATCGTACATCTGCACTGGTAGCAAAGGCACTTTCTCCAGAGAATCTTTGAGTTCTATATCCACGTAAACCAGTATTCTGACCCAGTTGAGCACTCTGGTAGAATTCAAAATCGTCACCAACTATGACGTGAGCTTGCGCAAGTGTCTTCAACACTAGTTTGCGATCCCGAGTAAGCGCATTGTGAAAACCCAGCTGCGGCTTGATATAATAAAACACATCATCAAAATCTTGAACGTCTGCGGTTATACCATTGTCAAAAACAAATTTCATCCCACGAGTCGGGTTGATAGGGTTATCGTATGATGAATATCTATAGGTGATATTTACATCACTAAACCAGCTGCGCTCAAAGAATTCCTCTTCATTTTCCATCGCTGGAAAATCTGCAATAAATCTATCTGCATCTCGCTCAACTTCGATTCCTTGAATGGTTGTGCCTACTTGTAAAATTGAACCGTATTCACCACGGTAAACGCCACCTAACCCACCTTCTATCCTACTCAATCGCACACGATTAAAGTCAAAACCTAAATCATCATCAAAATTGGGCGTCTCATTACCAAAACCAAAGAAGTTTACTGCAAATGTAGGCCCAGTATAACGACCCTTAACTAGCAGATTAAAGCCTCTAAAAACTCCTGCAAACTCACCTTCATAAGCTATTTGATAACCGTCTGTGGCAAAATAGTAACCAGCCGTCAGCTTGTGTACCCGTGTGTTTGGGTTTCTATTAAATCCATTTACTGTATACACATTTTGCAATCCAACACGTATTCCATCATCAGGATTAAAGCCTATGGCAGGTGTAAGCACATTATTGGACTGTATATTCTTACGAGGATTGTATAGATTGACGTCATAATTATCAGACTTTCTCAAACGAGCGCCAGCTAGTTCCTCAAAAGTATTGTCCTTAGTTTTATGATCATATACCGAAATTGCCTTACCGGTTTCCAACTTATAAATATCATTGTTCTGTCCTCCAATTATGCGCACCTTAATAGGATTGCGAGCGTTACCCGTCGTTTTAATAATATCGTCGTCGTCAAGAGCATAGACCCAAATTTCATCGGTATATTTCTTATCATATACACGCTCTCTAACTAGATCTGCAATCTCGCCATCTTTATTGCGGTATATAGAAACTTTAGTCTTGCCTGCTTCTATCCTATCAACGATTACATAATCATCTTTATCTGTCCCAGTAATGATAGCTAGTCGAGCAAGAACGTCATAGTATCTACTTGCTATATCAACAAGGTTATCGCGGCGAGCTTTCATACTCTCTATAATGATCTTTGTGCTTTTATGCGGATATATGGCTGGTGGCAGTTCTTTAAATGCGATGTCAATTTCTTCATCACTTAGATTATCCTGAATATAACGAGCTTGTGCCAGCCAAGTTTCTCTCGTTGCTTCTTGACCTAGACTGCGGTCCAAATAAGTCGCAGCCGTATTAAACCACTTGACATTATCCAGATCGTCGCCATACGTTGCAAACTGATTTGTAATTCCTACCAGCGTGCGTAAAGTCGCGAACACCGCACCATCAAAATTTGAAAAGACTTGATCGCGATCTCTAGGAATAGGTTTAAAAATTGTCGTTCCATCTTCATTATCAAATTCCGACCAGCGCCATTGATCTTGATGACGGTCCCAATCACCAATTAACATGTCAAACATCCTAGCGCGGACATATGCATCCTGATCGATACTATATTTTTCATCACGACGCAGTTTTTCAATCACATCGGCCGTGCTTTCAATATTATCTGGTTTACCAAAGCTCTCCAATTCCTTGTGATTCTCTTCTGGTCTCTCAACCAGCATATAGAGCTCATCGCCATATTCTGTATTGTAATTTCCTAATGCATCTTGTTTAGGCACGTAATATATTTCAGGATTGGTATGGTAAACACCTACAGCATCAGCTAATGTGGGAATGACCAGTGCTCCATATGGATGTGCTGCTGTGTAAAAATCAAAAAGTAAATCCTCGGCAGTGGTGTCATCAAAACCATCGGCAACGTTTTTGTCTTTGAATACCGTGGTTTGTAAAAATTGTACGGCACTTTTTTTGAGAGCCCTTAAATTATATTCTTTACCATCTTTATCGACGAGTCTCAAGCTACGTGTCTGGTGTCCACCACCTGGTCTAACCACACTCAAGCCTCCTTTTAATGTATCAAGCAATGCCACATGTGCATTAATATCAGTATTGTACAGTTCACGATACTTCTCACCCCAGAAACCTTCATAAAACTTAGACTTATCGGTGCGATCATCGTTGTATATGTTAGCTTTCGCGAAAGCGGGAATACTATCAGGCAAGCTACTCATATCAAACACTGGTGGCGCATCAATGGCATTTTTACTATAAAGGCTTTTGTAGGTACCGTTCTCAAAACCGTAATAGGTAACGGTAGAACTGCCATCCTTGAGAACATCCATTTTTGCAAAGCCCTTTCCACCGTATGCAAATAGCCCATCGTCACTAAGAGCTACATAGCTTTTCTTTGCTCCAGATCCAGATACTATTTGTCTAACTCCTTCATTTACAATATACTGCAAGGTATGTTCATGACCGCTGGCTAGCATCACACGTGGTGCACCTGATGCTACAATAAGCGATGTCATACGATCTGCATAGCTCTGGTATCGCTTGTTTTGCTTGTCTTGTGCACTCACGCCACCACTAGTACGTATAAGGCTGGTAAGTGATCCCAATACAGGAATAGGTATGTTGTTTTGTGTAGGATAAAGGTGCTTAATGGCAGCATATTGACCGCCGTGGATACCATTAGTAAATATTGGGTGGTGCGTTGTGATGAGTATAGTCTTACCCTGGTTTTTCTTGAGTTCACTTTCTATTTCAAGGAAAAACTGCTCTCTAGTTTTAATTTGATCACAGTTGTCATTGATAGTAGGAATTTCATCCCATTTGGCCAGATACCATTGACTATCAACGATAATCAATTGAATGTCTTTTGAAATCTCACGGCTATCAATGGGACAGCCTACTTTGGGACTCCAGACGTCTTTGTTATCTAGAGCTTCTTCTATATATTTTTTTTCTCGCTCTACATTGTCTAGGTTCTCGTCGTAATAATCATGATTACCTGGAATGAAAATGGTTTTCCCTTCAAATTGTTTAGCAACTGCTATCTGAGCATCTAGATGATTTTCGGCAATGGGTCTAAATTCAGTATCCTTTTTGGGCATACCCGTAGGGTAAATATTGTCACCCAAAAAAATTAGGTGGTCATTTTTAGTATCCTTTCCTTTCATGTATGCCTCGAGTGCGAGCAGTCCATCACTCTTACCACCTATGGGAGATTTGCCTACATCGCCTATGAGATAAAATGATTTGACGATATCATCGTCATTGATCGACGGCTTAAAACTTTCTTCACCTTCTTTATATTGAGCTTTGTAGCTAGCACAGCTAGAAATGATAAATACGGCTATCAAAAAAATAAGAGGATTTTTATTCATGTAATAAGAATTCATGGTAAGTTTATGCGATCAATAAATTTCTATGGCCGATATATTTAAAGCGACTGATGATTATGTGCTACATCTTTTTAAGGATGAGCTTGATGAAATCTACGTTTATCACAATTACACACATACTAAAAGAGTTGTTAAAAGTACACAGGAAATCATTGACAACTCTCAATTAGATGTTAAAGAGGAAAAGGCTCTATTGCTGGCAGCATATCTGCACGATACTGGCTATATCAAAGGCGCTGATGGACATGAAGAAGAAAGCGCCAAGATCGCAAAATCCTTCCTAGAATCTCAAAATGTCGAGCCAGATACTATTCAATTAGTACAGCAATTGATACGTGCTACAAAATTTAATAATCAACCTGATGGCAAGCTTGAAGAAATGCTGCGTGATGCAGATGCGTCACACTTTGCCAAGGACTACTATTTTGAGACCAGCGAACTACTCAAACAGGAATTAAAGTTAAGGGGTAAGGATTACTCACGTAAAGAATGGCGCAAGGAAAACATTCAAGTATTTACTGAAAAGCACCGGTACTATTGCGATTATGCGGTTAAGAATTGGAATGTTCTCAAGAATGAGAACTTGATGAAACTGTTCAAAAAACGTAAGAAGAGCAAGCAAAAGATTAAAAAAGAGCAACTAAAGGTTGATTTGAAAAATCAAAGTCCAGAGCGAGCCATACAAACGCTTTTTAGAACCACATTGCGTAATCACATCAAATTAAGTGATATTGCTGATACAAAGGCCAATATTCTATTATCAGTAAATGCGATTATTATATCGCTGGCACTAGCCAACATCATTCCTAAACTTGATGCGGTAAGTAACAGACACTTGTTGTATCCTACATTAATATTAATCTTATTTTCCGTAGCTAGTATTATCCTTTCCATCTTGAGTACAAGACCTAATGTAACGAGTGGCGAGTTTACTGATGAGCAAGTGGAGAAGCGAGAAGTTAATTTATTATTCTTTGGAAATTTTCACAAGGTACCTTTCAAGAGATATGAAAAAGCATTGATGGGATTACTTGACGATAAGGAAGAAGTCTATCAATCCTTGTTGAAAGATTTATGGTTGCTGGGTGTGGTACTTAATAGAAAGTACACGTTACTGCGATGGACATACACTATCTTTATGATAGGTATCATATCATCAGTACTTGCTTTTGTAATTGCCTTTACTACTTATGATTATGAGGCTGTTGCAGGTGTAATTCCTGGATAAGATCTGCATAGGTCATTCGATCTTCACTGGCTTTGAATCCGTAGAGTATATTTATTCTCAGCGCTTTGAGACCTATAACTCCTTGTACATCTTCAAGTTCAAGTCTTTCTATTTTGTCCCCTAAATAATCCTTGTGCTGTAAGAAATTTACATAACGCATGTATTCGCGTTCATTTTCTTTGTTGGTATATATAATTGATATGGTACCTTTTTGGGTAACGCGTTCTTCCGTTCCTTTAATGTGCGCTTTGTCAATACGCTTTTTTATTACCTCGTAGCGAGCGTTGTAGGTTCCATCCACATCAAATCGTTTCTCATCTATGCGATAGCGGATGCTCAAAGTATTGTCAAATACCAATATCATAGACGCTGCGTCTAGTTGTGACGGAAGGTTTTCTTGAATGCGATAGAATTTATCCTCCATCTCAATCATAGTTTGCAATTGCCACAACCTCAAGTTATATAGATATACCGGATTGAATTCTTCATTAGATTGAATGCTCTTACCTACATAAATATTATGCTCAACACCATCGGTCTTGAATCGTTCAAAGAAGTGTGTGTAAATTTTCTGCGCAGCAACTTGACGCTTATCAACATATCTTGACAATGCTTCATTGATGGTTTGCACGGTATTGTCGTAATTATTGCGTTTCTTGTAAATAACACCACTACCAGGATCCAGCTCTTTTTGATAATGAACGACCTTGTTCTTTAAATCTGGCGATAAGGTTTTCAAATGATCCATTATAGGATTGATCTCCTCAGTCAGCAGTTTTATGATGCTACGTTCTGCATTTGCGTCAATCTTGCCGTCAGTCAATTCTTTACGATATTCAAAAACCCTAAAAGAAATTTGATCATATATAGGTAGATCTTCAAACTTCTTAGCCATTTCAAAAATCTCACATACAATCACTAATTGATCACTTAAATCCTCTTTAATAGCGTTGTTTCTCGCATCACTACTACCTACTACATCTATTTGACCATACAGTGGATATACATCTTGAAAACGAATATCTTTAAAGGTCTCATCTTGACCTTCGGATCTCAACTTAAGTATTCTTCTAGCCTCTTTTTCAAACTTCCATTGTACGCTAGGGTGTATCGACGTACATTCCGTTTGAATGATAGCTTTTATTCTATTTTCATATTCATCCTCAGCACGTACAAGGGCTGACTTGATGTATTCTATAACACTGTCTATACGTGTAGCGTTAAAGCTATTAAGTGCATAGGCTATCTCACTACCTATCTCAAGCACACCTAAAAGTTTGCGGTTTTTAGTTACAGGATATAGAATGACGCTTTTAAGATTAGCCTCAAGCAAGTTGTTTGTTAGAAACTTATTTTTTTGTTCATCTGCATACACAACCACATCAGGAATAATAAGTGGCTTTTTCTTTTTTATAATAGCGTTGTAACTATCAGAACATAAGGCATTCTCACAATTTTTCTCATGACTGGTTCCCAACATGTAGCTATGAGAGTCGCTGTAAAGCATACGCTCAAAACTTTTGTCATATTGATCAAAAGACGTGAATCCTACATGTATCTTGTCAAGATTGAACATCTTTTGAAAAATCTTCTCGATCTGTTCTTGCTGGGTGCTTTGAGATTCAGGATTGTTGAGCAATATCGTCTTAAGGTCTGATATTGCGGCATCAACGGTGACATCAGTCAATGAGATGATACCAAATCCTTCAAACCTATAGCTATCTTGTGGGAAACTAGATCTCCATAAATTCTCATCGTCCGGTGCACGCAATAATCCATCAATAGCTTTTTTGTCTAATGATGGTTTATTATTCTTAGGAATTACCTCTACGAAGTCAGCATTGAAAGTAATCCTGTAAGTCCTAATATTACCGTTCTTGTCAGGAATCTCGCAATGGATCAATGTACCTATATCAAGCTTTTGATTATAAATTTTATTGAGAATAATACCGCATGCTAGACGAAATTGATTGAACTGCGAGTTCTCCATGAAATCAAAATCAAAATCTTCACCAGCATCTTTCAACAAATTCTCTAATCGTCTGGTGCAATTAAAAAGCGTTGTGGAAAAAGGTATGGTAGCCGCCTTAATCTCATTATTAGTGAGTGATTCGGGAAAAAGCTCTGCCAAGACAAGATGAATTGAGTCTGCATATTCATGAAGATTATGAGCCTCAATTTCAACAGATAAAAAATCATCTTTTTCAATGGCTTGTAACAATGCAGAGAAATACAGTTTCTTAAATCTGTTTTGGGAATTCTCCACACGATTTCTGTACTGATTGATGAGCTTATCAAAACTCAGTACTGCATCAAAGTTTTTATAATCGTGCTTTTTCTTTGCCATATCTTAATAGATAAAGATACTAATTCTAGAGCCCTAGCGGTTTATACACAGTTCTTTTGTATTTCTTTAACCTTTGAGGATTACTACCTAAAAGCTATTTTTGAATAAAAAATAATGCGCCACATTTTCCTATTCATAGCTGTAGCTTTATTGTTCAATGGATGTAAAGACTACAAGCCAGCAGAGCCTAGAATAACAGGAATAGCTCCAGATGTTTTAAATGGCATGCGTATTTATCTTTTTGAGGTCAACGAGCTCAATGGTCAATTAAAGCGCATTGATACTGCGATCGTCATGAACAACGAGTTTGACTTTGGTGAACTAGATAAAGTCGATTACAATCGTAAGCGATTTTTATCATTAGACGGAAGTTCAGGGTTTGCCATCTTCTTATCAGAAAATGATGCAGTACAAATAGCTTTGAATAAAAGTAATATTGAGGCATCTACCATTCAAGGTGGACCAATCAATCAAAGGTATGAGAGCTATTCAAAAGCCAGAGAAAAGTTCAAAAAAGTATACCTAGACTTAAAGCAATCAGCTCGTACGGCTAGGAATGATTCCGCACGCAGCATTATCGCGTTAGAAAAGCTTGAAAATCGTACTAACGTGTTTACCGATTCATTAATTTCAATTATCCAGGAATCTCCAGACGATCCATTAAACCTTGTGTATTTAAGTGAGATGGCTATCGGCGCACTCATTACACCTAAAGAGTCACGAGAAGTATATAACATGCTATCAGATCGGATGAAGCAACATCCAGATGCCAAAATGCTAGATAGGGATCTAGCGGATTTAGAAACCGTAGCCATAGGCAGCAAAGCTCCTTATTTTGAAGGTCGCAGTCCAGATGGTAGCATCATAAAATTACCTGAAGTCTTAGGCAAGGTCACCTTGGTAGATTTTTGGGCATCCTGGTGTGGCCCTTGTCGCAAGGAAAATCTGAATATTGTCAGCGCTTACAATAAATATCATGATAGCGGATTTAATATCATAGGTGTAAGCCTAGATAAACCTGGCGAAAAAGAGAAATGGGTAGCAGCGATAAAGCAAGATAGTCTCGCATGGAATCATATTTCAAGACTTGCTCACTGGAGCGACCCTATTGCCAAAAAGTATCAGGTAAAAGGCATACCGGCAAGCTTCCTATTAGATGAAAATGGTATCATCATAGGTAAGGATTTGAGAGGTCAGGCACTGCATGAAAAATTATCTAGACTATTAGACTAGATCTTGCCCAGCTTCATCAAGATAAATAAGATGATGATTGGGATGAGTAAGGCCACCACAATTAAAGTTTCTTGAAAAATCAATTGAGGATCATAAATCAAGGTAATGGCATATCCTGTTGCAGCACCACCAAAGTGCGCATCATGACCAATATTCCCAATTCTATTCTTAATTCCATAAATCGTATAGATTAAATACCCTATTCCAAAAATGTAGCCCGGAATAATGCCGTAAATCATCATTTCGGGAAAAAGCAAGATTCCAGCATATATAATTCCAGACACGGCACCACTGGCTCCTATCGCACTGTACTGGTATTCATCTTTATGAAATAGGTAACTCAGTAAATTACCACCTAACATACTCACCAGATAAACAATTAAAAACGGTATTGTCCCTAAGCTTTCTATCACAATCCAAGCAAAAAAGTATAGGGTCAACATATTGAATAACAAATGTTGAATATCTAGATGCAAGAATCCACTAGAAAAAAATCTATACTGTTCACCACGTTGGATACCACCTATATTGAATTTATAATTGTCAAAAAACACAAAATCTTGAAAGCCCTTAAAACTAACTAGACAGGTAACACCAATGATGACAATAGTTACAAGATCAATATTTGAAAACATAGGATAATTCTCTTAGCAGACAAGATACTATATTTGCCAAAACCCAACCCATGCAAGCCTTTGTATTTTATCTTGTTTACCCGTTCATTTGGGTGCTGGCTCGCTTGCCTTTTTGGTTGCTGTATCGCATTAGCGATCTGGTTTTTGTCATTGTTTATTACCTAACAAGATATCGTAAGAAGGTGATCATGAATAATCTAGATATTGCTTTCCCAGAAAAGTCTTATCAGGAGAAAAAAAGGATCGCACGTGAAAGCATGCAGCACTTTTGCGACAATTTTATAGAGATTATTAAATCATTGGGTATAAGCAAGACCCAAGTTGAAAAGCGCTTTACCTGTGATAATGTTGATGTTGTTAACGCTTTCGCGAAAGCGGAACAACCAGTAGTCATCATGCTAGGGCACCAGGCTAGTTATGAATGGACCATCGCTCTGGACGAGGCTCTAGAACACCAATCCTATGCG
This sequence comes from Nonlabens ponticola, assembly GCF_003966335.1. Classification (NCBI taxonomy): domain Bacteria; kingdom Pseudomonadati; phylum Bacteroidota; class Flavobacteriia; order Flavobacteriales; family Flavobacteriaceae; genus Nonlabens; species Nonlabens ponticola. Next base: position 1,854,502 of record NZ_CP034549.1, on the reverse strand, counting down.
GTTTACAAACCGATCAAGAATCCTTATTTTGACAAATTAATAAGAGAAGTGAGATCAAAATTTGGCACTACTCTCTTACCTATGAAGAAAGCCTACAACTTGATTAGACAAAGCCAAAAGAGCGTTACTGGACTGTACGCGCTGGTGGCAGATCAAGCACCTAAACCTTATAAAGCACAGTATTTTACACAGTTTTTTGAAAGAACTACTGCGGTACTTAAGGGTGGTGAGCGCATGGCAAAACAATATGGGATGCCAGTTTTCTTCTTGAGAGTAAAGAAACTAAAACGTGGTTTTTATCATGCTACTTTTGAAAAAATCACTGATGATGCTTCAAAAGAAGTCGACTGGATGGTAACCGATTGTTTCTTTGAATTGTTAGAAGACCAAATCAAACGCCAGCCAGAATATTACTTGTGGTCGCACAAGCGTTGGAAAACTTCTCTCAAGGATGCTACGCGTGCTGTTGAGCTATCACCTCGAGTTCCGCAATGAAGCGGTCAGCGAGTTGGTTAGCTTGTTCCTGTGATCTTGCTTCAGTATAGATCCTGATTATAGGCTCTGTGTTTGATTTGCGCAAGTGCACCCATTCATTTTCAAAGTCAATCTTGACACCATCAATAGTAGTCAAATTTTCATTTAAATACTGTTGCTTTACATCTTCAAGAATGGCATCCACGGGCATTCCTGGTGTTAGTTGAACTTTTTTCTTACCCATGAAATAGCTTGGGTAGCTGGCGCGTAATTCACTTACTTTAACTTTCTTCTCAGTAAGTAACGACATGAATAGCGCTATTCCTACCAACGCATCTCGACCATAGTGTGAGTCTGGATAAATGATACCACCGTTACCTTCGCCTCCTATAACCGCATTTACTTCTTTCATTTTTTTAACCACATTCACCTCACCTACAGCCGCAGCCGTATAGGTGCCGCCATGTTTGACGGTAACATCGTGTAAGGCTCTTGAGGATGATAGGTTGCTTACAGTGTTTCCTTTTACACGAGACAAGATAAAATCGGCGCACGCTACCAAGGTATATTCTTCACCAAACATCTCGCCTTCTTCGGTAATAAATGCAAGTCGGTCAACGTCTGGATCGACAGTGATGCCAAAGTCAGCCTCGTGCTCAACAACCGCTTTACATAAATCACCCAAATGTTCCTTGAGCGGTTCTGGATTATGCGGGAAATGTCCGGTAGGATCGCAATACAACTCAATGACCTCAACGCCCAATGCTTTACACAAAGCTGGAACAGCGATACCACCTGTGGAATTAACGCCGTCTACGACTACTTTAAATCCAGCACTTTTAATAGCCTCAACTTCAACTTCTTTGAGGTCAAGAACTTGTTGGATATGTATGTCAATGTAATCATCTCGCTCACTTACGGTTCCTAGATCATCGACTTCTGCATATTCAAAATCTTCTGCAGCAGCTGCATCCAGAATTTTTTGACCTTCTACTCCATCAAGAAACTCACCTTTATTATTCAGTAATTTGAGAGCGTTCCACTGTTTAGGATTATGGCTCGCAGTCAAGATAATGCCACCATCGGCTTTCTCTGCTGGTACGGCTATTTCTACAGTTGGTGTGGTGCTCAAACCTAGATCTACGACATTGCAACCCATTCCTATGAGAGTATTTTGAACTAAGGACTGTATCATAGCACCACTTATACGCGCATCGCGACCTATAACTACGACAGGTGATTTTTTACCTGAAGCTTCTTTAATCCATTTACCATACGCGCTGGCAAATTTGACGGCGTCTAAGGGCGTTAAATTGTCTGATGGCCTGCCGCCTATGGTGCCACGTATTCCTGAAATAGATTTTATGAGTGTCATGCTTAAGAATCTTACATTTACCACAAATGTAGGTGTATGCACACTCAACCACAAAAGCTCTCATGAATTATCTAGCTCACGTCTATCTATCAGGTGATGACAAGGAATTGCGCATAGGTAATTTCATTGCCGACAGCGTGCGTGGTAAAAACTTCAAGATGTTTCCTAGACGCGTTTCAGATGGAATAATTCTACACCGCAAGATTGACACCTATACAGACTCGCATCCTATTGTGTCCCAAAGTAAGGAGATCATTAGACCTAAATACGGTTTGTGGAGCAGTGTGATTATAGATCTATTTTATGATCATTTTCTAGCAGCTCAATGGTCTGAATATAACGAGATGCAACTACTGCCTTTTACCGAAAATTTTTATGCCGATTTAAAGGAGTACTATGCCGTACTACCTTCAAAAGTTCAACGATTCCTGCCTATAATGATTGAATATAATTGGCTCTACTCCTATCGTACGGTTGAAGGAATGAGTCGTATCCTACATCAAATGAATAAGAGAACAAGAGGTAAAAGCAAGATGCAATTTGCTGCCATAGATCTTGAAAAGCATTACAATGTGTTGCAATCGCATTTTGATCAATACATGGCAGAGTTGGAAGAGTATGTGAGCCATCAAAAAGAAAGCCTAACCAATATGGATAGGCTTTGATTATTATATCAGTCGCATTGATTGCGATTATTGGATAATGATTTTCTCTGTCATTATTTGTCCATCATTTACCACTTTAAGAATGAAATTACCTGTGTTGATATTAGCTGGTAAATGGACTTCTATAGATTGGTTTGCAACGGCAGTAATCTCATGGCTATAAACTTCTTGACCTAACAAATTAGTGAGACTTATGGTGGTCAATCCGGATAGGCTTGTAGCGCTAATAAACAATTTGCCTGAAGTTGGGTTAGGATACACTGTTAAGTCGAGTGACTCAAAATCACTATTAGAAAGCGTGCTTTGAGTTGAGACAATGGTAAAGCGATTTACTGCGTCGTTATCATCTTCATTTTTGTCAAAAGCATACCAGCTTTTTTCCGATTTGGATAATGGCGTATAATTATCAGTCACAGCATCATATAGGAATAGATCTTTATCATACCGTGTGGCATCTATAGATAATCTGTAGCGATCACTGCGCAGATGATTTAATCCTATCTCGATCTTGTCATTGTTCTCTATGCTAGGAAGACGATTTACACTCAGCTTTGTATCGTTGACAATAGTGTAAATACTCTCGTCTAGATTCATAAACTTGGCAGCATCTTCATTTGTAGCTAGCGCGCTATAGTCTTCCTTGAAAATAGCAATGGTTCCGTCAAGTGCGGTTTCTCCATCTATTTCATTTTCAGGATATAGCGATACTCGTACCATCGATGGTATGCTGTAAACATCTAGTGTCTCTTGAGCAGTATTTTTGTTAGCTTCCGCGAAAGCGATACTAGCACTACCATCATTGCTGGTCGTTATAAAGAATGCTGTATTAGGCTGTAAGAATTTATTAATTGCTGATCCATCAACGGTATTTGTATTTGTATCCAATAATAGATTTACATAAGCACCACGCTCGTTGATAGTAGGATCCCACATATAAATATCAGTCTGACTCACATTGGTGGAAGCGGCAATAACCTGAGATAAATCAACTGGAGCCTGGTATGGATTACCTATCATATTAAAGTCGCCAGCATTTTGACTCAAGTTAGTTTGGTTTACTTGCTGTGTGACAAGTTCTCCCGTCATTCTCAAAGTCGTTGCAGTCGCCGTTGCCTCATTATTACTCAGATCTACAGTTCTATCACCGCGTACAAACAATCTATACGGTTTTCCCGCGACAAGCACATCAGTTGCAGAATTTGTACTTGTAACTGCGGTCCAGTTACTGGCTGTATTGTCAAAACTATATAAACTAGGATTACCAGTGGCTGTTGCGTCAAAGCCATTTGCACCGCTTGCGTCACCTGTTATATGCGTTCCTTGACCTGAGACCACTGACCCGCTTTCCTGCCAGTTCTCATAGATACTGGATGTCGTGGTCACTGGAGAGCTAATAAATCTAAAAGCCCGTTTACCCGGTATAAATCGTTCTACCTGAACATCTCCATTGATAGTAACACCGCTAGGAACCTGATCTACATAGGCCGTTCCAGCAGCAGTACTTTTAAGAATAATCTTGTTGCCCGAGGTAATATCAATCTGGCCAGATGCGGCAGTCAAAATATTGGTAACACTCACATCGGCATTTATAGTAACAGCTGCATTCGTTTCTAAATTATGAATAGAAGCTGCAGAACCATTGATGCTGTGCGCACCATCGACAGTCAATCGCATGGTGCCGTTACTGTCATTGATCGCGCCATTGATCGTTAGATTACCAGCCACGTCAATTATTGAATCGTCCAGATCTAGAGTCGCACCATTGTCTACCGTAACATTTTTAAATGTTAGATTTTGCGGCAAACGATATGAGCCATCCTGAACAATTAAATTATCAAATCGAGTCGTTAAGTTCACAGGAGATTGCGGTGTAATCGCGTTGCTGGCATATATAAATGTCAATGGATCTGGTTCAAATGGTGTAGCATCAGTTGTCAAACTACCAGTGTCACTCCTATTCCATTGTGCCAGATCAAATACGGCTGCTCTAGAATTCTGGGATCGCTTGCGACTAATCCTTCTATTATTGCTAAAGTCCCAATCCTGACCTGCTCCATCTTGATCTAAATTACCATAGGAATCAAGGGCTACATAGGCTAAAGAATTAAAGCTGTTTTGATACACTAACGCATAGGGATCGTCGCCATCACCACCTAACAAATCGTCACTAGCTACCAAATCTGGTGCTTGACCATAAATGGCATTGAAGCCATCACGACCCACTACGAAATACTGTCCAGGCGCAACCGTGCCTGTAAGTGCTAGCTCTTCTTGATTAGTATTATCACCGCTGCGTTGACGACCTAGAACGACGCCAGTTTCAGCGAGGTCCACGTCCTGATCACCGTAGTTATAGATCTCAACAAAAACACCTTCTCTATCATCACTAGGATTAGTTACCTCACTTATATAAATACTGGGTTTCTTGATATATTCAAATTTGAAAATAGCACCAGGATTTTCAATTGGCAAACCATCTGTTCCTGATGGACCACTGGTTTGACCCTTGCTATCCGTTATGGCGTAGATAGTCTTGCCGTCAGCGCTCATAGCGATATCCCGATATCTATCTACCGTCGCGTGAAATGAAATCAAACCATTTGTAGTACCACCACCAACGATACCATCACCAGCTGCATTAAGCTCATAACGATAAATTGTTCCTGATTTGAGTGATGGAATCAAGATGCTTTTATTCCATGGTATATCACCATTGCCTTCATAAATATCAATGCTTGATGGTGCAATGGTAGGCCAAGTTCTAAAACCTCCTGGTGGATTCTCGCCATTATTAGAATTATAATTTGCTATAGGATCTACAAGATCACTAGGCCGTGCTTGATCCAATTCAGGGTAAACATCTGCACTATCACCGTCAAAAGAACAATCATTATTACCATTTCCCGCATAAGTAGAATTCGTGGCGCACAGCGATTGTTTTTTACAATGCGTGAACCCAATACCATCACGATCACCAACAATGAACGGCCAGCCGTAATTACCACCAGCAGTAATAATGTTTACTTCATCATCTACCCGATCACCGTGCTCACTGCTATAGAGCGTACCATCAGCAGCAAAAATGATTCCTTGAGCATTTCTATGTCCATAACTATATATATGACTACGCACTCGAGTGCCGCTGGCGCTTTGATCAGAAAATGTATAGTTCGTATTATCTACTGTAACTCCATCATCGCTAAGTACATCGTGCGGTAGGAAAGTAGGATTATCTGCTGGAATGCCACCGGTAAGTGTCATGCGCAGGATTTTTCCCTTATAATCTCTCCACTCCTTATTATTGACTTCTTGTTGTGTAGGCAGTGATTGTGATTGTATGACCACGCACTTATTCTTAAATTGATTGTAACCCAAATCACCACTAGTAAAATACAGCATACCGTCTGGCCCTATCTTCATGCGCGCGCTACTGTGATCATTACTACCGGCAAGCTTATCTATCAAGGTAAAGCCAGAATCGGGATCTAGATCATCGCTTCCTGGACGATATGTGTAGCGCTCGATACGCAATTCTCTAAGACCACTTACCGTATAGATATCAGTTGCTGCATTTGCTTCATAGGTGTATGCTAGATATACATAAGGATCAGTAGGATTGTTGGTGTACAGACTTGGATGGATAGCCATACCCATGAGACCATCTTGGCCAGCGTTTGAAAACACCTTTGATCGCAAATCCAGCATTATTTCCTTCTCACCTGTATCAGGATTGATACGTACGACGCTCGCGCCGTTGTCAGTACCACCTTGCGCAGTCGTTAGTACTTGACGCTCTGTAATCCATAGCCAGCCGTCGGGACCTTCAGTAATTTCATTGGCATTATTTACAATTTGATTACCGTCTGGCGATTGTAAGTTGGTGATCTTAGTGACTTTCCATTCATCTGCATCAACTTCAAACTGCTGTGCTTGAATTCCTTGCATTGCAGTAATGGCTACTGCAATTGAGAGTAGAGTTTTCTTCATCCTTAAAATGATAGATTTGTTAAGGTTTAGTTAATGATAAATTTAGTGCTAATTGTCTTAGAATCAGCAATTATTTCGGCTAAGTAGATACCTGATGCTACCATTGGCATTGAATAACCGTTGAGGAGATTAGTTATTCCGCTTTCGCGAAAGCGTAATAGTTCCTTACCCAACAGGTCATAAACAACAACCTCGCTAGCAGAACCAGTTGGATCAACGAGTTTCAATTCCTGACGATTGTTGCTATAGAATAGACTAAGTGTTTGCTGGCTTGAAATATCATCGTTGGACAATGTGGAGTTCGAAAACACCAGGGCAAATCTATTCTCATCCTTTCCAGCCGTAGCCATTTGATATAGGTACTCTCCAGAGCGCAAGTCGTGATAAATCCCCAAGGTCGCATCATGGAGGTAAACAGGTTGGCTCTCATCAATATTTTGAAGCTGTATGGCGTTGATACTGTAATCGGTATTTATTTCACCTCTTACGGTAATTCCTATGGCTGTTGCGCCAGTAATCATAGGCAATGCTGCCATGTTGAGATACTGCTCGTCAAATCCTTGCAAAACCATGTCTGATCCACTACCAGCAAGGTTTGTAACTGCATCATAACCATAGTCACGACCATTTGTGAACGTCTCGCTGAATCCAATATAGAATTCACGATTTGCTCCTTTTTCCGATTCAAAACCTAACCTAATGAGAGGTATTTCTGTGTTTTGATAAGGTGTGCGATCTTCCTGTGGCAAGCCGCTACCTGGAGCGTTAAAGAATACGGAGCCACCACTAGATTCTGTGGCAAAGTATCGTTGCGAATTGTTGAACTCGATGTTACCGTCTGCTACTACATTCACTAGAAATCCTTGTGCCACCGGTAGGTATCTTTTAGGAGCAAAGGCAAGAAGCTCACTCAGATTTAACGCATCAAGAGCTCCCAAGCCATCGTATTGAGTGGCTTTGAGAACGCCTAGTTTAGTTACCGTGGCATAACCACCTTCATAATTAGCAAGGATATGATCTGTACCTTTAAATTGCTGCCATAGAAAAATAGTTCCATCAATTACCTCACTGCCAGGAACCGTATTATCATCGATAAACTTGTGTAAATCAATAGCAGATGGATAAGGATTACCCAAAACAGAAATGGTCTCATTAACAAGTGGATCACCATCTGCATCAATGGCAGGTATTAATATCGTGCCGTTGTTAGGTACACCTTCAAAAGTGAATTGATGTAAGGCACTAGGCGCGTTGGGACCTTTTTGTGTCCAACCGAGTCCTGGACGAATATCAGTGGTAGCAGGATCAACTCTGGTCCAGTCTGCGTAACCTGTACCATTGAACATAGTATACAACCAGTCTGAGCTTACGGTTGCCGGTATGGTGAATGATGGTGTTTCAGCAGGTGTAAAGTTTACATAATCACTGCCATCCTTTAATTGACTTAATCTAAATGAGGCATTTGAAGCACCTAAATTATGAGTCGTGACAGGAGAGCTCCAGTAGTTATAGGAATGAACATCTGCCGTGCCTTCTTGTCTTCTTTTAAGTCCACCGCTTGCTCCAGCGATCAATACACTTTCCTCTTCTTGAATGAGTTGTGCATCATCCTGTAGATCGATGGTACCATCTAGTATAAGTTGATAGCTGTTTGCTAGCAGTTTGTCTGTGGCAACAGTAACGGTCTTGCCAGCGTCCACTTTCAAGCCTACCATGTTATAGTCAAGAATTTGTGTAACGTTATGTTTTACATGAACAATGGTAAAGTCGGTATTTGCGATATCATCTGCATCCCATACATCTGGATGTGTATAGGTAGCATCCAGACTCAAATCGCCATTTTGTGCTGTCACATAAGGTAATGGTGCCGTTTGTGGTTGTATCTTTTTTATGTTATACATTGTCGATGGCACGGCAACGGCTGCCTTGTCAAACATGGTTGATCTAGTAAATTGCGAGAATGGGAAATATCCAATCATACTCGTATAAGATTCATTGAGCTGCGTACTTAAGAAAGATCCTGATATGACGCCGCTGTCGTCTTGCACTTCTTGATAGATCATACGGCGCAATTCCTTTAATTCTAGAACCTTATTAAAGAGACGCACCTCATCAATGGCACCGTCGAAGAACTTGCTGACTGTACCTGAAGAAGCCTTGGCACCTATCGTGAAAGGTTCTGATACGTCTATTCTCAAGGATCCACTTGTCGCTGTTCTCGAAGCATCTTCTAAACCATTCAAGAAAATTTTGACCTCATTTCCAGCACTAAATGTGACAGATATATGATGCCACTTGCCAGGATCGAGGCTAGTGTTAGAGGTGAGCAATACCGTACTGCTCGTAAGTTTGCTCGCGATATTCACTTTTCTATCATTCATAACGGATAATTCTATTCCAGAATCATTGAAAACGGTGCGTGTACCTGAATAACTAGGATCTAGCATGACCCAAGCCATTAAAGTATAATCCTGTAAACCAGCTGATAATGGAGCGCTAGATTGAACGTAATCGTTGCGTCCATCAAAGTCAATGGTATAGTCGTCTGATAAATTAATGGGTGCGCCAAAGAGTACGGTATCATAATCATTGGTAGTGTCGATAACGCCATCCTTATCCACATCTTCTGTACCGTCAACCTTACCATCATTATTTAAATCCTGATTTCTATAGTATGAATCATCTATATCGCTACCATTTGATAGGTCATTGAGTGGATCATTGCTGTCAATATCTAGAAAATCAGGGATGCCGTCAACATCAGTGTCAATAGGAAGATTGTAAGTTCCTGTACCATGATCTAGAAATCCATAAATATCATTATCAGCGTCATTTGTATCAAAGTCGCTAAAGTTATTTCCAGTCAAGAATCCATCGCCATCACTATCTGTGGTAGAGTCCTTATCATCGGCATCCGTGCCTTCACCCATACCGTCAGCATCCACGTCTAAATCTCCGAAACCGTCATTTTCAAGGACATCTAGTAATCCATCATTATCACTATCGAGATCTAGATGGTTAGGAACACCATCACCATCAGTATCTGCAGGTGTGTGCGATTCATACGCGTCATGCATGCCATTGCCATTCAGGTCAATCCATTCTGCACTACCCAGATTGTTAGAATTATAGGTGGTTCCATCTCTATCTGCATCAACTACGCCCACCAAACCTGCTGGTCTACCTATTTCTATCACATTAGGGATGCCGTCGTTATCACTATCTATATCAATAACATCTGCAACACCATCTCGATCCAGGTCACAAAGTTGTTGGGTAATTACTATATCATCGAGGGCTACATCATTACCCAATCCACCTAATTGGTCATTGATAAACGTGACAGTAAACGTCGATACCGTAGGCGTGAAAGTTCTGGTAAATTGTTGCCAGCTGCCTTCTTCAGTTGTTACAATGGTAGGAGCGATATCTCCAGTCAAGAGTGTCGTGGATGTACCAGGATCTGCCTGGTCAATTATTGCGTTGCCTGATTCATCTGTAAATTCGACTCTAATACGTGGCCTCAATCTAGTGTCGATTCCTGGGGCATCGACTCTATCTATATTCAAAACCCAAAATGAGTAAGTTACCGGAACATTAGCAATTACACCATCAATCTTAGTTTTATAGAATTCACCTGGATCGATACTTGCATTGAAAATCGCCATTCTACCGTTACTATCACCAGACGTGTGATCTTTTCCCATATGCCAATAAGCAGGTGCCCAAGTTGTAATTTGAGCCGATGGTCCTACGGTGTACTCGCCATCGTTAAGATTGGCGTCTGTGTCATTTTCATCTGCCGCCTGTGAGTTTGTATTATCTTCAAAGAAATACGTAGTAGTAACATTAGGATTGTTATCATTAATACGAACAGTAGTGGTTCCTGTACCAAAGGTTTCATTTAAAAATTCTCTTTCAACTACTGTAGAACTCGGTACAAAAACACAACTGGATTGTTCTGTTGCATCTACAATTCCATCATTGTCATCATCTATATCAATGTTATCAGTAACTCCATCTCCGTCTGTATCAGGAAATGTTTGTTTTCCTTCTCCGGTAATATGAAAAGTATAAGGATTTTTTATTGGGTCAGAAGTTTGTATGGAAACAACGGCATTGTTGGTCTCAATTGCCGTCGGATCATATCCTATAACAAACGTGGTTGATTGTCCTGAAAGAAGTGTCTTGATCGGTGGCTGAGTCACAACCCTAAATTGAGCATCGCCTATTAATTGAATACGGCTAGGTTTACTGTTTGCTAATTCCACTGTATTAGCTCCATTGTTGAAGATGGTAAATGTATTTTGTACTTCTCCAGAGTTCAAATCAAATGAACCAAAGTTTGTATTGTCTGAACCTGTTGGTGTTATATCATTGTTATCAATCACGAGCGCATTTGACAATACCGTGGTGTCAAAAGCTGGTTTTACAACATTGATACTATAGTCCTCAACCTCAACTCTAGATTCCCAAGATTCTAGACATGGATTTGACGCATTCCAGTCATATGCCGTTTTTACACGAACACGTTTTAATCCGACGGACGCGTTGCTGGGAATGCCATAATCAAAAGAGAAAAAAGTGTCAAAAAGAGTTTGTGTCCTATAAATAATCTCGCCAGCGTCGACAAAATCCCCATCGTTGTTCCAGTCAATGTAGATGGAAAATCGGCTAGCTGTCTGTAGGTTGCTAGAATCACTACCTGTTTCAAAATTGAAAGATAACGTTGTTCCTCTAGCAATATCAGTGGATAGTGCTGAGTAGTCCTGATAACCAAATGGTGCGATAACTGTAAATGGCGTGGCTGTAGTTTGGTCATTGTCAATACTGCCTATTTGAACTCTTTTGAAATAAATTTCGTCAGCAGCATCTTGACTACCTGTATCGCGGACAGTACATTGAGCATGACTAGCAAAAAAAGCGAAAAAGGCAGAAAAGCTTAGAATCGTTTGCCTCTTACTTGTTTTAATTTTTTTAAGAAATGAGAAATCATTGAAACCCCTGTAGAATGACATGCTTGATGCTAATCGACTGATTTTAAGTATAGTTTTCATCATGATGGTAGTATGATAATTCTATATCAAATTGCGATAAAACGTAATATTTTCCCAATGAAATGCATTAAAGAGGCTGTTTTGTGAAATAAATGTCTAAACACCTGCTTTTAATCGATGAAATTTGCAAAAACTAAGTTTGGTAAGTTTATTGACTTAAAAATCAGGATAATGCAACATTTCGTCAACAAAAAACCCTGCCGATTGGCAGGGTTTTTAATTTATTTAGACACTTCCTATTTATTGGGAATAATCAATTCTTGACCTGGATGAATTACATCTGGATTCTTGAGCTTGTCTGTATTTGCCTCAAAGATCTTTTTGTATTTCATAGGGTCTCCATAATATTTTTTGGCAATCAAACTCAAGGATTCGCCTTTTTCAACCGTATGCATCGCATAGACTGATTTGTCAGCGACCTTAATGTCTGCACTTATATCTGACGGATTCTCGCCACCAGCTGCTTTGATTGCATCCCATAATTGATCCTTCTGGTACTGATTGGCTGTCGTGCCGCTTATCTCAAGTTTATCGCCATTTACTTTGACGTCGCCTCCTATGATGTTAAGCTTTTCTCCTAGATCTAGGACACTTTGATATTTCTGTTTTACCATGATTTAAAATTTATTGGTTGAGTTTAAATATACAGTCAAGATGATCAATGCTATGGCAATGTTTTATTAAAGTATTACTCATCCTCTTTGATTGTCGTGTAAACATTATTTACATCATCATCCTCATCAAGCTTTTCTAGCAGCTTATCCACATCTTCTCTTTGTTCGGCAGTCAATTCTTTTTGCACGGTAGGTATGTACTCAAAATCAGAACTCAAAATCTCGATTCCCATTTCTTCCAACCCTTTTTGCAACGCACCATAGTTTTGAAACTCTGCATAGATCATGATACCATCGACGCTGTTATCATCATCATCATCTTTCTCGTCTAGAAATAGCTCTTCTGCACCATAATCAATAAGTTCTAATTCTAGCTCCTCAAGATCGTGATCTGCAGCCGGAATCCTAAAATGGCACTTGTGATCAAACATAAATTCAACTGATCCACTGGTTCCCAGACTACCATCATACTTATTAAAGTAACTGCGCACATTTGCTACAGTCCTATTATTATTGTCGGTAGAGGTTTCAACTAGAACTGCAATACCATGAGGCGCATATCCTTCAAAAAGAACCGTTTCATAGTTTGCCGTGTCCTTATCGCTTGCCTTTTTGATAGCGCGCTCCACGTTTGCCTTAGGCATGTTCACAGATTTCGCGTTTTGTATGACCGCTCTCAATCGAGCGTTGGCATCAGGATCTGGACCACCTTCTTTTACAGCAATAACGATATCCTTACCTATTCTTGTAAATGCCTTGGACATGGCGCTCCATCGTTTCATCTTGCGCGCCTTGCGGAATTCAAATGCTCTTCCCATGTAATCTGTCTAGTTTAAAAAAGTAAAATTAAGGCTATGCCATCGTGTTTGCAACAAGGCATAAAAAAACCGCCTCGCGGCGGTTATAATTTCATCTATCTATCTGATAACAATCAATGGTTGCAACTCATCCCTTATCCTACTATAAACTAGCAATTGTGGTCTCGTGAGAATATCAGCCATTTCTCGACCTTGCTCTCTATAAAGATCACTTAGTAGATTGTTCTTTAATGAAACATCAATACTATCATCGTCAATAACTTCTTGATAGCGTTTAATAAATTCTTCATTTTTTCTTTCTGTAAGCATGAGTTGCCTCTCAGTTAAAGATAGTTCCTGATCAAATTCAAGAGCAAGATTTTTTGCTTCTTGACTGATCTCTTGATCTGCATAAGGTTCAACGTATGCTTGCGCACTCAATTGCAAGCATCCCATTAATAATAAGAGTAGAGTAAGATTTTTCATGACATTTTTATTTAAATCTACAACGAGTTCACCATACATAATCTTAAGGCTTAACTAAATCATTCTCAATAGAATGCAAATAAAAAACCGCCTTGCGGCGGTTTTTATCAATCCTCTTCTTCTATTATTACTAATGGTTGTATCTCACCACGTATTTTCCTGTAGCGTGCCAACTGCGGTCTAGTCAAAATATCTGCCATTTCTCGGGACTGCTCTTCATACATTTCTTTCATTCTATAATTCTTCTCGGCTATCGTTAGTTCTTCATTATCAAAAATTAAACCTTGACGCTGTAAAAATTCTTCATTCAGTTTTTCTACCATCAACAACTGCTTTTCAGTCAGTGAGAGTTTTTTATCAAAGTCAAAGGCCATTTCCTTAGCCATTTTACTCACATCGTCATCTGCACTAGGTGCGATGTACTCTTGTGCGCCTAGACTTAAGGATCCCATAAACGCAATAATCATCAGTATTTTTTTCATCTTTCTCTTTTATTTTAAAGTTACCTCAATGCAGGTCATTGTATTCTTAATCCTACATTAAAACAGATATAAAGCTTTGTGAAACAAAAAATCCCTTAACCTGTCGATTAAGGGATTTTTAAATAGCTGGAGACGACTACTCGTCTCCTACTATATGTTCAATGGCTGCTGCTAATTTAAAATCCTTCTCAGTCAAGCCGCCTACATCATGTGTGTTGAGCGTGATCTCAAGCGTGTTGTAAACATTATGCCAGTCTGGATGGTGTTCCATCTTTTCAGCCTCTAGCGCAATTCTCGTCATTACAGAGAAAGCGTCCATGAAATTGTCAAATTCGAACGTTGTATGAATGGCATCATCATAATAATCCCAACCTTCAACTTTTTGCAGATGTTTTTCAATCTGGTCTTCAGTCAACTTTTCCATTCTAGCTATCGCCTCCTAATGCGTTCTTCACTTTTCTTTTTGCTTCACCAAATGCCTCTTTGGCCTTTCCTTCGGCTTGTTCCGCTTTTCCTTCGGCTTCTTTCTTCTCATTGTCGGTCAATTTACCGTACTCCTCTTTCACTTTTCCTTTTGCCTGGTCAAATTTTCCTTCTAGCTCTTTATCGCTCATGATAGTAATTTTTAATTGTTATTATGTTTAAAATTAGCCCGCTTTCGCGAAAGCGTGACAAACAAAATCATAATCTTACCTAAAGCTTTCCCAAGTCTCTTTCTATCTTTACCGCATGAGGTACTTGATCCTATTACTCGTTTTACCGTGCCTGCTATGCGCACAGCAGTCCAATGACAGTATTCCCGTGCATTTGCGAGAAGTGCCTAGATATAATTTAATGGTGGAAACAGGTGTCGCGTTGCCTATAGGTGATTATGGCAACATCGCCTTGAGCGGACTCTCTATTGCAGGTAGTTACGATTATTACTTCAACAAGCGATTTGCATTTACGGCGGCTGTAAAACACCTATATAATGAGACTGCTTTTGAAAATTCAGGCACGGGAATCCCAAAAAATGAGACTTTATATGCTCTTACCGCTGGAGTTTTGGGTAGTAAGACTTATAATCGATTTCAAATTGATGTTTATGGCAGGACTGGTATTGGTTTTCTAGATACCAGAAGAGGAACCTTTCTCAATGGGAATAATGAAATCTTTTACACAAATGAAAATCAAAGCATAACGTCTGTATCTACAATTTTTGATGCTGGAGTCCGGTTTAATTATTACTTCCGTCGCAGCGTGCAGGTTTTTTTCTCACCACAATACGTGACAACAATAGGATCGCCACTAGAGTATAATATTCTTGGACCGGCCGTTAGCTCACAACCACAAGTCGCTCGTGAGTTGGTTGAGTACAATTTGAGCAATTTTATAGTATCCTTTGGTGTCAAATTCTCCTTAGGCAAGCGTTACTCAAACGGTGAGTTGCGCAAGGACGATTTCTAATTTAACACGATCTTACAGCAAGCCTTTTGTATGGCCTATATCTTTATAGTTCAAACAAAAACAGCTTGAAACTCTACCAAATACACACCAAACAAAAACTACCTATCTCACTAGACGAGGCTTGGGAGTTTTTGACAGATCCCAACAACCTCAAACTGCTCACGCCACCAGAAATGGAAATGACCGTACTCTACGGTACAGAGCGCGGCATGTATCCAGGCCAGCTCATTGAGTACAGCGTCAAGCCACTACCCTTTTTCAAGACTAATTGGGTCACACACATCACACAGGTTGAGGAGAAGAAATTCTTTGTCGATGAGCAGATGTATGGACCATACGCGACCTGGCACCACAAACATTTTGTGAGCGAGATTCCAGGCGGCACGCTTATGGAAGATGTGGTACATTACAGATTACCGCTGGGATTTCTAGGTAAAATGGTACAGCCATTTCTAGTAAAACCCAAGCTAGAAGAAATATTCCGCTTTCGCGAAAGCGCACTCATCAAACATTTTGGAGCTTATAACGAGCCCAGCAATCACGATCAAACTCTTAAACAAGATATACTCAACTAATTATGTCCAAGAATATTCTACTCATAGGCGGAAGCCACGGTATAGGGAATGCCATAGTCCAACACATGCATGATGGCAACAATGTTTTTGTTGCCTCACGCGAGAATGAAAACTTGCCCGATGGCGTGACCCACATTCCGTTTGATGCAACGAGTGATGAATTAGATACTAGTTCTTTGCCAGAAGCACTGCATGGTTTTGTGTATTGTCCAGGAAGCATCAATCTCAAGCCTTTCAAAATGCTGAAGCAAGAAGTGTTTGAAGAAGATATGCAGATCAACTTTTTCTCACTGGTAAAAGTAACCAGAGCAGTCATGCCACTTTTGACCAAAGCAGAAAGCAGCAGCGCGGTATTCTTCTCAACAGTTGCGGTGGCAACAGGTATGCCTTTTCATACCAGTGTAGCAGCGGCTAAAGGTGCCATTGAAGGTTTTGCAAAAGCACTAGCAGCAGAATATGCGCCAACGGTAAGAGTCAATGTGATCGCACCATCGCTAGTGGACACACCACTAGCAGGTAGATTACTTAGTAACGATTCCAAAAAAGAAAAAATGGATGAGCTACACCCATTAAAGCGTGTAGGAACACCAGAAGATGTTGCTGGACTTGCTGTCTATTTACTGGAACAAAATGCAGGCTGGATGACTGGTCAAGTATTAGGAATTAATGGTGGTAAAGGATCCTTATCCGTATAATTTATGGCTGATAAAGTAAATATCTTTTGGTTCCGCAGGGATTTGAGGCTGGATGATAATGTGGGTTTCTATGAGGCTCTCAATGATGATTTGCCTGTCCTGCCTATTTTCATTTTTGACAAGAATATCCTTGACGAGCTACCAGAAGATGATGCACGAGTGACTTTTATCTTTGAAGAATTACAACGCATGCGTAGCAAACTGCAAGATGAAGTTGGCAGTTCCATCGCCATGTACTACGGCAAACCAGACGAAATATGGAAGGATCTGGTCGATGAATACAATGTTTCCAGTGTCTATACTAACCGCGATTATGAACCCTATGCCAAGGATCGCGATGGCGAGATTGAGAAGTTTTTGAACGATCATAACATTAAGTTCAAAACCTTTAAAGACCAAGTCATTTTTGAAAAGAGTGAGGTTGTCAAGAACGATGGCGATCCTTATGTGGTTTACACACCTTATAAAAATAAATGGCTGGAACGTTTTGAAGAAGAACACGGCGATGCTGATGGCTTAAGAGTTTACTACACCAGCTCTGTACTTGAGAATTGTATTGATCACTCAAGATTACCTAATCTGACCTTATCCGATATGGGTTTCAAAAAAAGTAGCATTGAGGTTCCCGAATATGACGTGAAGCCTACCACGATTGAGAATTACGAGGATACCAGAAATTATCCAGCACAAGAAGGAACTACTAGATTAGGAGTTTATCTGAGGTTTGGTGTTGCTAGTCCGCGTAAAATGGTCAAGAAAGGATTGCAATCAAAAAACATGACATTCCTATCAGAATTGATCTGGCGTGAATTCTTCATGCAGATATTGTTTCACTTTCCTGAAACGCGAGATAATGCGTTTAGATCCAAATATGATCGTATTGAATGGCGCAATAATGAGGATGAGTTTGAAAAGTGGAAAAAAGGTGAGACTGGATACAAACTAGTGGATGCAGGCATGCGACAACTCAACCAGACAGGCTACATGCACAACCGCGTGCGCATGCTTGTCGCTAGTTTTTTATGCAAGCATTTACTCATCGACTGGCGTTGGGGCGAGTCCTATTTTGCCGAGAAGCTTCTAGATTATGAAATGTCCAGCAATGTAGGTAATTGGCAATGGGCCGCTGGCAGTGGTGTTGATGCGGCACCTTATTTCAGGATATTCAACCCAATTACTCAAAAGGATAAGTTTGACAAAAACCGTGAGTATATAGAAGAGTTTGTACCAGAACATGATACGGACAAATATCCCGATATGATGGTGGATCACAAGGAAGCACGTGAACGTTGTCTTAAAACCTATAAAGATGCAGTGGCTTAAATCACATGGCACTATTACGAGAATTTGCATTCCGGCCTATGCCCTATTATTATTTGTTCTTTTGATAAGCTGTAAAGATTACAAAGAGGAAAGTCGCGAGAACTCGGTTGGCGAGACTTTAGAACCAGATTATAAAAAACGATCAAAACCAGATCTGTATAAAAATGTCACTGATCAAGATACCAGCTTAAATGAGACTGTTAGAAAAGTAGTTGAAAAGTCTGCTGAGCTTCTGGAAAATCTGGAAGATGACGAAGAAGACTACCCAGAGTTTGTTTATTTGCCCTTTGATTCCACAAGAGTGTTGCAATATCTAGGTCTAGCTGCCTTAAATGAGAATAGATCTGTTGAAGCTTTGCTTGGAAGTAATCTTGATAAAGGATATTTCTTAAAAGATGATATTCTGGAAACAGGTGATGGCACTTTTAATATATATAAATTGGTGTATGAAGATATTGATGTGGCATATTTCTACCACGAGAGTGGCAACATCACCACCATTGAGATCATAGACAGTGCTGGCGTCCCAGATGATATGATAAGTCCAGGGCATACTTTTGGTGAATTAAGCGCTACTTATGAAAATCCAGTGGCCTATGGTAGTGAAATCGAGGCACGAGTTTTTGTAAATATTGGCTCCATAGGATTCAGAATGGATAGTAGTTATGGTATCTATGAGCCTATCGATCTAGAGGATGATACAGAGATACTTTACATTCAGTTTTAGGCTCTGAATTGTTTTGAGATCAAATGTATCCGTATACTGATCTTTTCAAAGAAAACTGTTCTATAATTTAAGCTCAAACTACAACGTACTCGTAAGCCCAAAACTTTTTCTGCACAGTTTCAAAAGTGGGTATTTTACTGAATTTCAACAAGTTGAAATAATCACATTTAATAGTATTACTATTATTTATGGTAGTAATTCGTCGTTTGGCACGCTGGTTGTAATACCTAAGTAGATGAGTAATGAAACTTATCATTAATACCCTACTACTATGAAAAATCTCTCCGCAGTTTTTGTGATGCTGTTCCTAGGATTGGGACTGGCACACGCCGAGAAGTCTGAAGATGTAGATCGCTACCGCGGTTACACAGACAATTTTATTTTTAATGAAGGTGGAATTGAGTTTGCCGTTTTCCCTGATGGACAATTTGATTTCAATTTCCTAGACTATGGACCACAGTTTGGCGTCAATGCAAATCTTGGTAACGTCAATATATCTTTCAATACAGGTTTTGATTACAATAGATTTGTACAGTACGACACCTATGGTGCCGTGATCCAGATCGAGAATACGCCTATTTACTATGATGAATATGGTCGTATCATTCAGGCTGGTAATGTGATAATCAATTACCGCAATGGATACGTACACAACATTGGTAATCTTTATGTAAACTATGCGCGTCCTGGTGTGATATTGAACTATCGTGGTTATATCAATAACTTTAATAGGTTCTACACTTTCAGACCATGGCACAGGTTTTATGCAGCGCCGATAGTGGATCGTGTGATAGTATATAACACGCCTTATAGAAGATTCTATAACCCTATTAGATTTTCATGGAACTATCATAGAACCTACTGGAATTCTCCTACCTATTATAATGGATGCTTTGTTTCCAATAGAGCCTATAGAACTTTTTACAGACCTTATGATCGAGTAGTCTATAGAGATTATGAGAGAGGTCGCAGGAACAATCGAGGTCGTGCTATCGCGACCGGTCGTAGAGCGATTGATACTCGCAACGCGTATGCTAGTGGTAGAAAATCCTTGAGACGCAGTAATGACAATGTAGGCAGACGTGCGAGTCAATCTCGCAATGGTAGATCAAGTGGTCTTGCTTCTCGCTCTAATAATGGTAGAAAGATAACTGGTAATGATCGCAATGGTCGCAGTATCAACAATCGATCTACTGGTAGAAGTTCTAATAATAGAGCGACTAGTTCTAGAGGTAGAAGTACCCAGAACAAGGTGGGTACAAGAACTGCCAGAGGAAACTCTAATCGTAGTGGTGTAAGCACTAGAGGAAATTCTAGAACTTCAGATAATGCAAGAAGTAGCGCTGGACGCAGTTCACGATCTACTGCAGGCAATAGAAAAGCAATAACTAGAGACTCAAGAACTGCTTCAAGAGGTTCACGTGGAACTACGACACAAAGATCTCAAAGATCTGATCGCAAGAGCAGTGCGAGAACTTCACGATCTGATAATAGAGGATCAAGTGCACGCACCTCAAGCAATCGTGGCTCAAGAGCTAGAACGACTGCACCCAAAAGATCTAATAGATCAAGTGCAAGAACTAGCACGCCTAAAAGATCACAGTCTAAGGCAAGATCAAGCGCACCTAGTCGTTCTTCTTCAAAAGCAAGAACGAGCGCACCTAAAAGATCACAATCCAAAGCTAGAAGCAGCCGTGGATCAAGCAGTAAAAGATCATCTGGTAGATCATCCAGAAGAGGATAATTATAAAGTTGCGTGAGTGAGTAGAGCGTCGGCCAGTTATGGTCGACGCTTTATTTTTTCTATGCCTTTATGAACTAGATCATTGATCTCGCTAGATAACTTCAATCTGTATACACTCGCTATGTACAATAAAGATATAAGCGTTGACTTCAATAGGATGTTGGTGTATTTGTCAAAAGGAAAATCCCAGAAATAAAACGCAACTAATAGTACGACGACCACTAGCAAGACGACGGTCGTTTCCCTAGTCCATGGATGCATGTTGAGTTTTATTTTTACGTATACCGCTTTCGCGAAAGCGTAACACACATAAGCCACACAGGTAGCTATCGCAGCACCCGTCAAACCATACAACGGTATCAGCCACATGTTGAGGAGCCATGCCACCACAGCAAGTGCAAGGCCTAGCCACAATGTGACCTGATAAAGATTTGTGCTGTAGAGTATCGCGTTGTTGCTGCCCAGCACATTCTCAGTAAACTTCACGATGCAAATGAAAAATAATACCGGTAAAGCAACCGCAAATTCTGGCGGCAGAAAAAGATAGAATTGTGATGCGTTACACAAAACAAGTAACAGCAATAGTCCAGCAATAATCGTGAGATTCAAAGAACTGCGTTTATACAAATTCTCAACTTCATCTAGCTGATTGCCATTGAAAAAGCGTGCTGTCAATGGGTGGATTATCTGCGCCATACCACGCGACGGAATCGCCACCACGGTCGCCATGAAAACAGGAACATTGTAGTAAGCGATATTGGCGATGTCAATGTATTGATTGATCATCGTTTTATCCAGATCGAGCAAAGCTGTCGCCACTGACCCAGCAATAATCATCAACACAGAGTAGTAAACCAGCTCTCGCACGGCAACAAGTTTTTTTATCTCAAAAACCGGAGTATAAACTCTCAAGGCAACGATGGCCATTAGTAACATGCGCAAAAAATAGATGAGAACCAGGCTATAGATAAACTGCGTTTGAGTGATTATGTCTAGTGCCACCAGGCAAAGCATTACAGTTGCGGCAGCGCGATAGAAAACCTCTTTGAGAAAATTACCTCCTATGGTTTTGTAGTGAACTTTGGTCCAGCTGTACCATATTTCAAAATAGGCTTGAAAAACTGCTACCAGAACTATTGCCCACAAATAGTCACCAGAGATTTGATTACGTGATGAGATAAATAGCCTTAGATCGGTCTGATAGATGTAGATCAATCCAATGATAAACGTGAGGGCTACTAATGGCCACAATAGCATTTGAGAAAGAAAATTATCACGCTCCTCTTTGGTTTTATACGAACTATAAAATTTGACAATCGTATTATGAATCCCAAAGGACATCAACGGGAAAATTAAAAATGAGGTAGATAGCACGTAACCCCATAAACCGTAGTAATTGTCATTTAGATAGGTTGTCGCAAGTAGTAGAACGTTCACGGCACCCAACACAAAACCAATTGCGGTAATAACCAGATTCCAACTGCTATGTTTAATGACCATTCCCATTAGCGCTTCTGGATAATTTTGATCAATTGATCGGTTAAGTTTGAGCGATGGTAATTATTGATCTCCTGATGATTTCCTAGTAACTCATTCTTTTTGTAAGCTTGATAAAGTTCTAGGATGTGTCGCGATAAATGTGGGTCGCGGTATTTAAAATACGTTCCTGCATTACTTTCATACAATATTTGAATAATATCTGATTGCTCTGGCCCGATTGCTATGACTGGTCTGCGGCTTGCGATATATTCAAATAATTTTCCAGGAATGATCGCCTGGGTATCTGCACTATCAATCTCGATTAACAATAATGCTTGTGAGTTGTACATCGCATTGACCGCTTCTTGATGCGATAAGTATCCTTTAAGGTTTGTGTAATTAAGTAATTGACATTCTTTTAGACTGTTAATAATGTCGTCACCTACATTTCCTGCCAATTGTAATTTAAAATCTGCAGCAAAGTCTTCTCTGATCTCTATAAGTTCTGCAAGCGTTATCCATAAATGAATAGGATTGCGATCTGCGAGTAGCGTACCTATGTGGCTCAACGTGAACTTTCCAGCTGGTTGTGATGTATTGTTAGGTTCTATGTTGAAGCCATTGGTGATGACAGTTATTGCTGTTTTGGTTTTGGCTTCAAATTCTGCTCTTGTTGTAGGACTTGTTACCAGCAATTTATCTGCGCTGTCTAGCACTTGCTTTTCAAGTTTTAAGTGTTTTTCTTGAGCATTTAGCGATAATCGCAATTTGTCGTGATAGCCTATGGTAGTCCATGGATCCCTAAAGTCCGCGATCCACTCGATGTTTTTAGTAAACCTCTTTTTTAATTTCAATCCTACGAGATGTACAGAATGTGGTGGTCCAGTCGTTATGAGAGTTTTTGCTTTCGCGAAAGCAGAATCATTTTCTAGCTCCTGCACTACTCTATCAGCCCATGATTTACGAGCATCTGGAATAAAATAATTACCACGCACCCAAAGTAATGCGCGTTCCAGCAGTCCAGGTTTTTTATTTAAGATACCTTTTTGTAGCTGTGCAGTCTTACCACCTAGAATCTTTTTTATCCATCGGGTTGGTTCCTTGATGGCAATTTTTTTGATGGTGATTTTTGGATTTATGTCATTGGTCAGGCTTGCATCTGTGACTGGGTAATCAGCATTTTCTGGAATCACGACGGTGACGTGGTAATTAGATTCAACTAAATAATGAGACATTGTCAACCATCGCTGCACGCCAGGTCCGCCAGCCGGTGGCCAGTAATAGCAAACGATGTATATAGAAGATTGCATCAGTTCTTTTTACGTACGAGATAAAAAGTACCTCCTAGCAATAGCAAAATCAGCAAGACGTTGCTTGTCAACATGATAGCCGTTCCGGTCTCAACTACGTCTGGTTCAAAAGTGAATTCTATCTTATGGCTACCAGCAGGAACCTTGAGCGCACGCAAGGCATAGTTTGCCCTGGCGATAGGAACTTCTAATCCATCAATAGTTGCAATCCAACCATGCGGATAATAGGCCTCAGAAAATACGGCAAGTGCATCGCTGCTATTGGTGCTTTGATACACCATTTGTTCTGGTGAGTGACTGATCAATCTGATTTGTGCTGTGGAATCTACAGAGATATTACTCAAACTTATTTTCTCCAGTTCTGATTGCTGCATGATAGCTCGTTTCTTACCATCAAGGTTTGCTAGTGCTAGCATTTCTTCATCAGCGTTATTGACTACTTGCAACTCTTTCACAAACCATGCGGCACCCAAGTTTTCTCTATTCTCAACTAATTGTAAACCTTCCTCATCAACGTCGATCAAATACTTGACATTGAACATGCTCAAGATCTGTTGATTTTGCTCGTTGAGGCCTGAGCGCATTCCCAATTGTGGATCAAAAAGATAGAAGTCTGCTATCTCCTGAATGCGACGTGGCTTGGCACCATGATAACCACCTAAAGCATTATGAAAATAAGGCGCTCTTGCACTATTGAAAGGATTCATCAATTGATCATAAACCCTGAAGTAACCATCATCTTGTAACACCTGCTCATCTATAGGCGTGCGCTGAAATGCATTGTCATATTGGCTAGCGCTCACATAATCATCCTCGTTTACATAGTTCAAATCAAAACTTACTAAATCCACTAGAATAAAAATCCCAACAATTATGAGTACCGCGTTTTCTTGCAACTTTGATTTAAAATACAACCATAAAGCAAGACTAATCACGCCTATGTAAAACAAGCCACGTAAACTATCTGCTCGCATCACTTCAAATCGATCTTGCCTCAAGGCATCGACAAAGCCACTGCCTAATTGTTCTTGTTGCAAGTAAGCTGCATCATAAGCTCCTGCAAAATCAAATAATTGATTACCGAATGCTGCAAATACGGCAAGCAAACCGCCAACACCTATGGCTGCATACAGCAATGCCTTACCTTTTTCTTCCAGCTTGTTGTTCTTATTGAATAATTGATACAACCCGACTACTGCTAGAATTGGGATGACCAACTCAATCAATACCTGTATAGAAGTAACCGCTCTAAATTTGTCATATAATGGCACATAATCCACGAAGAATCGAGTAAGAAAATCTAAGTTCTTTCCATAAGAAAGTAAGAGTGCCAAAATAGCTGTTCCCAACGTCCACCATTTGAGTCTTCCTTTAATTAAGAATAAAGCAATGACGGCCAGAAAGAACACCGTAATTCCTATATAGGCTGGTGCCTCGACGATGATCTGGTCGCCCCAATATAAGGGCACTTGATTTTGTACAAAATCCATCGCGCTAGCTTTAGGTAAACCTAATTTTTCTAAAAACTCAACAGTATTAGAATCTTCATCTGGTCTAGCGCCACTGCCGCCGCCAGCAAACCTAGGTATGATTAGGTTAAAGCTCTCGGTAAGGCCATAACTATATTGAGTGATATAGTCATATGCAAGACCGTCTGTGGGCTGCACGCTTTCGCCTTGAGCTGAAATAGTAAGATCAGAAGGTCCACGAGTACTTTCTTGACTATACTGCTGCGTGGCTAGCAAATTTGCAGCATTGGTCCCTAAACCTATTAACGCGGCAACGGCCATAATCGCGACAGATTTGAAATAATGAGGCAATTGCTGGCGACGCACGGCATCAATGAGATATGCAATACCCAGAATGACTGTCGCAATAAACAAGTAATAAGTCATTTGTGGATGGTTGGCCTGCAATTCTAGCGCAACGGCAAGCGCCGTGAGCAACCCACCTATTACATAACGCTTTTGAAAAACCAGAATAATACCACTTAACACGAGTGGGAAATAAGCGATGGCATGAGCCTTGGCATTGTGGCCTACACCTAGAATAATTACTAGATATGTCGAGAATCCAAAGGCAAATGCACCTATCAATCCTAGCTGCCAGTCAACTCTCAACACCAGCATCAACACATAAAAACTAATAAAATAGAGAAACAAATAATCAGCTGGTCGCGGCATGAAGCGCAATCCGCGATCCAATGCATCTATAAAGTCATAAGGATATCGAGCGCCTAGTTGATAAGTAGGCATCCCGCCAAAAACGGCATTGGTCCAATAAATTTCCTCACCAGTCTCTGCCCTATTTTCTATGAGTTGGCGAGCATTTCCTTTGTACTGGACGATGTCGCTTTGGTAAAGTTTTTTATTGCTGAGAACTGGATGAAAGTAAGCTAAAGCGGCAATTATAAAAATGACAAACACCACTAGATGCGGTGCTATTTTTTTAAAGTCAAAGCTCATAAAAAGGAAAAACTGATTAAAAATGAAAATTAATCAATTTCTTCATAGTCCACGTACTCGCCTACTGTTTTATTTGGATTACTGCGAGCACGTTGAGTAGTTGATTTGCGCTCTACTTTAACTTCACCTTCAGCAACCGTTGACCTCTTTGCACTTGTGCTATTTTCTTGGTTAAAGTTGCGCTGTACGCGCTCCATAGCCTTCGCTCCAGCCCATCTCAAAATAGATTTGCCAAAGTATTTTACAACGATGCGCACCGTCATATATACTAATAGAATGATAAGAACGGCCTGTAATAATTTCAAGGTAAAGTATCTTTGCAATCAAAATTAAAGAGGCATATTCACGATACTCTTTAATTAATCTTAAATTTGAGTACAAGATAGATTTATGCAAGTGAATAAATTGATGAGAATCGCACTGGTAGTCGTATTGTCTTTACCACTATTTGCGATCGCTCAATATACTGAGACCATTAATACTAATAATCCTGGGCGCTCACAAGGAGCATTTTCAGTTGGTACAAATGTGGTGCAATTTGAAGGTTCTGCTTTTTACCGTAGCGAGGAGCATGATATCCTTAGATATGAAAGAGATTTTACAGGACTTGCATTCCAGATACGATATGGATTTCTCGTTGAAGAATTAGAGCTCTCTTATTTTGGGACTTTTAACAGTGTTGATGAGACTATTAATCGTGGTTTTGGTAGCGTTGATAACAGTTTTTCTAACTTTTCTCGCAGCACGATTGGAGCAAAGTATCTGGTATTCGATCCAATTAAAAAATGGGGCGAGCGCGAGATTAATATCTATAGCTACAAAGACAATCGACGCATTAAATGGCGTGATCTCATTCCAGCGGTTTCTGTTTATGTAGGAGCTAATTTTGATTTGAGCGAGAGAAACTCCTTGCTGCCACCAGGAGATCCTAGCATCTCACCGCGATTTGAGTTGATTACACAAAACAATTGGGGTCCTTGGGCACTTGTTCTCAATTTCATTGCCGATCGTGCTACTACGGATTTTCCTAGCTATGGTGGTATTGCAACCATGACGCATAGCATTAATCGCCGCTGGGCAGCATTCGGTGAGTTTCAAACCTTGATTTCTGACTTTTACAGTGACGACATAGGTCGTGCTGGCGTAGCCTATTTGATTAATCAGGACTGGCAAGTTGACGCCAGTGGCGCGGTCAATTTTAAGGATACGCCCAGTTTTTATCAGGTCAATGTAGGTATGAGTTACCGACTTGATTTTCACAAAGACCCAGCGCCAAAGCAGTAATTTTCTATCCAGCGATTATTTATGAGTTTAACTGTTCAACGTATTACCTCACGCAAGGATATTAAAAAGTTTGTCAAGTTTCCCATGGAGCTTTACAAGGATAATCCATACTACGTACCTCCTATTATAAATGACGAGATCGACAATTTTGATCCTGATAAAAATCAGGTTTTTCAAAATGCAGATTGCTGGCTATTTCTTGCTTATCGCGAAAGCAAAATAGTAGGACGCATCGCTGCAATCATCAATCATCTAGAAGTAAAAGAGCAAGGCAAACCTAAGATGCGATTCGGTTGGTTAGATATGATCGACGATATTGAAGTGACTAAAGCTTTACTCGCCGAAGTTCGAAAGATAGGCAGCGAGAACAAGCTAGAGTACACAGAAGGTCCAGTAGGTTTTACGCTTATGGATAAAGCAGGAATGCTTGTTAAAGGTTATGATGAGCTAGCCACCATGATTACCTGGTACAATCATCCTTATTATAAGGAACATCTAGAACAACTAGGCTACATAAAAAGTGCTGAATGGGTCGAGTTTAAATTCATACCACCCAACCCAATTCCAGAACGCTTCCACAAGTTTGCAGATCTCATCGCCAAAAGATATGAGCTCACCACCTTGAAGTTCAAGAATATCAAAGAAGTAGAGCCCTATGTCGATGCCATGTTTGAATTGCTCAATCAGACCTATTCAAACCTGGTAACCTTCGTGCCTATCCAGCAATATCAGATCGATCTTTATCGTGAAAAGTACCTGCCGTTTATCAATCCAGATTATTTGGAATGCGTGGTGGATAAAGAAGGTAAGCTGGTAGCATTTGCCATTACGATGCCCTCATTTTCTAAAGCTCTTCAAAAAGCAAAAGGAAAACTATGGCCTTTTGGTTTTATGCATTTATTGAAAGCTAAAAAGAAAAATGATCGTGCAGCTTTTTACCTGATAGGTATTCATCCACGTTTACAGGGTAAAGGTGTTACCGCGATGATGTTCCGCAACGTGACGCAAAACTTTATGGATTATGGCATTGAGTTGTGTGAGACCAATCCAGAGCTTGAGGATAATATAGCGGTACAAGCTCTATGGAAAGACTATGAACCTATCCTACACAAGCGACGTCGTATTTACCGCAAGGATTTATAATGCAACTAGATCCTAATCGCATATTATATGAGGACAATCATTTGATTGCCGTCAATAAATTTTCTGGTGATTTGGTTCAAGGAGATAAGACAGGTGATGTCACCTTACCAGATCTAATCAAGGAATACATAGCCGTTAAATATGACAAACCTGGCGCCGTTTACCTAGGCGTTACTCACAGGCTGGATCGCCCGACAAGCGGCGTTGTGATTTTTACCAAAACTTCCAAAGCGCTCTCGCGCATGAATAAGCTATTTGCAGATCATAAAACCGATAAAACTTATTGGGCAGTGGTTGAAGGTCAAGTCAAGAAGAAAAGTGAGAAATTAGTTCACTACTTGTTGCGCAACCCTAAGCAAAACAAAAGCTATGCCCACGATCACGAGGTTCCCAATTCTAAAAAAGCGGTACTCACCTACTCGCTTCTCAAGAAATTGGATAATTATACGGCACTAGAAATTCAACTAGAAACAGGACGCCATCATCAAATACGATCCCAGCTAAGCAAAGTTGGCAAGGTAATTAAAGGTGATTTAAAATATGGTGCGCGTCGCAGTAATAAAGATGCCAGCATCCATTTACATGCCCGATCGCTATCTTTTATACATCCTGTCAAGAAAGAACTTATAACGATTATTGCGCCGGTACCTGCGCACGATGCTATCTGGAAAGCCGTATCTTCCTAATCTATGACACCACAAGAACTACACAAGCTGCAGCGATCACATTTTGATAGCCGCAAGACCTATGACCTTAATTATAGGATAGCTGCCTTAAAAAAGCTAAAGAACGTACTCATTGATCAAGAGCAGGAAGTTTACAAAGCGCTTGCTAGCGATCTTGCAAAATCAGAGTTTGAATCCTTTGTGACCGAATACCAAGTCGTACTTAAGGAAGTCGATCGCTACATCAAGAAAACGCCTCAATGGGCACGACCGATTAAGGTAAGTTCCTCTTTACTCAACTTCCCATCAAGTGCTCGCAAATATCCAGAGCCTTATGGTTGCACGTTGATTATTGCACCTTGGAACTATCCATTCCAGCTGGCTATGGCTCCATTAATTGGCGCCATCGCTGCTGGAAACACAGTGACCTTAAAACCTAGTGAATTCTCACCAGCCACGAGTGATTTGTTAAAGAACATCATAGAACAAAGTTTTGAACTAGGTCATGCAAGCGTGATTTTGGGTGATGGCGAGATCGCACAACAACTCACGAGCCTACAATGGGATTACATTTTCTTTACAGGTAGTCCAGCGGTAGGTAAAAAAATCTATCAGGCCGCCGCGCAATTCATGACGCCAGTAACCCTAGAATTGGGCGGTAAAAATCCAGCGGTTATTCATGAAAGTGCTGATGTTAATGTTTGCGCACAGCGCATTGTATGGGCAAAATTTCTCAACGCAGGTCAAACCTGTATCGCGCCAGACTATCTAGTGGTGCATGAGTCTATCAAGCAGCCGTTGATCGACGCAATTTCAAAATACATAACGCAATTCTTTGGCGACAATGTCAAGTCCTCACCAGACTATCCGCGCATTATTCGTGAGCAGCATTTTGATAGTCTTGTAGAGTTATTGCAAGGTGAAGACATTAGTATAGGCGGCGATCACGACAAGGACAATTTGTATATAGCACCTACGGTGGTCAATGAGCCTACTCGTGACAGCAAGGTGATGCAGCAAGAAATTTTTGGCCCTATTCTGCCAGTGGTGACCTACAAGGATAAACAGGATATCGTCACGTGGATTGAAAGTTATGAAAAACCGCTTGGCGCATATGTTTACACCAGCGATAAAAAATTTAGCAAATGGTTCTTGAATCGATTTTCCTTTGGTGGTGGCGCAGTCAATGACAGCATCGTTCAATTTGTGAATGAGCGATTGCCTTTTGGCGGCGTAGGCAATAGCGGTATAGGCAGTTATCATGGTAAAGATACTTTCAAGACGTTTTCCCATTACAAGAGCGTGGTTCATCGCGGCACCTGGCTTGATATTCCTGTAAAATATCCGCCATATAAGGGCAAGTTATCCGTGACAAAAAAGTTTCTCAAGTGGTTTTAGCCTCTTAAGGCACAGACATTTAATCTTGTTTAGAATTTTACTAGTAGTACGTTAAGTTGTTGTTATTACGCTTTCGCGAAAGCTAACTTATACTATCTTTAAAAGAAAAAGCTATGATCAAGGAAGGTACAAGAGTAAAATGGGATTGGGGAAACGGCACCGCAGAAGGCGAAGTGCAATCAACGTTTACCAAAGAAGTGACAAGAACAATTGACGGAAGCGAGATCACCCGTAAAGGTGAAGAAGGAAACAAAGCGCTTTACATCAAGCAAGACGATGGCGACGCCGTGCTCAAGTTAGAGAGTGAAGTTGAAAGAGTTGACTAAAAACAAAAGATGACAGCAATTGCCATAACAGATGGAATGAGTGCCTTTATTATCATTGCGATTCTAGTGGCACTGCTGTTATTTGCAAATTTTAAAATCAATAAGGATAAGGACCATATTGCTATACGCATAAGAAAAGATGGTAAACATAGCTACCATCGTGTACCAGCAAATGAGGCTACACCGTTTCCTAATTGGTTGAAAATTTTGATTTTTCTCATTGTGGCAAGCATCTTATTCATGCCACTGGATTTTTTACTTAATAGATCGTAAATTATGGCACAGGTTATCAAGTTATACGAGGAGAATACTGATCAAAAGCAACTTATAAAAATTGCAAAAGCCATGCGTGATGGTGCCTTGGTGATCTATCCTACCGATACTGTTTATGGTCTAGGCTGTGACATTACTAATAAAGCGGCACTTGAAAAAGTAGCACATCTCAAGGGCGTGAAACTTGAAAAAGCAAACTTCTCTTTCATTTGTGAAGACTTGAGTAACCTGAGCGATTACACCGCACAGATTGACAGCTCCACTTTTAAATTACTCAAGCGCAACTTGCCTGGTCCATACACTTTTGTCCTAAACGGCAATAACAATCTACCTAGTGTTTTTAAGAAGAAAAAAACAGTAGGTATAAGAGTTCCTGACAATGCTATAGCTACAGGACTGGTAAAAGCACTAGGCAACCCAATAATCTCTACATCCATTAAGGACGATGATGAAGTCCTAGAATACACTACTGATCCTAGCCTAATTGAAGAAAAATGGGGTAAACTAGTAGATATAATTATTGATGCTGGTTATGGTGGCAATATAGGTTCTACAGTCATTGACCTAACGACTAGCGAGCCTACCCTGATACGTGAAGGAAAAGGCAGTATTGAGTTGTAATTGAGGCGCTCTCAGTCCAAATAAAAAGCAAATTCACATAGTTTTTTTATCGAGGCGGCTACTTCTACTTAACTTAGAAGGAAAACAACTTTATGCCTTATCTAGATAAAACAACCGCAGCAGCAGACTCCAACATTTCCATTTTTTATGAGGATTATGGAACTGGTAAGCCTGTCATACTTATACACGGCTGGCCATTGAGCAGTGCTATGTGGGAATATCAAACACCAGCACTTATAGATGCTGGATATAGAGTAATTCAATACGATCGACGTGGTTTTGGGCATTCATCGCGACCATGGGATGGTTATACATACAAAGCCATGGCCGAGGATCTCAAGGATCTAATGGATAAGCTGGATTTACAAGATGTAACTCTTGTTGGATTTTCCATGGGTGGTGGCGAGATTGCTCAATACGTCGATATTTTTGGTAATGAGCGTTTGCATAAATTGATTTTTGTAAGCTCCATTGCTCCGTTTATGTTGAAAACCGACGATAACGAGAATGGTGTACCTAAAAAAGTATTTGAAGATATGAAAGCAGCAGTAAGTAGTGATCGTGCAGGTTTCTTGCCAGACTTCGGCGAGAATTTTGTCAATTACAATGATAATAAAGACAAAGTCTCTCAAGGACAATTGGATTACAATTTCAATATTGCCGTTGCCGCGTCACCTAAAGCAACATTGGGTTGTATCGATGCTTTTGGTAAAACAGACTTAAGAGACGCTATGAAAAAAATAGACGTTCCTACCCTATTCATTCACGGTGATGCTGACAATGTAGTTCCCATGGAACCTACCTCAAAGCAAGGTCATGAACTCGTAAAAGATTCTAAACTGGAAATAATAAAAGATGCGCCACACGGCTTGTATCTTACTCATAAACAAGAGCTCAATAAATTACTTATCGATTTTATTGACTAGCTCTTAACAGTAAATATCATAGTGCTCCACTAATTGAGAAATATTCAATTATTGGAGCTTTTTTATGTCATATTATTAGGCAAGTTCAATCACAGCAAATCTTATCTACTTATTTAAAAATCTGACTATCAGTTTAATATAAAACTCTATTAACATTAAAATAGGATTTGTGAAAATTGATCTGCAAATAATCCTACACTAATAATCACGGTATTAGATATTTGACTTTAGCAAAAAATAAAGTCATGCAAAAAAAGTGGAATTTTATTGTTCTCGTCATCCTTGTTTTAATCGTTCTCGTTTGGGGCAACAATTATGAGATGGGTGCTGTTCCTGACTCTATTGATAAAGGAGATACTGCATGGATGCTGGTAGCAAGCGCCTTTGTATTACTCATGACTCCAGGTCTGGCATTTTTTTATGGTGGTATGGTCAATAGCAAGAATGTCATTAGCACCATGCTGCAAAGTTTTGTCGCGCTAGGTATTGTAAGTGTATTATGGATCATCGTGGGCTTTAGTTTGGCCTTTGGCGACAGCATAGGTGGTATCATAGGTGATCCACGCACGTATCTCAATTTTAATGGTGTAAGCCTGTCACCCAACGAGGATTTTGGAGCAACAATCCCATTTCTTTTGTTTGCTTTTTTTCAATTAAAGTTTGCCATCATCACGCCAGCGTTGATTACAGGTAGTTTTGCTGGTCGCATCCGCTTCCGCAGTTATATTCTTTTTATCGTCCTGTTCATTTTATTCATTTATGCGCCGCTCGCTCACATGACTTGGCATCCAGATGGATTGCTGCGCAATTGGGGTGTACTTGATTTTGCTGGTGGTACCGTAGTTCACATGAGCGCTGGATTTGCAGCACTTGCTGGTGCGGTGTTTTTAGGTAAACGCAAAGAAGTGATCCATCAGACGTCAAATACACCTTATATAATTTTGGGAACAGCCTTACTCTGGTTCGGCTGGTTCGGGTTTAATGCTGGATCTGCGCTAGGCGTCAACAGTGATACTATTATAGCTTTTGCAAACACTAATCTTGCTAGTGCTACCGCTATGATCACTTGGATATTTTATGATCGTTTTGCGGGCCGCAAGATGAGTGCGCTCAACGCCTGTATAGGTGCCATTGTTGGACTAGTTGCGATTACACCAGCTGCTGGTTTTGTGAGTTTAGGACAGTCCATCTTTATAGGTTTTATTGCTGCATTGATAAGTAATTATGCTATTCGATTAAAAAATAAAACCACTCTTGATGATACACTAGACGTTTTCCCATCGCACGGTATTGGTGGTATTGTCGGTATGATTCTTACCGCTGTCTTTGCCAAAGAAGTAGGTCTAATCTACGGCGAGACTGATACGTTTATGTGGCATATCATCGCTTTGGTTTTGGTTTCCATATTCACCTTTGGTGGTAGCTGGATCTTATATTGGGTAGTGAATAAAATGATCCCAATACGCGTGCGAGAAGATCAAGAGGATCGTGGGCTGGATCAATCTCAACATGGTGAGAGCTATGAGGTTTCTTAAATATTTCTAATAAATTTTATCCACCACTGGATTGATTGTATTTTAAGACTCAAACAACAATCAATGAAAAATTTAGAAACGGTTTTTGAGAATAATAAAGAATGGATCAAATCAAAGTTGGCAGAAGATGATGCGTACTTTGATAAATTGGCTTCAGGTCAAAGCCCTTCAATTCTATACATAGGATGTAGTGACAGTCGCGCCACTGCCGAAGAAATCATGGGACTAGGTCCTGGTGAAGTATTTGTACATAGAAATATTGCCAACATGGTGTCAAATACTGACATCAGCGCACTAGGCGTGACAAATTATGCCGTAAAGCATCTAGGTGTTGATCATATAGTTATATGTGGACACTACGGTTGTGGTGGTGTAAAGGCAGCCATGGGCAACAGCGATCTAGGAATTTTGAATCCCTACTTGCGCAATATTAGAGACGTCTATAGAACTCATAAAAAAGAATTGTCTGCTATAAGTAATGAGGACAAGCGCTATGAGCGATTGATCGAACTTAATGTACAGGAACAAGTGGTAAATATGCTCAAAAACGAGGATGTGCAAGCCGCATACAAATCGAGAGGCATAAAAATCCACGGTTGGGTATTTGATCTCGCAAGTGGTAAGCTTATCGACCTCAAGGTTGATGTAGATAAACTCATCAAGGAAGAAATGGATATCTATCAAGTGAGCTAGATTTTAGCTTCCTATCTTACAAGGCTTCATCTACCAGATGGAGCTTTTTTTATGGTTGTAATTGGTTGTGATTACGCTTTCGCGAAAGCGTACAAACCCAACACCAATCAACACTTATCCAGCTCTCAGGCTATCTACAAAACTATAGAAATCTTCTCTAAAGCGCTCATGGGAAACGCCAGTTGCTGGACCGTTATAGCCTGTATGAATCCTGCGCACTTCTCCTGATTTATCAATAAAAATAGAGGTTGGATAGGATAATACGTGATTGAGCATAGGAAGTTTTTGTGCAGCAATATTCTTATCTACATTGCCGTGCTGAGCGAGCAAAACCGGATAGGGAATTCCTACCGATTGTTTCAACTTCTCGATCGACTCAAAAGCTTTTTCTTGTGTTGAGGCATATTCAAAAGCCAGGGCAACAAACTGAACATCATCATGTTGCTTATTGTTTATATAGTCCACGTAAAACCTAGTCTCATCAAGACAATTGGGACACCAGCTACCCATTAATTGTACGATAACCACTTTGTCATTGAACATAGGATCATTAAGGCTGACCATCTGGCCATCTTTATTTGGGAATTCAAATTCAAAGCGATCAAAACCTTCTTTCAAGTAAGTAAGATCGGTCGCGCTGGGCAGCTGATAATCTGCATTGACCTTACCTATGAAAGGTTCTTGCCAGTGATTACCGCTGTAAAAAATTCCTGACATCTCATCATCATTTATAGCTGCTTTAAATAAGAAGGCATGCGCACCATCAAAAGTTGATAAAAACAAACTGTCTGCCGTCGCGGTTCCTTCCAGATAACGATAATCTCCCGTGGTGGTTTCAAACGTGCCCGTGACTTTGCTGCCTGTTTGATTGAAAACACCTTTTGCAATATATCGATCCTGGGCAGCTTCTGGGCTAAATACGACTTCCCAGACCTCATTGACCTTTGCAACTTTATCAGATGATGAAGACTTCTCAAACCTATTGCCGTTCCCATATTCTAGTGAAAATGGTACTACTCTATTGAGACTGGGTTTAATGAATGACCCTTGAATAAGATTCTCGCTCTTAAAAACTCCAGCAAAATACCCTTCAAAAACAGGTGGTCTTAAATAGATACTATCGCCTTTTATTTCTATCTCAGTGACTTCAATGATCTCAGTATCATTGATGAGATTCCACACTTCTAACTCGCTGACGCTTGTTTGCTGTGGTAACATATTACCGTTTCCTAAATCCAAGGTAAGTCGCCAGTCACCAGCCTTGAGAGATACAGGTGATTTATCTTTACAACTTGCAAGAATCAATAAAACTAAGGTCAGTAAACTCCATAATCTTTTCATGGTACAATGTTAAGTAGATTCTCGCACAGCTATAACCCTAGTAAATAGATAGAATTTATAATTGCATGCAGCATAAGCACTTTTTAATCTACAAACCCTATAAAATGTTGAGTCAGTTCATCACACATGACAGGCATCAAAAAAACAAGCGATTTTTGAGTGAGCTGTTTGATTTCCCTACAAATAGTATGGCGGTAGGCAGACTAGATGAGACCAGCGAAGGTTTACTCATTATCACAACCGATGGCTCTTTAAGCTATAAGATTAATACAACTGATAAGACAGAGAAAGAATACTACGCTCAATTAGATGGACAAATTACGGATGACGCGATTGAAAAAATAAAAAATGGATTAATTATTAGTATCAATGGTAATGATTACAAAACAACGAATTGTCAAGCGCGCATTATAGGGAAAGATCCAAATTTACCACCGACAAGACAAAAAATTAGGGATGAAAGGCATGGTCCTACTAGCTGGATAAGCATCACATTGACCGAAGGGAAATTTAGACAAGTACGTAAAATGACTGCTAAAGTTGGTTTTCCTACTTTGAGATTGGCAAGAGTGCGTATTGGTAATTTAAAAACTGGATCTATGAAAAGTGGTGATGTGATTGAATTGACTCAACAGCAAGTGAATGATATTAGCTTATAAAGTTTGATCTAATCTGCAATAGTATATTCCATTAGTATTGATCCATCTTTATCAACAAGTGATAAGGAGCCATCGTTCCTATAAATGTAACTCCAGCCAAAAGGTTCATTGACAATTCTATAAGTCTGTGAATCATGCAGTCCTTGAATGAGATCTAATTGTTGGAAACGACCATGATGATTGATGTACACTTTGCCGTCAGACATCTCTACTAGAGAAAAAGTTTTAGATCTATCAATTTCTTTATACGATTGATTATACCATGAATTCATGACTTCAATTAATCTCAAATTTGATAAGGTTCTTTGAGTTTGAAACGATTCTTCTAATTCAGCAACAACATTAGTTGTATGCTCATGTGATAGGTGTTCTAATAATTCAGGATATTTTGATTCTTGTGCAAATAAAGAATAGTTATAAAACGTCAATGAGACACTTTCTAGAACGTATGCAGGATACTCACCACCAATAGTATCAATCACGCCACCGATTTCTGAACATCTTTCAATAATTGGCCAGAAAGCAAGCTGACTTGACCCTACATAATTATGTGATAGATTAATAATGGGAACACTGTTGTATTTTGTGTACTTATTAGTTCCGTGAATTTCAAAAACCAGTGCAGTGCGAATCATTTGATCTATAGAAAGGCTGTCTGCCTTTCTTACATCTGTCAAATTCACAAGAATTTCTTGATCAACGGCTTCTAGTTTTTTCCAATAATTGAATATTTCTTGGTCACCGTTTAGAGATGAGATTTCTTCCCGATAAGTTTCGACAGGAATTTGAGAAGGAAGAAGATTTGTTGAAAATACCAGTGTTAGAATGGAAAGATAAAGCTTCATCTAACCTATTTAACTCTTGATCACTATCATAGTTGCTCGTACGCCACTAGCAAGATTCCAGACATTTTTAGAAAGGACTTCACCTTTTTCATTCATGACCTTAAACTCAGCAGTATTAGGTCCAGAAAGTCCTTGGTTGAGCGCTTCAATCTCAATTTTATTGAAACCTGGTTTTAGATTTATTTTAAATCCTTGAAAGGCGTTGGTTAAATAGATTTCCTTGACCACCATCTTATCATCGATCCACACGCGTACTCGATCTCCATCTTGTGCCTTATGATCTCGGCATACCATTTCAAGAACGGCTTCACCAGTACGTATTTCTCCTAAAAACGTATCGCTTTTAAAACCTATACTATTACCTTCATCCTTAAAGAATTTCTGTTGGGTAAATTGTACTCCAGGATCCAACAATTCGCGCTCCGTACGCATGTTGACCATTGGTTTGGTACTAGGTCTTTTGTAAATAGGTGTAGATTCTTTCTTCTTAGGAAATAATAGCGAGCCACCTTCTTCAGTTTCTGGTACAGGATCAATCTTGCGAGTTGATGATCTTGACGTTTCTTGCGCCTGTGCGCAAAAAGCGATAAGTAAAAACGCGATTAATAGTGATCGTTTCATATTCTAAAGGTAGCAAATTCCTTGCCTAACTTACGGTAAGCGTGTTTATTTAGCTTTTGATCACTAAAAATGTCAATAGTTGAAATTCTTCTATGTGATTATGCTTTCGCGAAAGCGTAATCACAACAACCCAACTGCAACATAATCGCAACCTAACTCAATCTCTGAATCTTTGCTCCTATACGTTGCAGTCTCGTATCAATATTTTGATAACCGCGGTCAATCTGCTCAATGTTATGAATGGTGCTGGTACCTTTGGCACTCAATGCAGCAATCAATAGAGAAATTCCAGCACGTATGTCTGGTGATGTCATGGTGGTTGCCTTAAGATTAGACTCAAAATCATGACCTATAACGCTCGCACGGTGTGGATCGCATAAAATGATTTTGGCGCCCATATCGATGAGTTTATCCACGAAGAATAAACGGCTTTCAAACATCTTCTGGTGTATGAGAACACTACCACGTGCTTGTGTGGCAACGACTAAAACTATACTCAGGAGATCTGGTGTAAAACCAGGCCATGGCGCATCAGAGATCGTCAGGATGGACCCATCAATATAATTTTGTATCTCATATCCATCAGTATGCGCAGGAATGTAGATGTCATCGCCCTTGCGCTCTATAGTTATTCCCAATTTGCGGAAGGTTGCAGGAATAATTCCCAACTCATCATAAGCGACATTCTTGATGGTGATCTCACTTTTGGTCATAGCAGCAAGTCCTATCCAACTACCTATCTCAATCATATCTGGTAAAATGGAATGTGTAGTTCCACCTAGCTTTTTGACACCTGTAATAGTGAGCAAATTAGATCCTATACCTTCGATTTTGGCACCCATGCGCACCAACATTTTACACAGCTGCTGCAAGTATGGTTCACACGCGGCATTATAAATAGTAGTCGTGCCAGATGCAAGTACCGCAGCCATAACGATGTTTGCCGTACCAGTAACAGATGCTTCATCCAGCAGCATTTGTGCGCCTGTAAGCTTGTCTGCTTCTACTCCATAGAAATATTCTTCCTTATTGTATCTAAAGGTTGCGCCCAGCTTGATGAAGCCTTCAAAGTGTGTGTCCAGCCTGCGACGACCTATTTTA
This sequence comes from Nonlabens ponticola, assembly GCF_003966335.1. Taxonomy (NCBI): domain Bacteria; kingdom Pseudomonadati; phylum Bacteroidota; class Flavobacteriia; order Flavobacteriales; family Flavobacteriaceae; genus Nonlabens; species Nonlabens ponticola. Next base: position 1,815,370 of record NZ_CP034549.1, on the reverse strand, counting down.
TCACCACCAGGTCGTGGTATGTATCCTTTTCCAAAACGTGCCAATAATGGCCCAACCAGCATTATAGAACCGCGCAGTCCACGTCCTTGAATTTTGTAATCCTCTGATTGCAAAAAATCGAGATTTACCTCATCTGCTTGAAAGGTGTATGATGCCGTACCATTTTTAGTAACGCGCACGCCTAGGTTGTTGAGTAATGCGATGAGTTTATTGACATCAATGATATCTGGAACATTGTTGATCACCACTGGCTCTGCAGTCAATAATACTGCACATAATATTTGTAGAGCCTCATTTTTAGCTCCTTGTGGTTGTATATCGCCTTTAAGTTGGTGACCGCCTTCTATAATAAATGTTCCCATGTAAATATGATTGGTTAAAAAATTTAAAAATAAGTAGATTGTTTTTAAACGACGGTATGTAAGAAAATTTATGATCAACAATATTGCATACAGTGGTTAAGGCGCGTCCTTACACGCAGTTTGCATTGGCCATCTTATATTTACCATAAAATGAAATGATTAATGAAGAAGGAAATAGCTTACGGCAAATCAAAACTTCTATTACTTATGTTTTGTGCCTCGATCTCAACACATTGCATATCGCAACAAGAAATCGCAAAGAGTAAAGCAAATAGTTTTATCGGGCACATAAGTTTTCAAATAGATGATGATAATCCTGATCTTGCAGAAGTGGTGCCCAAGGATGATTATGTTGAGACTGTCTTTACATTCAAAGACTCAACAAATGCTCTTTTTGGAAATGTTATTGAAGGAAAAATAAGAGGTCGCGGTAACACAACTTGGCAAACTGCCAAAAAACCATATCAAATAAAACTGAATGAATCAGTATCCATTGCAGGAATTCCAGCAGCCAAAAAATGGATATTACTTGCTAATTATTATGACAAGACTATGCTGCGCAATAGTCTAGCCTTTGAATTAAGCAGATTAAGTCAATTAGAATTTACACCTGATAGTAAATTTTATGAGGTTACACTTAATGGTGACTCACGCGGGCTCTACCTACTTACTGAAAAAGTTGAGTTGCAAAAAAATAGAATACCAAAAAAGAACACCTTCTTACTGGAAATAGAGCCTAAAGACAGGATGGACGAGGAAGATGTTTATGTAAAAACTGAACATTATCAATTTAAAATAAAAGAACCCAATCTTGTATCAGGTGAGCCTGAGTATCAACAAATAGAAGATTTTCTATTGAAAACTGAGGATGCATTTCTCAATGCTAAACAAGATAATTACACGGCCTATAAAGATTATGTAGATATGGATAGTTTTGTAGATTGGTACATTATTCAAGAAATCTCTCGCAACAACGACGCGAGTTTTTATAGCAGCGTCTACTGGACCTGGCAGCCTGGCGAGAAATTGAAAATAGGGCCTATTTGGGATTATGACATCGCATTTGGCAACATCAATTATAGCAATAGCTACAAGATAGAGGGTTTACTTTTTGAAGGTAATGACTGGCTCAAATATATCATGGATGATCCCAAATTTATAGCCAGGCGCAAAGAGCGCTATGCCTATTTTTACAGTAAGAAAGATGCATTGATTAAATTTATTGATGACACCAGTAACATGCTACAAGAAAACGCTCAAAGAAATCATAAGAAGTACAATCTTTTGGGGCGCAAATTATGGCCTAATAGAGTCGCGCGGATGACATACGAGGAAGAAGTAAATGACCTTAAAGATTGGCTTACAAAACGCATGGATTATCTAAATAATGAATTTGTAAATGAGTAGTAATAAAGTATAATTTACCAGATGAGGACTTTTAAGATAGGAAATGACTTATCCTCATCTACATGAAAGCAGAAACAGTCTGAATGAAAAAAGGAAAATTGATTATTTTAGGTACTGTGGCTATAGTTGTCACCGCAGTGGTAGCCGCAATTATATTGCTATCCACGCCAGGTAAGTCTATACCAACGCTTGATATTCATAAAGTTAACATTCAAGATAGTATTGCTCGTGATGATTATACAGTAATTACGGTACAAGAAAATCCCGAAGCATTCTTGAGTAATACAGTGCTGGGTGGTAAAATAAGACATCGCGGGCACAGTACATGGCTCGCACCAAAGAAGCCTTATCAAATGAAGCTGGATAAATCTAATGCGATAGGCAACATGCCGCCCGCCAAAAAATGGATTCTACTGGCAAATTATTATGATAAAACCATGTTGCGCAATAGTCTGGCGTTTGAGATGAGCCGCATGAGCAAACTATCCTACACTCCTCAAAGTCAATTTTTTAATGTCAATATAGATGGCGACTGGCATGGATTGTTCCTGGTAACAGAAAAGATAGAACTCCAGAAAAACAGAATTACCAAGGATAATGGATACCTTCTTGAATTAGATCACGTGTCGCGATTAAAACCAGATGACGCCTCCATTTACACAAAGAAATATACAATTAAAATCAAAGAACCTGACATTACAGTGGACGATCAAGAGTTCAAAGATGTCAAGCAATTTATACTAGACACAGAGCAGGCTTTCTTCAATTCAAATGAAAATGATTACAGCACTTATAAGGAGTATGTAGATATGGAGACGCTGGTGGATTGGTACATTCTTCAAGAGATATCACGTAATCAAGATGCCAACTTTTATTCAAGTGTCTACTTTACCTACAAGCCAGGTGGAAAATTGAAATTTGGTCCAGTTTGGGATTTTGATATAGGCTTTGGAAATATTAATTACAGTGATAATTATGAAATCGAAGGTTACCTACTGGACGATAATGAATGGCTCAAGTATATCTTAGAAGATCCAGAGTTTATTGCCTTGCGCAAGAAGCGATATAGCTATTTTTATGAGCAAAAAGATCGCCTATTATCCTTCCTAGATAATCAAGCTGCAATTATTGAGCCCACTGTCATCAGCAATCATAAAAAGTACCACATGATGGCACGAGAGACCTGGCCTAATAGAGTCATTTTTACAACATACATGGAGTATGTAGAAGATCTTAAACAATGGCTTTCGCAACGCATGGACTACCTCAATGAGGAATTTGTAATTAAACAGGATACTATTTCTGTGCAATAAGTTTACCATATGGATTTTAAGAATTACGCTTTCGCGAAAGCGTAACAAACCCACCAACATTGAGTGCATCGCCTATTGATTTATCCTTGAAACTGCTGTAACTTTACTGTATGAGTACAGTTGCCGTCAAGGAAGAAAATAAACGTATTGCCAAGGAGTACAAGGAACTCTTGCGTATAAGTTATCAGGCGCTTAGTGACGATGACAAGGCTCTTATACGCAAGGCGTTTGATATTGCCGTCGAGGCGCACAGCCCACAACGTCGCAAATCTGGAGAAGCCTATATTTTTCATCCTATCGCCGTCGCCAAAATTGTTGCAAAACAAATAGGCCTAGACGCCACAGCCATAGCCGCTGCCCTACTTCATGATGTGGTTGAAGATACGGCCTACACGCTGGCAGATATTGAACAACTTTTTAATGTCACCATTGCCCGCATTGTTGATGGCTTGACAAAGATCTCGCACCTTAAAAATGAGGCCGATATCTCGTCACAGGCAGAGAACTTCCGTAAGATGCTCTTGACGCTCAATGAAGACGTCCGTGTGATCATCATCAAGATTGCTGACCGTCTGCACAACATGCAAACCATGGACAGCATGCCACCTCATAAACAGGTGAAGATAGCTAGTGAGACGCTGTATATATATGCGCCCATCGCACATCGTCTAGGATTATACAATATCAAGACAGAGCTTGAAGATCTAGGCCTGAAATACACAGAGCCTGAGGTTTTTCAGGACATTACAAAATCTATTGCTGATAGTAAAGAGGAACAAGATGCTTACATCAAGCAATTCAGTAACATTATTGATGAGAGCTTGACTAGAGAAGGACTGGAATATAAAATTCAGGGAAGACCTAAGTCAGTTTTCTCCATACGTCGCAAGATGCTCAAGCAAAATGTTGCTTTTGAAGAAGTTTATGACAAGTTTGCGGTGCGCATCGTTTTTCGCAGTGATCGTGCCAACGAGAAATTCCTAGCATGGAAGATTTATAGTATCGTTACAGATCACTTCAGGCCTAATCCAGTGCGATTGCGCGACTGGATAAGCTCACCTAAATCCACTGGTTATGAAGCACTACATATAACTGTCATGGGACCAGATGGTCATTGGGTAGAAGTCCAGATACGCAGTGAGCGTATGCACGAGATCGCAGAAAAAGGATATGCAGCACACTACAAATACAAACAAGGCAGCAAGGAAGATGGCTTGGACGAGTGGCTCAATAGGCTACAAGAAGCGCTTGAAAACTCAGAGACTAATGCCGTCGATTTTGTAGAGCAATTCAAACTCAACTTGTATAGTAAGGAAATCTTTGTTTTTACACCTAAGGGCGAACTCAAATCCTTACCTAAAGGCGCTACACCACTTGATTTTGCTTTTGCTATTCATACAGAAGTTGGTCTTCACACTCGTGGCGCTAGAGTCAATGGTAAGCTGATACCATTATCTCACACGCTCAATAGCGGTGATCAGGTAGATATTATCACCAGTGACAATCAAAAACCAACTAAAAACTGGTTGGATTATGCAACGACTGCAAGAGCAAGATCAAAAATCAAGAGCTCGCTCAAGGAAGATCAAAAATCAATTTCTGAAGAAGGAAAAGTGATCTTGATGCGCAAGCTCAAGTCACAAAAAATACCGCTTGACGAGAATACCGTCAATCAGATGGTGACATTTTTCAAACTCAAAACGAGTCAGGATTTATTTTATCGCGTTGGTATAGGTAGCATTGACAATAAAATGATCAAGGACTATGCAAACAGTCGCAGCAATGCACTGTATTCCTTTTTCAAAAATAAAATACGCAAGGCACCAGAGAATGTGGACTTGCATAAGGATGAGGTTACTCAAAAGTATGATGAACTGGTCTTCGGTAAAGAGGAATCCCAATTGGATTATACCTTATCGCAATGTTGTAATCCTATTCCAGGTGATCCTGTTTTTGGTTTTACCACCGTAAGTGATGGCATTAAAGTTCATAAAAAAAATTGCCCTAATGCCATAAGTTTGCAAAGCAAGTTTGCCTACCGAATCATCAGTGCAAAATGGATTGATAGTACACAAAAAGAGCACAAGGCAGATATTCATCTGACAGGTCTAGATCGCATGGGATTAGTACAGGAGATCACACAGCTCATTTCTCAAAATATGCATGTCAACATACGCAACATTAGTTTTAATAGTGATGATGGTGTTTTTAAAGGTCAAATAACCGTTGTGGTTCCCAATAGTGGTATGCTGACAAAGCTCATGCAAAATCTCAATAAATTAAATGGTATCGATACCGTTACAAGATCCTAATTCATGAAAGAAATTATCAACAATCTAGAGAAAGAACAGGAAATTGTACGCAATGTTTTTACCCAGTTTTTGAACGATAACAAGCACCGTAAAACACCTGAGCGTTATGCTATTCTTGATGAGATATATGCGAGTGAAGAACATTTTGATGTAGAATCTTTGTACATCAAAATGAAGAACCAGAACTACCGCGTGAGCCGCGCCACGCTGTATAATACAATTGAATTGTTACTCGATTGTGGACTGGTGCGTCGTCATCAATTTGGTCAAAATCAAGCACATTATGAGAAGTCTTATTTTGATCGCCAGCATGACCACTTGATACTTAATGATACTCATGAAGTAATTGAGTTTTGCGACCCTAGAATCGAGTCGATAAAAAAGACGATTGAAGAGGTGTTTGATGTAACCATAACCAATCATTCTTTATACTTTTACGGTATTAAAAACACAACCGAAAAGAACACATAATGGCAGTAGATTTATTGCTCGGCTTGCAATGGGGCGACGAGGGAAAAGGAAAAATTGTTGATGTACTCACCTCCAACTATGACATCATTGCCAGATTTCAAGGCGGTCCCAACGCTGGTCATACGCTAGAATTTGACGGCATCAAGCATGTCCTACACACCATTCCCAGCGGTATATTTCACAAGGAAGCTATCAATGTGGTAGGTAATGGCGTTGTGATTGATCCCGTGATTTTTAAGAAAGAGCTGGACAATCTTAAACAGTTTGATCTGGATATAAAAAAGGTGTTATTGCTTTCGCGAAAGGCGCATCTCATCCTACCAACGCACAGGTTGCTGGATGCGGCCAGTGAGGCCTCTAAGGGTAAAGCAAAAATTGGTTCTACACTCAAAGGTATAGGTCCAACTTATATGGACAAAACAGGCCGAAACGGTATTCGTCTAGGCGATCTTGAATTGCCTACCTGGAAAGAAAAGTACCGCAATCTAGCAGATAAACACGAGGCGATGATTGGGTTTCACAATGTGGATATACAATACGATCTCAAAGAGCTGGAAAAAGAGTTTTTTGCAGCTGTAAAAGAATTGAAAGAACTCACCTTTATAGATTCTGAAGAATACCTGCAACAAGCGCAAAGAAGCGGCAAGTCTATTCTTGCGGAAGGTGCTCAAGGATCCTTACTTGATATAGATTTTGGAACCTACCCATTTGTTACATCATCTAATACGACAGCAGCTGGTGCTTGTACCGGATTGGGTGTTGCACCTACACAAATAGGTGAAGTGTACGGCATATTCAAAGCATACACCACACGTGTAGGTAGTGGTCCTTTCCCAACGGAACTTGATGACGAGTACGGCGAGATAATGGCACGTGTAGGTAATGAATTTGGCGCTACAACAGGACGCGCAAGGCGATGTGGCTGGTTGGATCTAGTTGCATTAAAATATGCTTGTGAAATCAACGGCGTTACCCAGCTAATGATGATGAAAGGTGATGTGATGAGTGGTTTTGATAAAATCAAAGTCGCAACAGCTTATAAGTATAGAGGTGAACGCATCGAGCATTTACCATACAATATCGAGCCAGAGAACGTTACTCCTATCTATGAAGAGATGCCAGGATGGAAAGAAGACCTGACTAAATTAAGATCTGAAGATCAGCTCCCTAAAGAGCTGAATGATTACATCTCGTTTCTTGAGAAAGAACTCAATATTCCTATCAAAATAGTTAGTGTAGGTCCAGACAGAACGCAGACAATCCACAGGTAGATTTTCATTTTAAGTCAATTTCATAACTAGTCGTTCTCATGGCATTACCACGCAACATAAGCGTAATATTAAAAGGAATACTCATGGGTGCAGCAGATGTAGTACCTGGCGTTAGTGGTGGTACTATTGCATTTATCACAGGAATTTATGAAGAGCTGATTAGAACAATTGACGATCTAGATCTGGGAATTTTCAAAGATTTCAAGGAATTAGGATTCAACGCCACCATCAAAAAATACAATCTAGGATTTCTCGTGGCGCTTTTTGGAGGTATTTTAATCAGCATATTGAGTCTGTCCAAGGTTATCACCTATTTGCTTGAAGAACATCCAGTACTGGTTTGGGCTTTTTTCTTTGGATTAGTGCTCGCGAGCATCTGGTATATAGGTAAACAGATCAAACATTGGAATGTGCTGGTGATTATAGCTATCATAAGCGGCACGGCAATATCTTACTATATAACCATTGCAGAGCCATTGGGATCGCCAGATAGTTGGTGGTACTTAATATTTTCTGGTTTTATTGCTATCATCGCGATGATACTTCCTGGTGTTTCTGGCGCATTTTTATTACTACTTTTAGGTAGTTATCAAACCGTTCTCAATTCTATTACAGGACTGGTAGAAAGTATTGCAGCCGGCGAGTGGAAAGAAGCGTTATCCAATCTAGGAAACATTGCGCTAATTGGTATCGGCGCCATTCTAGGAATTAAGGTGTTTTCACGCGCGTTAACGTGGTTATTTGAACATAAAGAAAACTTAACGCTCGCACTTTTAACAGGTTTCATGATTGGGTCGCTTAACAAACTATGGCCATGGAAAGAGGTTATCTCTACCCGATTAAATTCTGAAGGTCAAGAAGTTCCATTTCTTGAAAGAAGCGTTTTACCAAGTCAATTTGATGGTGATCCGCAGATATTATTAGTGATCGTTTTAACAGTGATAGGTCTAGCCCTTATACTTATCTTAGAGCGATGGGCAAGTCAAAAACCATAGTACATCCACAACCTACTCGCAGTCTTTCAGACAAGTTCTTTCTAGTGCTTAAAGGTATGGCTATGGGAACCGCCAATAAGGTTCCTGGTGTCAGTGGTGGCGTGGTAGCATACGTAGCAGGTTTTTATGAAGAGTTTCTATATTCCTTCCAGCGGCTCAATGGCGTCTCATTTCAATTATTGTTGGGCGGTAGATTCCGTAGTTTTTATGAGTATGTGAATGGTCGGTTTTTGTTCCTATTGATTTTGGGAGAATTCATTAGTTACTTCACGGTAAGTCTGGGCTTTGATGTATTGATAAGCTACTACCCTATTCTCGTTTGGGCACTATTCTTTGGGATGATTCTGGGCTCGATATATTACCTATCTCGCAATTATGAAAACTGGACCAGTCGCAGGGTCATGTTTTTGTTAGGCGGCGCCGTGGTAGGTATAGGCACGTCGTTGCTAGATCCAGCAACGACCAATACCAACTTGATTTTCATATTCTTTTGTGGTATGGTGAGCATTTCAGGTATGGCCATACCTGGTTTGAGTGGTTCATTTCTGCTTATATTATTAGGCAATTATGTATTACTCATGGTCGATAGCATCAACGCATTTCTCAATGCCATTGTCAAGATTTTCAGCTGGAATTTTGAATGGTGGTATGACGATACTCAAACAGATCTACTTATAATTCTAGCCGTTTTTATTTTAGGATCACTGGTGGGTTTGATTACTCTGTCGCATTTATTGGGCTGGACAATGAAACATTACCGTGGTGAGACTAACGCGAGTATCATAGGATTTATCACTGGCTCATTGGGCGTTGTATGGCCGTGGAAGAAAGAGGTTTACAAAGTAACCGAGAATGGTACGACCATGATGGATGCCGCTGGTGATCCCATCCTTGAGAACTATGCCCGTTATTTCCCATCATTGCAGGAACCGCACACATGGATCGCGATCGTGGTTATTGGACTAGGTTTTGGCATCATTTATCTGTTAGATCATTATGGAAATCAAGCAAATCCCGCATAGCATTTTTGGCCTTATTGGTGAACGACTGGATTATAGCTTTTCACGCTCTTATTTCAGTAATAAATTTGAGGAATTAGGGCTCAAAGATCATCACTACCGCAATTTTGAAATAGCGCACGAGGATGATTTAGTTAGCTTTCGCGAAAGCGTAACATACAACAAACGACAGCGCACAACACAAGGAAAACACGAGATCATTAGAGGCCTTAACGTGACAATACCGTATAAGCAAAGTGTTTTTAAGATCATGGACCATGTGAGTGACGAGGCACAAAAAATAGGTGCCATCAATACGATTACCATTGAGGATAATGTGTGGATAGGTCATAATACAGATGCCTATGGCTTTGGGAAAGGTCTAGAACCATTCTTGCCTATCAATAGTAACGCGCTTATTTTAGGTACTGGTGGCGCATCAATGGCGATTGCTTATACGCTGGAGGCACTGTCGATTCCTTATTTAAAAGTGAGTCGCGATCCACAAGACGAGCACACCATAGATTATAAATCGATTAATAAAAATGTGCTGGATCAGATAGGGCTCATTGTAAATACCACACCGCTGGGAACGCATCCAGATGTAAGCGGTAAACCTGCAATTCCTTATGAGCATTTAAATGGGAGCCACGTACTGTTTGATCTGGTCTACAATCCACCTACTACCCTATTTATGAAACTGGGCTTACAGCATGGCGCCAGAGTCTCTAACGGTTACCAGATGCTTGTCCATCAAGCAGAAAAGGCCTGGGAATTGTGGAATAACTAGTGTGACGATCATTGGCAACCGTGTATATTCTAATTATCTTGCCATCCTTTAAAACCATTTACCATGGAAACGAATGACAACCTGCAACCTAAAGCAGATGGAAAAATAACCTCTCAAGAAGAGGCAGCCAACAGACCAGACGCGCATGAAAAAGCGATCGTCGAAGAATCTGAAAAAGCCAAAAACGAAGAACACATCGAGGTAGAACCAGAATCTGCCGAGAAAACCGTGCCTGGCAATAACAAGGTCGATGCACCTGTGGACGATTCAAGCACACATGAAGATGCTATTGTTGAAGAGAAGAAAAAAGTAGAAACCACCAACGATCCTATTGTCGAGGTTGACGAAGAAGATGAAGATGAGGATGAAGAGGAAGATGTATCTACAGATGAAAATTCCAAATCTCCAGAAGCAAAGGATTATTCTAACCTGACGATTGCTCAACTATCTGATGAGTTGCGAGAATTGATACAGGAATATCCTATCAATAGTTTTAAAAAGCAGGCCATTGAGATTGAAAAGGCATTTAAGCTTAAAGACGAGGAACTAAAGGCAGCAGATCTTAAGCGGTTTACCGCTGATCAAGAAACCTTACCAGAAGCTGATAGATCAACTTTTGAATACAATAACAAGGACAGTAAGGCTTTTACCGACTTACATAGCTTATACCGCAAGAAAAAAGGTGAACACCAGCGTGCGATTAGAAAAGAACAAGAAAGTAATCTTGAGAAACGTCGCGCTATCATTGAAGGTATAAAGAATCTAATCGATGAAGAAGAGAATATAGGAACCACGTTCAAAAAATTCAATCAATATCAGGATGAATGGAAAAACACGGGTAGCATACCACATGATGCCTACAATATCATCTGGGAAGATTACCGCTTGCATGTACAGAATTTTTATGACTACATCTCTTTAAGTAAGGAGTTACGCGATAAGGATTTTGAACGTAATCTTGAATTTAGACACAAGATTATTGCGAGAGCTAAGGAACTTGCTGAGGAGCAAGACATTCACAAAGCACTGCGTGAGCTGCAGGAACTACACCGTATGTGGAAAGAAGACAGCGGTCCTGTTGCCAAAGAAATGAGAGATCCAATCTGGGATGAATTCAAAGCTGCTAGTGACGTGATCCATGAGAAGCGTCAAGAATACTATGCTGAACGAGATAAACAAGCTGAGAAGAATCAAGTCATTAAGGAGAACATTATTGCAGAGATTGAGCGCATTGTAGAAAGTGAGCCTAAGTCCCATAAAGATTGGCAAGAACGTTTAAAAGAAGTGAACGCGTTGCGTGAACTGTTTATGCAAACTGGTCCAGCGCCTAAAAAAGTAAATAATCAGGTATGGAATAACTTCCGTACGGCAACTAGAGAATTCAATAAAGCCAAAAATGATTACTATAAGTCCTTAAAAGAGGAACAGCAGAAAAATCTTGATAAGAAGATGAAGCTCATTGCCATTGCAGAGCAGCATCAAGATTCAGAGAATTTTCAGGAATCGCTGGATATCATGAAACGTATTCAAGCAGACTGGAAAAAAATAGGTCATGTGCCACGGAAGGATAGCGACAGGATCTGGAAACGATTCCAGAAAGCTTGTAACGCATTCTTTGATCAAAAAAACGCCCAGAAAAAAGCAGAGAACAAAGAGGAGCTTGCAAACTTTGAGGAGAAAGTAAAAGTATATGATAAGCTCAAGGAATTGTTGCCTCAAGATGATCAAGACGCCATGCAATCTCAGGTAAAAGCCATTATGGATGAATGGGCTACCATAGGTCGCGTTCCTCACTCAAAGCGTCATATCCACGATAAGTTTGACAAGCTAGTAAAATCTAAATTGACGGCAGCTGGATTGAGCGCTGTCGATGCAGAAATGATCAAGTACGAGAACAAGTTATCCAGCCTCAAAGAAGGTGAAGAACGAGATTTTAAAAATGAACGTTTCTACCTGCGCAAGCGTCGCGATGAGATTCAGGACGAGATGCGTCAGCTTGAGAACAATCTGCAATTCTTTAATGCAAAGGACGATAAGAATCCACTGCTTATCCAACAGCGCAAGAATATTGACGCTCTTCAAAAAGAGCTGGATGTGATCAAGGAAAAGCAAAAGCAGTTGAATATTCTACAACGCCAGATAGAAAAAGACAACGCGCCTGAAACTGAAACGGAGAATGACGAACAAGAAGAGAATTAATTCTTTATCAAATCCATTATTGAAAAGCATCCAATGATTGGATGCTTTTCTTATTTTTAGTTTATGTGGAAGTATCTGGAAAAGCATTGGGGTAATGTTTTAAGCTATTATGAGCAACTCATGCGCACTCGCGACAAGGTGCCTAGAATAAATGATTCCGCGATTGAAGAAGTAATTGAATTAATAAGACCTTTACTACTGACTTCTTACCCATTTTCAGTTGATAAATTATTAAATGGTAGCCATTTAAGTCATACTGGAAAGGAAATAAATCGTTTACCATATCTAGCAACCTTGCATCATCCAGATTATAATCTTGATGTCTACTTACTTACAAAAGCGGTTAAGCAAAGTAGCAAAGATTTCATGGAGGTGAATGTCAGTCAAGTTGATAATTCTGTAAAGATTGCAAACGAGAATTATTCTCTACCTATGTGGGAAGCGATCATTCACATCAATCCAGAATTACATCATAAAATTGTAGCGCTTTCCCCAAATCATCCTTGGACATTATATCGTGAAGCAAAAAATAAAATGCTGTCAACAAAAAGTCAGAATAATCAACCATCGTCAAATCAACTAGCTGGATATCCACAATGGCTTATCAATGATGTCGATTATCGAATTATAAAACCGTTGAAATTTTTATTTCAATACCAAGTTCCAGATAGTGACATCATGATTTACTGCTTTCTTGATCCAAAAAATCTCGAAACTATTCATTTCAAACAATCGCTTTAAAAAATGTTTCTAATTATCTTTAGAAGGAATAATACTACCATTGGACTTTAGAAATTATAAAATCACACCTATTGAAATTCTTTTTGAAGAAAATCAACGAGAATTTGAATGGACTGCTATTACAGATAAGATCGCAGGCGGCTTGAGTAAAGCCGACTTAATTCAACATGAGGAGTATCTTGAAATGTCAGGCCACATCAAAAAATCTGGTATTTTAAGATGGGCAGCGCTGCGTTCTAAAAGAAAAATTCAAGATTTAAGTAATTATAATTTTATTGAGATAAGATTGCGTACTGATGGTCAACCATTTGAATTTCAAATGGAATATAAAGAAGGTTGGCAGGACGAGAAGTTGAGTGTTACCATTGATCTTGTAAAAGATCATTGGACTACCTGGCATGTTGATATGGATGACCTCAAGTTATTCAATATGCAAGAAGGCTACATGACACGCAGGCCTAAAGATGAATTTAAGGAAACCATTTTAAGATATAACTTCCTTCATCTACGTGATGAATCCAGCGACTTTAAACTAGATATTGAATATATCAAGTTTCATTAAAACAAAAAAGATCGCATTTTCTTCATGCTAATGGCACCATTGACTTTTAAAGCAGCACATCTATTTACGCCAACTTCGCGCGATGATAATCCACTAGGCCTTCTATAGGTCTGCGTACTATATTGCCTACCTCATAGTCAAACTCACCAGCAACTTGCTTGATGCGACGCTCAGCAAAATGTGCGATGCTACCCACAAAATGGACTTGATGCGCCTTAATCTCTTCATGGAATTGAAGGATCATGTTACGGGAAAATTTGCGCAAACCACGACGCAGTAATTTTTTAATGTAGCGCTCGTCTAAATTCTGAAAAATAAATTCTGCATGCTTTGCTAGATAAGCGTTTGGGTTGGGCTGTTTATAAAGATTAAATTTGATATGATCACTTTCCATGTCATAGGCCACGGCAAACGATTTTCTCAGATCTTCTGGCATATTTTTGAAGTAATAATCTCTTATCAATTCTTTCCCATACCAGTTACCACTAGCCTCATCCATAAGTGTATAACCTAAGCTGGTTACCTTATGAGTGATGTTCTTACCATCAGAGAAGCAACAATTTGATCCGGTACCTAGAATGCAAACCACACCAGGCTTATCGCCTACTGCTGCATATACCGCTGCTGCTGTATCTTCTTTTACAGTTACCTCTGCATTAGAGAAATAGGTTTGTAACAATACTTGCAAAGCCATTCTGGGCTTTTCTGTACCACAACCAGCACCGTAAAAAAACACTTGGGTTACCTCATCTTTACTGGATACCAACTCTTCACTGCTCACCATACGAGATTGCAGCTCTTCTACTGATAGGATTGCTGGATTCATGCCCTCAGTGCGCGTTTTAAATAGCTGCTCGCCTTTTTCATCGAGCGCAATCCAGTCGCATTTTGTTGAACCGCTATCAGTAATAAGTATCATAAAAGATGGTATTATTTAAACATAAAAAAGCTGCTAGTAAAATACTAGCAGCTTTAGGGAATGGTTGGTTAGAGAGAATTTACTTTTTCTGCAAGGTCAACAAGCTTGTTTGAGTAACCAAACTCATTGTCATACCAGCTCACTAATTTGTAAAAAGTAGGGTTTAACTCAATCGCTGCATCAGCATCATAGATGCTTGTACGTGCATCGCTAACAAAATCCTGTGATACCACAGGCTCATCAGTATATCCTACTACACCTTTCATAGCACCTTGAGATGCTTTTTTAAAGGCTGCGCTCACTTCTTCTAAAGATGTTTCTTTCTTTAGTTTTACAGTTAGGTCAACCACAGATACGTCAGCAGTTGGCACGCGGAAGGCCATACCAGTCAATTTACCCTTTAGTGAAGGTATTACCTTAGTCACGGCAACAGCTGCACCGGTAGATGTAGGTATAATATTATTCAAGGCACTACGACCTAATCTATAGTTCTTCTTGCTAGGTCCATCAACAGTAGCCTGGGTAGCTGTGGCTGCGTGTACCGTTGTCATCAATGCTTCCTCGATACCAAAGTTATCATCCAGGATCTTTGCCATAGGCGCTAGACAGTTAGTAGTACAAGATGCGTTTGATACTATAGTATGATCTGCTGTTAGCTCATTGTCATTGACACCCATCACAAACATAGGAGCTGTTTTTGATGGAGCGGAAATCACCACTTTCTTAGCACCAGCGTCGATATGCGCTTGTGCCGTGTCAAGGTCTGTAAAGATTCCTGTGCAGTCTGCAACAACATCTACATCCACATCGTCCCATTTAAGATTCTTTGGATCACGCTCTGCAGTAACGCGCACATGGACTCCATCGATGATAAGGTTACCATCTTTAATCTCGATAGATCCACCATAACGACCATGTACAGAATCATATTCTAGTAGGTATGCAAGTTGCTCCACATCAACAAGGTCGTTGATAGCAACAACTTCGACATTATCACGCTCGAGCGTTGCTCTAAAGACGATACGTCCTATTCTACCAAAACCGTTGATTCCTAATCTTAACTTCTTACTCATAATATTCTTATTTATTTAGACTGCTTATTTACAGCAGCTTATGATTAAATTTTATGTACTCCTTTAAATTGTTAATCTCTTATGTTGTCATGATATCACTTACACGTAAGAGCTCAAGATCAATATCAGTCTTTCCTTTCACTGCCTGATCAATAGGTGTAAGCGCCATCATACTATCCTTTATACCTACCATGTAATTCGTTTTACCATCTAATAGGCTTTCGACAGCTTTTACGCCCATGCGACTGGCAAGCACACGATCCCAACAGGATGGTGATCCACCACGTTGCATGTGCCCAAGTACGGAAACTCTTACTTCATATTCAGGTAGGTTTTCTTCTACATAATACTTAAGATCAAAGACGTTTTCACCTGTTTTATCACCTTCGGCAACCACCACGATACTGGATGATTTGCCTGAGGCGCGGCTGCGCTTTAAGCTTTCAATCAATCGCTCTTTACCTAGGTCTTCTTCGGGTATCAATATTTCCTCTGCACCAGCGCCAACTCCAGCATTGAGTGCAATGTGACCTACATCACGTCCCATAACCTCAACAAAAAACAGTCTGTTATGTGAACTCGCAGTATCGCGTATTTTATCTATAGCCTCGACGACAGTATTAAGTGCGGTGTCATATCCTAGCGTGCTGCTCGTTCCATATATATCATTATCTATGGTTCCAGGAATTCCCATTACTGGAAAATCATTTTCCTGGGAAAAAATCATTGCACCGGTGAAACTACCATCACCACCTATCACCACGAGTGCATCAAGACCTTTTTCCTTAGCCATTTTGAAGGCAATATCACGGCCTTCTCTTGTTCTAAATTCTTTGGATCTCGCACTCTTTAATATCGTACCACCCTTATTTATAATGTTATTGACGCTACGAGCATCCAGCGTTTTAAAATCGCCTTCAATCAGTCCTTGATAACCACGATAAATGCCCACGCACTCTAACTTGTGATAAGCACACGTACGCACAACAGACCTTATAGCGGCATTCATTCCTGGAGAATCGCCACCACTCGTCATCACTCCTATTCTTTCAATCTTCTTACTCATGTTACATTCACAATATCCTTGCTAATCTATTAAAGAAACAGCAAGTTACACGCTGTATCAATGAGAATTTCTCTATTCTAGAAATTTCAAACGTTTTCGTTGATAACTTTTAATCCTAATTTCATGTTTGCAGTGCAGTTGGTAATTATTCCGCTTTCGCGAAAGCGTGCTCACATATTCCTATATATTTATCATTCATAAATTTTTAACACAAGTAAACCATGGCTCTAGAGTTCATCGATTTTGCGATCATCATCGCTTTTTTTGTAATATCTCTCGTTGTAGGTATCGTGGTATCACGCCAAAGCTCTAAGAATGCCGACTCCTTTTTCTTATCGGGCAGATCCATGCCGTGGTGGTTGCTAGGAGTTTCCATGGTGGCAACCACCTTTGCTGCCGATACGCCTAATCTAGTTGCAGGAATAGTGCGTACGACTGGTGTCGCTGGAAATTGGGAATGGTGGGCATTTTTATTGACAGGAATGCTGACGGTCTTTTTCTACGCACGATTATGGCGACGCAGCGGCATCACAACAGATCTTGAATTTTATGAATTGAGATATGACGGGAAAAGCGCCGCATTCTTGAGAGGTTTTAGAGCGATTTATTTAGGTGTCATCTTCAACGTCATCATCATGGGAACCGTTTGTCTGGCCGCTATCAAGATAGGTCATGTGATGTTCGGCTTCAGTGCTGGACGCACACTTATCATTGCATCCATAGTTACCGTTGCCTATTCATTGTTGGGTGGTTTGAAAGGAGTTCTTATTACAGACTTCATACAATTCATAATTGCTATGGTAGGTTCTATCTGGGCTACCATCTACATTCTTGACATGCCAGAAATAGGCGGTATGCAAAATCTCATAACGCATCCCAATGTTGCTGGAAAAATTGACATGCTACCCGACTTCTCAAATACTGAGCTAGTTGCTGCCATTTTTATCATACCTATCGCCGTACAGTGGTGGAGCACTTGGTATCCTGGTGCAGAACCTGGTGGTGGTGGCTATGTAGCACAGCGCATGCTGGCTGCTAAGGATGAAAAAAATGCCACGTGGGCAGTGCTATTTTTCAATTTGGCTCACTATGCGCTAAGACCATGGCCCTGGATCATTATAGGTTTGGCATCATTGATCATTTATCCCAATCTAGACGCACTGGCTAACGCCTTTCCAGAACTGGAATCGCAATTCATAAAAAATGACTTGAGTTATCCAGCGATGCTCGTTTTCTTGCCCGCAGGATTGCTAGGTCTTGTAGTGACCTCGCTTGTCGCAGCATTTATGAGTACGATTTCAACACATCTTAATTGGGGTTCCAGTTACATCGTGAATGACTTTTATGCACGCTTTATTAATAGAGACGCCAGCGAAAAACAAAAAATCATCATAGGTAGAACTAGTATCATTGTAATGATGATTTTGGCTGGCCTGCTGTCATTAGTGTTGGAAGAGGCAAAAGATGCCTTTGATCTCGTCATACAAATAGGTGCTGGATCTGGATTGTTATTCATATTGCGATGGTTTTGGTATCGTATCAATCCGTGGTCAGAGATTACTGCGATGATCGTTTCCTTTATCATGGCGATACTGTTTTTCATCAATGCCCGATATGATGCGGCACTATTTCCTGATCTTGCAAGTTATGAGAAAATATGCAGCAACGTATTGATTACCAGCGTCGCATGGTTAGCGGTGACGTTTGTGACATCATCAAGCAGTGCGGAAACTCTAAAGACATTTCACCAAACAATTCATGGTGACCAGTCAAAATTTCACAATTTTCAGTTTAAAACTATTGCCTTTTTACTCGGTGTCGCTGGTGTTTACAGCTTGTTATTCGCGATCGGCAAACTGATTTATGGCGAGACCATGATCGGTTTTGTACTTCTAGGAGTATTTTTCCTTTGCACAACTGGAATTTTAGCGGTGCGAAAAAAGTTATTTTAGCACCTGCAACTTATAATCACATGGAGCGCGATGAAGTATTTTGTAAAAAGAATTAAAAACAAGGCCTTAAGAGCAAAATATAATCTGCCTACTTATGAGCCCAAACAGCTGCAGCAAGCATCTAAAATGCTTGAGATACACTCTGCATGGAAAGGATTGGAACAAATCATTCCAGATATTATAGAACGATTTAATCTTAATACTGATAGCTGTCTGGAATTTGGTACAGAATTTTGTTTCTCCACAGTGGCACTCTCCAATTATTTTGATAAAGTTATAGGTGTGGACACATTCATAGGTGATGACCATTCTGGAATTAAGCAAGATCATTATGAGTCAACCAGCGAATCGGTAGAAAAATTTAACAACATACACCTGATCCAGTCTACCTATCAAGAGTATATCAAAAACAATGAAGATCAACATGATCTCATCCATGTAGACATCATCCACGATTATAAACACACATATCAATGTGG
Organism: Nonlabens ponticola; assembly: GCF_003966335.1. NCBI lineage: Bacteria > Pseudomonadati > Bacteroidota > Flavobacteriia > Flavobacteriales > Flavobacteriaceae > Nonlabens > Nonlabens ponticola. The sequence goes on along the minus strand of NZ_CP034549.1, from coordinate 1,796,460 downwards.
ATTATGGGCAGCTACGCATTCTTCTTGTGCTATTTTTCATGATACAGAATCGTTCATGGAAGTACGTCATGCTGTTTATGACATTGCCAAAAAGACGGGTAAGAAGGTATATAACTACCCTCATCATAATGGCTTAGGAATAATTGTATAGTCCATGCTTACAGATCAAGTTACTTTTGAGACCAAAGTATGGGAAAAGGATTGGGAGTTTATTCTCAAGAACAATTATCTCAAGAAAGTCATAGACTACTGTAACCATGAGTTTGATCACAGACAGATCATCATCAATAATGTCAAAGATCTTAACGGAGTAAAAAAGCATTGTGATCGACTTATTAATAATGGAGTCATTGACAGCTACCATGCAGTACATGATCATGAAAAAGAAACACTAGAACATTTTCAATTGGATAAGACGCATTTTGGCGCAGGATACGTCTACTCCATAGCTGAAATTGTTGGTATACAACAATGTCCTACTCCATTTCTGTTCCACCTATCTGGAGATAGCTGGATACCGAAAGATCAGGCAACGTGGATTCCCGATGGTGTGCAACTGCTCAAAAATAATAAGGACGTGATCTGCGTGAATCCTGCTTGGAATTTTGCCTTTGATCAGGTTCAAAATGAATCAACGAAAGTAGTAGAACCATTTGCCATCAGTCAAGGCTTCTCAGATCAAGCCTATCTGATCGAGACCGCAGTATTCAAAGAGAATATTTATAGTCATGACCACCAGGATTCACAGCGTTATCCAGTCTATGGTGGTGATCTTTTTGAAAAAAGAATAGACTCCTTTATGCGTGATTGTTCAAAATACCGTGCAACACATATGCAGACTAGTTATGTATCAAAAAACTTCCCTAGAGATTTTTTCTCACGAAAACTGCTGAGAAAAAAAATAGTCAGTGATAGAATAGGTTAAACACTTCTCGCAACATCCATTGTCGCAATTTCAGATAAACCGATTTGTATTATATTGGAAAACTTACGGCTTTTTGACTAATTTCAACGAGGCAGTACTAGTTGATAATTTATTTTTTTCTAATACTAATATTACCACAAAGCATAGGAAGATCATTTGAATGATGCTATTTTTTTATAGCTTTAAGCAATGCGGTAAAGCATCGTTTCTTAATGCGCTTTCACCTATAACCTATCAAATTACATCTATGAAAGATATAAGCAACCCAGAAAACCTAGCAATGTGCCCCTTTAGAGGTACACGTATAGGCGGCGCCATTGTATCCACACCTACGACTGATGATTGGTGGCCCAACAGACTACAAGTGGAATTCTTGCACCAGGAACAACCCATCTCCAACCCTTTGAGTGATGAGGATTATAAGGCTGCGTTTAATAGCCTGGACTATGATCAACTCAAGAAAGATATCAAAGAGGTTCTAGTGAGTTCTCAAGACTGGTGGCCTGCAGATTATGGCAATTATGGACCGCAAATGATACGCATGGCGTGGCATAGTGCTGGTACCTATCGCATCGCAGACGGTCGCGGCGGCGCTGGTCAGGGCATGCAACGTTTTGCGCCTATTAATTCCTGGTGGGACAATGGTAACATTGATAAGTCGCAACGACTTATCTGGCCTATAAAGAAAAAATATGGTGCGGCACTCTCATGGGCAGATTTGATCGTCCTCACAGGTAACTGCGCGCTAGAGATCATGGGCTTTCCTACTTATGGTTTTGCCGGCGGTCGCCGCGACGCATGGGAACCAGATCGCAGTACCTATTGGGGTCCAGAATTTTGGGACGGCAAGAAATATGAAGAATCGCAAACTGGTGTCAACCGCAAGGGTCATCCAGAAGAGATGGTGAACAATAACCTGCGATGGAAAGGTGATCCTAAGGAAGAATACCACGATCTTGAGAATCCGCTAGCTGCGACGCACTCCAACCTAATTTATGTAAATCCAGAAGGACCTGGCGCTAACGGTGATCCTATGGACAGTGCAAGAAACATACGGGAATCTTTTGCGCGTATGGCGATGAATGATGAAGAGACTGTGGCGCTTATTGCTGGTGGTCACGCCTTTGGAAAAAGTCATGGTATGGTAGAACCTGACAAATTGGGAGCAGCACCAGAAGCAGCACCTATGGAGGCACAAGGTTTTGGCTGGCATAATCCAGTAGGCAACGGTAATGCGGAAAATACGATGACCAATGGTATCGAGGGTTCGTGGACATCAAATCCAACCAATTGGGATAATGATTACCTGATCAACCTATTCAAATACGATTACAAACAGACTAAAAGTCCGATTGGTGCGATTCAATGGACACCAGTTCAAGAGGATGCTCCACAAACACCAGATGCACATATTCCTGGTAAGTCAGAGCCTATCATGATGATGACGTCTGACCTAGCGCTCAAGGTAGATCCGGCTTATCGCAAGGTGTGTGAGAAATTCATGGAAGATTTTGATTATTTCACTACCGCTTTCGCGAAAGCGTGGTACAAACTAACCCATCGTGACATGGGACCTAAGGATCGTTACCTAGGAACAGAAGTACCAGCTGAAGATCTAATCTGGCAAGACCCGATACCTGCGGTAGATCATAAATTGGTGAATGACCAACAAATATCAGATCTTAAAAAGCAGATTCTTGACAGCAGTTTGAGCGTGTCTGCACTTGTAAATGCTGCATGGTCAGCTGCATCCACTTACAGACATAGTGATAAGCGCGGTGGCGCCAATGGAGCAAGAATAGCGCTGGAACCGCAAAACAATTGGGACCTCAATAGACCTAAAGAATTGAACAAAGTGCTGGATACATTGAAAAATATCCAATCAGATTTCAATCAATCATCAGGCGATATAAAAATATCGCTTGCAGATCTTGTGGTGCTAGGTGGTTGTGCCGCCATAGAAAAAGCAGCGAGCGATGCAGGAAAAACTATAAAAGTACCTTTCACGCCAGGCCGCATGGATGCTAGCCCTGAATGGACTGATGTAGAAAGTTTTGATTGGTTAAAACCGGTATCCGATGGCTTTAAAAACTACCACAACAACAATGTAGGTTATCATGTGGCTCAGGAGCGCATCTTTCTAGACAGAGCAAATCTATTATCGTTGAGCGCGCCAGAATGGACCGTTCTTACAGGCGGATTACGAGTACTTGAGCAGAATTATGACTATTCTAAACATGGTGTATTCACGCAGCGCCCAGGTCAATTGACAAACGACTTTTTCCAGGTGCTTACCAGCATGGATTATGAATGGGTGCCTAAAAGTTCGAGCAAGTTGCTCTTTGATTTAAAGAGACGCGATAATGGTCAGGTAGATTATACGGCAACACGCAATGATCTAGTTTTTGGGTCAAATGCCCAATTACGCAACATCGCCGAGGTTTATGCTGCAGATGATGGAAATGATCGTTTTATCCATGATTTTGTCGCCGCATGGGACAAGGTCATGATGCTGGATCGTTATGATGTAAAAGACAGCTAGAACCTGTTTGATTAAAATAAAGCCCGATCGAGAGATCGGGCTTTATTATTTTGCAAAAATTCTTTCCTTGATCGTAAAGAATCAAGTAGTTGAAATAAGGAATGAGTAAAAGTAATTAATCTGCTACCTCCATATATTGACATGTTCAGCCTCTTCATCAAATTGGGATGCAAGAGACTTCATTCTTGACGTGAGAACAAACTTTCTACCTTCTACGGTTCTTGTAAAGATCAACTCACAATCACCCACGTATTGCTCCCAAGTGTCTTTAAAAAATAACGCTGTTTTCTTATTGCGACCCAAAACTTCTGGAATGGCATGATAGTCTTTTTGGCTCAGATAACCCATCAGTTTATTCTTCCTTATTAGGATGCATCTAGGATTATCAACTACTGAGACAATCTCCTGAAGCGCATTTATGAAAGTTGACTTATCATAGGTAGTTCCACCTTCTAGATGACAATAAACTGTCCCATACTCATTGACCGATGTAATCACCTTATAGCTAGAGTAGCTCGATTTAATAACGTTAGCATGAATTAAAGAACGTAATAAGACGTCTCCAATTTTATGCAAGTCCTTTGAAATATCTCGGTATTTGAAATATAACCTAAAGGCTTTGAGTGTTTTACCGCCAAAGGTCACAATCAGAATCATCAGTGGCACTAAGAGAATGGTATAAAATTGCCAAGTAGTTTTTACAAAGAACAAATCTTTAAAAGCACCTAAAAAATTTTCAAAGAAGAACGTTACTATCGCTGCAATAAGCGTGTAGATAAAGTTTGTTATAGTATCATTGAGATGAATGGTTTTTACCGCTTGGTAATTGGTCTTATTGGGAAACGGTAATTTAAGTTCCTCTACTAGCGTTACTCCTGTTTTTAAGGCATCATCCCATCGTTGTTTTAGATTTTTTCTATTGCCAGCCTGTTTGAACATTTCCAGGTTCGCCTGTATTGCTTGCTTTTCAAGATGAACTAATTCTGGTAGATTCAAGCGATCCATGCCATTTTCTATACCGCCTTTCTCTTTATTTGACACACCTACAAAACCTCTAAAGCGTCTTTTTAAAAGATCAAAGTCAGTACCACCATTAGGCGATGAGCTATCTATACAAGCTAGATGCCATATATTGGCAGTTTTATCTAAGTTTAGATTTTGAGTCCTGATGGCTCTACCTCGCATCTGATTAGACAAGACAAAGGACCCAACAAATGTTGCCAAAATCAATGTGTTGATACACGGTGCATCCCAACCTTCACCCAGCAAAGATTTTGTACCCACAAGAATTTCAATTTCTCCATCTTCAAAGAGTTCTGTAATTAGATGCACGATTTGATTTTTGTTCTGCTCTGTGCGATTTATGATTAGGTATTCATTATCATAGGTTAAGGTAACTGTGTTGATCTCATCAAGACCATTTTTGAACGCTTTGGCTTGTAAAGCACCGTAGGCGTTGTCAGGAATAATAATAATCGAACCTGTCAGAACTCCTATTTTTGATTTACCCCTATTAGATCTTCTCAACTTCTCAAAAATTGGGATGACTCCCATTTTATTTAGATCTAGACTGTTCTCATTTTCATTAATTAGATACTCCTTACGGATATAATCCGAAAGAATAACCAGGCGTAAATCGCAACCTAGATGTGAACGTTCAAAATCGACGATTTCTTGAATGCTATTAATTTTGCTAATACTTGATGTAAGCAAACCAGCCAGATTTCTATTGTATAGAAAATTGACTTTATTACGTTCAACAGCTCCGTATCTTTTGAGTCTGCTTAACAGTCTTTTTTGGTGTTCTATAAAATCGGGAAAGGCTTCTTCTTCCCTAAACAGATAAAATTCCAATAATTCTTCAGCCCATCTATAATCAAAAGCGGGAATCTCAGCATTTTTGTCATTGATGACCTCTTGATGTGACTCTGGTATTTCTTTACCAAAAGATTTCAAGAATATTAAAATAGCCGAATAGTACTGAAGATTGTCATAGATCCAATCTAAATGATCCAATGGGTTCTGCCAGATAGGATGCTGCTCTACTGCTATTGCAAGTGTGTCATCAGCCTTAACCTCTCTATACAGTTTACCAACATTGGTTCTGAAATTGATGATTTTACGACGCTCATCCTTGGTAGGCATAGTAAAATGGACATAATCCTGATGCGGACATAAGTCTTCTTCAATTACCAATTCTGGAACTGAGATTTCGGTATCAATCGGGCCATTTAAACTTATGTATCGATGCCATTGAGTATAGTTCACATCATAAGGTGGCGTGGCTGTTAGTCCAACAATTACTGGATCTAATTCAGACTTAATCTGTATCAAAGTATGCCACCATTCTTTTTTCAGGTGATGTGCCTCGTCTACCACAATAGTCCCAATGTTTTTAGATTGGAGCAATCCTACAATCTTGGAAAGTTCAGATCGAGAGGATCTTGATGGTGTTTCTTCAACATCAGCATCCTCTTCTTCCTCAAACTCTTCTTCTATAAGATTCCAATTATTGCACGCTGCGTGTAAACCTTGATAAGTGACCACGGTTAGAAAATCAGGATTTCTAATATCACGCGAAATCCAATCTGGCGTGACATTGGTTTGTAGAAAAAGCTCACAAAACCGTTGTATCCATTGGTTACGTATGGCCAAAGTTGGTCCAAGAATCAGGGTAGGTTTGTTTAATCTTATAGCAACTTCAATTCCCAAAACAGTCTTACCTGATCCTGGAGGTGCGATAATATGTAGGTGTTTATCCCTTAAGTGATGATTAAGTTCACGCAGCACTTTTTCTTGATATTTTCTCCACGGATACTTGAATTGGATATCTTTTGGGTATTCGGTCAATCTCTTATTTCTTAAGTTATTTTAAAGGAGTCGCATCAATAATTTGTCTCAGTCAATAGCAGCAGTAATCAGCTGCATAAACTCCTCTACCTTGCTAGGCTCCAACCACCTGGTAACGATCACCAGGTCGTGCTCGCGATCAACAATGATAAAGTTACCGCCAAAGCCAGCGGCATAAAAAACGTTCTCGCCTACTCCATTCCAGTGCCGTGATCCATCCGCATTATTGAGCCACCACATGTATCCGTAATTGGGATTTGGAGTCGATGGTGTCAAAGCGCGATCTATAAATTCCCGTGAGATCAATTGCTTGCCGTTCCAGTTACCATTATTGATAAATAGCAAGCCAAATCTCGCCATGTCTGTTGTATTAATAAACATTCCAGCACCGCTGTGGCCACCACCAGTAACCGACTTCATTTGCAGACCATCTACCGTTTCCCATGCGTTATCATAGCCTTTCCAACGCCAGGTTATGCTCGCGCCTATTGGATCCATGATATTCTCCTTGAGGACCACAGGCAGCGGTTTGCGATGCACCTGCAATAAACTGTATGCTAGCACATTTACTCGCACATCGTTATATTCCATGACCGTACCTGGTTTATGAGGCTGCGCATACTGCCAATCATCAACGTCACCATCACGTGGTGGTCGGTCTGCCCAGTCCTTGACGCCATACAACTCACCTTGCCAGGCGCTGTTTTGTTGTAATAATTGGCTCCAAGTGATCTGCGAATTCTGCTTACCAGCAAAGGTGCCATCCCAAACATAATTTGCTACGGTGTCATTCTCGCTAGCAATTAATCCTTTATCCAATGCTATACCTGCAACGGTTGATAGAAAACTTTTTGTGACAGAAAATGTCATGTCCACTCGATTTACGTCGCCCCAAGCCTTGACGATCTTTCCATTTTTCAAGATCATGCCTGCTGGACCACCGCGCTTTTTGGTAGGACCCAATATCTCATGGAATGGTTCTTTCTTGAATCCATCCAGAATAGCTATTCTCAAATCTCTGGAGCCTTTGTACTCGTTAGCTTTCGCGAAAGCTACCACATCATCCATCTTATCTGCATCCAGTCCAGCTTCTTGATAGGAAATAGTTTCCCAGCTAGCGGTTGATTGTGGGAAATACTGTTGTTGTGCATTTAGAATGAACGACGTAAAAGTCAATAAGAAATAGATAGATTGTTTCATATCTTTAAATATAATAGGATTAAGACCATCGTCCATCCACATCATTCAAAATTTGAAAAATCAAGTTATGAGGTACCAGCTTTTGACCTTACTTCTTTTTTGCTATGTATTTTCCTATGGCCAAGACGATGAGCCTAAACTCAACGACTTTGTTACAAAAGCGCGCGAGGCATTAAAAGATTCTAATGATTTGGATGCTTTGAGAAATTATCACAAGGTCTACATGCACGACTATAGGAAGCTAAAAAAGAGTGAAGCAGGCGATCAAATTGAATGGATTTTGTTTAGATATCACGAGGCTGAATTTAAAAAGATGCGCGGTACATGGATCTTTAATTCAGAAATAAGCAATTACCCAAAACATGAGAAAATAATTATTGAATCTAGAGAAATTGAATTCTATAAAAAGAAAGATGACACTCTCTATGATCGCAAAGAATTCAGAATAGTTCCTGACCCTGAAGATATCAATGGCTTTGGAGATAACATGATCACTTTAAAATTCTCAACTGGTGATATTTGGGAGTTCAAGATGAAAAACGATGGTAAGAATGATTTGCTATTCACTAAAAGAACTAGAACGAATGATGGTCACTTTGTGAGTTATAGCATGGATCCTCTGATTTTCAAAAGTGAAAATGAACGTAAAGAATATTACGTTAAAGAAAGGCGTCCGCACTATATTAGAGTTAGTGAATAAGCATTTATAATCCATAGCTTTGCAGCATGATTAAAGAGATACAGCTGCGAGTAAGTTTGCCTGAAGAAGAGCAAGATCCTGATCTTACAAGAAGAGCTGCTTTACACCTAGGTGAAGATGTGTCAAATATCAACGGCATCGTGGTATTGCGTAAGTCTATTGATGCACGCAAAAAGATTGTGGTTTTTAATTACAAGATAGCCGTTTACATAAACGAGCCTCTACCTCAAGAATCCGAATATAAATTTGATTATCAAGACGTTTCTAAGGCGTCAAAAGTTCATATCATCGGCTTTGGCCCAGCTGGAATGTATGCAGCATTGCGTTGTATGGAATTAGGCTACAAACCAGTAGTTTATGAACGTGGCAAGGATGTGCAAAAACGACGTCGCGATATCAAGGCCATCAATCAGGATCATGTGGTTGACGAGGATTCCAACTATTGTTTTGGCGAAGGTGGCGCAGGAACATACAGCGATGGTAAATTATACACGCGCAGTTTGAAACGTGGCGATGTGCGTCGCATTTTTGAAAACTTGGTTTTTCATGGCGCGACTAACGAAATTCTAGTAGATGCGCATCCGCATATAGGTACGAACAAGCTACCCAAAATCATCCAGCGCATACGGGAAACCATCTTACAGTATGGTGGTGAGATCCATTTTGAGACGAGAGTCACTGATTTTATTTTAAGAAATGATGCGATAACCTCATTAATATTAAATGATCAAGATGAAGTCGCCGTAAATAAAGTGATACTAGCAACAGGCCATTCCGCTAGAGATATTTTTGAATTACTGCATCGCAAAAAAGTGACGATTGAAGCCAAATCATTTGCCATGGGCGTGCGTGTTGAGCATCCGCAACATATCATTGATTCTATTCAATACAGTTGTGACGGCGAGCGTAGCGAGTTGTTGCCAGCTGCGTCTTACAGTCTGGTACAGCAAATAAAAGGCCGCGGCGTCTATTCTTTTTGTATGTGTCCTGGTGGTTTTATCGTTCCTGCTGCCACCCAATCTGGCGAAGTCGTAGTCAATGGTATGTCGCCATCGCGACGCAATAATAAGTTTGCCAACTCTGGCATAGTGGTCGAAATCAATGCCGATACCGATCTCAAATCATTTGAAAAACATGGCGCGCTGGCTGGATTGGAATTTCAAAAAAATCTAGAACAACTTTCTTTTACCGCAGGCGGTAAATCACAAACGGCTCCAGCACAGCGATTGACGGATTTTGTTGATGGTAAACTGTCCGATACTCTCAATGAAACCTCTTATCAGCCTGGATTGCATAGTGCGCCGTTACATAGTTTATTACCCAAACTCATAGGCAGTAGATTGCGAAAAGGCTTTGCAGCTTTTGGTCACAAAATGCATGGCTACAATACCAATGAAGCCAACATAGTAGGTGTAGAATCTAGAACATCATCTCCCGTAAAAATACCGCGCACTGAAACGCTGGAACATCCACAAATAAAAAATCTATATCCGTGCGGTGAAGGTGGTGGCTACGCCGGTGGTATTGTCAGTGCAGCCATGGACGGTGAACGTTGTGCTGAGGCTGCGGTAGGTGGATTGTAAAGAATCCGTTGTTTTATTTAAACTTTCAATCGGACTTCGAGTGGCCTCTGTCCTCGATTATTCAGTGTTCGGTTTTCAGTATTCAGTATTTAGTATTTAGTATTTAGTATTTAGATACTGACAATCTGAATTTTAAACTTCATGACAATTAGTTCTCGACTGCGTTCGAACACGCATTTTGCTTTAATTTGGGATTTGGGATTTGGGATTTGGGATTTGGGATTTGGGATTTGGGATTTGGGATTTCTCACATAAGTAGTTCTCGACTACGCTCGAACAAGCATTCTGCTCGAAATTTGGAATTTAGGATTTTTAACAATCGGACTTCGAGAAGCCTCAGTCCTCAGTTTTGGATTTGGAGTTTGGAATTTGGGATTTGGGATTTGGGATTTCAAGAATCTACATTCCACAACTACCTATCGGACTACCATCTGGAATTTTTGCAACTGGTAATTCTTTGATCATTTCAGGATGCTGTCTTGCTTGTTCAATGCTTTGCAGCAATACCTTATCCGTTGGATTACTCGATTTACTTAATAGGCTCTCTATCCTACTGATTTGAGCAAGAATTTGGCCTTTAACCACAGCATTGATACTGGATGAATTAGTAGCCATCAGCAATTTGTTGACGTATTGTTCTTTGATTCTGTCAGTAATTAATTGCTCATAAGCTGTGTTTGTGTCGTTAGAGAAAATCTTATCGGTTAGTTCTTCAATCATCTCAGACAATTCAAGATTATCACCATAAATTTCTTGTTGTGCGATGCGGTTGAGTCTTGTTGCATTGAGCATGAGATCCAGTGTGATGTCAGCACTAGTGACAGCTGCAGCAACTGGATCAAAAGCGACGCCCGTTTGGGATTTGAAGCTTTCCCGGTCGCGATTGTACCCATAAGACCTAGGCGCAAACAAAGTCAACAAATCTTCTGGTATGGTCAATTGATTCACATCAAGTGTGTTTAATAATACTTTTAGCGCTTTTTCGTGCTCTGCTTTTTGCACATAAGTGAACTTAGGGTCTCCTTTAATAGCATAGCTGTATCTCATACCACCTAATAACTTGCTAGCCGCCTCTACCTGATACCTGTGTGAGAAATAGACTGGTACGAAAACATCTTCCAGAACACTGATAGGTTGCCCATTAGGAATATTATCCAGGCCAAATTGCTTCATAGCTACCTGACGTACCTTAAGGATACGTTCCAATTCATCGACGGCGCTTTCTCCGCTATCCCATAAATGTGCGTCTGCACTCGCACCGCTGCTAGCGCGCGCATCACTATCTGTAATGAAGAGCAAATCTTGATCAATGGCTTTCTGTAAAATGGATTGCAAGTATTCTTCCTGCGACTGTCCAGCCGCTGGATCGCCATAAGAATATTGCACCGTCAATTTATCCCATTCACCTATGCCTGTATCATAAGCATCAGATAGATCAATCTTGCCATTTTTCAAATCATACTTGGGATGCGGATAATCCATGACACTAGCGCGATCGCTCATGCTCGCAGCAAAATTATGGGCAAAACCCAGCGTGTGACCTACCTCATGCGCGCCTAGTTGTCTGATACGAGCCAGTGCCATTTCTAGCATTTCTGGTGATTCCTGACCGTTTGCAAAAGGCTTATCTAGCATTCCTTGCGCCAGCATGTAATCCTGACGTATGCGCAAACTACCTAATGAAACATGCCCTTTTATGATTTCGCCAGTTCTAGGATCTGTTATCGAGCCACCATAACTCCAGCCACGCGTACTGCGATGCACCCATTGTATCACATTGTAGCGCACATCTAGTGGATGTGCATCAGCAGGTAACATTTTTACCTGAAAGGCATTTTTATATCCTGCAGCTTCAAAAGCCTCGTTCCACCAACTGGCACCATCGATAAGCGCATCGCGCACTGGTTGTGGCGTACCAGGATCCAGATAGTAGATGATAGGCTCTACTGGCTCACTCATAGCTAGTTCTGGATTCTTTTTGGCGAGTCTATGTCTGGTGATCAATCGCTTCCGAATGGGCTGCGAGATAGGTGTACTGTAATCTAGATAACTAGTGTAAAATGATCCTGATCTCGGGTGAAATTCTCTAGGTTCATACTGATCATCAGGCAAGCGTACAAAACTGTGATGCTGGATCACACTCACGCTGCTCGCATCTGGAGCCACGCTACGCAGGTCGCTACCTTTAGGCTCACCAGTGAATGTGAGCATGGCTTGAAACTCCACATTATCGGGAAATGCCATAGTATTTTCCATCCACAATGCGCTGCGCGATTTATCTATTTTGTAGATTCCCTGGTTTCTAGATTTTAATCGTTGTGCCACGCCATGAGCATCTTCTAGTAGGAATGGTGTCAAGTCAATGGTATGGACGTCATCAACGGTCTTTTTGATCTCAAATCCATACAGTACAGATCGTGCAAAAGCCTCTTCCACGCTGGCTTGTTCTTCGTTATTTTCGGTAATTGCACGATAGGATAAATTGGGTTGAACGAGCAGTAATTTGTTGCCTGCCTTGATCCATTTTACCACAACGCCACCACCCAACTGGCCTCGATCCAATCCTATATCATTGGATCCCAATCCTGTTGCCAGCGCGTGTACGTAGAGAAATTCGCTATCTAGATCTTTGACTTCTAGCGATATAGCGCCCTTGTTTACATCATAATTGAAATTGAAGAAGCCCTTGAATTGTTGAGGTGTTTTGGTTGATTGCGCTTTCGCGAAAGCTAAATCATCAACATTTTTTCTCGCCTTACAAGAAGTTAAGGTGCTACCAGCCAGGATTATTGCAATTATTACTAGAATTCTCATGCTTATAAATTGATAAACAGGAAAGATAGCAAAGTATGATTGAAAATGTAAAATGACCTGATATCGATAAATGATGTATCTTAACCTTAAATTACTCACGTTGAAAGCCCTAACTATCATCGCAGTTGCCCTACTTTTTGTCTCCTGTGGATCAAATACTACCGAATCAAAATCGCCTATTTATGGTACCTGGAGAATCACTCATTCTCTTGCAGATCCTGGTAATGGCAGTGCTAAATTTCAAGAAACAGATAGCGATAAGACCTTGACTTTTAAAAAGGAAGGTACCGTTGTATCCAACGAGAACGTTTGTGTGGGCAACTTTTTTACCGCTGGCAAAACAGCCGAACTAGACATGACCACCAAGAGCTTCAATAAAGGCGGCTGTATCGCAGCTTTTGAACTTAATGGTAAGATCCTTGAAGTACGCTATCAGTGTATGGAAGCCTGTGCAGAACGTTATGAGAAGGTAGATTAAGCCTTGCGATACTGTCTGGTACGCTCAAAAACTGCGTCGAGAATATCTTTATCTTCTTGCTGCAACGATAAGCCACGGCGTTTCATCACGACATCTGCCACTTCATAGGCCTTATCTGTCTTGTAAACCATGTTTCCTTGCGGGCCACCCCAATTAAAGGATGGAATGAAATTGCGCGGGTAGCCAGCACCGTAAATATTGGCACTTACACCAACTACGGTTCCTGTATTGAACATGGTATTAATGCCACATTTTGAGTGATCGCCTAGCATGAGCCCACAGAATTGTAAACCAGTTTTTGCAAACCTACCTGTTTCATAATTCCACAATTTGACCTCGGCATAATTGTTTTTGAGATTGCTGGTGTTAGAATCTGCACCGATGTTACACCACTCGCCTAGTACGCTGTTGCCTAGGAAGCCTTCATGACCTTTGTTTGAATAACCAAAGATGACGCTATTGTTGACCTCACCGCCAATTTTGGAATGTGGGCCTACCGTCGTCGGGCCATAGACCTTAGTTCCTAGTTTTGTAGCGCTGTGTTCACATAGTGCAAAACCACCGCGTATGATGCTGCCTTCCATGACCTCGGCATTTTTGCCAATATAAATCGGACCAGTCGATGCATTGAGTATGGCAAATTGCAGTTTTGCGCCTTCCTCAATAAAAATGTTTTCTGGATTGACAGTCTGTACCGTTTCTGGAATGGGTTGGCTTTTTCTGCCAGCGGTGATCAGTTCAAAATCTGCTTGTAGTGCTTTACCATTTTTTGAAAAGATATCCCAAGTATTAAAAATTCCATCGACTTCTTCATCTGTAAAAAGCACTTGAGTGAGCTCGATAGTTGGTGTATGGATCTTACTGGCTCTATAAGCGATGACATGATTACCACCCATGAGTTTTTGACCTAGCTCTAGATTGAGAATTGCTTTGGCGAGTTTCTCAGTAGCAAAGATATGTCCAGCCACTACAAGGTTATCATCGGTTTCCTCAAGCTGGTATTTGGTTTGCAGATAATCCTGCGTCAAATAGCTAGCTGTTGCGTCCAGCATTTTTTCCCATCGTTGAGCCATGGTCAATATACCGCAACGTATGTGCGATGTTGGTCGCGTATAGGTGAAAGGCAATAACGGCGTGTGTAGATTAAAGTCGGCAAGGACGATATTCATAGGATGTTATTTTGATCAAAGGTCGGGAAAAAGTCACCACAATACCTAGTTTGTAAAATCCTATTAATAGATTAGCGTCATGAAGAAAAGCTGGGTACTTATCTTGTCCTTTACATCGCTTGCGATTCAAATTATAGGCTACCGTATCCTAAGGTCATTCCCAAATTTCATAGAAACCTACTACAGCACCGGCATCTATCCGTATATAGCTCGCGCCATGCGCATAGGTTTAGGATGGCTGCCGTTTTCTTTTGGCGATGTTGTTTATGTAGTCGGTGGACTATTGATGCTGCGCTGGTTGATAGTTTATCGATGGGAACTTATTGCGCCACTTCGACTACGCTCAATGCAGGAGTCGCGCCGTGCCTATCGGCAGGCAAGAAAGCGGTACACGCAACTATTCCTGACTGCAAATATCCTATTGCTGTTCTTTCACCTGGCTTGGGGTTTTAATTATTACCGCCAGCCACTGAATAAGGTATTAAATATAGATGCAGATTATACCACGGCAGAATTACAGCAAGTATCGCAGCAATTGATTGCAACCAGTAATATGCTACACAGTCAATTGCAGCAAAATGATACGCTGGCTGTGGCTTTTGATCGCTCTCAGGAAGAACTATTTGATTTGGCTCCAAGCGGTTTTGAAAGAATCGCAAGCGTATATCCGCAGCTGGATTATGGACAACCTAGTATCAAGAGATCGCTCCTTACATGGCCGCTTACCTATATGGGTTATAGCGGTTACCTCAATCCCATTACCGGCGAGGCACATACCAACGGTAACATCAATAACTTTAAGACGCCAGTACTCATTTTGCATGAGATGTCTCACCAATTAGGGTTTGCCAAGGAAAACGAGGCCAATTTCATAGCCGTCATCACTGGCATGAATCATGAGGACCTGTATTTCCAATACAGCGCGAGTATTTTTGCATTGAAATACTGTCTTAACGATTTGTACCGACGCGATCCAGCTCTATATGAAGAATTAAAACCTGACATTAAGCGAGGTGTTTTTAAAAACTGGCAAGAACTGCGAGATTTTTGGGCACCATACGATAATAACATTATCGAGCAAGCATCTCAGGCTACCTACAACACCTATCTCAAAGCAAACAACCAGCCTGATGGTATGCGCACCTATTCTTATGTGGTGGCATTGTTAGTTAATCATTATAAGTAGTGCTAATCTTGCTGTTATCACTATTTCCTTATTCCTATCTTTAAGGTCTTTAAACCACCATGTATATGAAAAAAATACTTTTTTCCATTCTGGCGATGGCGGCGATGACCGCGCAAGGCCAAGAATACTTTCCCAATAATGATGATATATCGGCAGTGAGTAAGTCGATGCGTGCCTTGACTGGTGCGACTATCATCACGAGTCCGGGAAAGAAGTTAGAAAACGCCTCGATCCTGATTAAGGACGGCAAAATTGTGGACGTAGGTCGCAACATTAAGATTCCTAAAAATGCCGTAGTAGAAGATGCTACCGGCACTTTTATTTACCCATCGTTCATTGAGACCTATGCAGACTTTGGAATGACGGTTCCTAAGAATGAGTCACGCGGTCAACAATACGATGAAGGTCGACAAGGTTTTTACTGGAACGACCACATACGTGCCGAGCAGGATGCCATCGACTTTTACGAGTACGACTCAAAGAAAGCCGAAAGCATGATGAAAGCTGGTTATGGTGTGGTACAAACGCACTTACACGACGGTATCGCTCGTGGTACTGGTATGGTTGTCGCGCTAAATAATAATGGTGACGACTCGCAACGTATCCTGAATAATAAGAGTGGTCAGTTTTTCTCATTTGACCGTAGTAGACAGACGAACCAGTCCTATCCTACTTCGCTTATGGGAACTATGGCTTTGTTACGTCAATCACACTTTGATGCAGACTGGTATGCCGCTGGCAATTCCAAAACCAAAGACCGCTCACTAGAGGCATTGAATGCCAATAAGAACCTGGTTCAATACATAGAAGCTGGAAATAAGAAAAATGTATTAAGAGCAGATAAGGTCGGTGATCGCGTAGGCAAGCAATTTGTCATTGTAGGTGGTGAAGATGCGCTAGAGATGGTGGATGCCATTAAAGCTACCAATGCACAACTAATTTTACCGATCAATTTCCCAGATGCTTATGACGTGACTGACCCTTACCAAGAATGGTACGTGAATCTCGCTGACATGCGTGAGTGGAAACAAGCACCTGCTAATCCTAAAAAATTGGCCGATGCTGGCGTGAAATACAGTATTACTACACATGGTTTAAAATCACCTGACGAGCTTCATGCAAAATTGATGCGTGCCATGCAATATGGATTGACCGCAGATCAAGCACTAGCTGCACTAACAACCACACCAGCAGCATTGCTTAACTTGAGTTCTTCTATTGGAACCTTGGAAAAAGGAAAGCACGCAAACTTTATCGTTACCAGTGGCGAGCTTTTTGAAAAAGACACTGATGTTTATGAAAATTGGGTTCAAGGATCCAAGCATGTGTTGAAAGATCGTGGTTTACTCAACGTGGATGGAACTTATGAAGCCATAGTAAACGGCGACACATATGAATTGGCTATCAGCGGCGATGCAAAGACGGTTAAAGTCATGCTGGACAGCACAAAATTAGGCAGCAAGATCGTGCGCAACGACGACTGGATTACCATCACGACATCCCAAAAGGACGCTGATGATAAAACCTACACGCGCTGGAGCATGAAATTGACCGAGAGTAATCCGCAGATGTTGAAAGGAAAGGTTTACTTACCTAATGGGATTGAAAGATCCTTTGTCGCTAGAAAACAAGCCGATAAGAAAGCAGAAGATGAAAAAGACGATGACGATAAAGAGGATGAAGCCGATCAAGAAATGATCACCGATCTAGGCAACATGACCTATCCTAATGTGGCTTACGGCTCTAAAACAAAACTCAAAGCAGAAACCATCCTATTTAAAAACGCGACCGTATGGACTAATGAAGATGCTGGTATTCTTGAGAATACCGATGTACTGGTCAAGAACGGTAAGATTTCTAAAGTAGGTAAAAACCTGAGCGCTGGTGGCGCTAGAGTGGTTGATGCCAGCGGCATGCACCTAACTAGTGGTATTATTGATGAGCACTCGCACATCGCCATTGATCAAGGTGTAAATGAGGCTGGACATAACAGTACTGCCGAGGTTACCATCGAGGACGTTGTTGATCACGAGGACATCAACATCTACCGTGATCTTGCTGGTGGCGTTACGACTTCGCAACTGCTGCACGGTAGTGCCAATCCCATTGGTGGCCGTAGTGCGATCATCAAGCTTAAATGGGGTTATAGCCCGCAGGAGATGATCTATGACAATTCACCTAAGTTTATCAAGTTTGCGCTGGGTGAGAACGTGAAGCAGTCCAGATACCAGAACGGCATACGTTTCCCGCAAACGCGCATGGGTGTCGAGCAGGTTTTTGAAGATTACTTTACACGTGCGCAGGAATATGACAAGTCTAGAGGCGATAACAACTTCCGTTATGATGAGGAGATGGAAACGCTGGTTGAGATTCTCAACGGCGAGCGCTATGTGACCTGCCACTCTTATGTACAGAGCGAGATCAACATGATGATGAAGGTGGCCGAGAAATACGGTTTCACACTCAACACATTCACGCATATTCTAGAAGGTTACAAGGTGGCTGATAAGATGAGAGAACACGGCGCTGGTGGATCAACCTTTAGCGACTGGTGGGCTTACAAGTATGAAGTGAACGACGCCATACCTTACAATGGTGCCATCATGCATTCACAAGGCGTTCTTACCGCGTTTAACAGTGATGATGCAGAAATGTCACGACGCTTGAACCAGGAAGCTGCCAAGGCTGTAAAATACGGTGGCGTGAGCGAGGAAGAAGCCTGGAAGTTTGTCACACTCAATCCTGCAAAACTGCTGCATATCGACGACCGTGTAGGTAGCATCAAGGAAGGTAAAGATGCAGATATCGTTTTGTGGAACCACAATCCGCTAGACATCAAGGCGATCCCGGAATATACCCTGGTAGATGGTATTGTGTTCTTTGAGAAATCTCGTGATGTTAGCTTTCGCGAAAGCATAAAAAAGGAACGTCAACAGTTGACAAACGAAATGATTATGGCAAAAAACAAAGGCTTGAAAACGCAGCTTGCCAAACAATCCACCAAGACCTTGTATGAATGTGAAACGCTACACTGGTAAAATGAAAGACATGAAAAACATATTATATATAGTACTGGCGATGCTAGGCACCACTGCCCTAGCCCAACAAATGCCAGCCGCACCACAGACTGGAGCTTACACCATTATGAATGGTACCGCTCATATAGGTAATGGCGAGGTAATTGAAAATTCAGTCATTGTTATAGAAAACGGGAAAGTCACCGCCATTGCAGATGCTACCACGGTAAGAATGGCACCCAAAGGTGAGGTTATTGATGCCACAGGAATGCACGTGTATCCTGGCTTTATTGCTGCCAACACTACGCTAGGATTGGTAGAAGTTGATGCCGTAAATGCCAGTGACGACCAGCGCGAGTTGGGAGTTTTTAATCCGCATATACGTAGTATAATTGCTTACAATGCAGAGTCTCGCGTGGTAGAAACCATGAGGCCCAATGGTATATTGATCGCTCAAACGGTACCGCGTGGTGGTCGCATCTCTGGACAGTCCAGCGTGGTGCAACTAGACGCGTGGAACTGGGAAGATGCTGCCGTGCGCATGGATGATGGTATTCATGTGAACTGGCCTGCCAGCTTCCGTAGATCGGGATCGTGGCCTAATTACGGGCCTATCGAGCCTAGCAAGGATTATGATGAGGACATTGAGGCACTGCGCGACTTTATGCGTCAAGCGGTCGCTTATAAATCTACAGACAATCCAGCAGACAAGGACTTGAAAATGGAGGCGATGCGACGTGTTCTGGACGGCAATGCAAACTTGTACATGCATGTATCTGGTGAGAAGGCGATTGTTGATGTGTTAGCTTTCGCGAAAGCTAACAATGTAAAAAACCTAGTACTGGTAGGAGCTCGTGGTGCACAGGAAATAGCTGGTGACATTGCGGCCGCTGGAGTTCCCGTACTCGCAGGTCGTGTACATAACTTACCGGCACGTGAGGACGCCGACTTTGACATGCCGTACAAGTTTCCAAAAATCCTAGCAGATGCTGGAGTCACCGTTGCGTTGGAGAATTCTGGTAGTATGGAGCGTCACCAGGTGCGCAACGTGCCATTCTATGCAGGAACGCTCACTGGCCATGGCGTGGATGCGGAACAAGCCTTGATGATGATAACGCTCAATCCTGCCAAGATCCTAGGCATAGACGCTGATTATGGCTCGCTGGAAGAAGGTAAGAGCGCTACCCTATTCATATCACAGGGCAATGCGTTGGACATGCGTACCAATAAATTGACTCGCGCCTTTATCGACGGCCGTGACATCTCGCTGGACACCAGGCAAAAAGATTTATACGAGCGCTACATGAGTAAATACGAGCGACAAAAATAGTTTATAGCTATTTTCTAATTTATCAAAGCCGATTCTTAATGGAATCGGCTTTTTTGATTAAGTGGAAATAGTTTATATCAAATATGAATTTGATCGGTGAGTTATTTGATAAAATCCAGCGGATTGGGCAAGTGTTGAAGCGTTTTATTGGTTACATGCGTGTAGATCAATGTTGTCTTGATACTGTTGTGACCCAGCAATTCCTTAATGACACGCAAATCAGTTCCTGCATCCATGAGGTGCGTGGCATAGGCGTGGCGCAAACTGTGCAGTGTAACTTTCTTGTTGATTCCAGCAAGCTTACACGATTTGTGGAACACCTTGCGCAGGCTTTGCGCGTGGTACTGATTTGTGGACTGGCCGTTGAATAAGAATTCCGTAGGTTGGTATTCCTTGTAGTACTTATTTAAAAGCTCGCCCAGACCATCAGGAAAAGGAATGATACGATCCTTTTTGTTTTTGGAACTTTTAATGTGTACCAGCTTGCGATGTTTGTCGATGTCGCTGATTTTGAGATTGATGAGCTCGCCGCTGCGTAATCCCAACGCATAAATTAGCGTTAGCATGGCTTTATGTTTCAAGTTTTTGGTATGCGATAAAATTGCTCCTACTTCCTGCGTGCTCAAAATCACTGGAATAGGTCTAGGCTTTACTCTAGGATAGACGCTATAAAAGTCAAGATCGCGTCTGTGCATCTCTTTAAAATAGAGTTTTAGTGCAGACAGTAGTTGCTTTTGCGTGGCAACGGCAAGAGACTTTGCTACGACTACCTCGCTTACTGCCTCTTTTATTTGACGATCCTGCAACTCGTCGATAGGATGATCATGCCCTAGGAATTTTTGAAAGGCAATGAGTAAACCACGATAAGAATCAATAGTGTTGGGCGCATACCTTTTAATGGTCATTAACTGCCTAAAATCGTCAAAGGTTTGCATATACTACCAAAAGTGAATTATGTTCAAATCTATCAAAAGGTTTGCATATACCTACCATATAGTATTGTAAACTGGTAATAAATGGCTTAGGTTTGTTTATATAACCGTTGTAAAACATTTTAATAAACACCTTTGAGGACACTAAACTTTTTTATTTTATTGCTTATTCCATTATTGTCTTTTTCTCAAAGTCAAGCGGAAATGAACGCGGTAGCTGAAATTCAGAACTATTTTAAAGAATACCAAAATTTTGATTTGGACACTTTAAAGTTGATTGATTTCAAAACCATAAGAGAGGTTAATCCTAAATATAGTTTTGGCGGATTCCTATATGCTAGAGATATCGACTACGGTTTAACCGAATCAGTATATGAAGTAAACATTAATTATCCTGATAACAAACAGATAAAAAATAAATCGTATAATGTTCATACGTTCAAAAAAAATAATATCATAGTAGGTTTAATAAGTTTTGATACTTATCGAAAAGACACCGAATTTTACTTTGAAGAAACTACGTTTGACGAATATTTAAGTAATCATAATGTATTCTACCAAACCAACTTAAAAAAAGAAGACTTTATCAGTCAGGTATTATCTTATCATATTTACGGATACTTTTGTGGATATGCGCCTATTTCTTACAAAATACCAAGATATAATGATTTCAAATTCGATAAAAAAAGGAATGCGAAAAAGTTTAGAGAATGGTTAAAATCATTTAATCCAGAATTACAAACTTACGGAGTAGACGCTTTGGAATATTTAGACGAGAACACCAGTTTCGAACTAAGCAAGTTGGATGAAATACTAATTAAACATATTAAAAAGAGAAATTCTATATTGAGCACATGTAGCGGTTGCGAAATAGGAATTTATGAAAGAGTTTATAAATAATAACGTTTTACAACAATGGCTATACGCAATTGCTCTGTCATTGCTCATCCGAAAATTCCTGCGGAATTTTCTACGGTTTGAATATATTTGGAAAAATAAGGATGAACCGCGCAACTGCGCATAGCCTAGACCGTTGTAAAACATTTGAAGAAAAATCTGAACATACAGAAAAACATTATCAAACTGATTTTAATATTAGTTTGCGGAATTATATACGGACAAACTGAAATCGTAGGAAAGGTGATTAGCGGAGTTTCAGGAGAAAAACCAATTTCGGATATTTATGTTCAAGAATTGATTACTAAACAACCATTAATTATGGCTGACAGTTTAGGTAATTTCCGAATTGAATATCTTGAACCTAATCAAAAATATATTATAGAGATCTCTGCATTCGGTTACTGAAAACAAAAGTTTGACGTCGAAACGAAAAACGGAATTAATAACGTGACGTTTGAATTAAAAGCGGATTGTGAATATAATGCTGAACGTGCAGAATCTGACTGGAAAAACGGAACGGCAAATTTATTACTTGTTGGTTCAATTGCACCAATTGCAAACTCACCTTCCGGCAATCGATTTGAGAAAAGATTTAAAGTTAAATATTTTGATTTTGGTTGTGAACCACCAATTTCGGAATGTATTGAACAATATAACGAACGGATATTTGAACTAATGGACGAAAAATACGGAAATAAATGGCGTGAAAAAGTTCGTTCTGATGTAGAATATTTGGAGTAAAAAACGTTTTACAACAATGGCTATAAACAATTGCTATTACAGGCTTATCCTGAAAATTCCTGCGGAATTTTCAGCTTGCAGTTTACTTGTAGAAGTCCGTGCTAACCCACGCAACTGTTCATAGCCCAAACCGTTGTGCATAATTTGAGAAACAGAATATGAAAATAATTTTACTGACATTTTTGATTGGAATTTCAAACATCCAAATCAACCAAGAAAAATCTATTGACAAATGGATTCAAGAAATCGTTGACGAAATGATTGAAATGAATGACCTTGGAAATTATAGTGAAAAAGAAATTCCTTCTGATATAAAAGTTAATTTTATTATGGTGGAATCCGTGAAAGACATAAAAATTGAAGATGGAATTATAAGTATGCTCGTAAATCACGGCACTGGAAAATATTGTACTGAATTGAAATTTAAATACGTGGAAAAAGACAAAAATTTCTATCTAATTTTCGACGAACCCGAAATGAAAACAATACTCGGAACTGAAAGGAAATTTATTAATCCGTGGATTGAAAAAAATAAAGTATGTGAATAAAAACTATGCACAACACCGTATAAAAATAATTGCGGTTTAGTGCTAAAATAAAGGCAGTTGCGTATTTGCTACATCTAAATTTCCTTCGGAAATTCTTCGCACGCAAACCCGCAACTATATTTATACATAACCGTTGTATGCAAGCTGAAATAACAAAATGAAAGAACGATTTTCAAGATATTTAAAAGACAATAAAAATAAGATTCAGCTTTCTGTTGGAGAAATAAATTTGATTGATAAAATTGGTGAAGGTGGCAACGGAATTGTATACAAAGGTGAAATTTTCGGAAAGACATTTGCTTTCAAATTTCTTTTGAGTAATACCTCTGGAAAATCTCTAAAAACAAAGACCGAGCGTTTTTTAGCAGAATATTTCAACATAGTAACTATTGAGAAAACGAATTTCATCGTTAAATATGTGGATTACGATTTGCTAAACCTCGAGGATGAAGAGGGTTCTGCGATTATTCCAGTGATAATGATGAAGGAATATGAAAGTTCATTAAAACTTGATGAATCAGAAAACAAGGGTCAAAATTTCATTAAACTACTTAATTTTTTATTGGATGCAGTAGATGAAATACATAGTCAAGGCATTATTCATCGAGACTTAAAACCAGAAAACATTTTAGTTAAAGATGGAAAATATGTTTTAGCAGATTTTGGAATCGCCAGTTACAATCCTGAAATTTTTGAAATCCGAGCAAAAACTGTCAAGAATGAAAGAATTGGTAATAGACTTTTTTCTGCACCAGAACAAGAAATAGCCGGCAAAGATTCACATCCGACTATGGATATATATGCAATTGGCCAAATTCTACAATGGTTTGCTACAGGAAATACACACAGAGGCACGGGAAGAAAAAGAATTTCTCTCAAAATAGAAGATGAGAGAATGTTTAATGGAGTTATTGAAAATTGTTTAAAAAATGAACCAAGCCAAAGATTCCAAAGCATTGCAGACATCAAACAATATATAAAGGATAGTAGAGAAAAAGATATTTTCGAATATATGTACGACTTTAATAGAGTTGTTCGTAGTAATTTTCCAAAAAATAACTGGGGCTTTGTTCATAGCAATGATTTAGAACGAATAGATAGTCTTTTCCAAACCTTTAAGGATAATGAAGAACTATTTGATAATAAACTGTGGTGGCACGATGGTTCTGGAAATATTGATTTTACACTAACAAGAAAAGGGTTAGCTACCTGGAAATTTTGGGATTCAGAATACTCAATAAAAGAAATTTGGGTATTCTATGACAACAGTGTTTTTAATGACTTCATTTTAGTTCATCATAATAAGTCAGAACCATTTATTGTTGAAGGAGAAGAGACATTTCATACTGCAATTGTTGATGATGAGCATCACATATCATACAGTGAATATCAAAATGGGTACGCTGAAATTAATGGTAAAGTTGTAGATCTAGCTGACCACAAAGTCGAATTTATTGAAAGAGCTAAAGAAGATGGATATTTCTTTGTTGGACTAACTTACCATTGCATATTAAGGCAAAGGAATGACAAAACGGTAAGAGATTTCATTGAAACTTTAAAAGCGAAAGATGGCAACATTGAAATAGAGGAGTTAAGAGAATTTCAATGGAAAATTAGAAAAAATAAATTAACGGAGGTAATGATGAGACTTTAAAAGCCAGCATACAACAATGGCTATAAGTAATTGCTTCTACTCGCCTACTTTTGAAATTCCTGCGGAATTTCCAACTTGGTGTGTACTTGCAAAGTTAAGTACTAAACCACGCAACTACTCATAGCCGAGACCGTTGTACACAATATAACCCAACAGAATGAACAGAAAAATAATCACACTTTTACTTTTAGCAATATTCACAAATTTTGGATATTCTCAATCAGACAAAATCAATATCAAAACCGAACATTTGACAGAGGCGAATTATCTGAAAATGGATGATTTTTATTTAACTCATTACTTATACATTGATTTGTTTTTAAGAGAAAACTTATTTCCTGAAGCAAGTCCTGAAGATGTTTCATCAGTTCTAAAAGCATTGAAAAAATATGTTTCTGTAGAAAATAAATTAGACATCGAAATTGAAAAACCAGGGAAAAGAAATTACTTGATTCGATTTACCATATTAAAGAAAGATGACGGAACTGAACTTTTGATTGCTTTCACAAATTGGACTGTAAAGAAAAAAGCTTTTGAAAAAGAAATCAAAATGGAAAATGATTCTTACACCAGATGGTATTTTCTAAATGGCAACAAAATGACTTACCGAAAAGATATGTCTGACCAAAACGATTACTCAACTATGAATAAATCTGACTTGGCTAATGCTTACTTATTCGATGAACTATCTGAAAACGATTCCGAGATAGGAAGTACAATAAAGGAATACCTAAACCAAGGTGATATAACTATTTCAGATAAAATCATGGCGAATTTGATTCTTTTAAAATATCAAATATTTAAAAAGGAGAATGATAATGTGACCAAACAAGCTGAATACTTGGCTGAATTATTTGAACAAAATAAATCTGAAACAAATTTAAGAGGTTTGCAAGCAGCATTTAATGCGACAAAATTTCAAATAGAATTAAGTAAATAAATACTGTGTACAACAATGGCTATAAGTAATTGCTGGTTCTCGCCTACTTCTGAAAATCCTCGCGGATTTTCAGTTAGGTGTGTACTTGCAAAGTTAAGTGCTAAACCACGCAACTACTCATAGCTGAGACCGTTGTAAAACATTTAGAATTGAAACCTTTAATTACATTTTTCTTTTTTGTTTCAATGGCTTACCATGGCAATGGTCAAAATCATACTGCCTCTCAAATTTTAGTGAAAGCAGATAGTGTATTAAATGCCCATTTCGGAAAACATTTAATTGAATACTTCAGTTTAGATAAAGAGTCTCGGCTAGCCAAAACTGATAGCTTAGATGTGATTTCTTCGCCTTTTGATAGATATGAAGTTTTATATGATTTAAACCATCCAAATTTCACGTTCGAAAATGTACATCTTGGAGTTTATATGGAATTTGATACCTCATTGAAATTTATTGATATGTATTTTGATGAGCGAATACCGGAATATTTGCTCAAAAATGAAAACTCAAATTTTCTGACCAAAAAACAAGTCGAAAACATCGTATCGAAAATAAAATTAAAGAAAGCTGTATCGCCTATAACAATGAGATTGGAGTGGAATATTCATACTGACAAATATGAATGGAAAGTTTTCAACACGCTTTA
This sequence comes from Nonlabens ponticola, assembly GCF_003966335.1. Lineage (NCBI taxonomy): Bacteria > Pseudomonadati > Bacteroidota > Flavobacteriia > Flavobacteriales > Flavobacteriaceae > Nonlabens > Nonlabens ponticola. The sequence goes on along the minus strand of NZ_CP034549.1, from coordinate 1,770,305 downwards.
CGAGGAGAAATGTTATTCAAAGGATGAAATACTACTAATCGACGCTATTAGTGGCGAAATAAATTATCACGAAGAAGAGGAACATCGAACGCTTCATTGCTACTAAATAAACGTTTTACAACACGGGCTATACACAATTGCTCGGTTTGTGGTCATCCAAAAATTTCTACGAAATTTTCTACGGGTTGGGTACATTTGAGAAAACAAGGCTAACCCACGCAACTACTCATAGCCGAGACCGTTGTGTGCAATTTGACAAACCAAAGACAATATGAATTTAAAAGAATTATATCAAATAGCTAAAACTGAATTGTCAGGACTTTCATCACTTGACAATTCAGATTTCAGATTAGAACAAGCTGAATATCAAAAAGAGGAAAAAATTTGGGAAATTGTTGTTTCATATTTAGTCGAAAACACAAATAAACCAACGTCTCCACTAGGAGCTTTGACATCTGGATTTACATATCATAGAATTTATAAGAAAGTAAAAATAGACAATGAAAAAAATGTTATTGGATTTTATATCTATGAAAAGTAATGATTTTAATAGATTCTAACTCTCTTTTAGTTTTAATATTAGGATTAATGAATCCTGCTTTAATAAATAAGCACAGTAAAACGTCTATTTATGAAGAGGAAGATTTTCATAATTTAGTTTCTGCAATTAAAAAAATAGAATCAATAGTAGTTCTTCCAAATATCTGGACTGAAGTTGACAATTTACTTAATAAGTTCACAGGTAGTCAAAAAGAATTATATGTAAAAAGAATAATCGAAACAATTAAAATAACTTCCGAAAAGTATCTTGAATCTAAAATGGTTGAAAACAATTATTCATTTTATGACCTCGGACTTGCAGATACGCTGATTTTAGAATGTGCCAAAGATTGCGAAATGCTCATAACATCAGACTCCGCTCTATCTGACTATGCTAGAGCTCTTGGAGTTAATGTTTATGATATGAAAGAATTAAAAAATGAAAGATTAAAACAATAAAAACTGCACACAACAACGTATAAAAATAATGCGTAGTTTAGTGCTTAATCAAAGGTTAGTGCAATTTTGTTACGTCTGATTTTCCTTCGGAAAATCCTCGCACACAAAACCGCACTATTCTTATACAAGACCGTTACCACACATTTGGACATTGAGACATTTAATCACTACAGTATTAATCTTATTACTTGTTAGCTGTAAAACTTCTAACATTAATAACACCGACTTAGATGCTATGGAGCATATTTCTCAAATTCAATCATCGATGAAGGAAATGGGCGTCAAAGACTATTTCATTGTACAATACATTCAATACGGGACTATAACATTCATAAAAAAAGGATATTCGAAAAAGAAAGTTTGCCTGCCAAAGAGAACCTATTACCAGCTCTTTGCATTCTGGAACAAAAATGAATCAAACTTCATTCAGAAATTTGATAACTGCGGAAAATTTGAACCAATTAAACTTTCGCAATCAGAGCCATTAGAATACTATCTAGATAACAAGCAAGAAATTATCATCTCGGAAGTTAAACAATATCAAATAGGCGAAAATGAATACACAACTGTTACACATCAGCCTTTAAGATATTATTGGTTCACAGCAGAGAATAAGAATTATACCTCGGATTTTGATAAATTTGACTTGACAACGTCAATAGATAGCACTTCGTTCATCTCAAAACCAAATTTAAATTACGAATACAACCAAGAACTACCTATTGTAAAGCTGAATAAGAAAGCAGAAGATTTGATAGCTAAGTTGAGCGTCGAAAAGAAATTTCAACGCGAATAAAACGTGTGGTAACAAGGGCTATACGCAATTGCTTGGTTCTTGCTCAGACGAAAATCTCTGCGAAATTTTCTACGGTTTGGGTATATTTGGATAGACAAGGATAAGGTACGCAACTGCGCATAGCCGAAACCGTTGGCAAACATTTAAACCAAATTGAGAATGGGATTAGATTCCGTTGAATTATTGATGTCAGTTGAAGACAAATTTGGAATACGAATTGAGGATTCCGAAGCGGAAAAGATTTATACCGTTCAAAATTTTGTGGATTGTGTTTACAGTAAAATAATCACCAATCCGAATGAAAAATGCTTAACCCAAATTGTCTTTTATCGAATTAGAAAAGCATTTCGGAACTTAAATTTGACCGAAAAAGAAATCAAACCCGAAACCAAAATATCGGAATTGCTCACTCAAACGGAATTGAAAGAAAATTGGCATCTACTAAAAACCGAAATCGGACTTGATTTGCCTGAATTGGTTGCACTTGATTTTAATCCGGAATTAGGTTCTCACGTCAAAATTTTTGGAATTAAAACGATTAAACGAACCACGCCTGTTTCGAGCGGAACTTTGCGCGAATTAGTTGACTGGACAATCGCTTTGAACCAAGAAAAACTGATTGATATTGAAAAAATAACGGACAAATACGTGGTTGAGCGAATTGTAATTGGAATAATAAACAAAAACTTGGGAATACCAATTAGCGAAATAAAATTGGAACACTCAATAACAAATGATTTAGGAATTGACTAAAAAACGTTTGCCAACAACGTGTATAGCTCATTGCTAATCAGTTGCTTAAACCAAAGTTAAGGTATATTTGGAAAGTCGCCAAATTTTTAAATTTGACGATTTCCAAGAAAAAAGATAAATAGTAAAATTTAAAAATCTGGCTTGTGGCTCAACCGAAAATTAATCGCTAATTTGCACGCAACAAGCCATACACAAGACCGTTGTGCATAATGCGAAAAAACCAATGAGAATAATAATATTATTAGTTTTAAATTTAGTATCATTAACTTCTCTTTCCCAAAGTGAGTTAGGAATCGGAATTGTCTCAATAAATTTCAACAACAACAACAACACGTTAATAGACTTTTACGAGGGTTCAGATTTAAATAAAAAAGTGAAAACTATTGAGTTCTTCAAAGACGAGTCTATCAATAGTTGGAATATTAAAGACTTGGAGAATCAACAACAATGGCTGCAGCCAGAATCGTTATGGTTAGATTATCACCAATTCTCGTTCAGGACTAAAACGAATGAAACTGACTGTTTTGAAATTTATGTTTCAGACACTAAAACCATGTGGATAAAGAATACAGATTACATTGAATTTCACACGTGGGAAGAATATCTTCAAAATATGTTTAGCATTGAAAGAGTTGATAAAAACACACAGAATATTTATTCAAAACCATTTACGAATTCAGAAATAGTAAAATTGGGTTCTAAAGAGGACTGTTTCACCGTAATACGAATGCAGAATGATTGGATTGAAGTTGAGACAGGCGAACATTGTGAAAATGGACGGAAAATAAAAGGTTGGCTAGAATGGCGGAATGATGACAAGTTATTAATAAACTATTATACAACAAGTTAACGTGTAAGTACTATAAACAACATTGTATATGAGAAAATAATATTTAAAAATCGGGCTTTTGCTTGGCAACAGTCGTTACAGCATTTTAATTTCATTCCTAACCACTCAAAACCTTACTTCTTTACAACTCGCCCTTGCCAATTATTGAAACCTGCTTTCAACAAAATACTGTTGTAAGAATGAAGTCCAGAAGCATCGTACTCATAGCCTATGGAGAAACGTTTGGTTCGTTGGCGATTATTGTCTCTACCTAGATTGAATGCCACATCAAAGCCCGTAAGTAAGCCAAGGTTGTTGTCATTAGAATTGAGAGGCGTCATTCCCAATCCTAATCTGGGTTCCAGTACCAAATTGCGCAGCGGTAGATAAAACATCACCTTGGCAGCGGCTTTGAATTGTAAGGATTCTACTAGCGATGCATCTGGTAAAATATCAGTATTCTCATTGATTCCTATCACAATGCCGTAAGGCAGTCTCTGGAAAAAGGATGTTGAGGAAAATGCAGCTCTGGGCGATATGTGAATACCTAACTCATACCCAAAAGATGGTCTTTCAATTTGGGATAATCCATTTTGAAAAGTAAGCATATGTGAGTAATGTGGATAGCGGTCTAACTCTAGAACATTTGAATTATCAAAATATCCATCTTCATAACTCAAATCCATAGTCGTATTCTCAGTCTCAAAGACAAATTGTTGGTCATTCACCACCGCACCAACTGGCTGAAAATGTTTGCCTATGTAAGAAGTGATCAATGAATCTACCTCAGCTTTATTTTGTGTTGCTTGGTAAATGATAATTAGCAGCTCTTTTATAGCATTTACCGCTGCTTTTGCTTCTTCATTTAAATTTCCTTCTTCGTCGACCCATTCTGCATCTGCCTTGCCCTCAATAGAGTGAAGAAACACCAAGGTCTCAACTTCATCATTTGAGTTATCAGCCTTCAACTTGGCTACTTCTGGCCAAAATAGACGTGACAGTTTCCAACTTTTAATATTTTGAATGTTGTGAGTAATAGGTTGCCTTATCGTATGCTCCCTAGAATAGGAATCAGTGATGGCGTGCATCAACACGTATATGCCGCGACCTGCTTGATTGGCTCCAGTTGGATTATCAATCGTCTCACGAGTCAAGGTGTATAGCAGATTGATGCATTCTGGCAATGCTTTACTGATAATATAATGTTGCTGCTCATCTATGTTATCATAACGACGTAGCGCTTGCATTACATAGCGACTACTTGCCATAAAATGATAAATCTGTCTATCAGAAAGAAATTGACGACTCAAGTCTAGATCTGGGTAGGCACTACTCGCCTCATCAGATTCTTTAATATAATTTTGAGCTACCAAATAGTTGAACATGCTAAGACCATCTGGATGATTTTCAGTAGCTTCTTGCTCTATCAATAGTTTATATGCCTCCTTTTCTATGCGTTCATGCGCTTCAGAGATATGTGCTAGTGCATTAGTGGACATGAGAAAAAATGCAATCAGCGTGTACTCCTTTGACTTAATAAGAATATGTTTAACTACTCTGAGCATTTATGTAGGTGAAGGTTTAATGATACATTACGCTAAGCTACCATTTTGAGATAAATGGTAATGCAAGAAACAAAAAACAAAGCATAAAAAAAGCAGGCCATACTGCCTGCTTTTCTGTTTTATTAAAATACTATTTCTCTGGATTGAGAATATTATCTACTCTCGCCAAAAGGTCATCATAATGATATCTTGTTACCGTATCACGCGTACCTCTTGCTTTGCTAGCCAGTGTGCGCTTTAATCTATTGAGTTCACCACGAGTAATGGCTCTTACATCGCTTTGATTGACATCGTAATAATAACCGCTACGACCACGTTGCATCTCGCCAGTCATTAAATAATCCAATCTATCAATATAAGCGCGTTGTAAATTACGTTGATAAACATCCAGCCTGCCTGACTGCTGGAACATACCTTGAGAAACATCGCTCAGTAAATCATTAGCACTGTAGTATTCATCGCTCACAGTCTCTGCATTAATCAATCTACCCATACGGTCCAAGCTCAACAAATTATTAAGCTGTCGTACCTGAATCGATCTCATACGCTCTGCATAGCCAGAGTAATCGATGTTTTGTAGAATGTCTTTATCAAGCAACCATTGAGGTGTTTCAAACACATTATCAAACAACCATTGCACAGATTTCTCTTGTGTTTCTTTGTCAACATTAGAGTAAACCGTGCCGTTTTGTTCTGGCTTCTTCAAATCCTCATTCACGCCACCTACATTGGTCACAACATGACCAGTATATCTAGACCAAACGCCTAATAATTCACCGTACAATTCTTCTAAATCGTCGTAATCATTTGTGGTGTCAGACGTCCATTTAGGCAAATTTTGAACAACGTATTTTAGGTTTTTGATTCCGTAGCTACTGGCTCTCAACGGGTCATTTCCTATGGCTTCTGTCTGCGATTGTGGATCAAAACGGCTGCTCTGGCGGCCAAATTTATATCGTGGATCATCTGCCTTTTCCAGAATCCACTTGTTAAGTGTTGCTACTTCATCTTCTGGACTTTCGGCATCTGGTAGTACACGATAACCCCAATTAACCGCATAGTGATCATAAGGTCCCATTTGACGAACAAATCTCACACCTTCATCACCAGGCTGTGCGATGTAGTTGTAACGAGCATAATCCATCAAACTGGCAGCAATACCATTTGCTTGTGTAAATGCGGCATCGCGATAATCTTCTACCTCATAAGCATAACTTGCGGCCATATTATGTGGAAAACCTAGCGCGTGGCCTACTTCATGGGCGATAACCTGACGCATCATCTCTCCTATTTCTTCGGTTGGAGTATCCAGCGTGCGCGCTGAAGGATTCGCAGCACCTGTTTCCAATAAATATCTATTTCTATAAGATCTCAGGTGATTGTGATACCAAATGATGTCACTCTCAATAATCTCACCAGATCTTGGGTCACTTACACTTGGGCCAACTGCATTACGCGTTGTACTCGCCACATAACGAACAACAGAATACCTGATGTCTTCTGGGCTAAATTCTGGATCTTCTTCTGCCGTTGGAGCATCCTTGGCGATGATGGCATTTTTGAAACCTGCTGTTTCAAACGGCCCTTGCCAATCCTCTATTCCTTGTTTGATGTATTTTTTGAGACTTTCTGGTGTTCCTGGGTCTAGGTAATACACGATAGGCTTTATCGGTTCTACCAACTCACCGCGAGCATAAGCTTCAGGATCTTTAGGCTCTAGCTTCCATCTTCTTATGTAAGTTTTCTCATCTGCTTTTAAGGCAGTGCTGGAATAATCTATTTGATCTACAGTAAAGAATCCTACACGAGGATCAAATAATCGAGGTTGCATAGGCTCTTCTGGCAGCAAGATCATTGATTGATTCATTTGCAGACTTATAGAACCTACTGAGGAATTAGAAGGTGGATTTGATGCATTATAGGTAAAGTCTTGTTTTACCTCAACATTCATTGGGAAACTCTTCATAGAGTTTATAAAACTGCGATCCTTATCTAGATTCCTCACTTTATAACTGGTACGCAATCTTGAATTCAATCCGCTCAATGCAGGTATATCGTCCTTGAAGAAACCTGTCACATCAATCACAGTTGCGGTAGAGTCGTTATTGATGGTTTTTATTTCAAACGCTTGCAGCGTCGGTTCATAATTATTGACGCGTACACTATTTCCTATGGCAGCGTTGGGATCAGACGATATCTCTGCGAAAGATTTAACCTTCAATAAAATATTATCCTGAAATCGCTCCCATGAAACCACTTGCTCATTAGTCTTGCTTCCTGCATTAAGGTAGCCACCACCTAGATTAGCTGGTATTTGAGCAATACGGCTTACTAACAGCATATCACGGCCTAGTAAACTGTCTGGTATCTCATAATAATACTTATCTCCTACTTTATGTACTGCAAACAATCCTTCATCAGTCACAGCCTTGCTGGTTATGACTTTTGAGTAAGATTCCATTTTATCGTCCTTTGACGATTGTGATTTTTTTGCAGCGACTGCTGGTTTACTGGATTTACATCCTGAAAAACCTAGGGTTCCTGCTAGCAGGATGGATAGCAATAATTTCTTGTTCATGAAAAAAATGATTAGACCATAAAGTTAAGAATTTGAAAGCGAAGCGCCAGTTGAGCAGCTACATTCTTAACTTGACACACAAGCCAAACTTTAATGAACTACACAATCGAGAATGAGAAAGCTGTATACGACGGATTTCTTAGGGTGATAAAAGCACAAGTTATTCATGATCGTTTTCATGATAATCAAAAGATCAATGCAACGAGAGAATGTCTAGAACGAGGTGACAGCGCCGCAGTGCTGATTTATGAAAAAGATACTGATCAATTCATTTTTACCAGACAATTCAGGTATCCTAGTGCACGACGTGAACATCCATGGATGTTGGAGTTGGTCGCTGGATCCATTGATAAAAACGAAAAACCAGAAGCTTGTGCCAAACGAGAAACCTTAGAAGAATTAGGTTACCAAATTAAAGACCTTGAAAGGATCGCTAGCTATTTTCCATCGCCAGGTGGCTGCTCAGAACAAATACAATTATTCTATGCACAAGTCCGTACTCACGATAGGACAAATGATGCATCAGGAAATCCTGCAGAAAAGGAAGATATCGAACTTGTAAAAATTTCTAGACAAGAAGCCTACCGCATGCTCATGGCTCAAGAAATTAACAACAGCATAAGTTTGATAGGATTACAATGGTTTTTTCTCAACCAAAAAACCGCTGATCGCTAGATCAACGGCTGTTCAAGACTCATGTGACCGCAATTTTATTCTTGGTATAAATTGACCACCACAGTTTTAATATTGACAAATTCTCTGATACCAAACTCGGACAGCTCACGGCCGTAACCCGAAATTCCAGTACCTCCAAAAGGTAAATTAGGATGACTCGTCACTTTTTCATTGATAAATACAGCACCATCATCAATTCGTGGACTCAGCTTCTGCATGCGCTCCAGATCTTGAGAAAAAAGGCTAGCTCCTAATCCAAAATCCGAATCATTGATCATATCGATAGCTTCATCATCTGTTGTAAAACTGGAGACGGCAATAAGTGGACCAAAGGTTTCTTCCTTAAACACAGGCATATGGCGTGTAACATGCGTCAAGATAGTAGGCTGAAAATAAGCACCATCACGTTTACCACCTAGATGAAATTGTGCTCCCATCTCAACAGACTTGTGCATTAATTCTTCCAGCTCTTCAGCGAGTTCTTCACGTGCCATCACTCCTATATACGTATCCTCGTCTAGTGGATTACCTGATTTCAGACTTTTTACCTTATCGGTAAATTTGGCGAGAAATTCATGATAGATATCCTCATGTAATAACAATCGTTTGCCAGCAATACAGCTTTGTCCCGTGTTTTGATATCTGGCGGTAACACAGGTCTCCACCGCACTATCAATATGTGCATCCTTAAAAACAACCAGCGCATTGTTACCGCCTAATTCCAAGACAGTTTTCTTGATTTGTGAGCCAGCTGTTCCAGCAACGGCACTACCTGCAGGTTTTGAACCTGTAAGCGTTACTGCCTTGATGATAGGATTTTTTATCACCTCTTCTATAGGATCGCTACTCACAGTAAGGTTGGTAAAACAACCTTCAGGAAATCCTGCATCACTGAATAATTGTTCAAGTAATAGCGCGCTACCCATCACACTACTGGCATGCTTGAGCACTCCTACATTACCGGCCATGAGTGCTGGCACGATAAAACGCATTACTTGCCAGAATGGATAGTTCCACGGCATGACTGCTAGCACGACACCTATAGGCTCATAGCTCACATAGGATTTGAAATATTCAGTGGCAAAGGATTCACTTTTTAAAAACTCTGGCGCCTTATCAGCATAATATTCACACAACCACGCACATTTCTCAAGTTCTGATCTGGATTGCGAGATAGGTTTTCCCATTTCAAGGGTCATTTGCTTTGCATACTCATCTTCATTTTTCTTAAGAAATTCGCCTACCCGACGTATCAATTGGGCACGGAACTCCATGTCAGTATCTCGCCAGTGTTTGTAGGCTTTGTCTGCTATTTTAAGTTTAGTTTCAATTTGATCTGCGCTGTCTGGCACATGCTCCTTAAGGACATTGCCGGTATATGGGTTGATGGTGGTTATCATGTTTTTATTTTAAAAATAAGTCAATGCCGCCGCCGTGCAGGATCACTTTACATGGGTTTAACTATTGCTTCCTGTTGATAAGGTTGTTTAGAAAGTTAGCTTTCGCGAAAGCTAACAAATCACCATCATCACTACATTTAAAAAACTGCCATTATGAAAAATAGAGACGAGTATCTTGTAGCCCTGAGACCTGAATTGCCGAATGCGCGTGTGGACGATACGATGAGTGCTGATGAGCAGTTTCAAAACAGAACGTTGCGACCGGTCGCAAAGCTGCAACATGACCTGCTTATACAGGTTTTTCATAACTACATCAGGAAGCATAAGAATGTGTTTTACGGTTTGACAGCAGTAAAGCGAGTGGATTACATTGAAAATGCGGTGAATAGGGATCAAAAATTCCGTAACTCGCTTAAGGGCATTATCATAGGTATGTTTACCATGCCTGAGTATGCGTCTTATATTGCCAATAGCAGCGCACTAAACAAGCGCATGATGAATATCGTGCGTGAGCGATTGATAAGCAGTATACAGATGTTTGAGCGCCCATCCATCGATCTTTCCTGAATGCTAAATTTTAATTAAGACAGCCATTAGCGCTATTGCCTGCCTATATCTTTACTTCAAAAATCAACTATGAAAGATTTGAAGAAGATTGCTGTTGCTGCTCTCAAAAAAGAGATACAGGAACGCACCGCTGTTTATAAGGAGAAGATGGAAAACATCAACGAGACACTGGAAAGTGGCGATGTGAAACATGGGTATGATAATGACGATAGTCATGGCGAACTTCTAGGCGATCTGGAACGTTATGCCCAATTGCGTGAAGAGCATGAGGATATGTTGATCAAATGGGGAAATATCGATTTTCACGGTGGTAAGCAGGACGTGCAACAAGGTGCCATTGTCAGGACAGAGAATAATGTTTTTCTAGTGAGCATCCCAATGGGTGAACTTACCATGATGGAAGGACATGATAAGGTTTATGCCATATCTACAGAGGCACCACTATACAAGGCTATGGACGGTCTTAAAGAAGGAGATGAATTTAAATTCAACGATAAGGAATACAAAATCAAAGAGATTTATTAGATTACAATTGTATCGTAATCAAAAAACCTCGACCATACGGTCGAGGTTTTTTACTTTGAGAAAAGAGTTACTGTGTTATCTTATCACCAACTTGCGAGTCGTTGATACATTGCCATCGCCTATTTGTACGACGTATAAACCGCTACTCAAACCTTGTGTATTTATACGTTGATTAAAGTTACCGTTGTTATCAAAAGTCTTTGAGATCACTTGCTGACCTAATGAATTGTAAACATTGATATCTACCTCACGTCCATCTATTCCAGAGCTAAACGTCACATTAAAGAAGTTGCTGGCAGGATTAGGATAAACACTCAATGAAGCAATGTCCTGCTGTATGTTTGATGCGGTTGATGGCGTTGCGCCGTTTACCATCATCGTATAGTCCTGCTGGAAACCATCTAATATTCCTTGATTACTTACAATTACTCTGTAGTTACCCGATGGTTTTGAGATTTTTACTACCTCGATATTATCAACATTATTGATACCGCGCTGTGCAGAAGATCTAGTGCTTGAAGGATCTAACAAATATGGGAAGAACTCGGTACCATCTTCGGCAACAACCTTAATATCAAGATTATTTACTAAAACCGGTGTACGATCATCTCGCTCCTCACTAGGAAGTTGTCCTGGTCTATCTGTCCAGCTAATGGTAAAAGTTAATTCATCATCATCACGAGTCGCAAAAGTTTGCTCTTGTGCCTGACCATTGAACAATGTTTTTTCTTCAATAAATGATGTTTCATTCAATCCTAAAATCATCTTGGCAGCTGCTTCAACATCCAGGAGACCCCAACCGTATTGATAATCTGGACCTTCATTCTTACCAGCTTCCTTTGTGGTCATTGATACTAGACCTCTTACTGTGGCAGACTTCATAAAAGTTCCTTCTTGCTCGCTATACAACTGTTGTAGCAACATCACAGCACCAGAGACCATAGGCGCTGACATACTTGTTCCTTGAAGTATAGCGCTGTCTGTAGTACTTCTACTATAAGTACTTAAAACATTAACGCCTTTTGCAACTACATCTGGCTTGATTCTACCATCGTCGCTAGGACCCCAAGAACTGAAAGTTGACATTGTTACATCATCCTCATCTACATATTCTTCAACACTAAGGATGGCACCTACCACTAGGCTGTTTTTAGAAAGAGTTCTATCTGTCAATAGATCATAACCGCTTTTTCTTGCATTGAGGCCTTTACCTCTATCATTACCAGCACTGACAACAGGTAGATAAAAAGGATTAGCATCTGTAATGATATCAAATTGTTGTGATGAGCCATCATATTTACCAAATATTGCTACATCAGTATTCTCGGTAACTCCACGTCCATATGAGTGATTAGAAACAAGCATACCGTTCTGCGCCTCTTCAAGCATTTCAAAAGCATCGTTGTCAAATCGATACGTGATTAGATTTCCATTAGGAGCTATACCTCTAAGTCTTATATCATTCTTACCTTCTGCAATCATAGTACCACCTACGTGAGTACCATGCGCGCTATCTTCTTGACCACTTTCACCTATATCCACACGCCTTCCAAACTCAGCATGATTTTGACGAGCATAACCGCCATCCCAAATTCCAGCAGTAATACCGCTACCGTCTATATTGAGCCCCAAAGAGCCTCCATCATAAAGGTGTACAGACCCAATAGTCTCACCACCTTCAAAATTTGTTGTTGTGATAATGATTGGTTGACCGTATCTATCTATTCCTGAAATCCATACTTCGTCCTCGTCGCCTTGAATGAAAGATTTAGCGATGGATGGGTTTGCAGCTAGATAAGCTTCAACTTCTGACTTATTGATCTCTTGTTGCTTAAGGAAATCTTGTTTAATAGATTCAATCTTATCGTGATCGTAGTTTGCCGTGATACGTGCACGTTGCGCTGGTGTTTGGGCAAGAGCACTGAAGCTTGTCAAGATCGTAATGGCTACTAGTAGTTTTTTGGTCATCATATTGTATAAGTATGGTCTATTTGTTAATAAGAAACTTTTTAAATGGTCAATTAAAAAATATCTTTGTCTTCAATTGCATAGTCGCAATTTAATTATATAGTTACAAAATCTATACCATATTCTTTACATTTAATTAACATGGTATTCAAATTTATTTATAGAAGATGAAGTTTATTGTTTCTAGTTCTTACTTACAAAAAAATCTACAGCTGTTAGGTGGCGTGATAAATAATAACAACACCTTACCTATCCTAGACAATTTTTTACTAGAGTTAAAAGGTAGTGAGTTAAAGGTGTCAGCATCTGACATGGAGACGACAATCACCACTAGATTAGAAGTGGAGAGCCAGGACGATGGAAACATTGCGGTTCCAGCAAAATTACTTCTAGATACACTCAAGACATTTCCAGAGCAGCCGCTTACCTTTCACAGTGAAGATAATATGATGACTGTGAGTCATGATAAAGGTAAGTCAGAGATTGCCTGTGCGCTTGCTGAGGAATTTCCTAAAACAGTAACTCTTACAGATCCTAGCAGCACTACGATTATGGGTGACACGCTAGCAACAGCGATCAATAAAACGATATTTGCTGCTGGTAATGATGACCTAAGACCAGTGATGAGCGGTGTGTTTTTTCAATTTGCGAGCGATGGATTGACCTTTGTAGCTACCGATGCACACAAGCTAGTACGCTATAGACGAGAAGACGTGAGTGCTCAAGACACGGCAGAATTTATCATGCCTAAAAAGCCATTAAACATTCTCAAGTCTATACTTCAAGGTAATGAAGCTGAAGTTCTTGTTCAATACAATGAGAGCAACGCTCAATTCACCTATGAGAATACAACGATCATCTGCCGATTGATAGATGGTAAATATCCTAATTATGAAGCTGTAATTCCTAAGGAGAACCCTAACAAACTCACGATATCACGTACACAGTTCTTAAACTCAGTACGCAGGGTTAGTATCTTCTCTAATAAAACGACACACCAGATACGCCTTAAAATGGCTGGTGCAGAATTGAACATTTCTGCAGAAGATCTAGACTACAGTAATAAGGCAGATGAGCGCCTGACCTGCGATTATCAAGGTGATGACATGCAAATAGGCTTCAATAGTAGATTCTTGATTGAGATGCTCAACAACTTGACTTGTGACGATGTCTCGCTAGAAATGTCCTTGCCTAATCGCGCAGGAATCTTGACACCGGTTGACGGACTTGAAGAAGGTGAAAACGTCACCATGCTAGTTATGCCAGTAATGCTGAATCAATAAGTGATTAGCATTTTATAGATGTAAAAAGGCTCGCAATTGCGAGCCTTTTATTTGATATCAATTCAATTTTTATGCATGTTGTTCTTCATGCTTTCCTTCCATAACTTCCTCAACCACTTTCTTGTTGAAGGCTGGTAAATCGTCTGGAGTTCTACTTGTGGTGAATCCTGAATCCACCACTACTTCTTCATCAACCCAATGTGCGCCTGCATTTTCAAGATCTTTTTTAATTGAAGGAAAAGAAGTCACCTTTCTACCTTTTAATACGTCAGCATCGATTAGGGTTTGTAAGCCATGGCATATAGCGCTCACTGGTTTTCCTTGCTTGAAAAAATCTTTGATAAAATCGATGGATTTTGCATCTTGCCTCAACTGATCGGGATTGAGCACGCCACCAGGTAGCAACAAGGCATTGTAGTCAGTAGCACTTACTTCCTCGACCTGTTTGTCAACTTTGTATGATTTAGACCAATTACCATCTTTCCATGCTTTGATCTCGCCCTTTTCTGGACTTATGATGTGTACAGCGACGCCTTTACTCTCAAGCGCTTCTTTTGGGCTGGTCAATTCTACTTCTTCAAAGCCATTTGTGGCTAGTATAGCTACCTTTTTCATGATTTTAATTTTTAGATGTTCCAAATTTCTAAAACAAAAGGACTTAGAAGGGTTAAAGGCAACGGAAGAAATACTTAGGGAATAGGTAAAATCTTCTAGCAAGTCTTAATTCGCGTTAATAACGCTCCTTCAAAATATGGAAATGGTGGTTGTAATGTCCTGCTATTATAAATGGTATAGCTCTCACTGACATTATATTGTCGCTAGCAACACCTGTTTTGAGCATCGCCATAGGGTTTGCAGTAGTAAATAAATCTAGCGTTGCAGCTCTTACCACCTTCATGGATTTTAGTAGTTCCGCTTTCGCGAAAGCATAATCGTTCAAACTGTTGGCATAAATATCCTGATCAAAACCAGGAATCATGGCTGCATCATCTCTCAAAAAAGCAAGTGCTCGATAATTGAAAATACGCTCAGTATCTATGCAATGCGAGACCAATTGTCCTATCGTCCATTTATCATCGCCGTAGCGATAATCCATAGGTTTGATGATGTCTTGAAGTATTGTGGAGCAGCTTACTAAAGACGATTCTAGAGCATCTACCATTGTTGTGTCCCCAGAAACAGTATTTATGTAAGGCTCATAATAGGCCGCATATTCTCGCGGCTGGATATCTCTTCTAAATATCATTTATAGGTCTTGAAAAACCTTGTGCAGCAATCGCTTCTTATCATTGATACTTTCCTCAAGACTTATCATAGTCTCTGTGCGGTTAACACCTTCTATATCGTCGAGGATGAAAATAATTTTCTTGGCGTGAGTAGTGTCCTTTGCTCTTATCTTACAGAAGATGTTGAATTTACCTGTCGTGATATGGGCAACTGTAACATAAGGAATCTCCTTTATGCGGCCCAATACAAATTGTGTCTGACTAGTCTTTTCTAGATAGACGCCTATGTACGCAATAAAATTATAGCCTAGTTGTTTGTAATCTACCGTTAATGAAGAACCGTGAATGATTCCTGACTCTTCCATCTTCTTCACTCGCACGTGTACCGTTCCTGCACTAATATTGAGCCGTTTGGCAATATCTGTAAATGGAGTTCTTGTATTTTCAATTAACACATCGAGTATTTGCTTATCAATGTCATCAATCTTGGCCATAGAAATATTCTTTATGATTTAATACAAAATAACTATTCACATCAACGAATACCTAATTTTATTGAAGGTTTATCACTTAATTAGTAAATATGTCGATGTCCAGCGATGTGCTACTCACTCGCATGGAATCCTCAATAACCAGATCGTCATTAAAATCTTTAAACTCGTTTAAATCAATTGATCGATGACCATATAAAATCTCTTTTGGATTGATCGCATAGACCATAGGTATGAACAAGAGCTTGTCATCAACTATTTGCTCATGATACATTACAGCAATTGTGGCAAGTCTGTCATTTTGCGGTACGTTATGTATTAGGATGTCACAGTAATTCGCCTTTATATCCGGTATTTGTTGATATTGCTGTACCACTTCATCTTCACTAATAACACTGAGATCGTCAGCGTAACGGATTGCAACTTTAATAGCATCTAACGTATAATCAGTAACGGCGTCTCTAGAATAATCGTTACCTGCATGTCCAGACTCAAACAATACCGTCGGTATTCCTAAAGATTGACAGTAATCGCCTATGCAGTTTATATTAAAGTCGTCACCATATCTCGCAATGCTTGCTGGTATCTTATTACCAACTGTACCAAGTATAGCATTTATTACCGCCATGGATTTGATTCTTGCAGGTGTGATGCTCTTTCCTTTATCTGCTGCTGGAGATAAAAATGACATTTGGGCTGGTAAGCTAGAGTTAGTTGTACCATATATGGATCGCTGACCATGTAGATTGAAAGCAACATCTGGCTCAAAAAAATCTATCGCCTCTCTTAAAATATCACTTTCAGGCTGAGTAAGATCTACAGCATCTCGATTTAAGTCTACGCCATTTGCATTGAATCGTGTCCAGGCGTCTGCACCATCTGGATTTAAAACAGGAATAATATATAATCTTACATTCTTCAATATCTCAACCAAATCTGCATCTTGAAGTAATTTGATGATCGCTCGTGTAGAGGATGATTCATTACCGTGCATTTGAGACCATGCCAAAATTTTAGTGTTTCCGTTTCCTAATTCAATACCGTAAATCGATCTATCCTGAACTGATGAACCTAGGTATGAGAACCTATAGAAATCTTGAGGCAGTTGCTCTACAACTTTCATAAAGACATTCTCAAATTGCTGGTAGGTATAATATCTAGGTAAGTTGATCATTGACAAAAAGCACAAATAATTATGAGTCGCCAAAAGTACTAATATTCGGTGGTTCGCTAGACATCTTGGCGGCGTTTACAATTGCAAACAATGCGTTTGTTACATTTGTAAACAAAGATTGATATTGATTGTGTTACATATGTGAACGTCAAGATGATCAAGTTGGTGATGATTGCTGTGAACTCTTGCTACTTTTAAAACTTGTCAAAACAATATATCATACTATTCTTTAATTCAGAATAATAGAATGTTTTATCTAAACTGATAGTTTATCTAGTTACGCTATCAATAGGCGTGAATTAACCGCAAATTGTACAATTGTAAACATAATTGAGCGTTTATGATTTTATCAATTGCTACATTTGTAGTCATGACAGATTCACAAAGATTTTCTAAGCGATTAGAGCAAATAATGGACGCTCACGACCTTAATGCGTCGAGTTTTGCGCAGCTCATAGGCGTGGGTCGCAGCTCTATCTCGCACATACTTTCAGGTCGCAACAAGCCTAGTCTAGATTTTGTGATGAGTGTAGTTGATCAGTTTGACGGCATCACTTATGACTGGTTATTGAATGGTAAAGACGACTACTCTACCATTAAAAAATCAAAAGAATCTGCAACCGTTAATTCCAAGGTAGAAGAAAAAACAGAGGCAATCAAAGTAAATGTATCTAAAGAGGAAATCAAAAAGCCGACAGATCCTACACAAAACAAAACGATCGTAACTGACAACACGCCATCATCTAATCAAATAAATAAAGGGAAAAATATATCAAAAGTGATTTTGATATATAACGACGGTACTTTTGAAGAGTTAACCTCTAAATGATGGACTAGACGGTTTTGACATTTATTATCCGTCCATATCTACATGCTTGCTTTATAAAGTATTTTTGCACAAAGTTCAAGATGCTATCACAACCCAAAACTTTTTTTCTAGAAATCCTTAAGAATTTAGGCAAACTCACCATTGCTGGTTTACTCCTAGGTTTATTGAGAGAATATCATTGGGTGCTGGCTGCGATTCTTTTTTTGCGTGTGGCACATGTTTGCTACAAGAAAGTGTTCAAGACAGGTGAGAATAATTGGATTTTATTTACTGGAATGATTTTAACAGGCATCTTTGGACTCATTGGTGAATATTGGGGCACGTCAAACGATTACTGGGAATACAATGATGTAACAGTAAGCTTGCCAGCGTGGTTACCTTTTGCATGGATGCTTGCCTTTCATTACCTATATAGATTAGAAAAAAAACTGACGCCATGTCTTAAAAATCCATCTTTCACAAATCAGGTGTTGCTCATGATCTTTTTGACTATTGTGATACCTGCGTATGGTGAGATGATCGCTATCGCCGCTGGTGTATGGCAATACTATTGGCCTTATCAGATCTTTGGCGTTCCCGTGTACGCTTTTATCGCATTGGTATTTGTACACATGTTGGTCTATGCTATCTTGTATTATCTATTCAAAAACCACAATGAAAAAGACTTTCCTTTTACTACTGCTCGTTAGTTGTATTGCCTGTAAACAATACGAGAATCAGCGAGATTGTGACGATTTCAGGACAGGTACTTTTGTGTGGGAACAAGAGTCCGGTGGCAAGCTACTCAAAACCACTTTTGTTAGAACAGAGGATATGCAAATAGAAACCTTTGAAGGTGTGACCGATACATCACGAGTGGAATGGGTCAACGAGTGCGAATGGCGTATCATACCGGTAAATCCCAAAACAAACGCAGACAGCCGCGCTTATCTCTTCAAAATATTGAACACCACAGCAAATTCTTACACATTTGAATTCACACAATCAGGTCGCGACGAGATCTATCGAGGTGAAGCCAGAAAGGTAGAATAGACGCTATTTTTGAGCCAGCAGCTTATTTTGTTCCTGCATGAGCCCTTTAAGGTCACTTAACAACTCAATATCCTTGGGTGTCACTACTTCTTTATCCTTAGTATCTTCTGCCCTATTTCTCAACTGGTTCATAAGTTTTACCACTACAAATACCGTAAATCCTATCACCAGAAAATCGATGCTCACCTCAATGAGTTCTCCATAACCTATGGCCACCTCAGCAGCCGTGGTCTCACCAGCTTCATTAATCACTGCATCTCGCAAAATCCATTTGCGCTCTGCAAAGCTTATACCATCAGTAATCAAGGTAAGTGGTGGCAGCATCACTTTTTTCACAATAGTCTGCACCACATTGTTAAACGCAGTACCTATAATGATACCTACCGCCATGTCGATCATGTTGCCCTTTACGGCAAATTCCTTGAATTCCTTAAGTAGTCCTAAAGCCATATTATTTGTTGTTATAATGGGAACTATTCCGCTTTCGCGAAAGCAAAATTACCCTAAATCTTCTCTACATTAAAACAAACTGCCTTGCTCGCCATCACCCTTAGGATCATCGTCCTTGCTTTCCTGCGGCTTATCTACTGAAATAGTATTCGCAGTGCTACTTTCAGATTGAGAAGTATCAGCAACATTAGACTCACTTTCTTCATCCTGAGGTTCGGCTTGTTCTTCTTGATCGATCTCTGGTTCAGGCTCATGTGGCAATGGATCCAGCAGGTTGATTTGCTTGATCTTGCTTTTGGTCAGCATGTTTCCTTGTGCCGTTATTCCTTTGACAGCGATAAATTCCTCTAACTCTACTTCTTCATTAGGTGGTTGCTCTTTGCCACGTGGTTTGTTGTGAATCAACTCTATGACAGGTTTATAATCTGTAGAAACCACTTCTAAGTAACTATTATCATGCTCTGTGATGAATAGTTCTTCCTTGTCTTCATTCTCGACCAAGAATCGCTTGACGTAAAATAAGTCGCGTTCACCATTAAAGTAAACCGCACTTATCGGCTTATTAGGTTGCCATTTTTCTAATACGATCATGTCTTCATCAAATCGCGCAGTAACCTCTGGAATAATAGTGCGCACCACTCCTTTTTGATTAATGATAAGTAGGCGATCTTCTCCTTTAAATTCACCCAGTAGTTCGCCACGACCATCAACGTTAAGTCTTTGTACAGTATCGTCAAACCAGATTTTACGTGGTTTGAGCGTACTCACGCCTTCTTCTTTTAGTTCAACACGTTTGATGCTGTATTTGCTTACCAGATTTCCCTTAGACGATCGACCCTTAATCAGTATATCGCTGAAATCAAGATCCCATTTCAGTTTCTTGATGCTGCCTTGTTGTCTCAAATGAATGGTCACAACTTCTGCCTCTCCATTAGGATTGGCACTAAAATAATGTACCTGTGTTCCTGGATTGCCATTACCAACACTATACTCGCGATCACGGGTCATACTGGTCACGGCAAATCGCTTGACATAACTAGGTCCTGATTTACCGTCTCTATAAATAAGATTATAGATCGTGCGCTTGTCCTTTTTCTTGAAAACAGCCACGTGCAAGATGCCTTTACCTATGAAAGTCTTGGCATCAACCTTAGTGACTATCATGGTTCCACTTTTGGTGAAAACGATAATATCATCAATATCCGAACAGTCTGCGACATATTCATCACGCTTTAGACTGGTACCTATAAAGCCTTCTTCACGATTGACGTACAGTTTTGTATTTCTAATGACCACCTTACTGGCGACTATATCTTCAAAAGCCTTGAGCTCTGTCTTGCGACCACGATCCTTGCCGTAATCAGTCTTGAGCTTTTTGAAATAGTCAATGGCAAATTCAATGAGATGCTCTAGATTTTTCTTGAGTTCTGCTATGCGATCTTCAAGTGCTTCAATCTTTTGCTGTGCCTTGTCTATATCAAATTTTGATATGCGCTTGATGCGTATTTCTGTCAATCGCACAATGTCATCAACCGTGACGGCTCTTTTTAAATGTCCAATATGTGGCTTGAGGCCTTTGTCAATCGCATTGATCACGCCATCCCAAGTTTCTTCTTCCTCGATATCGCGATAGATACGGTTCTCAATAAAAATACGTTCCAGTGAAGCAAAATGCCATTGAGACTCGACTTCATCCAGCTGGATTTGTAATTCTTGACGTAGCAATTCTACTGTGTGATCAGTGCTGCGGCGCAGCATCTCTGTAACACCTACAAAAAGTGGTTTATTATCCTCAATCACACAACCTAGTGGCGATATACTTACCTCACAATTTGTAAATGCATACAGCGCATCCATTGTTTTGTCTGGTGAGATGTTTGCTGGCAAGTGAATTTGAATTTCTACATCTGCAGCGGTGTTATCCTCGATCTTTTTGATCTTGATCTTGCCTTTATCGTTGGCTTTAAGGATAGAATCAATAAGTGATCCAGTAGTCGTGGAATACGGGATCTCAGTAATGATGATTGTATTGCGGTCTGGCGAGTGCATTTTGGCACGTACGCGCACCTTGCCGCCACGCATGCCATCATTATAATTGGAAACATCTGCCTCACCACCTGTTGGGAAATCTGGAAATAACTTAAATCGCTTGCCTTGCAGGTGCTTGATACTGGCATCGATAATCTCGTTGAAGTTATGTGGCAAGACTTTGGTACTCAAACCCACGGCAATACCTTCGGCGCCTTGAGTGAGTAGCAATGGGAATTTTACCGGTAGATTGATGGGCTCCTTGCGGCGACCGTCATAGCTGGATTGCCACTCGGTAATTTTGGCATTGAAGAGTACCTCTAGGGCAAACTTAGATAATCGTGCCTCAATATATCGCGAGGCAGCCGATGGATCACCGGTTAGTATATTACCCCAATTTCCCTGCATATCTATGAGCAAGTCTTTCTGCCCTATCTGCACCATCGCGTCGCCTATGGACGCATCACCATGCGGGTGATATTGCATGGTGTGACCTACAATATTGGCTACCTTATTATAGCGACCATCATCAAGATCTTTCATAGATTGCATGATACGGCGCTGTACTGGTTTAAAACCGTCCTCGATTGCCGGTACGGCACGCTCTAAGATTACATAACTGGCATAATCCAGAAACCATTCCTTATACATGCCGGTAACACGTGTGATGGTTTCGGTTGCCTGTTCCTCTATCGGCAAATTGTTATTTTCTTGTTCTAGGTTTTCTTTACTCATTTGTTGTCGGTTATCTGTTGCTGGTTAACAGTTAACTATTTTTCATCAATTGTTTCGCTCTTATTTGCTTTCAATAGCTTGCCCATGAAAACAATCAACGCCATCACTTTCAGCGCCAATCCAGTTGCCAAAATCACATTACCATTTATAAAAGCATTCTCGCCAAAACCCCAATGCAGGATTTTGAATAGCGCGCCTGTTACGATTAGTAGCATCGCGATTACTAAGGTTATTACAAGGATGGTTTTACTATTCACTTTATAAATTTTAATTTTTACTTAAAATCGGACTTCGAGTGCCTCAGTCCTCACATTACGACAAGCAACTGTTAACTGTCAACTGACAACTGACAGCTATCAAGCACTTTCCTCAACCACATCCAACTCCACTTTCAAATTATCGATGATAAATTCTTGACGGTCTGGTGTGTTTTTACCCATGTAAAATTTGAGTAATTCCTCGATGCTCATGTTCTCGTCTAGCATTATAGGATCCAATCTGATGTCGTCGCCTATGAAATGAACGAACTCGTCTGGACTTATCTCACCTAGACCCTTAAATCGAGTGATTTCAGGGTTTTTGCCCAGTTCTGCTAGTGCTTGAGCGCGTTCTTCTGGCGTGTAGCAATAGCGTGTTTCTTTCTTGTTACGTACTCTAAAAAGTGGTGTTTGCAAAATGTACAAATGTCCTTTCTTGATAAGCTCCGGGAAAAACTGCAGGAAGAACGTGATGAGTAGTAATCGTATGTGCATACCATCAACATCGGCATCGGTAGCGATCACGATCTTGTTGTAGCGCAGGTCTTCCATGCTATCCTCAATATTCAATGCTGCTTGCAGTAGGTTAAACTCCTCATTCTCATAGACAATCTTCTTACTCATGTTGTATGAGTTAAGCGGCTTACCACGCAGCGAAAACACTGCTTGGGTATTCACATTACGAGATTTAGTTATGGATCCACTAGCACTATCACCTTCCGTAATGAAGAGCGTGCTGTCTAGGTGCGCGTCTTTCTTATTATCAGTTAGATGAACACGGCAATCGCGCAGTTTCTTGTTGTGTAGGCTGGCTTTCTTAGCACGATCCTTGGCTAGTTTACGTATTCCTGATAATTCCTTGCGCTCACGTTCTGCCTGAATGATTTTGCGTTGCAGCGCATCGGCAGTTTCTGCATTCTTGTGCAGGTAATTATCTAGCTGAGTCTTAACAAAATCATTGATAAATGTACGTACCGTTGGTAGTTTGCCACCCATTTCGGTAGAACCTAGTTTAGTTTTGGTCTGTGATTCAAAAACCGGCTCCATCACTTTTACCGCAATCGCGCTCACAATGGACTTGCGCACATCGCTCGCGTCATAATTCTTGTTGTAAAACTCACGTATGGTTTTGACTATTGCTTCTCTAAAAGCTGCCTGATGCGTACCACCTTGGGTGGTGTTCTGACCATTGACGAAAGAGTGGTATTCCTCACTGTACTGGGTTTTACTATGTGTAAGAGCAATCTCGATGTCCTCGCCGCGTAGGTGAATGATTGGGTACAATCGGTCACTCTCATTAATCGTCTCGCCTAATAGATCCTTTAGACCATTCTCGCTGTAATATTTCTCACCATTAAAGATGATCGTCAAGCCAGGATTGAGATACACATAATATTTCAACATGCGCACCACATACTCTGGACGGTATTTGAAATTCTTGAAGATCTCGTCGTCTGGTACAAAAGTGATCTTGGTTCCTTTACGGCGGCTGGTCTCGTCAAGCATTTCTTTATCCTGCAATTCACCACGCTCAAACTCTGCACTGGCGCTCTTGCCGTCTCTGGTAGACTCAACCCTAAAGTAGTTGGACAATGCGTTCACAGCCTTGGTTCCTACTCCATTAAGACCTACTGATTTTTTAAAGGCACGACTGTCGTACTTACCACCGGTATTCATTTTGGACACTACATCAACCACCTTACCCAGCGGTATACCGCGACCGTAATCGCGCACGATCACACGCTCGCCTTGAATAGAAACCTCAATGGTTTTACCAGCGCCCATGACAAATTCATCGATAGAATTATCGATGACTTCCTTCAATAAAATATAGATACCATCATCAGCACTTGAGCCATCGCCCAGTTTACCTATGTACATTCCAGGACGCATCCTGATGTGTTCCTTCCAGTCCAGCGACCGTATATTATCCTCGGTATATTTAGTTTCTCCAGCCATTTTCTTCCTTATGTCCTAGCTTGTAATGTAACAAAGATTGTGGTGTGTTAGCTTTCGCGAAAGCAAAATTAATCAACATCATTTCACCACGATTTGTGAATAACGAGTAGGTTCCATGCTGCTGCATAATTGCCTATTTTTGAGACCAAAGAAGATCTCATGAGAATCACGTTCCTGCTTGCTATGATGATGCTTGTTTCCTGCAATGAAAAAGGAAATTCACAATCAAACGATGGTTTGACCACACTGTATTTCATGCGCCATGCAGAAAAACGAACCGATCAAGGCAGCGATCCAGAGCTTGCACCAGCTGGCCAGAAGCGTGCACAAGAATGGGTAAATTATTTCTTCTTAAAAGATGTGGATCACGTGCTGTCATCTGACTTTAAACGCACTCAGGCAACCGCTACACCGCTTGCAAAGGCGCAAAAGGTAGCTATAGAAACTTATGATGTGAGCACACTTACCGGCAAACAATTGCTAGAAGATTATCGCTGTAAAACGGTAGTGGTTTATGGTCATAGCAACACCATTAACGGTTATGTCAACGATCTACAAAACGATGAAACCTACGGCGAGCTATCAGAAGATGATTATGAAACATTCTTTAAGGTCACCATTGACAAAAACGGCAATACTGGCGTGGTCAAGGAAACTATGGTCATGAGCGAGGAAGATTGATGGAATCACAACCTAACAATCCACTACACGGCGTGAAACTGGCCGATATGGTTGAGAAACTAGTCGATCACTATGGCTGGCACGACCTAGGCGGCCACATACGCATCAATGCCTTTAATACAAATCCGACGGTGAAATCCAGCCTCAAATTTTTGCGTCGTACGCCATGGGCTCGCGAGAAGGTCGAACAATTGTACCTGGATACTTTCCATGAAGACTAGGTTTAAGGCAGTTGAATAATTTTGTCGTTTAGAGCAAATACTTTCTACTTTTTAATATTACTGGGACTCAGCTCAATTCAGTTGCTTAAATTTTATTAAAAAAAGTAGCTATTTCTAGCTATAGTCGTGATATGAGTGGCGGTCTAGTTCAAATCAAAAGATTAGCGGCGTGAAATGTCTGGTCGAGCGCCGTCGAGACCTCTTTTTCAAATCAAAAACTTTCTCGGAACGAGGTAGCTCTCGACTGCGCTCGAGCAGACATCCTAACTACGCGCCTTCCTATAATCGTTCTATATCTACTTAAAATATCGATTACAGGAATAATATAACATTACAAGTGAATGATGTAAAACAACTCAACTACATAACAAACCTATATTTGTGCCGTAATTAAAAACAACTATCATGAAAACTTTACTTTTTACTATCGGGACAATTTTACTATCATTTAATTCATATGCACAACACATGCATACATCATCTAAAATGGTTCATCTGGATGATGTCACTATATCGACTAGCAGTCAACTTTCAAATACGGCCGCGGTGTTTTCTATCGTAAAGGAGATAAACGCCATAGATGAATTTGACTATCATCGATTTGCTAAAGAGTCAGGAAAATCCACAACAGACTTTTCTCTAGGAACAGAAGTTTATTCTAAAAAGGTAGTCTTGAGAATGCTGAGAAGAGCTGCTAGAAAAGCTGACAACAAAACCGAATTCAAAAATGAATTGGACGAGCAACATTTATTACTCACTATTAACTTAGAGAATAAGCAGTTGGCCAAACTATACGAACAATTAAATCCAGAAAGCCTGGATGAATATCTAGACACTTGGGTGAGTGTTCAGTTTTTGGGCTATTAAATTTTATTGGTATAAATAGCTTTAGAGCTATTGCACTGCATAACATAATAAAATGACTAGAGCCGCTATCGCGGCTCTAGTCATTTTAATTTTTAGTTGCATTTCTAGCAGGATTTCAATAATCCTTTTACATCGCATTGGGTGCAAATAGATGTCCAGCCGCATTTGCGGCTCTGGTCATTTTTATTTTTAGCCACCTTTCTAGCTGCGCTAGAGGCGGCACAAATAAAAAAGCCCAGCGTTTTCAACGCTGGACATCTGCTTGTCGGGATGACAGGATTTGAACCTGCGACCTCACGCACCCCATGCGCGCGCGCTACCAGGCTGCGCTACATCCCGTAATATTTCAATTAAACGTTAAACAAGAAGTGCATCACATCGCCATCTTGCACGGTGTACTCCTTTCCCTCAACCTTGAGTTTACCGGCTTCCTTAACCTTCGCTTCTGATCCATACTCTACATAAGTATCGTATTTGATCACCTCAGCACGTATGAATCCTTTTTCAAAATCTGTGTGGATGACACCAGCCGCTTGTGGTGCGGTAGAACCTGCATTGATGGTCCACGCACGTACTTCTTTCTCACCAGCAGTGAAGTATGTTTCTTGATTCAGTAATTTGTAAGCAGATCGTATGAGTTTTGCGCTTCCTGCTTCATCAAGTCCCATGTCGGCAAGAAATTCCCTGCGTTCTTCATAGTCATCTAGCTCTGCAATGTCGGCTTCTGTTCCTACGGCTAGAACCAGTACCTCTGCATTTTCATCCTTTACTAACTCTTTCACCTGATCTACATATTTATTACCAGATACCGCATCGTCATCATTTACATTACATAAATACATGACTGGCTTATCAGTGATAAATTGTAATGGCTTGACGTACTCTTTGCGCACTTCTTCGTCTAGCTCGACCGTGCGGACAGATTTTCCCGACTCTAGTGCATTCTTGATTTTCTGCAAGACTTCTTGTTCCTTAATCGCGTCCTTATTTCCTGTGCGAGCGGCCTTGTTTACTTTCTCAAGTTTCTTATCGACGGTTTCAAGATCTTTGAGCTGTAGCTCAATATCAATGGTTTCCTTATCCCTAATAGGATCAACGCTACCATCAACGTGAACAATGTTATCGTTCTCAAAACAACGCAATACGTGAATAATCGCATCAGTTTCTCTAATGTTGCCTAGAAACTGATTCCCAAGACCTTCTCCTTTACTGGCTCCTTTAACAAGTCCAGCGATGTCGACAATCTCTACGGTTGCAGGAATTACTTTTTCTGGATTGACCAGTTCTTCTAGTTTTCTTAAACGTGGATCTGGCACGTTGACCACGCCCACGTTAGGTTCAATCGTACAAAACGGAAAGTTGGCACTTTGCGCCTTGGCGTTTGATAGACAATTAAAAAGGGTTGATTTTCCAACGTTGGGTAATCCTACAATACCAGCTTTCATAAATGATGTTTTAAGCGGCTGCAAATATAACAACTGCTGATAGCTTACCGATTAATGGTCACCAACAAAAAAAGCTCTTTGATCCTTACAAATCAAAGAGCTTTAAAATTATTCTAATGACGATTATTTAGGGTCTATGCTGATGTCACTTGTAGAGATTCCCATATCACCTAACAATCCTTCAATGTTACTTGCGGCGTTTTTATCATTCTCCAATTCCTTGAGCATCTCCATGATAGCGGCAACATTCATATCATCACCTATGACTCTTGCCACACCTAATCCCATTTTAGGTGAATTACCGTAAACGATGATTTCATCAATCGCATTTTGAGTACCATCGTACATCATCTTAATCTTCAAACTATCGCTATTGTGAGACATCAACAGCTTGTAATCTTCATTAGCAAATACATTGTTCAGCCTTACCGATTCTAGATCGTATTGAGCACGATTCTCCTCATTTACAGGTAGTGCAAGAACATTGACCTTGTCTATGGAATTATAAGCATTTTGTGCTTCATCACTCATGTTATCAGTATTGATTTCCATGATACCTTTAGGAATCGATGAGGTTATGAAACCGTCTTTTTCCTGGCTGTTTAAGTAGTACTGCTGCAATGATTCTGGTTTCTCGCATGAAGTAAGCATGGATAATGCTACTAGACTCAACGCGATAACTTTAAATATTAGCCTATTCATAGTAGTGTTTTTTTGGTTAGCTGGTTTACTGACTTAGTTTCCTTTGGTCGCCTTTTCTATCTGGCGCTGTCCAGGAACGTCCATCTTTTCAGTAATCTTAGCAATCTGATTCAAATCAATATCACCAGAAATGACTAGCAAAACACTATCTGCCATATTGTTATCCATTCCTTCAATAAACATCACGAGATTTTTAACCTTAGAATCGCTGCTACCTTTACGAGCGTGAAAAGTGAATTTTTGATTGCCTTCCTTAACACTCATGAGTAATGGCATCTTGCTAGTGGTAACAAAATCGTCCGTAAACTTTTTCATTTGTATAGCACTTGAGGCATTTTGAGTTGTGTAAACACGCAGCTCTGTTAAGTTACCGACGCTTTTCATGAGCTCATTAAATTCTGGATCCTCGCTATCAATGCCGGATATCATCTTGAACATTTCTCCTGTGATATAGGTCTCACTTACCTTCGGTAAGTTGCCTACCTTATTGAAGTTTTGGGCGGTAGCGGTCATTCCTGCTAGAATAAAAGTCGCTATGTAAAGTAAATTTTTCATGTTTTTAATTTTTGTTGTTTTGATAATTATTTTTGAGCCAGCTGTATGACTGGCGCTGCTTGTTGATTAATTTCTTTCATGGGCTGCAAGGTGCTTTTACCCTTATTGATTCTGGCACTTACCATTTCTAGCGCTGCCACGGTTGCTTCATACGCTTCTTCAGGCGTTTCATAGGTGCCTAAATCTTGTTGCTGCTGGGTCTCAAAATATCCAGTTCCTACCGCTACTGCCACGGCCATGCTTGCTGCTATGGCGATTCCTTTCCATGTTCTGCGGTTAAAAATGTGGTCTTGTGATTGTTTTGATTTCACTTTCGCGAAAGCGTCATAATCACCATCCTCTAACCTACTCTCCAGCTCAAAACTGTTGAACAAGCTGCGGTACACCTCGTGGCTTCTCGCCACAGAGTCTCCTGCAAAATAATCGCGCAGTTGCTGCTCTTCTTGCAGGCTGGTAGCACCATTCCAGTATTTTTCTAACAAATCATTCATGCTGTTTCTGTGTTGTGATACTGTTCTATTCGTTCTTTAAGCAACTTGCGTGCCCGGCTTAAACTAACACGCACTGCCGTTGCCTTCATATTCATTATTTTCTCTATCGCCTCATAGTCATATTGCTGTATGTCACGCAGTTGTATGACCATTCTATAATTCTCTGGAAGATCTGCGATGAGCTGCTGTACGGTGCTTACCGTGGTAGCTCGCTCCATTTCTTCCTGTGCGTTGCGATCGCCTGAGTCATAATTATTATGGACAATTTTAAGATGTCCAGCCTGCTTACTCTTCAATCGATCTAGAGAGAAGTTCTTCACCATTTGCATGGCATAGGCTTCCTTATTATTTACATCTTTCAACTTCTCGCGCTTTTCCCATAGCTTGAGCATGGTTTCCTGCACGGCATCTGCTGCTTCCTCGTGCGAGGTGAGCAATCTTCTTGACAATTGGTACATTCTTTTTTGTACGTCTTGAAATGTCGCTATGAAAGTTGGTTGGTTCATGTAAACGTCTCTATAGGCATGACGAGCCTGTTTTCAATTTGTTACAAGGTCATCAAATTTTTAAAACAAATAGGCCTTTTATATCGTAGGTATGGCACAATAGTTTCACTATAGATTGAACCTTATGCTGCTTAATTCTTTATTTTTAATGCTGACTTAAAATTGCTTTATGAATTATAGACCTCTTTTACTTATTTCCTTTATTGCTGCAACTAGTTTAATTATTGGATGTGCAGATGATAATGATGATCGCTTTGCCAGTGATGTCACCATCAAGAACTTTGTATATCGTGGCATGAACGCCTTTTATCTATATAAGGCAGAGATTCCGGTACTGGCTGACGATAGATTTGAAACAGTTAATGAGCTAGAGGAATATCACAAGCAGTTTGATTCACCAGAAGAATTTTTCAATTCCCTTAAATTTGATCGTGATAAATTCTCCATCATTTACGATGATTATATAGCATTAGAGCAAGTATTGTCAGGACAAAGTCCATCCAACGGTATGGAATTTGTCCTGGTAGAATATCCAGATAATGATGCCAACGTTTTTGGATTTGTACGATATACACAAAATAATTCAAGCGCGGCAGAAAATGGCGTGGAGCGAGGCATGATCTTCAATCGCATTGATGGCATTCAATTGACACGCAGCAACTTTAGAACGTTACTTAATCAAAGCACTTATACGCTGGGTCTAGCAACGCTAGAAGATGATGAAATAGAGGACATAGATCAAGAAATACCGCTATTTAAGGAGCCTTTTCAAGAAGATCCAATTCATATTAGTAAGGTTATAGAGGAAGACGGCCGTAAGGTAGGCTACCTGTTTTATAGTAGTTTCTTGAGACAGTTTGACGAGGACTTGAATGATGTTTTTGGTGATTTTAAATCTCAAGGCATTACTGATTTAGTGCTTGATTTGAGATACAATGGCGGTGGATCAGTAAATACTGCTATCATTTTGGGTAGCTTGATTTCTGGCAACCCAACAAGCGATCTCTTTACTCGAGAAGAGTGGAACCCAGATATCCAAGAATTTCTAGAAGCCAATAATCCAGACCAATTACTTAACTTTTTTAAAGATCGTACCGATGATGGTTCTGCCCTTAATGAGCTAGGCTTAAGTGAGGTATACATTATTACAACACCTAGCACGGCAAGTGCCAGTGAATTGGTTATTAATTCGCTAGCTCCTTATATCAATGTGATCCAGGTAGGCGATAATACTGCTGGGAAGTTTCAGGCGAGCATTACGGTGTATGATAGTGAGGACTTTAGAAGAGCAGGCGCCAATCCTGCACATACCTATGCCATGCAACCATTAGTATATCGCAGTGTGAATAGCGCTGGCAATACTGATTATTTTGATGGTCTAGAACCTGACATTGAACTGGTAGAAGAAATTGATAATTTGGGAACTCTAGGTGATCCTAATGAGCGATTATTACGAGCCTGTCTTGATGATATAATTGACGGTAGTGTTATTTCTAGCTTCCCAACAAGACCACGCATATTATTTAATAAAGTGAGCAGCAGTAACGACCTTAAATTACTAGGTAATGATATGTGGAATGAAAACTTATCGTTGCCTATCGAGTAGGCAACGCAAATAGATTTTACTTTTGAACTCCTGACAATATCAGGAGTTTTTTTATGTCTAGATCTATTATCATATTAGGCGCCGGCTTGACCGGTTTAAGCCTTGCTTACAAGCTGCAGCAGCAAGGTATTGAGGTAACCATTCTAGAATCTAGGGATCGTGTTGGCGGCCGCATATTTACCAAAATGTCTGGCAACCATACTCCTATCGATCTGGGCGCAGCCTGGTTCTGGTCTTACAATAGAGAAGTTTTAAGCCTAATTGACAAGCTAGGACTAAAATATGAAGAGCAGCATATGGATAGTAAGGTGTGGTACAAATCTCATCCAGGAACCTCTTATCAATTGATTGACATGCCAGCAAACCAGCCAGCAAGCTATAGGTTGCGTGGTGGCAGTTCTAACTTGATATTATCTCTCAATGCTGTGCTCAAAGAAGGTCAGGTAAAATATAATACCACCGTGCAACGAGTTGTCCATCATCGCGATACATATCAAATTCATACCAATGATATTATTTATAACGCAGATGTAGTCATCAACACCATACCACCACAAATCACGGCAAGTGCCATTACTTTTGAGCCATCGATGCCTATAAATTATCTCTATATAGCTCGACGTACACAGACATGGATGGAAGATTCGGTCAAATTTGGATTAGGCTTTAAGTCACCATTCTGGAAAGAAAAAGGCATTCCGGCGACTGCCTTCAGCAACTCTGGACCGATTGCAGAACTTTATGATTACAGCCATTATCCATCTAGCCGGTTTGCATTGATGGGATTTGTTCATCCTACCGCAACGAGATTACCAGCAGATGAAAGGAAAAAAGTAATCGTTGATCAATTAGCAGAATTATTGGGCATCGAGGTTCATAATTATATATCGTTTGAACTTTCAGCTTGGAACGAGCAACCTTCCACAAATCCAGATGCTCAAAATTTGCGCACGCCTCATGAGAATAATGGTCATCCCATCTTGAGACAGTCTTTAAATGGCGGCACATTAATTATGGCTGGCAGCGAGACGAGCGACCAGCACGCTGGCTATATGGAAGGCGCACTACGGTCTGCACAGCTTGCGTTTGAACAGGTGCTCTCTTTGAATATTTTGTAGTGTTTATAGGTTTGTGGTGATTGCGCCACGTCGACATCGCTCAGCGCAGGTTTCGCGAAAGCGTAACGATTGACTATCTTTAGATCTCAATTTATTTTCATGAAAAAACTATCCATCCTATTATTACTTCTTGTACCTGTTTTGAGTCTAGGGCAACCATTAGATCTTGAACTGGTGAAGAATATGAAACCTAGAAACATCGGGCCAGGTGGTATGTCTGGACGTATCACATCCATCGACGTGGTTGAGAATGATCCTGATGTAATTTATGCTGGTACCGCCAGCGGTGGCCTGTGGAAATCAGAAAGTGGCGGCATTGCATGGATGCCCATTTTTGACGATCAGGTGACTGCATCCATAGGTGCGGTTGCCGTACAGCAATCAAATCCTAGTGTAATCTGGGTAGGAACTGGCGAAGGAAATCCTCGCAACTCACTCAACGGCGGTTATGGAATTTACAAGTCTCTGGATGGTGGTAAGAACTGGAAATCCATGGGACTTGAAGAAACACGCCACATTCATAGAATTGTCATCGATCCAACAAATCCCAATGTCGTTTATGCCGCGGCCATAGGATCACCATGGGGTGAGCATCCAGAGCGTGGTGTTTTCAAAACAACAGATGGTGGTAAAACATGGAATAAGATTCTTTACACAAACGATAGATCAGGCGCAGCAGACCTTGTTATAGATCCATCCAATCCCAACAAATTGATCGCTGCCATGTGGGAACACAAGCGCGACCCATGGTTTTTTAAATCAGGTGGTGAAGGCTCTGGTTTGTACATCACTTACGACGGTGGTGAGAATTGGAAAAAAATGACCGAGGACGACGGCTTACCAGCTGGCGAGCTAGGAAGAATAGGTGTTGCCATTGCTCCTAGCGATCCTAAAACAGTGTATGCACTTATTGAATCCAAAAAGAATGCGCTTTATAAATCTGTCGATGGTGGTTTTAATTGGAAAATGATCAATGACAAGAGCGATATAGGAAATAGACCATTCTACTATTCTGAAATCTATGTGGATCCTCAAAATGAAAATCGAGTTTATTCCATTTTCACTTACGTGAACGTCTCAGAAGATGGTGGTAAAAACTTTGATCAATTGATGAACGCATACGGTGCGAATAACGGTGTGCATCCAGATCACCACTCGTGGTACATTCATCCAAAGGATGGATCGTTTATGATTGATGGTAATGATGGTGGTCTCAATATCACAAGAGATCGCGGTAAAACATGGCGATTCATAGGAAACTTGCCAGTCGCTCAATTCTATCACATTAATGTGGATATGGAAATTCCTTATAATGTGTATGGTGGTATGCAGGATAATGGTAGCTGGCGCGGTCCAGCCTACACTTGGAGAGATCAGGGCATTAGAAATTCTTACTGGCAGGAAATAAGTTTTGGTGATGGATTTGACGTGGTACCTGATCCTACCAATAATCGCTATGGTTATAGCATGAGCCAGCAAGGATATGTAAGTCGCTATGACTGGGAAACTGGCAATAATTACAGCGTGCGACCTACTCATCCAGATCCTAATTTGGAACTGCGATTCAATTGGAATGCTGCGATAAATATTGATCCTTTTGATCCATCGACGCTGTATTTTGGTAGTCAATTTGTACACAAATCCACAGATAAAGGATTGACCTGGAAAGTTATAAGTCCAGATCTTACCACCAACGATCCAGAAAAGCAAAAGCAAAGCGATTCTGGTGGACTGACCATGGACGCTACAGGCGCAGAAAATCACACGACTATTCTGGTGATAGAACCTAGTCCAGTAGAAAAAGGCGTAATCTATACAGGATCTGACGATGGATTAATTCATGTAACCACGGATGGTGGTAAAAACTGGAAAAATGTAAGCAGTGGTCTCAAAGGTTTGCCTAAGGGTAGCTGGATCGCACAAATTAAGGCCTCACAGACTAAAGCCGGTCACGCTCTACTTATTGCAAACGATTACCGTCGCTATAACTATGAGCCTTATGCATACCGCACCACCAACTATGGAAAGTCTTGGACGCGCATTGTAGATGCAGATGATGTGGAGAGTTACACCTTATCCATCGTTGAAGACCCAGAAGAAAACAACCTTGTTTTTCTAGGAACGGATGATGGACTGTATGTGAGCATCGATGCTGGTGATAACTGGACAAAATATACCAATGGTTTTCCAACGGTTTCGGTTAAAGATCTAGTAATTCATCCGCGTGAGCAGGACCTTGTGATTGGAACTTTTGGTCGTGCGGCTTGGGTGCTGGACGATCTCAGGCCTATGCGTGAGATAGCTTCACAGAATGCGAAATTTAAAAAACCAATCAAATTATTTGAACCACCAGTCGCTTATCAAGCGAGATACCAGCAACCTACGGGAACAAGATTTAGCGGTGATGCGATGTACCAAGGTGAAAACCGTGGTAGCAGCGGTAGATTCAAATATTTCTTTGACAAAGCTTTGCTCAAAGAAAGTGACACCGTTGGAACAGATAGTCTTCAACTTAAAATCTATGACGGTGATCGATTGATCAGAACCTTGAAGAGCAAGACTCCCAAGGAAGCTGGCGTTCATGAATGGAGCTGGAGATTGAGGGAAAGCGGTGAGAATTATCCATCTAGAAGTGTAAATAAATCTACACGTGAGCCATCCGGTGTGAGCGTGCTTCCTGGTACCTACAAGGCTGTGCTTGAACTAGGTGATTACAGCAGCGAGACTATGATTACCGTGCAAGATGACCCAAGAATCGATGAATTAACAGCTGCCGATAGAAAAGAAAAGTATCAGGCACTCAAAAATCATGAAAAGTTATCTGGAGATATTTATGAATTGACTCAGGAACTGGCCAAAGCAAAACAAACGGCTACCACTTTCAAGAAAATGTTACAAGACAAGGACAAAGAAGCATTTAAAGAACAAATTAAAGCTACTGATAGTATTATAAAAAGCATTGAAGAAGAGCAAGCGCGATACTTTGGTGCCACTGATGATCGACAAGGAATAACACGTAATCCTGGCGTTACCGTCATGCAACGATTGGGAACGGCTCGCAGCTATATCGCTAGTAGACAAGGTGCTCAAACGGCTACTGAAGAACAATTGACAAAACAAACTCAAGACGCTGCGAGTCAAGCGATGATGAAAAGTAGAGCTTTTCTTAACAAGGAATGGGACGAGTATAAAACAGCCATGAAGCAGGTAGAACTTGACATCTGGGAAGATTAACTAATACGCGCTCCATGAATTTTGAAAAAATAGAGTTTACTAATCAAGCAGGCTATCAATTGAGTGGCAGGCTCGAATTACCGGCAGATAGGCATCCACATAATTATGCGGTGTTTGCTCATTGTTTTACCTGCAGTAAAAACTTTAGTGCTACACGCAATATCTCACGTGCCCTAACGACGGCTGGTTATGGTGTATTGCGATTTGATTTTACAGGCTTGGGCGATTCCGAGGGCGATTTTGGTGATACCAATTTCTCTGGAAACGTTGACGATCTGCTTGCAGCGATCGACCATCTGGCACAGCACTACAAAGCTCCTAGCCTACTGATAGGTCATTCTTTGGGCGGTGCTGCTGTGGTTTATGCTTCCGCGAAAGCGAAATCCATTAAAGCCCTTGCAACAATCGGAGCTCCTAGTGATACTGATCATGTGAAGCATCTTTTTGGCGATCAAATTAAAGCTATTGAAGCAAATGGTGAAGCCGTAGTACAGTTGAGCGGTAGACCGTTTAGGATTAAAAAGCAATTCTTGCGTGATATCAATGAGCAAATGGTCATCAAAACGCTGAAAGAATTGCGCAAGCCTTTACTCATTTGCCATTCACCACAGGATGATACGGTAAGTATTAATCATGCAGAAAAGCTGTATCATGCGGCAATCCATCCTAAGAGTTTTGTGAGTTTGGATGGAGCAGATCATTTGTTGACCAACAAAAATGATTCTAAGTATGTAGGTGAGGTCATTGCTGGATGGGCTTCCAGATATGTAGAAATACCAGAGGAAGATTCTATCGATACTAATCATCACGTAGTCGCCAGTCTTGATCAAGAAAGTATGTTTACCACACAGATGAAAGCTGGAAGACATTATTTTATAGCTGATGAACCAGAAAGTGTGCAGGGAAATGATTTTGGCCCAACGCCTTATGAACTCATGTCTAGCGCACTAGCGTCCTGTACAGTAATGACCGTACAGATGTACGCGCGGCGCAAGGAATGGCCACTAGACAATATTGAATGTCACGTGAATTATGACAAACAACACGCCGCCGACTGTGCAAACTGCGAAGACGAGAAATCAAAAATTGATACGTTTACGAGAGAAATTAAATTCACGGGCGACTTAGATGAAAAACAGTTAGAGAAATTACTACAAATTGCCGATAAGTGTCCCGTACATCGTACCATGCATTCCCAAACGCAGATTATAACTAATGTAGTAGAATGATTTTTGAATTTGAAACGCAGTTGAGTACCGATGGCTGGATGGGCGCCTTGCCAATACCTGAAGATATAGCAGACCAACTAACTGTATCCAAAATTAAAAGAGTCGTTGCCACTGTTACTTCTGGTAAAAACGAAATTACTCTTTATGCTGGTGTCATAAAGAAGAAAGGAATGTTTTACTTGATGTGTTCTAAGGCTAACAAGAAACTCCTCAATATAGATCAAGGCGACGAGGTTCATGTAAGCATGCATGAAGATACTAGCAAATATCAAGCTCCCATGACCGAAGAGCTGGAAGCCGTTTTATTGAGCGATCATGAAGCCTACGAACTCTTTGAAAAACTATTGCCAGGCAAACAGCGTAACATCATATTCATGGTGTACGGTGTCAAGGATTCACAAAAACGTGTTGACATCGCACTTAATGCCATGGAAAATCTCAAGATAGGAAATAACAACCCTATGAAATTTGAGAAATTATATCCTTGATTTGTCATCTATAAAGAATTGTGAAAGTCAAGGTCAAGCCTGTACTAATTATTACATTCACTAACTTAAATAACAACCAATGAAAAAATTAAACATCGCCTTATTGGCACTAGCACTAACATTAAGCATAGCTTCTTGTAAAGAAAACAAGGAAGAAGAAAACATGGACAGCAACAATACTGACATGGAAATGGAGGACAGTAGTAATGAAGATGAAAATATGGATGAACCTAAAACAGTAAACGTCCCAATGGGATCAAAAAGCGGTAGTGACGTGACTGGCTCTATCATTTTTACCGAAAAAGGTGATGAAGTAGAAATGGTAGTTGAACTAGTAGGTCTTGAAGAAGGATCGCACGCCATCCATTTACACCAGAATGGTGATTGTAGTGCCGATGATGCTTCAAGCGCTGGTGGACACTGGAATCCAACGTCTGAAGATCATGGATCATGGGGCGATAATCAGCACCATAAAGGGGACATAGGAAATCTACAAGCAGATGCTGAAGGTAATGCATCGCTCGTCTTCTCTACTGACAAGTGGTGTATAGGATGTGATGATGAAAATAAAAACATTGTTGGCAAAGGAGTTATCGTTCATGCAAAAGCCGATGACTTTACATCACAGCCTAGTGGCGCCGCTGGTGCTCGTGTTGCTTGTGGCGTTGTCGAGTAAATGAACATCCCAATCGATTTAAAAATCTACAACCACCTGGTTGTAGATTTTTTTTTGCATCTTTAAAATTCAAGATTACACATGAAATCCCAACCAGATCTGCTCATCAATAGGCTACAAGAAGGTAGCGAGGTAGCTTTCAATAGAATTTATGACCGTTACAAGGATGCGCTTTATGGCATTATTTACGGTATTGTAAAGGAAGAAGAAGTCGCTCAAGAAATACTTCAAGATGTTTTTGTCAAAATATGGCGCAATAGAACATCCTACGATGCCGATGCTGGTAGATTTTTCACCTGGGCACTCAACATATCTCGCAATGCATCAATCGATTATCTGCGCAGTAAACGTCATAAAAACAAATTAAAGAACTTAAGCACAGATAATTTCGTAGATATTATTGTAAGTAAAGATAATCTGGATGAACAGACAGACACCCTATTCTTAAAGGAATGGGTGCAGAAATTAGAACCAATGTGTGTAAGAATTATTGATATTATTTTCTTTAAAGGTTTCACTTTTAAAGACGGCGCTGAGGAATTAGGAATGCCGTCGGGAACGCTTAAAACACGTCACCGTAAATGCCTAAATTCTCTACGCAAAATGATGGTAGGATGATGGAATTGACAGTAAATGAATTAATCG
Organism: Nonlabens ponticola; assembly: GCF_003966335.1. Lineage (NCBI taxonomy): Bacteria > Pseudomonadati > Bacteroidota > Flavobacteriia > Flavobacteriales > Flavobacteriaceae > Nonlabens > Nonlabens ponticola. Next base: position 1,731,722 of record NZ_CP034549.1, on the reverse strand, counting down.
AGAGTGGCGAATTAGAAGCCTATGTTTGTGGTGTTCTACCCACAAAAAGATGCGTGGAAATCACCCAAATGGTTGATCAACACATTGAGGTTGAGGAAGAAGTAATACGCATTGAAAACGCATACCAAACTATCGCCAGAGGTGTAGCACCACAATTGGATGGCATCACCATGCTAGAAAATATTCGCGCGTACATAAAAGAACATTCACAAGAACATCGTGTCGCGCTATGGAGACAATATCTAGGATGGGCAGCTGCGATACTATTGTTTATAAGCGCAGGATTTTTATACAGATCCAACACAAATCTCAAAGAGGAAATACGAGGTAACGTGGAGCGCAATGAGTTCCTAGATCAAGAATTACAGCAAACTGAGCAGCTTGCTCTTGATTATCAAGAAGCTCTGGATTTCATAAAAGCACCAGAAACAGTGAAAGTACCGCTGGCTGGTCAGGCTGGATTTGAGAGCAGCAGCGCCGTCGCCTTCCATAATCCTGACTTGAACATCACCTATATTGATATCGCAAACCTTCCTGCACCACCAGAAAATATGACTTATCAATTATGGTCATTAACGCTGAATCCATTAACACCAACTGACCTAGGTGTGCTGGCTTATCAAGAAGATGCCTTTGCGGTAGAAAACAAGTTTGATACTCAAGCCTTTGGGATTACTCTAGAACCTGCTGGCGGTAGTCAAGGGCCAACTTTGGAAAGGTTGTATGTACTAGGCGCTTTGCCAACTGATTGATCAGTTGATTGGCATTTGAATAAACAATCGTTTTTAATTGGAGTTATGCAACGCAATTTAGTAGTGCTAACATTGCTTTGACCTCGCGGCTCTTCTACGAGCAATCCACATTAGCAGTGATTAATTTAAAGTAGCTTAAGTCAATTCTCAACTAAATTTTGATTCGCAGGTGTTTGTGCTTGATGCATCAGAAAAGCATACTTTTTTTTGTAAAAAAAAATCGGCCAGTGCTCTAATCACAATTCTTAGTTCAAGACTGATAATGAATCTTAATAGGAATGATTTGGGCAGGTAAATGTTTTACGTTATACTTAGATAAAATCAATTTAATTGAACAAAAAACAGTTAATGAAATATTCTTCTTTACTAGTATTTATCTTCTTTATTCAACAAGCCAGCGCGCAAAAGGTCTATGAGTTCGATCATGTCTTAGAATACCAATATACACTAGTGGAAGATTTTGTAAAGCCAGGAAACGATACAGAATATCCTGTTACAAAATTATACTTGACCAATTCGGCTACTAGCGATTACTATGCTCTTTTAATGCCTCACGACAATGAAAATTACATGATATATATGTTTGATCGTAATGGCTTGAAATCTGAATCTAAAATGAAAAAGGCTGACTTTATAAAAGCTGAGTTTATTAGTATTCCTTGCCGTGATGTTGACCCACTTAGTAATCCGTTTAAGGATGTTATTGAATATACTGCCTATAATCAAATAAATGATACAACTATTAATAATGTCGTCCATGAAAGATGGATTCTAAAACATACCGACCAGACAAAAGTTGACAGTGAAAAGCTCGCATCCATAGCATATATATTAAACCCCAAGATGAAATACCATGCACCGCTTTTACCTTTTGCAACCGAATACGAAATGCTCAAAGCTGGTTTCAAAGCTCCTAAATCATTACATTTAGAAAGGAAAACAATCAATTATGATAAAAGAGTCTCAAAAATAGAACGGTTTATTGAGGCTAAGAAGATTGACAAGAAAATAATTATACAATCCATTTGTGACTATACACAAATGAAGTAAAACCTGATTTTTAATCATGCAACAAGAAGTCAAACTCATTTCTGGTAGCTCAACAACTATTAATAGAATAGCCCAGCTTCTCAACGAGAAGAATATCGCTACATTAATTAAAGATCATACTGAATCTGCTCGTCTTGCCGGATTTGGAGCGCCACCTAACGACATTGAGTTATTTGTAGCTCAAAAAGATTTACCGCAAGCTCAAAAAGTCATTGAAGAGTACAGGCAATAAGACGGTCGTTTAAGTGAGATATAAACACAGAAATGCTCGGATCCCTAAACCCGAGCACATCTAAACTAACCAACCAATCAATTGCTCTAGCTCTCTCAACTTCTAGAGCAACAACTATACACTATATACGTGTGTACGGTAATTGTGGTTTTACAATGCCTGTATTTGTTTATAGGTTACTGGCCCTAATTCATATTCAGTCTCTAGAAGCTCCTTTTTGAGTTTCTCTACCATCTCGTTCATGTTATTTGCTTTCAAAATCTGAGCCGTGTGCAATTGCGCTACCGGTTCATATGTTTTACCGATGACATATTTCTTATGATTTTCAAGAGCTGCAGCAGCCTCATCATTAGATAATAAAGCATAGCCCAACAAATCATAAGTCTCAGGAGTAGCGCGATTGGTAATTTCAAGACGTGCTAGATCAACGGCTTGCTGTGATTCACCAGCTGCAATTAATTCCTCAATTTTATAGGCATTATACATGTCTCCATAACCCGGATCACTCACTTGAGAAAGAAATACAGCGCGTAAAGAATCAGCAGTTTGCGAGGCATCTTTGTATTCATAAACCTCAGCCATTTCTAGGTTGTAATCGGGTAATGGATGCCTTTCTTTAAGCGTTGTCAATATTTCTAATGCTTGATCTGGATCGCGATCATTTGAATAAACCAGCCACGATATACCTTTCAAGGCATAGGTGTTACCTGGATCTAATTCTAGCGTTTTTAAATAATGCTCATAAGAGTCCTCTAACTGGCCATTGTGACCATAATAATCTGCTATGTTTGAATAACTCCACAACTGTCGTGATTGACTACCACTCTCATCAGCTAGTTGCTTTGCCTGCTCCATGAGGTTAATCGTATTTTCCAGATTACCGTCGTGATCATTCCATTTGGCAGCACGAATTAAATAATTATAATCACCTGTATTGCGCAGGGAATCCAGCAGCAACTGCGCCGTTTGATATTCTCCCAACTCCATGGCGATGTCAAATTGGACAAACTGACTTTCCTTACTGGCATAATTTGCCGTAAATGATTTCATCAGGCTATCGGCTTTTTTGAAGCGATGTTGCTTTATGTATGCTTGTGCCAGATTACGCTTTGCATTCTCTGGTTTGATGTATGTTTTCTGGGTTACGTTTTCGCGAAAGCTAACTGACTCATTCAAATAATCAACTTCACCAGTAAGATCAAATAATCGATCTAGTTTGCCTGCAAGTTGGCTCATTACTACAATTCTGGTACTATCCTCTGTAACTACTTCACGTAGAAAATCAACCTCTTGCTTAAATGCTTCTATCTCACTAGTATTGTCATTCTCCAGGTATTCTTGATAATCCTCGGCAGCTGTAATGGTACTGGATGCTACATCAACATTGCGGTCACCACAGCTAGTGATGAACAACATTAAAATCAAAATGATAATTAGGTTTTTCATAAATCAAAATAGGGTAAATAATAAAGCCGATTTACAAAGAAATCGGCTTATAAATAATGTCACAAACTAACTTCTAGAAGTCAGCTGGCGTCAAGTATGGGAATGTGTTTTGAACAGCATCATCTTCAACACCTACATTGTCTGAAACAAGGTTAGGTACGTTGTTAGAATCATCATCATCGTCGTCATCACCATTACCTTCACCACCGTCAAAACGTGCACCGCTCTCACCACCAAAAAGGAGGATCAAAGAAACGTCAATAACGTCGTCAGTTAGCCTTCTACCAGTAAGTGGTACGCCCGTGTTAGGATTAAAATAACTAGTATCTGCATTAGGAGCAACTTGTAACACATCAAGTGCAAGTACAGTCGTCAATGTTGCAATGTCAAGACCTAGAATGTTGTTTTCATATTCCGCACCATAAGCGTCGTAGTATGCTTCTAGTCTATCTTGAAAGATAGCTTGAAAGTTAGCGATACCATTTGCTGGCAAGGTTACATTAAATTCATTCTCATCATCCTCAGTTGGAGTGAAAACGGTGTTGATACCAGGACGACCCATTTGATCTTCTTGTACAAAAGTACCGGAGAAATCAGTTGTAGCTGGAAAGCCTGTTACATCATCGTCATCATCACAACTTATTGTGATAGTTGCTAGTGCTAATGCAGCAACAGCATATTTAATATTAAATAATTTCATTTCTTTTCTTTTAAAGGGTTGTGATTATCGACGCTTAGTTTCTACCCATACATTGTATGCATTAGGTAAATTGAATGCTGGTAAACCTACTGCAGCAGCAAGTTGATCAGCAAGGTGTGTTGGTGCAGTACCTAACATGGAGTTAGGAATCTCGATAACAATTGCATTGACATTGAAGTCTTCAAAAAGGTTATCACCATCATCGCCAAAACCTTCAGCTGGTGCATTACCAATTACATTATTAAACTCTTCAAAATCAAAGAAGAACGCGTCTTGACGTTGTCCTGCAAAATAGCTAACACCACCAGTAGTTTCAGTACTTCCTATTTCTACAGAAGCAGAAAATTCATCAGTATCAATAGTACTGTTAAGTCCTGTTGATCCTGGAGCATATGGTCCAAAGAAATACATCTGGTCGCCCTGGCGCAATGCCTGGATTACTAAATCTTCAGTGACACCAGTAGTACCAGAATCTAGACCGGTATTATCAATGTTGATCTCGATAAGAACGTTCTCATCAAATTGAGAATTCTCGTCTGAGGCCGGAATAGTTACTACAAATGTTGTAGCATCAGAGTTTTGTCCTTCAAAGGCATAAAAGTCTGCGATGTCTGATGTTGTTCCTGCAACATCTGGTGCATCAAGGTGATCAGCGGCAATGAACAGACCTGCGATAGCGCAGATTGCAATGCTTGACCATAGGGCAATTTTTTTCATGTGTATGTTTTTGTTTACAGTAAACATACGCGAGCAAACATGTTGTGGTTTACAAGGAAACGTTAAAGCCCAATTAATTCTTCATATTGATAATCAAATAATTAGGCAATTATCGCTCGAGCCATTTCTTAAAGTCCTTTACACGCTCTCTACTTACAATCAAATCATAAGTCTTAAATGAGTCTATTTTGACTTTTAAACGTGAGTTGGTATAAGCTATGATGTCATTGATAGCGTTGACATGAACTATTGCCTGCCTAGAAATACGGTGGAATTTATTGGGATCCAGCAATTGTTCCATTTCTTCCATTTTATAGTCCAACAGGTAATTGCGACCATTTGCAACATTAAGATAGGTGCCTTTATTCTCTGAGAAGAATAATTGCACTTCATCGACCGCAAAGATCTTGATATGCTCACCTACTCTAGCTGTAAATCTATCACGATACTGTTGTCCTGCAGGGTTAGAAAGCATTTGTGCCATCTGCTGCATGATGGATGCAGGTAAGGTGTTTGGGTTTGTTCCGCTTTCGCGAAAGCGTGACTTAAATTTATCTACCGCTGTCACGAGCTCATCTTGATCTATAGGTTTGAGTAAATAATCAATGCTGTTGAGTTTGAAGGCTTGTAAGGCATATTCATCATAGGCTGTGGTAAAGATTATAGAACTCTTGACGCTTACCTGTTCAAAAATTTCAAAGGACAGCCCATCACTTAATTGTATATCCAGAAATATGAGATCTGGATGCGGCTGTGATGATAGATGGGCAATAGATTCTGCCACGCTGTGTAATACCGCAGCGACGGTAAGATCTAGCTTTTCTGCCATGCGCTGCAATCGTCTTGCCGCTGGCTTTTCATCTTCTATAATAAGGACATTGATTGACATCTTAGGATTTATCTTGTTGTTCCATGATCTCACGCAGTTTGCGCTCTTCCCATTCTTTACTTACAAAAGGATTGAGCCTAAAGGTTCCTACCGCATGGCTCAATAAACCTATACCCCAACCTAATAAAGGGAATAGGAACCATGGAAATGCAAATTGATTCTCCCAATAATTAAGCCCTGCAAGTGCAGCATTGATAAGTAAATAGACGGCTACATGGTTATAAAAATACCTGATCTCGTTCACGCGAGCTTTGGCCCTAGCATATTTTTCTTGATAAGTCTCTGTAGTAGTTGTCATAATTAAAAATTTGAGTCGTTCATGTATTTATTTATTTTTTGCTCTTCCCAGTTTTTGCCCAGCAAGATGTGACGGTCAAAGTTTTTCATGTATTTGAAAAATAATCCTATACTCATCCCTATCGCAGGGAAAATCACCCAAGGAAAATCACTCGTGAAATAGTTAAGTAATCCTAAGAAGGCAATAATGAATATGAATCGCACGAGCTCATCATAAAATTCTTTCATGTTCTTGACTTTCTCGCGAGCATTGACTAGTTTTTGATCTTCTAATTGAATTTCCATAGCTTTAGTTTTAGGTAGTTCAGGATTAAGAGGCAACATGGGTAGCTGCACGTTAAAATGTGTTTCACTTTTCAAGACGCTCATCTGTTGGGTAGAAATCAAACCATACCTACTGGCAATGTTTTGTAAACCAACACCTGTGGTAGTAGATAAAACCTTTTTAGGCGATAAGGTATTTGATACGACTAGCTTATCACCAGCTGGATGGATTGACAGGTGCAGTGGCTGTGAGCTGCTTACAACATTGTGCTTTACGGCATTCTCAATGAGTAGTTGTAAAGACAACGGCACGATATATTGATCTGGTAAGACAGATGAATCCGCAATATCAACGATAAGACTATCCTCAAATCGCATCTTGAGCAATTGCACATAGAGTCTAGCAAACTCAAGCTCTTCTTGTACTGATACCAGCTGCTTTCCACGTTGTTCTAGTACATAACGGTAAACCTTGGATAGTGAGGTTGTGAATTTGACAGCAGCGTCCTGATTTTCTTCAATTAAAGAAACAAGTACATTCAAGCTATTAAACAAAAAATGCGGATCCAGCTGATTTTTAAGAGCATCAAACTGTGCGGTGGCAGATCCTGCGATGACTTTTTGCTCCTGTATTTTAGCCTGCTGCAACTCCTTATAAAAGTAAATTGCATGGAAGATTACAGAAATGACCAACGTGAAAATGACACCAATAATGTAGAACTGCATGCGCTCACTCTCGATGAAATTATCTAGTGTTCTACCATAGATAACGATGGCTACAAATACACGAACCAAAAAAAGCGCGATCATAGTCAAGACACAAGATCCCAAAATCCCGACCAGCAATCTTTTTACCGCTGCGGTTGTCCACGGAAATATGGTCGTGAGATAAGAAAAATAGGTCTCATTGACCAGCGTGAGCGTAAAGGCAAACAAGAAGTTTATCGCAAAAGATTCTGCAAGCATCGGGATGCTTACACTCGCCTTATTTAAAAGCAACGTACTAGCCGTAATAACAAGGGCAATAATGGCGCCGATGAGTAATAACCGATAAAAGCTTTTTGTATTCATAATCGTGTAATGAATTCTTAAATGTAAAGAATATCAACACGACAAATATGAACTACCACATCACTTGATCAAGAATGCGAGTGACCCAACTGTCAAAAAGGGCTACCCAACTGTAATCATAGATCTGCGACCTCGTCATTGAGGCTTACTTCTGGAAATTCTGTACGTATGGTGCTCAGTAAATTGAGCTGGTCTTTTTCAAAAAGACGATCAAGATCCTCGAGTTCTGCAGCCTCTTGTTCTGGATTATAATTGTTGTAATCCTGTATTACGATTCCTTTTATGTTTTTGCGGTTTATGCTTTCGCGAAAGCGTAATCCACAATCTTCCTCGCAATAGGAATATGCTAAATAATCTATTAGGGAATCCTGCACGTTGATCCAGTACAAGAATTCATCCTCGTGATCCTCGCCACCACCAGTCTCATCAAAAGTAACCTTGATCTCGTGATACTTGTTTTGCTTGATGCTGTCAGTTCCTAGATATTCAAGATTTACTGCTGGATTGTCCAGACCGTATGGTAACTGAGCGAAATATACAACGCTGTTAAGGCTAGATCGATATCGGCTGGATAAAGAATCTGGCAATTGCACAATGCTATCGTTGATGCTCCTGGTAAAACCATCGTTGGTCAATCGATCCACGACCTTGTTACCTGCTTGATTAAAACTGCGCGAGTACTCAAAATAACCATTACTACGACTCACGCTATAGTCGATACCTCTAAAATTAAAATCAACAGTAGCATTATCCATGACATCAGTGCCGTGTGCCATCATTGTTTCCTCGACAATGGTCGCAGGATTGATGTGATCCTGATTACAGCTGGCAATCGTTATAAATACTAATAATAGGAGTGATAAAAGGGCTTTTTGCATTTCACAAATATATAACGATGCCTGCAACTCATTAAATTATATTTGCGATTGTATGGATTTAAAGAACAATGTAAGAATCAAGAACCGTAAGGCTCGATTTGAATATGAGATACTGGATAAGTACACGGCTGGCATCGTGCTAGGTGGTACCGAGATTAAGGCCATACGTTTAGGAAAAGCCAGTATTGCCGAGGCGTTTTGCGAATTCCAAGATGGCGAGTTATGGATCATCAACATGACCATACAAGAATATTCTCACGCGACCCATTACAACCATGCGCCCAAAGCGCCACGTAAACTCTTACTCAACAAACGCGAACTTAAAAAGCTAGAAAAAGACGTAGCCAACTCTGGTAATACTATAATACCGCTGGTCATGTTCATTAGCGATCGTGGCCTTGCCAAGGTTCAAATAGCACTTGCTAAGGGTAAAAAATTGTTTGACAAACGTGAAACGATCAAGAATCGCGATAACAAAAAACGTCTTGATCAAATCAAAAAAACTTATAACGCCTAGTAAACTATTGTAACTTCATCGTGTCTATAAGGATAGTGCTATATCACTAACCAACCACTGAAGTATGAAAAACGTTTACTTATCACTGCTTTTTCTTTTATCATTATTTTCTCAAGCCCAACTTACTGGGGTTATCACTGATGAGAAAAACGAGCCCATAGCTTTTGCCTCTATATATGTAAAAGACACTTACTCTGGCACAACTACCAATAGTAATGGATCTTATGCACTGGAACTTGCTCAAACTGGCACCTATCGTATCGTTTATCAAAGTTTAGGATACAAGACTATCGAGAAGACAATCGAGATCAAATCTTTTCCATATACCGAAAATGTTGTTCTAATTGAAGAAACCATGTCGCTGGATGAAATCGTGGTGCGCAGTGATGAAAACCCAGCAAACCGAGTCATACGCGCAGCAATTGAAAATCGAGAAAAGAACGGTCAAAAAACACAAAGCTATACGGCTAACTTCTACTCTCGTGGACTGTGGCGTATGGAAGATGTACCAGAAAAATTTCTAGGACAAGAAGTGGGCGATCTAGGCGGCTCGCTAGATAGCATCACACGCAGTGGCGTCATCTATTTATCTGAAACTGTGAGCAATATTGCATTTAAGGCTCCTGACAACTTTAAAGAATATATAACTGCGAGCAAGGTGAGTGGTGATGATAACGGCTTTAGCGTCAATAGTGCCGAGGCTGCAAACTTTGACTTTTACGAGAATAATATTGACCTAAACAACCGCATCGTCTCACCCATTGCAGACTATGCTTTCTCTTACTATAAATACAAGCTGCTAGGAACTTTTTATGACAGCAATAATTTCTTAATCAACAAGATAGAAGTTATATCGCGTCGTCCTAAGGACAATACATTCAATGGTACCATCTACATCGTCGAGGATCAATGGACCATTTACGGTCTTGAGCTCACTACGACTGGTCAAAATATAAATGTACCTGCCATTAAGGAGCTCACCTTTAATCAAGAGTTTACCTATGATTCCAGCAGTGAGCAATGGGTAAAACGTGGTCAAAATATTGTATTTGCTTTCGGGCTCTTTGGATTTAAAGGGACAGGTCGATTTATTGCTAACTATACCGATTATGACTTTGAACCACAGTTTGATAAGAAAACCTTTGGTAGAGAAACGCTAGCCTTTGAAAGCAAAGCAAATGAAAAGGATAGCTTGTATTGGAGAACCATACGTCCAGTGCCGTTGACTCTAGAAGAATCTAACGAATATGTAAAAAAAGACAGTATTGCTGCCGTGCGCAATGACCCTGCTTACAAGGACAGTGTGGATCAGGTAAATAATAAATTCAATCTGTTAGATCCTATTACTGGTTACAGCTATCGCGACAGTAACGAGAACTATAGCATTACTTATGATGGATTGATAGGTCTAGATAACTTTAGAGGATTCAATACCGTTCAAGGATTTGTAATAGGAACAGGATTGCGATTTGTAAAAGGATTTGATGATGATTACAATCAAGTATTTAATGTTGGTGTCGATGCAGAGTATGGTGTGTCTGACGATCGCTTGAGATACACAGCAAGAGCCGGCTATAGATTTAATCGTATTAATCGCAGATACATAGGAATCACAGGTGGTACCGAGGCTCGACAAATAAATAATGGCAATCCTATTTCCACGCTGGAAAACACCCTATCGACACTGGCATTTGAGAGGAATTTTGCCAAGTTCTATGAGGTTGATTTTGGACGTATAAATTATTATGAAGAAATAGTTAATGGATTGTCATTAAACGCGAGTGTTGCCTACGAGCGCAGGCAACCGCTTGAAAATACTACAGATCAAACTTGGTTTGATTGGGATGATACTAGTTATACGAGAAACAATCCTTTGACTTTAGATAACAGTCGCCTTGCATTTATTCGAGATCACGAGATCATAAAAACAGGTATTACCTTGACCTGGCGTCCAGGTCAAAAATATCAGAGCTATCCAGATCAAAAGATCAATATTCCCAACGAGAAATTCCCAGTAGTATCCGTGAATTATGAAGGTGGCTTTGCCGCTAGTAATGATGGCAACGAGTTTCATCAATTGAAAGCAAGCATTTTTCAAACGTTTGACATGGGTAATGTGGGACGATCTAGTTATTGGATAAATGGCGGTACTTTCCTAGATACTGGTGACGATATCTCATTTGTGGATTATCAACATTTTAATGGCAACCAATTGCGCTATAAGTTGCAGGCGTTGAACACTTACGGTTTTGGTTTACTGGATTACTATGATTACAGTACCAATAGCGATTATGCTCAATTACATCTGCAACACGATTTTAAAGGGTTTATTCTGGGTAAAATACCAGGTCTCAATTTGCTCAATTATGACTTGATATTGAGTGGTAAGGCGCTTGTCACAGACCGTAATCCGTACTTTGAAGTAAGCGCAGGTATTGACAATATAGGTTTTGGTAGCTTCAGGCCATTTAGGGTAGACTACATACGCAGTATCACCAGCGATCGCAATTATGGTGCGTTTGTGGTTGGAATAAACTTTGGGTTGTAGGATGATTTTGCTTTCGCAGAAGCGTGATCCCTATACATTTAATCTAAATCATCACCCATACTTGCTCCCGATCGACTTAAAAACAAGTTGGTGCAATTACTCATATTATCTTTGCGCTCGCTGGTTAAATTTTCTAGATTCATACCAAGTACGGTAGCTTAAATAATCCTTTCTAAACGGATATGATAAAGATAAAATATTCCAACGCCTATAGGATCATGATTTCCTTCCTTACTCTTACAACCCAAAGACCAGAAAGCGGCAGCGAGTCGAGAAATACGGCACGCATAATACCATTTATATAAAGGAACTCGCATTTGTAGAGCAAAGGATCTCGACCGCGCCCAAAGTAAGGATAGGTCGCAAGGAGCATTACATATAGAATAGATGGAAAGCACTATTTGGCTTACAGTTAGATAGATCTAGATACATTCCTTCTAACAGTGCGATTGATATTTGTATCTTAAAATCATATTATGAATATCACACTTGCAAGCTCTTTGGGAAACATTGGTCAACCGCTTGCGCAACAATTGCAGGAACAAGGTCACGACCTGACTATCATTAGCCATTCACCAGCTAGAGCCTCACAAATTGAGGATCTGGGCGCGACGCCTATGATTGGATCATTGCAGGATGTGGATTTTTTAGTTTCCGCTTTCGCGAAAGCGGAATCAGTATTCCTAATGTGTCCACCAGACTACCAGCAGCCAGATATACGAGAATATTATCGCAAGACGGCGGCAGTATATGCCAAAGCCATTGAACTAACTGCGGTAAAGAGAGTGGTATTATTAAGTAGTTTTGGGGCTCACTTGAGCTACGGCACTGGACCTATATTAGGGTCCTACTTTACAGAGCAAATAATAAGCGCGATACCCAATATCGAATTGACCATATTGAGGCCTACCTACTTCTACTACAATTTGATGCACAATATTGATATGATCAAGTACACAGGTAAAATCATGGCAAACTATGGAAGTAAGTCATTCCCATTAGTCTCACCTAGGGACATCGCGACCGTAGCATCACAAGAGCTTGTAAAAGAACAGAGCAGTATTTTCAAGTACATCGCCAGCTCGCATCATACAGGTAAGGAGATTGCTGCAACGCTAGGAGCGGCAATAGGTAAACCAGATTTAAAATGGGAAATTATTGACGATGCAGCTGTCAAAAAAGGTATGATTGATAATGGGATACCTGAGTCCATCGCACAACTTTATACTGAGATGTACCAAAGTCTTGAAAACGGCAGGCTTAACCAAGATTATGATAACCATAAACCAAAGCAATTAGGAAAGGTGGGCCTTGCAGATTTTGCCAAAGATTTTGCGATGGCCTATAACAAATAATCATGACAACAGAAATCCTGCACATATCCAGCATTACTGCCTATCACAAACTGAAAGGTTTGAAAAGTCCACTACACCCATTATTGAGTATCGTTGACTTTAATGACATGCAACAAGAGTATAAATCCACGGGAAAAATGACTTTTGGTTTTTACTGTGTAGCGCTCAAGGATTTGATAAACGGCGCCATGAAATATGGCCTGCAGGAATATGATTTTAAAGACGGCGTGCTAGCATTTCTAGCACCACACCAGAACATGAGTGTAGAGGTCAATGATGGGTCACAGCTCAAACATAAAGGAAAAATGTTACTCATGCATCCTGATTTTATCTACAAGACTGGTCTAGCTAGCAAGATGAAGTCGTATGACTTTTTTGAATACCATCTTAACGAGGCATTGCATTTATCAGATAGGGAACAACAACTCATTAATGACCTCTTAAATCAAATAGAGCTAGAACTGCAAAATAATATAGATTCTCATAGCCACAATGTAATTATTTCCCAGATTGATTTGCTGCTCACATACAGCGCACGTTTTTATGAGCGTCAATTCCACACGAGGCGTAAGGTCCATCATGATGTTCTGGAAAAATTTGAGATTTTACTGCGCGAAAGTTTTGAAAATAAACTATTGAACCCAGGTATTCCAACGGTAAAACAAATAGCTGACGATCTCAACTTATCTCCTAATTATTTGAGCCGATTACTTAAGACCCTAACTAATAAAAGTACCCAAGAGCATATTCATGAGACGATCATTTCAAGAGCCAAATTACAGCTCGCCAACACGCCTCTGTCTGTAAGTGAAATATCCTATGCGCTGGGTTTTGAGCATCCACAATCATTTGGCAAACTTTTCAAGAGAAAGACAGAGATGACACCTTTGGAATACAGGCAGTCTTTCAATTAGGATATCATCGAAAACATCATAGGCATTTTTATTTTCCTGATGCAGCAGTAAATTTATCAATCACTCCTTACCACCTAAGAACGGCACAAACCTAAATTCGCCATAGGTCTTTTTGGTAAACTCTGTTTCTGACTTGCGTACGATGAGTGTCATGATCTGTGGATCTTGTCCTACTGGAATGACCAGCCTACCTCCAATTTTTAGCTGTAACAATAATTGCTGCGGTATGCTCTCGGCGCCACAAGTGACAATAATTGAATCAAACGGTGCTTCTTGAGGTAAACCCTGGTAACCATCGCCAAAAACGAATTTCCTAGGTCGGTACTTCAGCTTATTGAACAGCTTTCCCGTTGATTTAAATAATTGGTTTTGACGTTCAATTGTGTAAACCTGTAATTTCATTTCCAGCAGCACAGCGCATTGATAACCGCTACCAGTTCCTATTTCCAGCACTTTATCGCCGGGCAAAGCTTGTAATAATTCGCTTTGAAAAGCCACGGTAAAAGGATGTGAAATCGTTTGATCTGCACCTATCGGGAACGCCTTGTTTTTGTAAGCATGCTCTAGAAAAGAGCTGTCCAGAAACAAATGACGAGGCACCCGATTGATGGCATCCAGCACCACTTGATCTTGTATGCCTTCCTCGCGCATTAATTGCACCAACTGTCGACGTTTACCTTTATGTATAAAATTGTCCTCGATGATTGCAAAAATAACTTCAAAAACCACATATTAAATAGCGCAGTGGCTATTTACTGGTCCATTTATTCACAGCACGCAACTCATAAAATGACCTAGCCACGGCACTTAAAAGAGCCTGTAAAATCCCTATTTTTGTCAGAAACACAAACTACATGTTAAAAGCAGGTGTCATGGGAGCTGGCCATTTAGGCAAGATCCACCTCAAACTCTTACAGCAAAGCGATCGATATGATCTAATTGGATTTTATGATACCGATTCCGTGCACGGCAAGCAGTTGGAGCAAGAATTAGGTTACAAATTCTATGATAATCTTGACGAGCTCATTGAGGCTTGTGACATGATAGACGTCGTGACGCCTACCACCTACCATCATGATAGCGGCAAGAAAGTCCTAGAAGCTGGTAAACACTTATTTATTGAAAAACCTATTACCGTTACTGTTGCACAGGCGCAGGAATTGATTACGCTTTCGCGAAAGCATAATGTCAAAGGCCAGGTAGGACACGTCGAGCGCTTTAACGACGCCTTTAGATCTGTACACGACCGCATCGATAATCCTATGTTCATCGAGTCACATAGATTGGCAGAATTCAATCCAAGAGGTACTGACGTGAGCGTGGTGCTGGATCTAATGATACATGATATAGACGCCATCTTGAGCGTCGTGAAAAGCGAGGTGAAAAGCGTGAGTGCTAGTGGCGTAAGTGTGATTTCAGAAACTCCTGATATTGCCAACGCACGCATCGAGTTTGAGAACGGTTGTGTGGCAAATCTTACAGCAAGTCGCATAAGTCTCAAAAAAATGCGCAAAGCACGATTCTTCCAGCGTGATGCTTATATATCAGTCGATTTCTTGACCAAAGCTGTTGAAGTAGTACGCATGAAGGACGCGCCAGAAACGCCTGGTGACTTTGACATGATCCTTCAAAATGCCGAAGGAATTAAAAAACAAATCTATTTTGACAATCCAGATATCGCCGCAACCAACGCCATTTTGATGGAATTGGAAACCTTTGCAGATGCGATTGAAAATGATACCAGGCCTATTGTCAATCTGGAAGATGGTACACGAGCACTAGATGTTGCCATGCAAATCATTGAGAATTTTAAACAACTATAAATCCTGATTTCAGGATCTAAACATATTATATGAAAAAGATATCAGTTATAGGCGCAGGCACCATGGGTAATGGGATTGCACACACTTTTGCACAATCAGGATTCACGGTTTCACTTGTTGATGTGTCACAGGCAAATATTAATAGAGGTCTCGCCACGATAGGAAAGAATCTGGATCGTATGATCGCTAGGGAAAAAATTAGCGAGGCAGATAAAGAAAGTACATTGGGCAATATCAAGACATTTACAAGTCTTACAGATGGCATCAAGGAAGCCGACCTTGTGGTTGAAGCAGCTACTGAAAATGTGGAGCTCAAGTTGAAGATTTTTGGTGAGTTAGATGCCCATGCGCCAGCAGATTGCATCCTAGCGACAAATACCTCATCCATTTCTATTACTCAAATTGCAGCAGTGACACAGCGACCTGATAAGGTAATTGGTATGCACTTTATGAATCCTGTACCGATCATGAAGTTGGTAGAGATCATACGTGGATATAGCACCAGCGATGAAGTGACAGAGACCATTATGACGCTTTCGCGAAAGCTAGGAAAAACACCAACTGAGGTGAACGACTACCCAGGATTTGTAGCAAACCGCATCTTGATGCCAATGATTAATGAGGCTATTGAAACCTTGTATAATGGCGTGGCTGGTGTAGCAGAAATTGATACGGTTATGAAATTAGGTATGGCACACCCAATGGGACCATTACAATTAGCAGACTTTATAGGACTTGACGTGTGTCTATCTATTCTCAATGTGATGTATGATGGATTCAAAAATCCCAAGTATGCGCCGTGTCCATTGCTCGTTAACATGGTGATGGCCGGTAAAAAAGGGGTGAAATCTGGAGAAGGTTTCTACGATTATTCTGAATCTAGAAAGGCAGAAAAGATTTCAAAAGCGTTTCAATAGGTTATGAGAATAAAGATTTTAGTTTTTTTGGGTCTCTGCGTTATAAATACCTCTTGTATTGAAGGAGATGATATAAAACGAGCCTTGAAGTCTGGAGATGAAAATTCTTTGGGCATGCCTGAGTATGATCATAGTGCGAGCTATTTTAAAGATGAAGTTGGATCTATTGCAAGTGCTTCTAATGTTTTCATCGGATTTAGATCTGGAAGTACCAACGGTATAGAGGAACGAGGATTTGTCATCTATATACGACAATCTGGTCTCAAACTTTCTGAAGAGAAAAAAGCCTTGAGGTTCAAAGCTTCTATTGATTCACTAGTCTCAAAGGAGATTTTGAACAAGGAAGAATATGACTTCTATGAAATCGTATTTGAAAACAAACGCTCTCAAAATAAAATTACCAAACTTCAATCTCTAACGCTGAGAGAAGACATCTAAGAAATAAAAAGCCTGAAAATCCAGGTTTTATATCTTCAAATAGAGAATAATCATGCCATCCATAATACCCTTTAAAGCTACAAGAGCCACACCAGCCAAAGCGCCGCATCTCATATCTCGCACTTATCAAGATTATGATATGGACGAGCTTGAAGCGCAACTTAAATACAATCCATATAGCTTTTTACAAATTTTGAATCCTGGCTATAAGTTTAGCCATGACATTAGTGGTAATGAGAGGTTCAATTTGGTAAGAAATAGATTCCTAGAATTTAAGGAAGAAAGACACCTCATTACTGAAGACACTTCCTGCTTTTATATCTATGAAAATGTAGATCCACACCATAGCTACACAGGAATCATTGCAGGCGCTAATACACTAGATTATGAAAATAATCATATCAAACGTCACGAGAACACACTGCATCACAAGGAAGTTTTATTCAAGGATTATTTGAATACGGTAGGCTTCAATGCAGAGCCTGTATTACTAACCTACAAAGACGATGATTCTCTCAATGAGATTATCGCAAATATCAAGACGACCACTCCTGATTATCATTTTATGACTACAGATCATAATTGTCATCAGGTCTGGAAAGTTGCAGATGAGCATACCATTGATACCATTCAAAATATTTTTTCGCAAAAAAAGAATCTATACATAGCAGATGGTCACCATCGCACGGCTAGTTCACATCTTCTTGCTCAAGAAATGGGAAGTAAGCATGATAGCTACAACTATTTCATGAGTTTTTTGATTGCAGAAAGCCAGCTGAACATTTACGAGTTTAACAGGCTCGTCAAGGATCTCAACGGTTTGAGTAAAGAACAATTCCTCATGCAACTGGATCAACATTTTAGGATTCAAAATCGAGGATTGGAGATCTACAAACCATCTAAAAAACATCATTTTTCTATGTATCTGGATGGTGAGTTTTATAGCTTGTATTTGCGCAAGGATGGTCACGAGATCAAAACACCACTGGACGATCTAGACACACAGATGCTTTATGATCTTGTGCTTAAGCCTTTATTGGGAATTGGCGATTTGCGTACTGACAGCCGCATCGATTACAGTTATGGTAAGTCTGACCTGCTTTTAATGAAGGATCGCATTGATCGCGGCAAATTTGAGGTAGGATTTGGACTCTTTCCTGCCACTGTTGATCAAATGAAGTCGATTGCAGATGCCGACCTTACAATGCCGCCTAAGAGCACCTATATTAGACCCAAATTGCCTAGTGGTTTAATCATATATGAATTTGAAAATGAGTGATATAACCTCTTCAATATTACGCTTCAAGGAAGTCATTGACGACTTGAGTTTGTCCCGTGCAACGACACGGGACGAAAGCGTACAACCCAAAGCTACTCTAGTGGCTGTGAGCAAAACAAAACCCATACAAGATTTGCAGCAGGCTTATAATGCTGGTCAGCGCCATTTTGGTGAAAATAAGATCCAAGAAATGACCGAAAAGCATGACCTATTACCTAAAGATATCAAGTGGCACATGATAGGTCATACACAACGTAACAAGGTGAAATACATGGCTCCATATGTGCATTTGATACATAGTCTTGATTCACCGCGACTCATCAAGGAAGTGAATAAAGAAGCCATAAAAAACGATAGAATCATCAACGGATTGCTACAAGTGCATATCGCAGATGAGGAATCAAAATATGGTTTTGATAAAGATGATCTGCTTGATTACTTAGCAAGTGATGCTTTCAAATCTTTAGAAAATGTTCAAGTAAGAGGTTTGATGGGAATGGCCACCTTTACCGATGATAAGGACCAAGTACGTCAAGAGTTTAAAGTTCTCAAAGGACTTTTTGACACAGTAAAGCAACAAAAATTACTAGATTCAAGACACCAGTTCGATGAATTATCTATGGGAATGACTGGTGATTATGAAATTGCCCTTGAAGAAGGAAGCACGATGATTAGGATAGGCAGCGCCATCTTTGGTGCGCGCAAATAGCCTGACTATTTAGTAAGCACTTCACTTAAATTATAACCTGCAAAGCGTTTCATGTATCCACGCACGGAGCTACCGTAAGCATCGCGACTGCGACCACGACCGTTAGTGCGCAAATATTTCTTGACGCCGCCTACACCACTCAGGTGAGCTGCGGCTAAAATACCGCTCTCAGTTACTTCTACACCACCAATCGTTTGACCTTCATAGCGATCAATATAATCTTGTAGCTGCTTGTGGTTATAACGTATATTTTTAAGGAAAACACGCTCTTGCAATTTGCGTGATCGCATGAAACTTAAGGAATCACGCACACCTAATTGGTTGAGTGTGGTCATACCAAACTGGTATTTCCCTAGATACCCTAAGGAATTTACTTTCCAGTACTTACCTTGAGATTCTTTAAATGCAAGAGCTTCTTTGAATGAGATAAATGAGTCTGCAGATGATGTAGCCAGAGAAAAATCTCTAACATCATCAATCTCAAAGTTGTAATCCTCTAAAAATGGACCGTAAGGTGAGGCTGCATTACTCTTAATATAAGTCATCCTTGACTCTTGGTGAGCCTTAACACTTATCTTACTCACACGATCTTTTTTGAAAAGAAAGAATCCCATGATCAATATCAACGGATATGCTAGCAATTGAGTTATTTGTGTTCTCATAGTTTGTGATTGAGAAAGCTGCTGTCACTCTTTCTAAAAACGCTGCAAATTTACGACTTTAAACAAGTTACAATCTAAAATATTGTTAAACAGCTATTTATACCGCTTATATTACAATAAAACCGAGCAAAGGCACGCCATTACAGCGTTAAAACGTGTAAGTTAATTCCTATAATTATGTGAAAAATCTACGCAAACGTTGTAATTCTCATAAGAATTGAGAATGAATTACATGCAAAACGTCGAATTTGAGAATTATCGAGTGATTTTGCGCTCATTTGCCCATCGTCGATATGCCGCAGCATTTGCATTATGCTGGCTCAATGTGCGTGCAAACTTGTGATAACCAAAGTTTTCCACGTCTGCGACGAAGAAATAGTACCCATGATCCTCATGATTGAGCACCGCATCGATAGCGCTTAAATCTGGAGTAACGATAGGGCCTGGTGGTAATCCAGCATTACGGTATGTATTGTACGGCTGATCTATGACCAGATCCTTATATAGAACGCGCTTGATAACCTGATTAAAATCGTTATCAGCCATTTTTTTAGCATAGATTACCGTTGGATCTGCATCTAGCTTGATACCACTTTCTAGCCTATTGATATAAACACCAGCGACGCGCGGCCGTTCGTCAACTTTGGCAGTTTCCTTATGAACGATAGAAGCCAGAGTCACCACTTCTTGTGGTGTCATTTCTAGCCGCGCGGCTTTTTGCAATCTGTTACTATTCCAGTAAGCTTGATATTGACGCAGCATTTTATCTCTAAATTCTGTCGCGCTGCTATTCCAATAAGTGTCATATTGGTTGGGTAAATACATGGCAAGCGCATTCTCGCGAGTAAAACCATGAGCCTTGAGAAAAGTCGGGTCCTGCATGGCCATGAGCAGTGACAAACTATCAGGCTCGATCTGCATGGCAATTCTACCAGCTAGATCCTCAAGTCGCTCCTGATTATTGAACCGCAACTTGACAGGAACGTTTACACTGCGTACGGTATTGATTATCTCATTATTATTCATTCCAGGCCGTAATAAATAACGTCCAGGTTTCACATTTTTATGATAGCCCTTACGTACTGCGGTATTGTGAAAAGCGTCACGATCCTCGACTGCATCGGCTATAATGTGGAATGCCTCATTGTAATCGGCACCAGTAGGTATAAGGACTTCATAATTCTCGCTGGTAAAATTTGTATTGGGTCCAAAGAATGTTTGATACACATTGTAAGCAAAAACGGCCATGCCTACTAGACCTAACAACACAACGCCTAATATGATTTTTTTGTAATTATTCATTGATCAATTGATAGTGGATCTCGTCCTTGAATCCAGTTTCGGTAGCAATCCAGTCTTTTTTTATTCCGCTTTCGCGAAAGCGTAACTTTTCAAATAATTTTCTACTAGCCAGATTATCCTCTGAGACACCAGCATACAACTGGTGTAATCTCAAGTGCCTGAAGGCATAATTGATCATGAGCTGCATCGCTGCCGTGGCATAACCTTTAGATCGGTCGATGGTGCTAGAAATCACGATACCTACACCAGCGCGCTTGTGATAGGGATCAAAATCATATAAATCTACCACTCCTATAATAGAATCATCTTGCCTGCAAATGGCGAGACGCAATTGTTTTACTTCATAAATATCACGATGCGCGTTCTCTAGATACTCTCGTATAGTATATTTTGAATAGGGTGTCAACGTGTGACCTACATCCCAAAGATCAGGATTGTTTTCAAGGGCATAAATAAAGTCAAGATCTTCTGGATCGACGGCTCTAAGTTTGCATATGTCTGTCGTCAATACGTTCATACGTCAATACTTCCTGTAAAAACTTGAGTGGCTGCTCCTGTGAGCCAGATGTTGTGATAACCGCCACTAGGATTTATGTCAAATTCTACCCTGAGCTCACCACCTGGCGTTTGCAAGGTGACTTCATGCGCTGTGGTTTGCTGGCTGGCATGCATGGCAAGTGCCACGGCTGTAACACCAGTGCCACAACTCAAGGTCTCGTCCTCTACTCCACGCTCATAGGTGCGCACTTTAAAGGTCGCCGCCGTTACCGGCTGTACAAAATTGATATTGGCACCAGCCTCACCATATAGATCATGACGCAGTGCTCGACCCATGGCTACAACGTCGGTATGTTCTACATTATCGGTAAGCTGCACGTGATGCGGTGATCCTGTATCAGTAAATAAATGGTTACCTACCTTATTAACATGATCTACGTCCTTCATTTGTAAACTCACTTGGCCGTTGTCAAACAAACGAGCGTGGTGTATTCCATCAACTGCTTCAAAAATTGCAGTATCCTCAACTAGTCCTAAATGCTGCGCAAAGCTCACGATACATCTACCACCATTGCCGCACATACTACTCTCGCGACCATCTGCGTTATAGTATAGCATGGTAAAATCATGCTGGTCATGATCCTGTAAACAAATGAGTCCATCGGCACCTATGCCAAATTTACGGTCGCATAAACGAGCAATGAGTTTGGTATCTTTTTTGGAGAATTGACCTTGACGATCATCAACAAGAATAAAGTCATTTCCTGTTCCCTGGTATTTGAAAAAAACGATGCTGGACATGACACAAAGGTACATCGTGAGATTAAACCTATACCTGTTAATGATGTCAAAATCCTACAGGAATTTTTGCTTTTCCTATATAAATTGAACAGAGAATTAAATTAAAACATTTATGAAATCTACACTTAAAACTATCGGAGCAGCCATGTTAGGTGGCGCCATTGTTTTGGGCTCCTACATAACTTTTGTTGAACAAGATGAACCTCAACTGCCACTAGTGGTAGAAAGTGATAATGCTTTGCCTATAACCACAGTCAATTATACGGGTAGCTCCATACCCATGAACAACGATTTTGCTCAAGCTGCAGAGCGTACCGTACACGCAGTGGTTCACGTGAAGAACCTAACCATGTCCAAGAGTAAAATCACCTTGCGTGATTTTTATCAAGGAAGATCTGCCCAGCCTCAATATGCTATAGGTACTGGTAGCGGCGTGATCATCACGCCAGATGGTTATATCGTGACTAACAATCACGTGATTGACAACAGCAACGAGTTGCAGGTGACACTTAATAATAATAGAACCTATAATGCCACTGTTGTAGGAACTGAGCCATCATCAGACATTGCGCTTATAAAAATTGAGACCGATGAGGATTTGCCTTATGTGACCTTTGGCGACTCAGACCAGGCAAAAATTGGTGAATGGGTACTTGCAGTAGGTAATCCATTTAATTTGACAAGTACCGTGACCGCTGGTATTGTAAGTGCCAAGGGTCGTGACCTAAACACTAGAGATAACACGCAACAAAGTTTTATACAGACAGATGCCGCGGTGAATCCAGGAAATTCTGGTGGTGCGCTAGTCAACACGCGTGGTGAGTTGATAGGTATCAATACGGCGATACAATCTCCTACGGGTTCCTATGCTGGTTACTCCTTTGCGGTGCCATCAAATAATGCTCGCAAGATTATAGAAGATTTGATGGAGTATGGTTTTGTGCAAAAGGGCATGTTAGGTATTTCAGGTAGTAATCTCAATACCGCACGAGCTAGAGAATTAGGCGTGGATCGCAGTGAAGGAATCTATGTGGGCAGCGTGGTAGAAGATAGTGGCGCACAGGAAGCTGGTTTGAGAGAAGGCGATATCATCATCAATATCGATGGCGTGCGCACTAGAACTTTTGCAGATCTCACAGGTTATATAGGTAGTAAAAATCCAGGTGATGTGGTGCGCGTCAAGGCCGTACGAGGTGATCGCATGAGAGATTTTGACATTGTTATTACAGAGAATACCACCATGACCATACCTAGTCTGGAGATGGATTTGAGAGACCTCAATAGCGACGAGAAAAGACTATTTAAGGTAGATAATGGTGTGCGCATTGTGGATGCTCGTGGCGATTTGAAGCCATACAGCAGCCAGTTATCACAGTTTGTCATTACCAAAATAAATAATGTCGCCGTCAATAGCGTGAGTGAAGTGCGCCAGATATTAAATGGCGTAGAGAGAAATGATATGCTTTATATTGAGATGAAAAGCCCTAATGGAGAAATCGAGCGTCTGCGACTACCGGCAAACTAGTAGAAATGAAATATTGTTAAGAAGCCTGATCCATCGATCAGGCTTTTTTTATGTCGGTATGTGGCTGGCTATTTTGCTTTCGCGAAAGCAAAATCACAACCAACATGGTAATTCTCTAAATAGTAATTTATCAACTAAAAATCTTCTACAACAATCACGAAAACGTTGTAGAACATTTATTTTTGCAAAAAATAAAAACCCATTTCCATGAGTCAGGTAGATACCTATGAAAAAGAGTTAGCCTTTCAAACCGATAGACGTCGCGCTGCCGTTGCTTTTATCAAAGCGGTGAGCGATCTATGGTATGATAAATCTATTGAGTTAGTGCTATTCCGCAATCAATTGATCGATCGCAATGTTAGTGAGATTATCAATCTGCATGAGTACGCAGGCGAGTTTGTGCAAAAGCCTATCTCGATATTTGATAGTGTAGAAATTGCACAGGCAATTCTATCATTGGATCTACCGCCTGCTAAACTAGATATAGGGAAACTGACCTATGAATATCATCTGGAAGAAAACGAATTACAGGACGCTAGAGCATTTGTATCTGCCAAGTTGAGCGATGCAAAACAGTCTGATGAAGTAGTCCCAAAGGATGTGGTGTTATACGGTTTTGGCCGCATAGGTAGATTGCTGGCTCGTGAATTGATGAGTAAGGCAGGAAAAGGCAGTCAGTTGAGATTGCGAGCCATCGTTACCAGAGGTATCATAACCGAGAGTGTGCTTGAAAAACGCGCCTCGCTCCTAGCACAGGATTCGGTTCACGGTGATTTTTCTGGTACGGTCTCCTATAGTGTAGATCAAGAATCGTTGATTATTAATGGTACGACGGTAAGATTGATAAGTGCAAACGCACCTGAAGATGTGGATTACACCGCATACGGTATTAACGATGCTTTGATTATTGATAATACGGGAGCTTTTAGAGATGATCAAGCTCTCAAAAGACACTTAAAAGCCAAGGGCGCTCATAAAGTATTACTTACTGCGCCTGGAAAAAACATTCCCAACATCGTTCACGGCGTCAATCATACAGAGCATCATCCAGATAAGGTAGATATATTTAGTGCCGCAAGTTGTACCACAAATGCTATCACGCCAGTACTTAAGGCAATTGAGGATAGCTATGGCGTGATAAACGGTCATCTAGAAACAATTCATGCTTATACAAATGATCAGAATCTTGTGGACAACATGCACAGCAAGTACCGTCGTGGTCGTGCTGCTGCCCTTAATATGGTCATTACCGAGACTGGCGCAGGAAAAGCAGTAAGTAAGGCCTTACCATCCTTTGAAGGTAAGCTTACCTCAAATGCCATACGTGTTCCTGTTCCTAATGGATCACTGGCTATATTGAATCTAGAACTTGAAACGGCAACCAGCAAAGATTGGCTCAACGCCACAATGAAAAAGTATGCACTAGAAGGCGATCTTGTTGAGCAAATAAAGTACAGTATTGATAATGAACTTGTTTCTACAGATATAGTAGGATCTAACGCGCCTTCCATTTATGACAGCAATGCGACGATCGTCAATGCAGATGGTAAAAAGGTCGTACTCTATGTATGGTACGACAATGAGTATGGCTACAGCCATCAAGTAATACGCCTGGCAAAATATATTGCCAAAGTGCGTCGCTACACTTACTATTAGAATTAGAATGTCATTTAAAACTTAACGGCCGCGATATTAATCGCGGCCGTTTGTATTTCTCAAAACTATTAAGGGAAAAGTGAGATTACACGACGACCATCTTCTTTTTAAGAACCTTGCTTGCTTGAGTATATCCACCATTACCACCATCTAGAAAATGGATGTGATAGTCGTCGAGTGCCGTAACATAACAGGATAAAATACTGCTGTCGCTCACATAATATCCATATTGGATCTTACCAGCATCTTCCATGGTGTCAAGGATAGATAACAGTTTCTCACGTTGTGCTCTAGTACCACTGATGGTAGTGTTTATGGCACCATCTATAAGCAGCACCTCTGTCAATTGAATCATTTGATTAAGATAATTGCGACCCTTGCGTGTATGCTTTAAATAATATTTACCAAAGGTTGCCCGCAAGGCCGTTGATAGCTTGTGACGCAGACTGGAGGTAGCATATTTCATTTTTACCTCGGTTTTAAGTTTGCTGAAACTATTGACCAATTTTAATCGTTCCAAGGTCAATGGATTGCGAGTGGCGTCGTCACCATATATTTCATCCAGTGCAGCGAGAATATCTGCATAGACGGCATTTTGGGAATCGACTTGTACCGCATTGATAATAAAAGAAATCACCTCACCTTCTTCCTGCGGCGGCGAGACGGCATCCCATTTACATTCCATGCCTGCCAGATTGAGCATGCTGGATTGCAGCTGTTGTAGTTTAAGGTCTTGAGGTTCTGCTCCTTTTATCTGTTTTTCGGCGAGATGCAATGCATCACCATAAACCAGTGGCATGATATGATAAGCATTGCGCTTGTATTTTGAAATGAATAAAGTAGCTTCTTGATCCAGCATCTCTTGCACACTTCTATGACCCACGCGCAGGTAGAACCCAAAGGCCGTTGTGCATCGTTCTTGATGCAACGTCAGTGCATGTAAACAAGCAGATAATAAACTATCTGGTATCAAGATCGTCGCACCATCACCGCCAAAGAAAAATGGTATATCCACGCCGTGGTCACGTGCAATATTAAGGCAGGCAATAATACTTCCTGTAGCTGCAAGATTGACTGCTTGATGGTCACCTCTGGCAACCACGGCGGTACTATTTTCCACATCAGTGACAATAATATGCCAAGATGAATCAAAGCGCGCAAAATTTGATTTCTTGCCATAAATCTGAGGTAGATTGCCCTCATACACATTCAGGTCACCGTAAAATTGCACCGATCTATTTGCCATACTCAAACTTACGCATCCTGTGGCATTATCGTTGTATGCACGAACGCAGCAGGTGCAGACTTAACAATTTAATATTGTGAAGTGCCCCTGGAATGCGGTATTTTTGCAAAAAATTAAGGCTTACATGAGAAATTTTTATGTGTTATTAATTGTTGGTGTTTTAGCTTTCGCGAAAGCTAACTCACAAGTTGTCATTAACGAGCTAGATGCTGATACACCTAGTACCAACGATAAGCAATTTGTCGAGTTGTTGACGCCACAACCCTTCACGGAATTAGACGACTATGTACTGGTATTCTTCAATGGAAATCCAAATAGCTCAACCACAGGAAACGGTCGCAGTTATTATGCGGTAGATCTAGATGGCCTTGTGACAGATTTTAATGGCCTGGTCGTTCTAGGAAGTTCAAAAGTGGTTCCAGCACCAGACCGCAGACTAGCAGAATCTAACATTCAACTGGGTGCTGATGCCGTAGCTGTTTATAGAGGTAGTACGGCAGATTTTCCAGATAGAACGTTTGCCACTCAAGAGAATTTAATCAGCGCACTTGTTTATGATACTGATGATACTGACAGTCAAGCATTATTAACACTATTAGGAGAACAGGTACAATATGACGAGGATGAAAATGGCCGCCAGACGACAGAGTCCATACAGCGCAAGGCAGACGGCACTTATGAGACGAAGGCGCCGACGCCGCACTCTTTCAATGATACCGACGAGCCATCATACATAGGTATTGATTTTACTCTCGATCCTGAAGGTCGCCTTGATGAAGGACAGGATTTTGACATCATCTTTAATCTTACAAAGCCGGCTGATCAGGACTTTACCATTAGTTTTTCTTTAAGCAATAGAGGATTTAATACGCAAGATTATACAGGCGCGAACAGCGTAAGTTTTCAAGAAGGAGAAACTACCAAAACTCTATCGTATTCCTTAATCGACGACGATCTAGATGAAGGCGATGAATTCTTGAGAGTAAACTTAGGTAATTCTTTACCTATAGGTTACAAGCGATTAAAAGACAATGAGGAAACAGCTGTCATCGATAATGACTTTGTAGTAGCCGCTTATGGTACACCACTCAATCCTACCTATGGTGTAGTGTCAAGCACACAACCAGATGGATATTATGACAATCTAGAAGGCAAGTCTGGTGATGAACTCGCTCAGGCTATCACTAATCTCATTGCAGAAACTGGTGTAGTACGCATACACTCTTATGATGATGTAACTACCATCCTTAAGGATGCAGACGCCAGCCCAGAAAATTCAAATAAGGTGTGGTTGATGTACACAGAGCAGGATCGACGTGATATTGATTTTCAAACCGGCAGCAATAATCAAGGAACCTGGAATCGAGAACACATTTATAGCAGATCTCGTGGTAATTTCTTTAGTCTAGAAGACTTTGATGAGACAGCTGATGGTATTGACGAGTGGATCGAGACCAGTGTAGATAGCACGCGTCACGGTAATAGCGATGCACATCACTTAAGAGCAACAGATGGTCCAGAAAATTCTTCCCGAGGTAATCAAGATTACCCAGAATACAACGGCCCTGAAAGAAGTCAAGGAAGCTGGCATGGTGATGTTGCTCGCGCGATGTTTTATATGGCATTGCGCTATAACAATGTGGATCTGGTAAGAGGCAATCCAGATAACAGCACCGTGGGCGCCATGGGTGATCTTGATGTATTATTGGAATGGAATGAGCAGGATCCACCAGATGATTTTGAAATGAACAGGAACAACGTCATTTATGAATGGCAGCGCAACCGCAATCCATTTATTGACAATCCAGAGCTGGCAGATTTCATTTGGGGTGAGCAAGCTGGTGAGACTTTTACTCTTTCTAATGAGAGTAATCAATTAACAAAACTCACGATATACCCTAATCCATCACCAGGCTCATTTTTCATTTCTAATGTAGAACAGCCGATGGAGGTAGTCATTTATGACGCTATGGGAAGAATGACTTATTACACGCAAATTGATCGTGACGCTAAAATAAACACCAATCTTGCAAGTGGTATCTACTTGGTGAGATTGAATCAAGGTGAGATGGTTCGCACATTGAAATTGATCATCGAGTAATTGATCTTATATTCGCTTTCTTAAATTTTTGTATGAAAAAGACTTCGTTTTTAATAATTAGTGTTGTTTGTTTACTTATCACATCTTGTGATTTTAATAACTCCATAAGTAAGGACCTCAACTCTGGTGCAGTAGCGACTGGTAATGGCTTGAGTGTTGAAGAAATAGAGGTAAGTGTTGACCAAGAAAACGTTGATAAAGGAGAATTCCTATTCGGTCAAAAAACAGTTTTTAAATTCAAGGATATTAAAGGGTTTGAAATGACTAATGGAAAAGCATTTCCCGAAATGTCCGTTGCCATCCTAGATGAAAAATTGGACACGTTAGATTTCTTCGATAATCTATTGGAAACTGGTGAGCAAGGTACTGATATTGAGCCGCTAGAATTATCAGCTAGATTCAATGTAGTTTATCCAATGGAAGAAGATCTGACCGCTGTTGTAGAAATCAAGGATCAAAAAAGTGACGGTACGTTTACCTATGAATATCCGTTTCAAGTGAAGGAAAGTGAATTCTTGAATATATCTACAGATGGTTTGAGCTACAACCACATTTATCTATGGAATCAAGGAAAGCAACAAACCGTAACAAGCGATCAAATTGTGGATGGTCGCAATCTCGTTTTATTATTTAATGGACTTCAAGGTTTCACAGCAAATAATGGCAACGTACTACCAGCTATTAGCGTGAAAATGACTGATGCCAATGGTAATATCATGATTGCTAATCCTAACGTGTTGAGCGAGATGGGTGATAATGAGGTTGCTGAAAGTCAACTATCAGATGGTATTATTCCTGTAACACTAAGCATATCTGAAGGTGAGATTGCTAATCCAGTGAGACTAGGTGTACGCGTTAAGGATACAAAATCTTCTAAGACACTTGAGGTTGCCACCACGCTTACCATCAAGGATTAATTTATACGACTTGATACCAACAAAAAATCCTGCTGATTGAGCAGGATTTTTTTTCACATCAATGGAAAAATAAAATTATCATATCTTCATTTAAATTCTATTTCAAATGAGAGATCATCTTTTAAATTTCGAAAATCAATGCAGCGAGGATTGGAATTCAATGTCTTTTTCTCAAGAAGGTAAATTTTGTATTAAATGCTCTAAGAGCGTAGTCGACCTAACACATCTTAGTAATGCAGAACTTAGAAAACGATTAGCTCAAGAAAATAACTTTTGTGGTCGACTATCTCAAAATGAATTAAAGACAACCCTTATTGATTTTCCAAAAGGCGAATCTCCATGGTTCAATTACTCAAAGGTAGCTGCTGGTCTTGTAATAATATCGACCTTAACAAACGCACACGCAATAGAAGCTAAAAAGTCTAATTTACCTCTCGAGATGTGTATTCACGAGGAGAATGAGGTCATAGGAAAAACAAACTTCGGTGTAATTGAAACTACAGTTACAATTCCTATTAATGCTAGCGTTTTTAATTTTAAAGGGCTTGTCGTAGCTAACGACACTGGTAAACCTATTGAAAATGCAAAAATATTACTAGCTACTAAAGCGAAAATAATCGCTACCTATTCGTCGAAAAATGGCAGTTTTGAGCTTAAAATACCTAAGGATCTGATCAAAGGAAACAACGTTTTCAGAATAATATATTCAGATGCAGTAAATCATGAAGAAACAAGTTATGGCTTTGAATCTGAAGATTATGTTTTGACGAATAAAGAGATTTATGAAGGTCATACTTTCAAAGCAAATAAAGTGGTGCATTATTTAGGTGGCATCGGGTATTATGCAAATGCACCTGATCCAAGCGTTTATTACAAAGGCAAGAAAATTAAATACAAGACGTTTGACAAAGCCCTAGATGGTAAAAGCAAGAAGTTTGATATGTCCAATAAATATTATTACTATTTCGAAGAGGAAGCTGGCAGCGCCCTTGATGATAAATCAGGATTTTATGGTGTTTACTTAGTTTATGATAAGTAAATAAGCAAACAAAAAATCCTGCTCATTGAGCAGGATTTTTTGTTCAAGTAACAATGAGGTCTAATCCCATTTCTTACCGAAGAACTTTGATCGTCCTGAGCCCTTCTTGCCGCCTTTTGGTTTAGATCCACCATCAGATGAGGATCTAGAAGATCGATCATCATTACTTCTACTACGGCCCTTAAAACCACCCGATCTTGATGATGAATCGTCGCGGTCTGATCTGCGACCTTTAAAGCCACCTCCAGAATCTCTCTTGCCTTTATAACCACCACCACTGCGGCCACCTCTATCTCTAGTCTCTACTACTTTACCGTGGTGTTCGTCAACTCTTAATTCACGACCATCTCTATTGGTACCATTGAGTTTGAGCATCTGGCCAGCAACCTCTTCTTTTACATCCATAAAAGAATGAGCACCGTCAAGCACGATACGACCTACATCATTACCTGAAATACCAGTAACATCACAAATATAACCTAGCAAGGCTCCTTTATTGATGTTGTCCTTGCGACCTAGATTGACGAAGAAAGTCTTCATTCCTTCTTCCTTACCTCTATCATTCTTGCGGCCGCGCTCTCTGCGACCACCGCGATCGTCGTCACGAGCTTTACTCCTGTCGTTTACATCCTTGATGGAATTGCGCTTGTAAATACTGTTGTATTCCTTAGTAAGCAATCTAGCAATGAGATCTTCCTTAGATAATTCCTCAAATTGAGCAACCACATCATTCATCAACTCATCGCTAATCTTAGGATTGATTTCTTGCTTCTTTAAATTTTCTGACCAGCGTGCGATGCGCTTTTCAGTAATCGCATCTAGAGCAGGCACCTCACCTTTAGCAAATTCAATACCTAGCTTGCTAGCGATGTATTTGAGTTTTCGGTTATCACCTTTGGTAATCAATGCAAGTGATACTCCTTTCTTACCAGCACGTGCGGTACGACCAGAGCGGTGCGTATAGAATTCTGGGTCGTCGGGCAAGGCAAAGTGAATCACGTGTGTGATATCATCTACATCGATACCACGAGCAGCAACATCAGTCGCAATAAGCAACTTCAAATTCTTATTACGGAATCTCTTCATCGCAGCATCACGCTGCGCTTGTGACATGTCGCCGTGCAAGGCTTCAGTTGCATAACCATTATTATTAAGCTCGTCTGCTACTTTTTGTGTATCACGTTTTGTGCGACAAAAAACCACACCGAACATGTCTTGATTATAGTCAAGGTAACGTCTCAAGGCTTCAATTTTATCAGACGCCTTGAGCTGTACTGACTGGTGCTCAATATTTGTGTTTACAATATTTTCTCTATTGATGCGCACCTCTTCTGGCTGCACCATGTAAGTATCAACAATACGCTTGATCTCACGTGCCATGGTAGCACTAAAGAGCCAGATATTTCTACCGGTATCACTTTTTGAAAGGATAAAGTCAATATCTTCCTTGAAGCCCATGTTGAGCATCTCGTCGGCCTCATCTAGGACCATGTATTTAAGGGAATCCAGTTTGACTTCCTTACGCTTCATAAGATCCATGAGACGACCAGGCGTGGCAACCACAATTTGTGCGCCACGACGTATGTCACGTATCTGGTTCATGATACTAGCACCACCAAAAACTGGTACCACATTAAGCTTGCCCATCTTCTGGGACATTTGCTCCATTTGCCCACAAATTTGTTGAGCAAGTTCTCTCGTGGGCGCTAGGATTAATGCCTGCGTATCACGAGAATTAATATCTATAAGATCCAATAAGGGTAAACCAAAAGCAGCAGTTTTTCCCGTACCGGTTTGCGCGAGACCTATAAAGTCTCCATCATGTTGCAATAAAATGGGAATGGACTGTTGCTGAATCTCAGTTGGGGTTTCAAATCCCATTTCAGCGAGACCGTCAAGTAACGGTTGTGAGAGCCCTAAGGCTTCAAAATTTTTCAAATAACTTCATTTAATTATTTTGCAAAAATACGATTATTCAATCGATTGACGGTCAATAATTAACGTTTTGAAAATCAGCCTTTAAAACTATAAATCAGGCCCAATAAATGAGTCTTAGGACTCTAGAAATGTGACTACTTCATCAAGTGACTTGCGGTCTGGCAAATCGCTAGGTTGCTCGTCAACCTTACCTAGATATAAAAATCCTAGAAATGAATCATGCTGGGTAGCTGGTACACCATCAAATTGAGACATGTCCACACCTTTTTTAGGTGAGCTCCAATAACAGCCGTGACCTAGATCATGAGCGGTGAGCCACATATTTTGCACGCTCATCGATACCGCAGCAATTTCTTCCCATTCAGGGATTCGCTCTTTGGGATCGCGATGCATAAAAATTAAAATGATAGCCGTAGATTTTTTAAATTTTTCCTTGAGCCTTTTAATTTTGAAGCTTTTTGGTTTACCCTTTGATATCGCCTTTTGCGAGGTCATAAATTCACTCAATCGCACTCTCGCATCACCAGTAATTACAACATATCTCCATGGCTCTGTCTTTTTATGATTAGGTGCCCAGCGGCCTGCTTCTAGGATTTGATTGAGATCTCGTATGGCGATGGGCTCTCCTGTATATGATGCAGGAAAAATCGATCGACGCTGCTTGATGCTGTCCAGTAGTGTTTTCATGTTTTAAAGATAGTCGTGATTATGCTTTCGCGAAAGCAAAATAGTTACCAACCCATCAACATCCAGTCAAAAAACGATTTAATATTCCAGTAAGAAATTATAGTAGGAAAAGCCAACGGCGAGGAGTAAAAAGCCGGATATACACCAACCTAATCTCATTTGTGCCCACATGTCGCGGTAATTTGCCACCACGGTCATGATAATGCACAAGACAAATTGTAGAAATCCCGTAATCCCTGCAACTACAATTAATGCCAAACCATGTAGGTCTAACACATATTCACACAAATAAAATACGATCCCTTGGAAGATGGCAAATAGGAACATATTAAATAGTGGTATGAGTAGTAGGCGTTTAAGAATATTGGCGGTTTTAACAAATTATCTAAACAAATATAGAAAAAAACATCAACTGCGTAAGCTAAAACCTACAAATTGAAGTAGTCGTGCTACCATTAAAGTTTGTTCATATGGGTACTATTATTATATTTTGCAGAATCTAAAGTATTTCAATGCTGACTAAAGTTTATGGTAGTGCTGTTTTTGGCGTTGAGGCGCAAACAATCACCGTCGAGGTTAATGCTGCGACTGGTATAGGTTATCACCTTGTTGGATTACCCGATAAAGCTATTAGTGAGAGTTCTTATCGTATTGCTGCCGCATTGTCAAACGTGGGCTATAAAATGCCTGGCAAGAAGCTCATAATAAACCTATCACCAGCAGATTTGCGCAAGGAAGGCAGCGCTTATGACTTACCTATTGCTATCGGTATTATGGTTTCGGCTGGATTGATACAAGCTGGTGATCTAGATAAGTACATCATCATGGGCGAGGTCTCGCTGGATGGCACACTACAACCTATAAAAGGAGCATTGCCCATCGCCATAAAAGCGAGAGAAGAAGGATTTAAGGGATTTATTCTACCTAAACAAAATGCCCGCGAGGCAGCGATTGTCAATGATCTGGCTGTGTACGGTGTCGAAAATATTTCTGAAGTCATTAACTTCTTTGATAAGGATGCGCCACTAGAAGAAACCATTGTAGATACTAGAGATGAATTTTTTCAAGCACTGGAACATCCAGAATTTGATTTTGCTGATGTGAAAGGTCAAGAGTCCATCAAACGATGTATGGAGATTGCCGCCGCAGGCGGCCACAACATCATCTTGATCGGGCCACCAGGCGCAGGAAAAACTATGCTGGCAAAGCGCTTGCCGTCTATCCTACCGCCAATGACCTTGCAAGAAGCGCTAGAAACCACCAAAATCCATAGCGTCGCTGGCAGAACGCTGGAAAAGTCTGGATTGATGGCACAGCGTCCCTTTAGAAGTCCGCACCACACAATTTCTGACGTCGCACTTGTCGGCGGCGGCGCCTATCCGCAACCTGGCGAGATATCGTTAAGTCACAATGGTGTTTTGTTTCTAGATGAACTTCCTGAATTTAAACGTACGGTGCTTGAAGTCATGCGACAACCGCTAGAAGATCGTGAAGTAACCATCTCACGAGCTAAGTTCACGATCACCTATCCATCAAGTTTTATGTTAGTTGCCAGTATGAACCCGAGTCCAGGCGGCTATTTTAATGATCCGAACGCACCTGTACAAAGCAGCCCTGCCGAAATGCAGCGGTACCTGAGCAAAATTTCTGGGCCGCTATTGGATAGAATCGACATTCACATCGAGGTAACACCAGTACCGTTTGAAAAACTCACTGAGGAACGACCAGCAGAAAAATCGACAGTCATTCGAAAACGCGTGACTGCTGCAAGAGACATTCAAACGGCACGATTTAAAGAAAGCGACAAGACCCATTACAATGCACAAATGGGCACCAAAGAAATACGTAAGCACTGTAAACTTGATGATGCTAGTAAAGACATGCTTAAAAATGCCATGGAACGCTTAAATTTAAGCGCTAGAGCTTATGATCGAATACTTAAAGTTGCAAGAACCATCGCAGATCTAGAAGAATCTGACGCAGTGACAGGAACACATATCGCAGAGGCCATACAATATAGAAGTCTAGACCGTGATGGCTGGCTAGGATAAATAGTAATGAGTATGAGTAAAAAAGAAATTTTAGAATTAGAGCAATTACACGATTCCTTTGGTGATGATCCAGAGACATTTGTAGCTGTGCTAGAAATGTTCATGCAAGAGGTACCTCAAGATTACGATGACCTCAAACAGCACATGGCTCAACAGGATTATCATGCCAGTGGATTGCTGGCCCATAAAGTTAAATCTAGCTACCGCATGCTAGGGATGCAGGAAGAAACTACTTTACTACAAGAAATAGAAACCCGAGCTAAAGAAACTGACGAGGTAGAAAAAATACCTGCACTTTTTGAGCAATTTGAAACACTTTATCCTGAAGGATTAAAACAAGTAATGCGTACCATTAAACATTTGCAAGAGCGTATCAATTCTTGACAAAATCGCGATACTCTAGATAGAATTGTTCCAATCTATCCATGTATTTATAGTAGAAATTGTATACTGCCGGCCAGTCTGTTTTACGTTGGATTTTTACATTGTCTAAGTATACATAAATACGTGATATGATCTTACCAGACTCGGTCCTATAATCTGGATCAAAGATTAATTCCTGACTTACTTCCTCAAACATTAAGGCCTTTAAGGACAGTAATTTATCAAAATAGTATTCTCTATAAAATTGATCGTCGTGCATTAAATCAATGCCTACAATCGCACGGTTATCCTCAAACTCAAACTTGAGCACTAGGTCTTTAATGCCAGTATTGTACAGCAACCACTTGCGATCATATCGCTTCCCAAAAAACGTCCAGAAATCCTGACGCACTTGCTTTGCTTCTTCCTTAGAATACATAATTCAAATATAGGATGCTGTTAAGTAGCGTAAAGATGATTTAGGGTTCCGCTTTCGCGAAAGCGGAATCATTTAAAGCAACAATTCAAGTCAGGAAGTCTTTGATCGTAAAGAGATACTGTGTAAGGTGGTGAAAAATCGATAAAGACTTTAAAATTAAGGTCTAAGCGCATATCCAATCGAATAACTTTACGTTTATTAAGATATATTTGATTAAAATTTCAAGACATGAAGAAACATTACTTTTTGACTTTATTCATCGCCATTGCAGTTGGATTCTTGAGCGGTGCTCAAAGTTCTTATTCTGGTAATGGTAATAGTGGTTTTGGTGGTCCAGTTGGCCAAAGTAGCCTGCAATTGACTGATGATGGAACGACGGTTACTGGAACTTTCACCAGAGGAACCAACGATAACTTTAATAACGAGCTTGTCATTTACATTGATTCTAAAACAGGTGGTTTTACTTCTACCGCAAATTTTAATGATCCAAGCTCGGGTGATAAATTAAGGCGTTCTATTGCTGGTTTCGGTGGATTTGACGGTGCTTCTCGCTCTGTAGTAAATTTTCCCGCTGGATTTGAAGCAGATTATGCTATTGCGATTAATACGAGCTTTGGTGGATTATGGACACTTGTTGAAAATGCAGAATTCCCATTTGTCGTTGGGGTTGGAAATCCTTCAAGCAATACTGATGCTTCTTTCACATTCTCTTTCAAATGGGAAGATTTAGGCATTCCTAATTCCAACAGCTTTGATTTCTTGATTACCTACATGGACGGTTTTGGCGGTAATGGCGTTTTTAGAAGCAATGAAGGTTATGGTAATGGATTACCTGCAAATAATCCAGGTACAGATGATGTGACCTTTACTTCTAACTTGAATTTTACGGGAGCGTCTAGAACTATTGCCGATGGTAATTGGAGCTCGACAGCTACCTGGACAAATGGTATAATTCCCATATCGAGTGAGAAAATAATCATTAAAAATAATGTTACTGGCGATGTTGACATTACCGTTGACAATTCAATTACCGTAGAATCAAATGGATCACTCTCAATAGCTGGAGAACAGGTATTAAACTTAAACGGCGCATTGAATAATAACGGTACGGTCATTTTTGATAGCGATGCAGCTGGAACAGCACAATTGGTTGCTACATCAAGCGCTGCCGTCACTGGAAATATAACGGTAGAGCGATTTATTCCAGCGGCAGATAATAACCGTAGGGCTTTCAGATTTGTATCGTCACCAGTTGCTAGTCAAGGTAGCATTTACCAAAACTGGCAAGACAATGGCAACAGCGATGCTGGAATAGGTACTCAAATTACTGGTTCGACTGATGGATCTAATGGATTTGATGCAACGATAAGCGGTGCACCTTCTCTATTTACATTTGACAATACAGCTAGTAATCAAAGTGAAGCATGGAATGCTGTTGACAATACTGATGTACGTGGACTTGCCGTAGGTGAGCCGTTTAGAATATTTGTACGTGGCGATCGCAATTATGATTTGAGCGATACTGATGCGCCAGCACCTAACAGTAATGTGACTTTACCAGTAACTGGAACTCCTGAACTCGATGCTTTTACAGCTGATAATCTGAATGAAACGGCAGGAAACTTCAGTCTTGTAGGTAATCCTTATCAGGCTGTTGTTGATTATGAATTGTTGACTAAAAGCAATGTCAATCCTAACTTTATCTACGTATGGAACGCCAACGCATCTACTAGAGGTGCCTATGAAACCGTAGATGTTTCTGGTGTAGTAAATCCATTACAATTCATTCAACCAGGACAATCGTTTTTTGTAACAACAGCTGCAGATGGTGCCGCTTCCTTAGGTTTTGATTATGGCGATGTCAGTACTAATAACACCAATCTCACAACGTTTAGTGATGACCAGACCACATCGATTATCATGAAATTGACCAGCGGTAATAGTGATGTCATCACTTATGATGAGCTATCTATCGTATTTGATGATACTAATGTTTTGAATCTACGCGACGGATTAAAAATCTTCAATCCAGATGAAAATCTATCGCGTTCTATTGATGGTCAGCTTGTTAGCGTTGAACACAGAGCATTACCAGAAAATAATGAGGTTCTAGATCTAGACCTAAGAGGTTATGATAATGACTCCTATGTATTTTCAATAGATGTAAGCAACTTACCTGGTGGAATGGTCGCTATCTTAAATGATCGATTTGCTAATACTAGAACAATACTTGAGAATGGTGAAAACACAGTATCATTTGAGGTCACCGATACAAATGCTGATGCAGCAGATAGATTCTCGCTTGAATTTGAGTCAAGCACTGCCTCAAATGACGATGTAGAGCTAGCAGCAAACCTCAGTATCTATCCTAATCCAGCAAGTACTGATATCGTTACTATAAAAGCAAACTCGTTGTCAGGTATTGAAAGTCTAGTTACAGTTTCAAATACCTTGGGTCAAACTATCGTAGCTAATGCGGTATCTTTTGATAACTCTGGCATAGCGACGCTAGATGTATCTTCACTGAGTACAGGAATCTACCTTGTCACTGTAAACAGCGATCAAGCTACAGCAAGCCTAAGATTGCTGGTAAAGTAAACTGATAATACACTAAGTTGATTCAAAGCCCATCTCACGATGGGCTTTTTATTTGCGTTCGTTATTGGATATGAATCGCACTTCAAAGTCTTTGTGTTGTTTTGACGGTAAGCAAGAACATCAATTTATCAGGTTTGAGCGTATTCAATAGGGTTCTCGCGTTATAATGAATCAGTGTTTCATTAAGTTCAATCATTTTTGCTGGGATCTTTGAACAAAAAATGCGATCCTACAGCAGGATCGCATTTTATCAATTATTAAGTATGCTCAACGTCTATCTATGGCTTTCCTTTGATTTTATCATCTGAATCAATTTCAGCCTGCGATGATTTGTTCTTTACATATTTCTCCAACCACTGATCTTGTTCCCAAAGTACGTGCAGGATAGATTCTTTGGCCGCATAACCATGACTTTCTTTAGGTAACATTACTAATCTAGCTGTTGCGCCTAGCCCTTTCAAAGCGTTGAAATAACGCTCACTTTGTAAAGGATAAGTACCACTGTTATTGTCTGCCTGACCATGAATTAACAAAATAGGTTCATCTACTTTTTCTGCATTCATAAATGGTGACATCGTATTGTAGATATCTGGAGCTTCCCAATAGTTGCGCTCCTCACTCTGGAAACCAAACGGCGTTAATGTTCTATTATAAGCACCAGATCGTGCGATACCAGCGGCAAATAAATCAGAATGCGCAAGCAAGTTTGCCGTCATAAACGCACCATAACTATGACCGCCTACACCTACTCGATTTCTATCTACATAACCCATTTCATCAACGGCATCAATAGCTGCTTTACCATTGGCTACCAATTGTGGTATGAAAGTATCATTAGGCTCTTCTTCACCTTCACCTATGATAGGGAATGAAGCATCATCTACTACCGCATATCCTTTCATGACCCAATAAACAAAGCTACCGTAGCTGGGATAGATGAATTCATTAGGATTTTGAGTGTTTTGACCTGCGCTGCTGGCATCCTTATATTCACGCGGATAAGCCCAAACCAGCATAGGCAATTTTTCCTTACTCGACTTATCATAATTAGGCGGCAAATAAAGCGTTGCACTCAAGTCCACACCATCATCACGTTTGTAGGTAATTAATTCTTTATGTACATCTTGCAATCCTGAGAAAGGGTTCTCAAAATAGCTGATCTGGTCAACACTATTCTTTTTCTTGATATTGCGTATATAGTAATTAGGATACTCCGTAGGTCCTTCAATTCTTACTAGGACCGTTCCTTTATCCATGTCCAGCGCTTCAACAAGTGTTTCTTTCTTATCGGTATAAGCCGACTTGTACATCATTTTTGAATTTCCAGTTTTGAGATTCATTTGACTTACAAATGGGAACTGTCCATCATCAGAGTATCCATCACCCATCAAATAAGCAGTCGTCCCATCTAGCTTTAGGACATTGTTGCCGTACTCATTTTTAGTCGTTACAAAATCACCTGGATCAGAATAAACATCTTGATAGCTGCGGTCTGAAATTACTTTAGGTTCCACCTTATTATTGGACGGATCAAAAACGTAGGTTCTTGTATTTCTCGTATTCCACCAGTAATCATAGGCAACTGCGGTATTCTTGTTGCCAAATTGTATTCCAGAGAATCGATCTTTGGTCTTCAACATAAGGGTGCTAGTTGCATCAGTAAATGGTGCTTCCCAGCTATAGACCGCATCGCGATAGGGAACATCCATCGCTGGATCACCGTTGTCAAGTGCCTCTGCATACATAAGTGTGTGTGGCTTGTCAGCACGCCAGCTCACGTCACGTTTGCCGGTACGCTCTGCCATGAAACCTTGTGGCATCTCTTCAATAAGTGGTACATTATTCACTACCTGTACAAGCGTTCCCTTATTATCATAGACAGTCGATTGTTGTGGGAACCTACCATAGGTGACGATGTATGAAAATGGCTTTTGAAGCTTTGAAACCATCACGTGAGATCCATCTGGAGAGAATGACACACCTCTATACATGGCTGCTGGCAAGAAATCAGTCGCTTTTCCATCCATGGACACCTTGACTAATTTACTCAATGCCAATTGTTCAAAGTTGTGCTCATCTGCTGGGTTCTTCAATAAATCTTGATAGGTTCTATTTTGCGCTTTGGAACCGTCGCTTGTAGATATGGTTGGTCCAGTTGGTATGGCGACGTCGGTATCAATGAGTGGTTTGCGATCATCTGCCAGCATCTTGACCAACAGCGCACTACCATCTTCAAACCAGTCGATGGGATTACCCATGTTTGCATTGACACTATATCCAGTTGCCTGTCGAGCACTACCTTTCTCTATATCAAGAATCCAGACCGCCGTTCCTGTCTCATTGGTATTAGTCATAGCAATCATGGATTGATCAGGAGACCAATTGATGTACGCGAGCTTGGCATTTTCTGGTAATCCAGCTACGGGTTTTGAGGTTTTGGAACCTACTTTTTGCAGGGCAACTTTATCATAGAAAGTCGTGCGACTACCAATATTGGTTTTTGGATTGATACGCAATCCACCTAGCCGCATCTCTTCTTCAGACAGCGATGCGATGGATTTATAGGTGTCTCTGTATAGCAGTACCATATTTTCTGTATCATCGTCGATGAGCGTCCATGGCGGGCGATCATAGTCCACGAGTTTCATTATTTCTTCTGATGGTTGTTGGTAGTTTAGCTTTTCTTGAGAGTATGCTTTCGCGAAAGCAAAAATCATAAAAAGTAATAGTACACGATTCAAAATCTTCATGATGGATAGGTTTTTATTACATCGATAAGGTAAGAAAATATCACCAATAGTCTCAAAAGCTGACCTTAATCTCATTGTATTAAAATCCAATTGTCGAGGCACGCCATTATGTGGTGCGCGTCATCATTTGTACCTTTGGGTATGTTTAAAAATGATACCATAGTCGCACTCGCCACACCAGCTGGTTCAGGCGCCATTGCAGTGATACGTTTGTCTGGACCAGATGCCCATGAGATTGCAGCGGCTGTTTTTGTTCCCGCTTTCGCGAAAGCTAACTCACGACCATCATTAAAGCTATTTGAAAGACTACATCCCAATACAGTGACTTTGGGACGCGTGTACGATGGCAACAGAATCGTAGATCAGGTACTACTGACAAGGTTTGATGCGCCACGGTCCTATACGGGCGAACACGTCGTGGAAATTTCATGTCACGGTTCCATTTACATACAACAAGAAATAATTGCACTGTGCCTGCAAAATGGTTCTCGCGCAGCAAAAGCTGGTGAATTCACGCTGCAGGCATTCTTAAATGCCAAGATGGATCTCTCACAAGCCGAAGCCGTTGCAGACCTCATCGCCAGTGAAAGTGAGACCGCGCACCAGATTGCCCTGCAACAAATGCGTGGCGGCTTTTCCAGCGAGTTGCAGGAATTGCGCGCACAGCTACTCAATTTTTCCAGTATGATTGAGCTGGAACTAGATTTTAGCGAGGAAGATGTAGAGTTTGCCAATCGTGATGACTTAAAAAGATTACTAGCTGAAAGCCAACAAACACTGCGTAAGCTTATAGATTCTTTTGCACTGGGAAATGTGCTCAAATCAGGAATTCCTATTGCCATTGTGGGCGAGCCTAATGTGGGTAAATCCACCTTACTCAATGCCCTACTAAATGAGGAAAAGGCCATCGTAAGCGACATTGCTGGAACCACGCGCGATAGTATCGAGGACGAGATTAATATTGACGGCATACGCTTTAGATTTATCGATACCGCAGGAATTCGTGAGACCACAGATACTATTGAATCGATGGGAATCCAGCGCAGCTATGCAAAAGCAGAACAATCAAGACTAGTGCTTTACCTGCTTGACGCAACGCAACTAAATACCAATCCGCGGATTGTGCATTGTTTAATGCGCATCCAGATCATGAAAGAGAAATTTCCTGATAAACCTGTTGTAGTTGTCTTGAATAAGCTAGACGAAATCACAGGCCTTGAGCATGCAGAGATTACCAAACAACTAAAAAAGCGATCTCCAGAGACAATTGTCATTTCGCTAAGTGCAAAATCAGGAACTGGTGTTGAGGAATTAAAAGACGCACTTGTCGCCAGCTTTCAAAGTGGCGCCTTAAGTGGTGATGATAGTATCGTGAGCAATGCAAGACACTACGACGCACTACAAAAAGCGTACGCGTCGCTCATGGAAGTCCAGCAAGGTATTGCCAATGAAATCTCAAGTGAATTCCTTGCCATTGACATTAAAGCTACTGCGGAGCATATAGGAATGATTACCGGCGAGATTACTAATGATGAATTACTGAGTAATATTTTCTCGCAGTTTTGTATCGGGAAGTAATCCTCTTTCTCTTTTATCGTAACTGCTTGTTATTGTTGATATTATTTAATATCTACTTCTCTTTTTTGTTGCCCTTTTGTTGTTTATAAGATAAATTTGTTTCCTATCTGTTGCCCACTATTGTGATTTGTTGCCCAAATCCAATGGCAACAATCAAGGGAGAAATGATGCACCATATTGCCCCACGTTGCACCATTTCGCTACATAACGCACCATTTATGAGCAGCAACTTACATATTCCTAAAAAATGCCAGTATTGTGGTAACGCTTTTGTTGCCCGAACTACAGTAACCAAGTACTGTGGATGCAAATGCGCTAAGTACGCTTACAAGGCACGCAAGCGTGCTGAAAAAGTTCAAGCAACTCTAAAAGAAGAAATGCAACCAGAGGTTGCTATTCCTTCAAGCACAACCGCAATAAATCAAAAAGACTTTTTAAGCATTACGGAAGCTTCACAACTCATTGGAGTAAGTAGATGGACCATTCAAAGAATGATAAAGCGAGGCCAGCTTAAAGCTGTCCCGTTTGGCAGAAAACATATTGTTGCCCGATACCAAATAGAATCCTTATTTAACTAAAGCCGTACCAGATGAAAGTTACCTTAAGACAACGCAAGAAAGGAAATAAGATAAGCCTTTACCTCGATTACTATGAAAATGGAAATCGCAGTTACGAGTATTTGAAACTGTATTTACATCCTGAACCAGAACAAGGAAAGCTCACAAAAGCTCAGCGAGATGAAAATAAAGCATCATTAGAACTTGCAGAAAGTATTAGAGCAAAAAAACAC
The DNA here is from genome assembly GCF_003966335.1 of Nonlabens ponticola. Classification (NCBI taxonomy): domain Bacteria; kingdom Pseudomonadati; phylum Bacteroidota; class Flavobacteriia; order Flavobacteriales; family Flavobacteriaceae; genus Nonlabens; species Nonlabens ponticola. The sequence goes on along the minus strand of NZ_CP034549.1, from coordinate 1,687,985 downwards.
GTTGCCATTCAGAGCGGTTTATATGACTTTCAGGATAAGGAAAAAATGAAAGGTAGCTTTATAAGTTATTTAGAAGTACTTGCAGAAAAACGTAGCAGTAGTAAGGGAAATTATGGTAATTGGCTAAGTCTTATTAAGCATATGAAAGCTTTCCAACCGATGGGTATTTCTTTTAAGCAAATCAATAAAAAGTTTGTTGAAGAGTTTAAAGAGTACTTAGACAAAAAAGCAATAGGAAGAGCAAATAAAGAACTTTCCTTGAATACAAAGTATTCATACTTCGGCAAGTTTAATGCTGCGCTTAAACAAGCCGTAAAGGATGGTATTTTAAGACTTAATCCAGCAGAACAAGTAAAAGGATTCAAACAAGGTGATCCGCAAAGAGAGTTTCTAACCTATGACGAATTGCAAGCAATCGTCAAGGTAGAATGTGAACTTCCAGAACTTAAAAAAGCATTCATTTTTAGTTGTCTTACTGGTTTAAGATGGAGCGATATTGAAAAATTAGTATGGTCAGAAATGCAATATTCTAAAGAAAATGGTCACTACATTAGATTCAGACAGAAGAAAACTAAAGGTTCTGAAACACTAAACATATCAGAGCAATCAAGAAATTTATTAGGTGAAGAAGGTGAAAATGATGAAACCGTGTTTAAAGGGTTACATTATAGTGCCTGGACAAATCTCAAATTACAACAATGGATGATGAAAGCTGGTATCAGTAAAACGATAACGTTTCACTGTGCTCGCCATACCTATGCGACCTTACAATTAACGTTAGGTACAGATATTTACACGGTATCAAAGCTTTTAGGTCATAAAGAATTGAAGACAACGCAGATTTATGCAAAAGTTATAGACCAAAAGAAAATGGAAGCCGCTAACCGTATTCAATTAGACTTATAGAGTTATGGAAAAACCTTTTATAGAAATAGAATCTAAGGACTTTATTCAATATCCTTTTGAAATTCCTAAACCTGACGGTTATGAATTACCAGAAGATTTTCCCAATTGTTGCGATAACCACAAACACAATTATAAATTATTAACTGATTATTTAGATCGCTTTCCTAATTGCTGCGATAATCATAGAGAATTTTTTAAAAAGTTTAATTTTAATAAAGAAGCTATCTATGGTAATATTCCAATATGGATTTTAAGTGCGGTACAGTATACTGATTTTAAAGTTTTAGAGGTCATTAATAATGACGATTGGTATGAGGACATTACAGAGTATTTTGAATTTTGTGCTTGGAGTATGGGAACACCTGCTATTGGTTCACATATCTACATAGAATTAGTAGAGCTGTTTTTAAAAAACAAGGATGTTGATATTCCCAACCACAAGCGCAAAGCATTATTAAACTACTTTAAGGAATTACAGAATGCTGAACCTGCTAAAGAGAAAACAAATCTCAATTTACTCTTTGGTATATATAGCAAATGGTTGAAAGCATTCCCATTTGAATTGCCATTTTACGAACAGCTTAAGAAGCACTTCGCTAATCAGTTTCCTATTATTAAGAATGCTACGAGAACCAACAGATACTTAGGCTTAACTAAGGCTAAAATCGTTACACCTACAGAATTGGTACTCAACTTAAATAATCTTACTAATAATTTACTATCAGCGGTTGATACGGTACAATTAGTAAAAGATAGACACATTACAGATGCAGAGAAGACCAAAATTGATTTTATCAATGAGTCACACAGAATTAAGCAAAAAGACTTAACCGTAGAATATACCAAAGGAGAAAAGCGATACATAAAAACCATCAAAAAATGGTTGGAAAACGAGAAAGCCTATTTCAACGAGATTGCACCACAATTAAAGACTGCACCTGCTAAAGCAGCTCGCAAGCCCAAAGAACCTATTAAAACCTTTGGTTTTAAAGGTGATGATATAAAATTATTATCAGTACTTAAATCTTTACAATTAAGGATAAATCTATTAAAAACAGATCATACCAGTATCGAGCAATTTCATAAACTATTACTTGCTAAAGACATTACAATTTTAAATATAAAAGTTCATTTGAATTGCGAAAATATCCAGTTCAGATATATAATTAGTAAAATGCAAGATTACTTTACTCGTTTTAGATCTGTTGATGTGTCAGATTCAAAGTTATTTTTAAGTAGTAATACTACCGTATTAAACAGTTCAAATTTGAGTACTGCAAACACTGGTAACCCAAAAGAAAAAGAAATCATAGACAAAATATTTAAGGAAATGCAATAAAAAACAATGACTATACTGACTTATGTCAGTACACGGTCATTGATGTTTTTGCTACGCTCAAGCATCTCAATTTCTTTGTTCACGTAATCATAAAAATACATTACGATGGAACAAGAAATCATTCTTCAAAAACTCGCAAACATCGAAACGATGTTGCAAGAGCAAAACCTGCTCAAAAAAGACGTATTAAATCTAAATGAGGCTGCCGCCTATTTAGATATAAGCGCATCACACCTGTACAAATTAACCAGTCAAAAGCAAATACCACATTTCTGCCCACAGGGCAAGAAGTTGTATTTCAACCGTACAGAATTAGACCAGTGGCTACAGCGCAACCGCCAGATCACAAAGGACGAGATAGACGCACAAGCTACAGAGTACCTCATTAGAAATAGTTAGTGAGTTGTACGACACCATCCACATAGAAAAGCAGTTACAACAACTGCCTCATAAGGCTGTGCAAAGATCTACAGAGCCTTTTGAATGGTGTGGATTACAGTGGTCACCACATTACAGCAATCGTGGTTATATCGTGTATTACAAATCAGTTATTAAGAATCTTTGGTTGCAACTCAAAGACGATAAGTTGATTATTAAAAACTCATTACATAAGTTTTATATGGATAATAACTATGAGGAGTTCGCTTTCGCGAAAGCGCAGCACGCCATAGAAATATTAGATAACCACTTCCCTTTCAGCATCTACGATGCTATTGTAAAATACGTTGCCTGCGGCATCGTAATACAAGAAGTAGCGCAACCAATTTTTGAAAGCTGGGCAGATTATAAGGGTAAGTTTCCTCAGGTAATGCGCAACGGCACAAAAATATATGGAGCACACTATAAAGCAACAAATTATAATATTAAGGGCTATGACAAAACCTATGAGGTAAAGAATAATGACAGAAAGCAATTAAACGCGCCGTACTTCAGATTTGAGGTAGAAGCTAAAGCAAAATATTATTATGCTCGAAAGAAGGACGCCATACCCATCTATACAGTACGTGATTTAGTGAACAAGGAGAATTACACAAATTTGTTAATGAACCTATTAGAAATCTATACAACGCTTAAAAAGAAACCTATTATTCCCTACGCTGCTTTGCAGCCTAAGGAAATAAAACTAATGGCTGCAATGAATGATAAAGAAGTCGTAAACGGCTTGAAAAAGTATCATAAACACAGTTATGTATTAGACCGTAAAAACTATTCTAAGCTATTGAAAACGATTGAAGAAAATCCCTTTAATCAACAGGTCATAAAGAAACTAAAAACGAAAATACAAGCCCATCTATAATCACTAAGTTTTACAACTTGTAATATACCCTAAAACAAGGGTAAAAATATAAGCTATGGAATTACAGCACCCACATAAAGAAAGACTCAACGCAATAGAGCAACGCTTAGAAAAGCTAACAGCAGAATTAGCTATTATTAAAAAGACTACATTACAGGCACAACTTATAGATAACGCAGACTTTTTACAGCTAATGAATATAAGTTCCAGCACAGCACAAAACTGGCGTAATAAAGGTATCATTGCATACTCACAAATAGAAAATAAAATCTACTACAAAGTGAGTGATATTGAGACCTTACTTGATCTACACTATAGACCTTTCAAGAAAAGCAACTAAAAGTGTTAAAGAAGTCAGTATGTTTTTTAACTTTATAAATTGAATTTTACTTAAGAATTAGATGGCAGAAATAGAAATTAAAGACAATAAAATATACGCACCACTATTAGGCAAGTGGCTGGTATTAAAGCCTGAAGAAAAGGTAAGACAGCTCTATATACAGCGATTGATTGAAAATTACGGTTATTCAACAGAGCAAATGGCTCAAGAAGTTAAAGTCAATAACTCTCAACGTGGTCAAGGTAGAGCGATGGCAGATATAGTTATCTGGAAATCTAAAGAGGATAAACTTAAAAATAATAGCGCAGCAATTGTAATTGAATGTAAGGCAGAAATGATAACCATACGTGAGGAAGATTACTTTCAAGGTTATAATTATGCTTCGTGGGCAGGTGCAGATTTCTTTGTAACTACTAATCTCAAAGAGACAAGAATATTTAGAGTTAATAAAGGAAAACTACCTAAAGAACTTGACGAAGTTGTAGATATACCAAATGCCAGTATTATTAACAATACTAAGAAGGTAGAAGCTTTATTAAAACAAACTAAAGCATTTACCAGAGATGAATTTTCTAAACTACTTTTTAAATGTCATAACATCATTAGAAATAATGACAAACTCTCACCAGAAGCTGCATTTGATGAAATAAGTAAAATACTATTTATTAAAATCAGATACGAAAGAGATAATAATGAAGGGCAGATATTTTCAAAAGAAAGATTTGAAGAAAATAGAAAGAGACAGGAATTATTAAATAAAGAAATGGGAGTCAAAAACGCACTACCATTTTATCAACAATTATTCAATAGGACAAAAGAAGATTTTAAAGACGATGATCTATTTGATAGTAACGAAACTATAAGAATACGTGAAAATAGCTTTGAAGCTATAGTAAAAGAACTGGAAACGTACAATCTCTCAACTACATCTGATGATGTTAAGGGTATCGCCTTTGAGCAATTCTTAGGTAGAACATTTAGAGGTGAATTAGGACAATTCTTTACACCTCGTACTATAGTTGATTTTATGGTAGATGTATTAGATCCTCAAGAAGGTGAGATTATATGTGATCCTTGTTGTGGTTCTGGCGGTTTTTTAATTAAAGCTTTTGAGTATGTAAGAGCTAAAATTGAAGAAGATATTCATCAAGAAAAAGAGAGAATAAAAAAACTGTATTACACGGATGAATATGAAAAGCTATCTGAAAAGAAAAAAGCAGGCGTAGATGAAATTGTAAATGAATTATTCAATAAACTCAATCAAGAATTAGATATAACTAATCCAAAGAGTAGATTAACTGTATTAAGCTACGATTGCATTTTTGGTACAGATGCTAATCCTCGTATGAGTCGTACAGCAAAAATGAATATGATTATGCACGGTGATGGTCACGGTGGTGTGCATCATAACGATGGGTTATTAAATGTAAATGGAATATTTGATAATCGCTTTGATGTAATTCTTACCAATCCACCTTTTGGGGCAAGAGTTGAAAAGAATTTAAAGATAACTGAAGCTGATAAATATAGAGATACAAGCAGAATCGCAAAGTATAAAGAACGATATGGTAAGGAATATGAAAATGCTTTAAAGCAAATTAATGATAACATAGGAAAACCATTATTGAGTTTGTACAAAACAGGTGCAATGACTACGCTTACTGAAGTACTCTTTTTAGAACGTTGCTTGAACTTACTTAAACCAGGAGGTAGAATAGGTGTTGTATTGCCAGAAGGCGTCTTAAACAACTCTAACCTTCAAAAAATCAGAGATTTTGTTGAAAGTAAAGCAAAAATTTTACTCATAACCTCTATTCCTCAAGATGTGTTTATTGCATCTGGTGCTACGGTTACTACAAGCTTACTATTCTTAAAGAAATTTACAGAGGAAGAATCAAAATCATATAAAAAGATTGCGATGAAGGCTAAGAAAGATATTGAAGCTAAGTACCAACCACAAGTTGCGCCTATCAAATCTAAATTAGCATTGAGAGGAAAGGAATCACTTCCTGCAGATGAAAAGAAACTATTGCGACAAGAACTAAAAACGCTAACGCAACAAATAGCTTTAGAAATTAAAGCTCGAATTAAAGAAGACTTTAATTATGAGATTCCAATAGCTGAAGTAGAAAAAGCAGGAATAAGCACAACAGGTGCAAAAATTGAAAATGAGTTAGTACCACTGGCCAAAGACTTTACAGAGTATCGCATTTCAAACAAGCTCTGGAGGAATATAATTAATAAGGTGGAATATGAAATTGTAGAAGACAATAAAATGTATCGTATTCCTATATCTGAAAATAGTGAAGCAAGAGAACCAGAATTGTTTTATAAATAATTATGGCAGAATTGACAATTATAGAATATACAGAACTTGCAATTTGGGATGTGAAAAATCATTTCAGACTACAAAATATTTTCAAAGAAAAATTGCCATTAGTTTTATTTGGTGAGTTTTTGAGTAAACCAATTATTGAAAAAACCAAAATTATTGACCACAAAGAATACAGAATTTTAGGTGTTCGATCATATGGCAAGGGGACATTTATCAATAGAACTGTAAAAGGCAATACTTTAAAAATGCGAACCTATCAAATTGCCCCTAAAGATCATTTATTTTGGTGTAAAGTGGACACTAAAAATGGTGCTTTTGGAATAATCGATGATCGTTTTGAAAAGGGTATAGCATCTTCTAATATGACTTTTGCAACCATAGACAAATCTAAAGTATTAATAGATTATGTTCAACTTCTATTCAAAAGTCCAATGGTAAATCAATATATGGACGGATTTGTAACAGGCTCTACAAATAGAAAATATATTAAACCTGATCAACTACTCAATGAAATAAAAATACCCTTACCATCTATAAATGAGCAAAAGAGAATAATTGACAATTATAATTATCATTTTGATATTGCTGAAAATCAGGAAAATGAAATAACGCAATTAGAAAATGAAATAGAAAAAATACTATTTAAAGATTTAGGATTAGATAAAATTGATAATAAAGTTTCAAAGGTAGGTTTGTCCTTTGTGTCTTACACAGAGATAGCCGAATGGGGATATAATATTGATAATTCAAGATTTCAGTCTAATATTTATAAAACAACTTCTTTATCAATTTCACCAGAATTATTCAACGATGCATTTAGAGGTAAAAGTCCAAAATATGATAGTGAAGGTAATAGCACTATTCTCAATCAAAAATGTAATAGATGGAATGCATTAGATCTTAGCTACGTAAAAACAGTAAATGACAAATGGTATAACAAAATTGACAAAAAGTTCTTTACAAGAGAAGGAGATGTATTAATTAACTCTACCGGTGATGGAACTATCGGTCGTGCATCAATAATTACTTTTGAAAATGAAGATCTTTTGTACGATAGTCATTTGTTATTATTGAGATTAGATAAAACAAAAGTAAATCCCTTATTCTTTACTTATTTATTTAATAGCAAGTATGGTCAATATCAAGTAGAAAGCATTAAATCCGCACAATCAACTAAGCAAACTGAGTTAGGGATTACCAATCTAAAAAAGATCATTTTTCCTCTACCATCCATCCAACTGCAAAATACAATAGCTAACAAGCTACAAAGCATATACCAACGTATTGAAATTTTAAAAGTGAATGCATTAAACAATAGGAAAGATGCATTAGTGAAATTTGAACAAGAAATATTTAGCCAGAAATGAAGATAACAAAATTAGCAATTGATGGCTATAAAAATTTAGAAATCAAATTAGTACACAGCTCAGATATCATTGCCTTAATTGGTAATAACGGGAGTGGAAAAAGTAATTTGTTAGAAGCTCTTAGTTATATTTTTAGAAGTCTATATCGTGAAACAGAAACGGTCTCGTTTGACTATTTTATAGAATATACCAACTTAGCTCAGCAAACCATCAAAATAGAAAAGAAGAAATCTAAAACTACTGCTTTTGTTAATGATGTTAGCACAATAAATATAAGCCAGTATTTGCCAAAAAAAGTAATTGCATTATATAGTGGTGAGGAAGATAGACTATGGCGCAAATGTTACTTTCCATTTTACGGAGATTATGTTTCAAATATTAATAAGTCAAGCAAACAAGGACTGTTACAAAGTGTTTCTTTGATGCCGCAAATGCTTTATCTAAATAAGTTTTATTGGCATATTTCTTTATTGGCTTTAATTATTTCTGACTTAGATGATAACAAAGTGTTCGTTAAAGATGTTTTAGGTATAACTCAAGTAGATAAAATATCATTCCAATTTAAAAAGGATAATTATTCAGAATATAATGATGGCTCAGTACTCGATTTTATCAAAATAATTGATAAAAAAAGTGAGTACACGTTGAAAGAATTTAAAAAACTAATTAATGATAATGACTATATACCGGATGACGTTTACAAATTACTTTATGTGGCATTCACCCCTAAATCAACAAAAATCATTTCTGACATAGTAATTCGTTTTAATGAACATCTTAGTATAGAGGACTTAAGTGAAGGAGAGAAAAAATTACTTCTAATTAAGTCGGCATTTGAGTTTGCAAGTCAAGAAGATAGTTTATTTATTTTGGATGAGCCTGACGCTCATATTCATTTGAATAACAAGGAACAAATAATAAAAACCTTTAATCCATATAAATCAAATAGACAAATTGTCGTAACTACTCATTCACCAACAGTCACTAAATCCATAAATGATGATTCACTATTTATGGTAAATGACGGTAAAATAATACCTAAAGAAAAACAAGAAATCATTGATGATCTTACAGGCGATTTTTGGAATAAACATCAGCAAAGCTCATTTTTATCAAGTGATAAAAAAATTATTTTACTTGTCGAAGGCAAACACGACTTGAAGCATATAAAAACAGCTTTCAAAGCTCTTAGTAGCAAATACCCATCTTTAGATTTTGATATTTTCTCTTTAAAAGGTGAAACGAATATCGCACCAATGCTTAAGGGAATTAGAGACGCCAGTTTAAATAATAACAAATTATACATAGGCATTTATGACAATGACACAGCCGGTAATAGCTCATTAACTAAAGGAGGCTTTCTACCGATTAAAGGAAAACAATACAGAATATTAAAAGATAATGATTATTCGCATTATTCTTATTACGCCTTAGCATTGCCTAAACCTAAGGGATTTAAAGGAGATTGCACAATTGAGAATATGTATAGCTGTGACAAATTCGAAGAAGCTTACATCGAGTCATTAGAGCAATCAAAAGGCTATTTCAATAACAAATCTATAGACGATATAAGCGAGGATATTAAATTAAAAGCAAAGAATATACTTTCATTAAATAGCACAAAATTTGAAGAAAGTGATTTTGATTATTTCATTCCACTGTTCGACTATTTAGAAGAAATACGATTGGATTCTATAAGTTCAATAGCAGCGATGAAAGCAAAAAGTATGATGAGTCAAAATAAAAAGAAAGATTCTAATAAAAATGATAAAACTGAAAAGAAGAAACCATTAAAACTTGTTGCTCTCAATACTCAAAAAGGTTCTTATACTGAAGAAGACCATTTTAAAAATAGAACAGGTGTAATAGTTCAATATTACAAAGATCTAAGAGATAAGATACTTGCTCTTGATGAGAATTTAAAAGTTGTTCCTAAAAAGGATTATATAGCCTTTAAAAAGAAAAGTAATGTTGTAGATATAACAATCCAGACAAAACAATTAAAAATCTGGATAAATAAAAAGAAAGGTACTTTAGATGATCCAAAAGGAATAACTAAGGATGTTGCTGGTAAAGGTCACTGGGGTAATGGAGATTATGAAATAGTTTTAAAATTAAATGATAACACCGCAAACTTAATTGAGTTGATTAAAAAGGCTCTTTAATCTTAATGAAATTTCGGAATAAGAATTGCAGTTACACTATAACTGAATAATATGGATAACATAGCAGTACAATTATTAATAGGTATAGCTCTTATGGCATTTAGTGCGGTAGTTACATTTTTCTCTACTAAGCACAATCTAAAAGAGTACACCAATAACAAATATAACGAGCTAAAGGATAAGTTACATAATCAGGAAATAGAATTAGAAAAGCTTAGAGGACGTGATGAGAATCAACAACAAATCATAGATACATTTCAAGCACAAGTACTTAATCATCTTCCTGATTTAATAGAAGCTGTTGCGAAAATTAAAAAACCTAAGAAATGATAGATTACGAAAGACTTAGGTATTTAAACCAAAGAGTTAATACCAATAATGCAACTACATCTGAGAAGGATGAGTATATGAGTTTATTGTTTAAAAGTAATTCTATTACTAAAAGTCAATATGATAAATATGTTGCAGATAAAAATGCAGAAGGTGTATTTAAAACAGCAATTACGATTGGTGGTATAATATTATTAGGGTATTTGATAGATAAAATAACATCTAAGTCCTAAAAAGCTAAATGACAGTACTAACTCGCGATAACGCTTTTGCAACTTATTATTATAAGATGCTTCAGTATCTCGGTTAGCAACTCTTCACATTTGGAATATTGTGTTGCAGACCACTGAAACAATTAAAATGATATCTTTGCATCAGAAAGTCCATATTTATAATAATAATAATTAACTTTCATAATGAGTATTGAACGTAAAGAACTGGCTCTAATAGATTCAAATAATCTTGTCGACTATATTTTAGTACGAGGAGGAGCTATGTCTCATTTGAAAATTCAGAAAATACTATTTTACATTCAAGCTTATCATTTGGCCTATTTTGACGTGCCCATCATCGAAGATGAGTTTCAAGCTTGGGTGCACGGTCCAGTATCTCGTAAAATTTATAATTCTGCTAGAGATTTATCAATATTGCATACAGAACTTAAGTTTGTTTTAGATGAAGGCGAACTTGACCCTGCTATTATAGTTAATGATACTTTGACTGCTTCTCAGATGGAGGTTGTTAACGATGTCATAGATGAATTGAAAGAACTTTCTGGGCTTCAATTAGAGAATATGACTCATTCCGAAGAGCCTTGGATATACGCACGTAGAGGCTATGATGCTGGTCAAAGATGTGAAGTTGTAATTCCTAATGAATGTATTAGAGATTATTACAAGTCTCAAGTTTATGGCGGGTAAATTAAAACCACATCTTCGAAAAAGTATTATTAAGCAAACATTAGAAAAGAAAAAATCTAATAAGGATTTAGATTCTGATTCTTTTATGCTCTTATCGTTAAGACATTTAGACAAAGAACAAGGGCATAATTTGTATGAATGGGAAGCTAATGCTATGTTAGCTCATTCTATTGAAGTTCTTTCAGGTTATTGTAATGATACTTTACTTAATCAAACTGACGGTCAAAAATTTACGATCTACGGTGATTTTCCACCAGATGAGAAAACTGAGTACTACCCACCTGAGCAAATACCAGAAGACGCAAATTGGGCGAGATTACATATAACAGGAAAACAATGTGTGATAGGTCATATAGTAAAAAATGTTTTTTACGTTGTGTTTTTAGATGGAGAACACAAATTTTGGAAATCCGAATTAAAAAACACTTAGGTCTAAAAAACCCCACACTAATGGCACTTACTCGCTCATTCGTTCCGCAAGCTACACTCATTCACTCGCAAGAGCCTACCGTTCCGCGCGGTACTCGCTATAACGCTTCCGCACCTTATTATCATAAGACGCTACAGCATTACAGCCAGCACCTTTTGCCTTTGCGCGCACATTGTAGCAGGTAATAAGGTGTTCGTCAGTTTTTCCATTTTGTTCCATAAAACATAATCACAATAGCTTCCTGCGGTCGCTTTTGTGCTTACCATAAATAGCACCACTGCGGCGAAACGTCCTCGTTGGCGCTATTTATTTGTTTTATTACACACATTACACGCCTTCCTCACTCACAGCTCTTTTTACCCTTAATATCCAATAAGGATTTGCTACGCAAGTATTTTTTTTTAAGGGTAAACCGCTGTTTAATAATTTGGCTCGCCTGCTGCTCGCTTCGGGCTAATCGGGCTGTCACTGTTTTTGATATTTGCAAACTTAAACATCATCTAAATACTGAATTAAGCCTTATAATCTCAACAAACCACTGCCGAATCAAAAACACCGCCAGCCCTGCGTGTACCACGTAGCTATGGCAGCGTTTCGCTATCGCTACACGCTATTTGCCATACCACCCTTGCTCAACTCGCTGGCGGCTCGCTTTATATCACAGCAATCCATTTCGCTGCGCTTCATTCCTTACTGCGCTATAGCTGCGCGATTACCTGCTTTAATAATAACTTAATTCCTTCTTCATATCATAATCATCCATTTTAATCCTTTTTTTAAACGGAATTTCATCTTTAAAAATAGCTTCAGATTTTCTCAAGTGCCAATATTCATTATACATACCAGACTGTAGATAGCAATGTATAATTTGTTTATTTCCTTCAAAAAAATGATGCTTTGATTCAACAAAAAACATATCAGTATTTAGTTTACCTCTCAATAGAGGTAACGTAATATCATCACCTACTTGCGGAACCTCTTTAATAGACTTCATTTTTAAAAACATAGAACCTGCATAATTCCTTGCAGAAAATTCTATTTCTGTTTCAGGAAACTCTAAAAAGGTATCATTTTCATCATTATAGATTAATTCATTCAGTTCAATAATCCTTTTCCTTACTTGGTAAGTATTTATTTCAGTGGACTCACTGATAAGCTTTACAGATGGTACTGGTAATTCATCATCATAGTAAAAGTCTTTAGACATAAGGTATTCAAGTAGCATATTATATCTATTATCATTTTTGAAATTCTTATATAGTTGCTCTTTAACAGACAACAAAGACAGTATAATTTGTTTTATGGATATTTTATAGCTCATATGGGTTTGTATTTATTTTACAATAATCTGAGAAAGATAAAAAAAGGTCACAAATATAGATGGCTACCACACCAGCCGCATAATGCCGAAAAGGTCAAGCCCTAAAGGGTTTTAGAAAAATTTTTGCAGCAGTCTGTTTCTTATTACTTCTATGTTTCAGGTATAAAGCAATAATTTTCCTAAAAACCTTGTCGCCATTCCCCACGCCATCAGAAGTATCGTTTTCTTTTTTTTGTTTTTCTTTTTTAAAAAATTTATGTGGGGTTTGAGAGTTAAAAAAGAACAATAGAGGGCAAAAGAAACCACTATTCTATAATCAAAGACAAGTTACCTTATTATTGCCTTGAGTTTGTTTAAGCCGAATTAAGTCCGTACCAAGTCCAAACGAATATTAATTTTTAAACAATAAAGTAATGGGAAAAATATCTCAAGGAATCTTAGGAGGACTATCAGGAAAAGTAGGTAACGTAGTCGGTGGAAACTGGAAAGGAATTGATTATATAAGAATCAAACCTTCAAGCGTTGCAAATCCAAGAACAGAAGGACAAGTAAATCAACGAACTAAATTTACTACTACTCTATCGTTTTTACAAGCCAATAAAGCTTTTATTAAAGTTGGGTATAAAAGTTTTGCAAACAAGCGTACAGAGTTTAATGCAGCAATGTCGTACATCCTAAATAATGCAATTACAGGAACAGCACCTAACTTTATGATTGATTATGCTAACGCATTAATCAGTCGTGGTTCATTATCAGGTGTTTTAAACGGTGCTGTGGATATAACAACTGTTGGAGAAGCTACTTTTAGTTGGGGAGATAATTCAGCAGAAGGAAATGCTAGTATTACCGATAAGGCTATGGTATTGGTTTACAATCCATCAAAGAAAGAATCTATGTACACCTTGACAGGTGCAAATAGAACCGTCGGTTCTCAAACGATCACTTTACCAAACACCTATTCTGGAGACAATGTGGAGCTATTTATGGCATTTGTATCAGAAGATGGTAGTCAAGTATCAAACAGCATCTATTTAGGCTCTGGTACGGCAGCTTAAACGCATCTAAATAGTAAATGAAAAACCGTTCCTAATGGAGCGGTTTATTTATGCTTATAACTTATTTTTGGAGAGAATAAAAGAGATAGCCTTATTGTTAATATCTATTCTTAATATTCTCTTTTTATATCAAGGTTTGTTTCCCATTTGTTGCCCTACCCTACTTAAATACTATTAATAAAGGAAAGTTATATTTTGTATCGGGAAATAAAAAAATCTTCTCAGGAAATAATTAATCTATTCCGACTGATGATGGTCTTTATAATATTAACTTAGCTACAATCTGTGCGACTCACCTTCGTCTTACTAGCGACATTTTTATTAGCACCTAGTGTTGCTTTTGCCCAAGACCCAAGCTGCGAGTTCATCATCAACCTGCATAATGTTGATCTAGAAAAATATGATTATAAATTCATCATTGAACACAGGCATGAAAAGTACGATCTTGTTCAACTCAAGGAATGGCTAGCCGCAGACTGGGATTCCTTTAATAATGACAAACCATATTCCGTTCTGGAATCAGAAGCTGGAAACCAAATTCTAATGCATTATGAAAGAGGTTATTGCTATCCACAATCGAGAAATGATGACCAATTAAGAATAACGATTGCCCGAAAAAACAAAAGAGAAAATACGATTGAACTAATGAACACTTCTTGCAGCCTTATGTCTGGAACCACTGAAATTCATGCTAGTAAATTTCAAATTGGGAAAAGAGATCATGAAGTATTCCATATGACAGGTCCAATCAGCGATTTCTCAAATAGGCTCGCAAACAGAAAAATAATTATCAATTAATAATCGCAATCGAAGTGTAGTATTCTAGTACGCACGGTTTTCTAATTCAAAACCTCATCTATAACCACCTGCATCAACTCACTATTAAAACATTCAAGGAGAGCGTCCACACCGTATTCTGAGCCTAGAGCATTTCTACCTAATATGTGAATATTGTCGATGGCTTGATCATCTACCAGCGGATTGGCTCTTGCATTAACAGCGATGCCTAGACCATTAGATAATTGCTCGATGTAATTCTTGTCGAGCATCGATTTCATCAATGGATCGTCAATTCGAGAAAGATCTGATTTGGGTAAAACCGCATTGATCAAGCATTTGCTGGTGATTGATACATTTTGGTCTTTTAATTGGAATCCATTTGAGTTTAAATCTACTTCTGGACTTTTTACAAAATGAAGATTGAGGACTTCAGCATCTGCTAATGCGATAAGTTGTAAAATGCTTTTTATGGGCGGTCCAAAGCTGTAACGTTTTGCACGCTCTTCTACAGCAATATATTCACGGATGAGCTCACTAGATAATCTATCATGGCGATACAATCGGTACATCTCAATTTGTATGTATCGCCAAACTTGACCAGCGGCGTAATCAAGAGAAAATGCTCGCAAATTATGGGACATCTCGCAAGTTTGCTTCATATAATCCACCACAGGCATGGTTGTATCTAGAATATGTGGATGTTGTATTTCATGATCACGATACCACTTGAGTAATAGATCAACGCCATCATCTTCGCTTAGCATAGTGTCAGCAAATCTGTGATTGAACCTTGCATAAACCCGCATAGTCAATCGTGACACAGGAATGAGAATATCATCAAGCGTAGTAACCTTGCCGTTTTCTATATTTTCAAATAATTGCTGTATTATTTCTTTAGCGCTGTGTGGTTCTGGGTCAAAATGGTCGTCTATTTGTTTACCTACGGGTTTGGGAACTGGCGGTAAACCATCTAGTGAATACGGTACCAGCGTGCCGTGATGGTTTCCTACATACCTTAAGAAAATGCTATCAGTTTTTGACTCAAATACCTGATCATTATTCCTTACTGCAGTGTGCACCACATCAATCATTGCTAGGCCCAAGCCTTTTATTATGACCGTCTTAAAATCGCTCAAAATCGATTTTAAATTAACGTTGTATGGTTTTACTATGAAAGTTAGATGATGCTCATTTGCGTGATCTGCAAAGTCTTCATTTTCTGTCGTTTGTTTCATGTCTACTCGACCTTGTGCGAGAATCAAACGTTGTACGCGATAATCCTTAGAAGTCTCGGTAGTCAATTTTATGTCAAAATCCGTTTTCTGTAAATCAATAATTCTTTCTCTAACAATGCTCACTAAATTATTCGCAACAAGCGGTTCAAGAATGGATTGGGTTCTTTCTTTTAAGTATTGGCCAGTAGTTTGTCGCTGTGAAAATGTATCTATATCGTCGCTCAAAAATGAACCTCGTTCTTCTCGCAACCATTCCCAATAACTGGGAAATTCTTCTATACTAACATTATCTATTTTGAATGCCTCACGCCCGTGCAAGGTCTCGAGCGCCCTATCAGAGATGTTGCTTAATACTACTGGCGATTGCCATGGATCCCAAGCCGGTCCAGTGCCTAGAATATTCCTAGACTCAAAGATGATTGCAGTGAGGTTGTTGTGATTTTGCTTTCGCGAAAGCGTAATAAAAAACAGCTCTAGTGCATGTAAACCTCTTGCTCCTAAACCAACTATTGCAAGAAATGCATCACCTTTTCTCATGCGACAAAGAACGGTTCTAATACGTGTTCCTGTACCATAGATAATCTTAAAAACCGCTGATGATTAACATTATCGCTCTTAAGAAATTGGTAATTCCAATAGTGTTAACGTTGTAGGAAATAGCGTAGGATAGATTTGTCAAACATTTGCGACGGCAATAATGCTGTCTACCCATTATTTATTATCCATGAACGACGCGACCCTTACCGATACAAAAAATTATGACGAGGCAGATAAAATTCTCAAATCGATATTATACGACAATCATCATACAACGGTCACAAGGCCTGCACGTTTAAAGGATGGAATTTTAAAACTGAGCGCGACTAAACGCAGGCGTTTCCTAAAGAAATTCAAGAAAAAAGCAGCGCAATATTCCTACACAGACTTTATACCGGCAAGTGGTTCTGGAACGAGATTATTGCAAGATCTGGTGCAATTTGCCCACAATTATGATCCCAGCGAGCAAAGCGTTAGTACTTACATCAATAGTCATGGCTGCTATAATCTCAATGATTTTTTTAAGCACCTGAAACGGCTACCTTTCTATCCATTGGTGCAAGATGAGATCAAAGAAACCTTATTAAATGCGGTTGACATCAATCACGGTAGATTAGATATGGTGAAGTTCTTATTAACTACCGATAAACTTAACCTAACCAGTTTGCCCGTTGCATTAATACCGCTACATCGTACCGACAATGAGGCTGCAACAGCCTTTGATCAACATGTGAGTTTGCACGATGCCCTGGCTTCAACATTTACAGCGAGTAACCTGACGTTTACAGTGCCTCAAAAGCGTAACCAACTATTTCAAGAGCAATTAGAATCAAAAGCAGCTCAATTTCCTGATCTTGACATACAAACCACTATTCAAGATCCTGCAAGCGATGTATACTGTTTAAATGAGAATAATGAACTGGCCATCGATCAAACTGGTGATCGAGTGATGCAGCCATCTGGTCACGGTAGTTTGTTGTCTAATCTTAACGATGTAGAATCAGAAATCATTCATATCTCTAGCGTAAATAATGTACCGCAACGAGTGAACATGAAAGCATATGTGAAGCATAAAAAAATCATGACTGGTTATCTCATCTATGTGGTGAATCAGGTACATAAATATCTTGCCAAATTAGAAAACGGTGAACTGACTAAAATGGAGCGACGCAAACTAGGGAAGTTCTTAAAACGTTACTTCCATCTTGATTTTAAGGTTGCCCTTAAACAAAGTACAGAAGGTACCTTAAGTACCATCTATCACCTACTCAACGCACCTATACGTGTCGCTGCCGTAGCGCCTATGAAAGATAATACGGGCGATGTCGCTTTCTGGGCAACGAATTCAAGAAATATTGAGACGCTTCAAATAATAAACAAAAACCAGATAGATTCTAGCGACGAATATCAGAAAGCGGCACTAGAAAGTGCGTCTCATTATAGCTTTGCAAGTATGTTCTTGTACACTAACGATTATAAGGGAAACGATTTTGATCTTGCAGATTACAGCGAGCCTGGCGCGTGTACGATTACTGAGAGATCTATTGAAGGCCAACAAGTGAAATTCATTGAGCAAGATGGACTATGGAACGCTAAAATGAAGGACCACCTTACCATTTTTATCGAGGCAGACGATAGTGTGTTCAATCCTATAAACGATTTGACAGACTTGTTGCCAAAAGGAAAATCACGTCGCAGAAACAGATTAAGAAAGTAATTTGGGCTTACTTCTTCTTGCGTTGAAATTGCATTGCCCATCGTATCTTTAAGTCATGGAAATAACGATAACTGAAAGAGACAATAAGGGTTTTGCCATGGCACGAGAAGATGGTAAACGCGCTGGTGTGATGACCTACTCCATTCCAGGGTCAGACTTTATTATCATTGATCATACAGAGGTTGAGGACGATTTTGCTGGTAAAAGCGTTGGTAAAGAACTGCTCTACAAAATTGTAGAGATGGCTCGTGAAAAGGATATTAAGATTTTGCCACTGTGTCCTTTTGCAGCTGCAATGTTTAAAAAACTGGATGATATACAGGACGTATTGAGAAAGTAAAAAAACTCAAAAATAAATAGCCATTAGATCTAACAAGTCCCTACACCTGCTGGATTTCATGGCTATTGTAATATGTAAAGTATATATCCTGCTACTTGATTACTCAAATATAGTTAAGCAATTGACAAACATTTTCATTGAGATCCAATCCGTGAAGTAGTTGGCTCAAATTGTGAAGTAATACGTTTAGGCTCTCAGTTCACCGATTATTAGTTGCCATTTACTATTTGAACAAGAGAAATAAGATAGAATCTCCTTGAAAATATGATCTTCTTGACGCGAATACCTTGTGGTTTTAAGGGTATAAAATAGAACTGCTCTCAATATACTTTTTAGACCATACAATTTCTAGGTCATCGATCATCGTGAGACTTTGAGAATGCAAGCTCTTGATCTGTTTCTTATTGATGATGTACCGCCTATGCACTCTTATAAAATTCGATGGCAAGTTCAACACTTCTTTCATTTCAATAAGTTTTGATCTTGACGTGTGAACATTATTCAATAGATGGATGTGGACATAGTTCACTTCTGATTGCAGGTAGATGATCTCTTCAAGATTTATTTTTTGCAACCCATTTCTAGTTTTTACAAAAACACTATTGGTCGCAGCGGCAGCATCTTGTACCTTATCTTCATTACGCCTCAGCGCCATATCAATCATCGTGAGTAGCGTTGGATTATTGAATGGCTTCATGATATATCCAGCTGCTTGCATTTCTGTAATTTCACGCAAGTGTTTCTTATCGCTAGAAGCGGTTAAGAATACAACCGCGCTTTTCAAATGGTTCATGATTTTATTTCCCAGCCATAAGCCGTTTTTTGTACCCTTAAGATTGATATCGACCAATACCACATTTGGGCATTTCTTGAATGATTGTAGTTCCATCCATGCAGTCTCTGCAGTTGCGGCACTACCCATAACAAGAAAATTATTGCGACTTAATGTATTGAGTAAACTGGCGCGTGTAACGCCCATGTCCTCGACAACATACACTGTTTGTTTTAAGAGTCCTTTCATTTAAAAATTCATCTGAAAAATAAAACCGTTGTTGTTACTTGATTCCCATGTGCCACCCAACTCATCAACCAGCAAAGTGATTAATTGTAATCCTACTTTGCCATCTTCATTGCTTTCAACTGCCTCGAGTCCGCTACCATTATCTTTATACTTGAAGTACCAATTCTCGTGTTCTTTTTTGAGAAGTACGGTTATGATCCCTTTCTTTTCATTTTTTAATCCATGTTTGAGACTGTTTGTTACTAACTCACATAATATCAAACCTAATGGTGTTGCATCTGCAGAGTGTACCACAGCGTCTCTGGCACTTACATGCAAAGAAACTTGTGCGTCAAATTGATCGATTATTCCTTTACATATTTTTTCAAAATGAGTTTGCATATCTACGACAGTGTCCTCGCCATATTGATATAGCTGGTCGTGCACTAGATTCATAGTTTGAATAAGTTGTTGGGATTCATCAATCACCTTGCGAAAATGCGCATCCTCGACATTACTTGTCTTTAAATCTAGAATTCCAGAAACCGTTTGCAAGTTGTTCTTAATCCTGTGGTGAATCTCGTACAGCATTAATTCCTTCTCGTGAGCAGCTTTACTCATGAGCTCGCTTTGAGCTTCTGACAGACGACGCGCTTTGCGACTCTTTAAATACAGAAAAATAAATGTGACTACCAGTATTATTGAAATCCCTACAATAATCCACTGTAGCCATTCTAGCTTGTTTTTTTCTTTGAGTAAGGCACGAGCTTCATCGACTTCTTTACGAGCTTTGACAAAGTCATACTTGAGTGCCGCTTCTTCTAAAAGCAGCTGAGCGCTTATCCTGGACAATGAATCGGTTATTCCTTGGGCAAATAGATCATATTTATAGGCGTCTTTTGCATCACTTATTGTGTGTAACACTTTGGCTTTCATCGCAAATGCTTTTGCTCTAGCCACAGGATTCTTGAATTCCTTTTCCAAAGCAATAGCGCTATCAATATAAGTACTGGCAAGCCGCGCTTGACTATTAAGCAAATACCATTCACCCATATTGATATAAGCCTGTGTGGTGATCCTGGGCTCACCTACTTGTTTGCTGGAGCTTATCTCACGCAAGAAAGTCTTTCCCGCTTGCTCAATGTCACCTTGCCGCAATCTAATACTGGCAATATTTGATTGAACCACATTGGTAAAATGCTGTTGATACTCAGTAGTAAAGTAATCATCTGCACCACTGCTGGAAAGAGCTTCTAGTGCTTGATAGTAGGTCTCAAGCGCTTTATCATAATCTCCTTGTCCTTCATAAGTAAGAGCAATGTTGTTGAGCATACTAGCGTATCTAAAGGTTTTACCATTTTCTTGAAACGCTGCGGCCTGTAGCTCAAAGTTCTCTCTAGCTTTAGCATATTGTTTGAGTTTATAGTAAATCATCGCACGATCATGGTAATCCTTAAAATCACGACTCAATACCTGATAGCCAAATTTTTTATTCTGTTCTATAAATAACGGAAGTACTTCTAGTTGCTTATTGTAAAACCCAATACGATTGTAAGAATAATTGAGGGCTTCTAGCGTGCTGACAGATTCAGGTACCTCCATGAACGACGGTTCACTAAGTAATTGATTAGCGATTTCAATGACTTTATCGCTATCCTGATGGTTGTAATAATAAAACAGTAAATTGAAATAGGCCTGTTGTTTTTCTCTTTCAGTGCCTGCCGCTTGCGCCCAACTATTGGCATTTTTAAAGCTCTCTAAATAGGTTGATGGCAATAGATATACCGCACTATCTTTAAATTGACGCTGTATCTCTCTTCTTTCATTTATGACTCTATTAAAATCATTGCGGTTGACTACAGGATCAATTGAAGACTGCCATGAGACCAACAGTAGCAAGCTGCAAGAAACAAGAATAGTAGGTAAGTTTTTACTTATCGCTTTAATTGAAATGATCACTTTAAGAAAACTATAGATAACAGTGAATTCTAGTGTACAATATCAAGCTATTTTGCGGTAAATAAAATCTAGTTCCATAATATCGCAACACTTCACAAATAAATAGGATTACTTCACACGATTAGCGATAGCGTCGCTCGCTGTCGTTTGTTGAGAGAATTTTAATGATTCCGCTTTCGCGAAAGCGTAATCATATCATCATCTTGCAATACATAAAGATTACAAGGCATCATTTCTCCTGCCACTGCGGTGAGAAATAGGTAGCTCTACCGCCTACTTTGATTTTTTTGATTTTAGAGCTGGTATGATGGCAGTCAGCGCCTTCTTCTCTAATGTGCATGAGATAATGATCAGGAAAATCGCTGTAATGCGCATCATGCTCAATAGTTACCTCAATAACTTCCTGCATGGTTTTATGTAAATGCTCAATGCGCTCTTCGCTCATATCAGCC
The DNA here is from genome assembly GCF_003966335.1 of Nonlabens ponticola. NCBI lineage: Bacteria > Pseudomonadati > Bacteroidota > Flavobacteriia > Flavobacteriales > Flavobacteriaceae > Nonlabens > Nonlabens ponticola. The sequence goes on along the minus strand of NZ_CP034549.1, from coordinate 1,666,160 downwards.
ACCTTGAGTTGAGGATGTATTTTTGCTTGATATAAGACTTCGTCAGCAAGCCAGTTACCAATTCCGGCGGCTACACTTTGATCCATAATAACCTTTTTTATATCAGTCTTGCGTGATGACAACGATTTTTTGAAGTCATCAAGGCTCAACTCTCGAGCGTCATCGCTCAAATCGTGCTCCTTTTTATACGCTTCTATATCATCGATCAAATCCCACCAACCAAATTTTCTCTTGTTCTCAAAAACAAGCTGAAAACCGTTTTCAAATGATAATACGATGTGACCAAATTTGGGTCTGGCATCAGCATCCTTATAGTAGGTAGGTTTTCCTGTCATACCAAAGTGCATCACAAGTATCTTGTCACCGGTTGTTTCTACAAACGAATACTTACCTATACGTCTCGTACCACTTAATTGAACACCGACTAGATGTTTCTTGAACGTTCTAATATCCTTTTTAAGCAATCGATCATCTCTACAATCCATGGATTCAATTGTATGATGTAAAGAGGTGCTGTCGATATAGGTTTTATAGCCTTGTACTTCTGGTAATTCAGGCATGATTATTAACTTTTAAAAAGCTGATACAGGCAGCTTTTGTTTAAACCACAAAAATAAAGTTTGAACAACATTAGTCTCACAATATCGTGCTAATCAGTCGCATAGCGTTAAAAAAATGATAATTAGCCGTAAGAATGAAGACCTAAAAATCTAATGATCAGTAATTTAAAAAATTACTGTTTTTTCCTACAGAATATACACGTCAAATATTCCTACAAATTAGAATATGTTTGTTTAACTCTACGCCATTAAAAATGAAGCTGTATTATACAATCTGTTACTTGAGCAAAACCTCAGAAAACCTATCTGACGAGGATATTACAAACATCTTTGAATATTCTAAAGAACGCAATGATGAGTGCGATGTCAGTGGTATTCTACTACATTCTATCGGTAACTTTTTTCAAGTGCTTGAAGGGAATGAAAAACACCTTAAAGAACTCTATGAAAAAATCAAAAAAGACGATCGACACGGTGAGATATTTGAAGTCTATAATAAGCCTACCGCTCATCCTGTTTTCCTACATTACAGCTCAAAATTTAATATAGTTAAGACCACGCAAGATCTTGAATCTATAAATCAATACTTACAAGATAATCGCGAGATCAGCACTAGTAAAAAGCTGGAACGATTACTAGCTCCATTTTTAATGATGGAAGAATTGTACTAGCCTATTCTATGATAGGATCGTCAGGTTCTATGACAGTAATAATCTCTTCCTTGTATTTAATGGCTTTCCTACTTGGTTTAATACCATCAAAAAATTCTTGAGCATAGATCTTGACAAATTCAGCACCGTAGAAAAGGATGAGTGCGCTATAAGAAACCCATAATAAAAGCAGAACCACAAGACCAGCAGCGCCATATGCACTAGCAGGTGATGAATTGGTAAAATAGATTTCTAATAAGAATTTGCCTAATTCAAATAATAAGGCCGTAACAATTGCGCCAGGCCATATGATCTTCCATTTCACTAATGCATCGGGTAAGTACCTGAACATAAGAGCAAATAAAAATGCGATGATTACAAGCGAGAGCAAGAAATTGATGATATAAGCTACATATATAAGGTAATCGGGCAGGTTTGCCTCAATTAAACCTTGAAGAACCGCAATAAATGCTGAAAGCACAAAACTTATCATTATAAGAAAACCTACAACTAGTATAAAACCAAAGCTTTTGGCACGATCAGTAAGCAACTTCCACCAAGGGGTTTTGGGATTAACCTTAAGTCTCCATATTTTATTTAAGGATACCTGCAACTGATAAAATATTCCTGTTGCCCCAAAAATGAGCGTCGCTACACCAATAATAGAAGCGATCACGCCATCGTCTTGATTTGCTGTTTGTAACAGCTCATTGATATCTTCGGCTGCGTCCCATCCTATCAACCCTGATAGATCAGTAACCAATCTACCAGTCGCGATTTCTTGATCCCAGATAAGTCCTACTACATTTAAGATGATTACTAGTAATCCAGGCAGTGACAATATTGCATAATAGGCAATACTTGCACTCAACTGCCACACGTCATCCTTGTTCCATTGCTTGCCACTCTCTATTAATAAATATGGTAATCGCCGCCACGGGAATGTTTTAAAACCTTTCAAACTTACTTTCATAATTACAAATAAAAACAATGGCAGGATAGCCACTTCATGGTTACATAAAAATTAACGATTGAAGAACGTGTCCTTATTATAGGTAGAAAATATTTTAAGATCACGCTTTCGCGAAAGCGGAATAATCAAAATAGTACGCAACAAATAATATAAATAAGTAATAGAATTGACTCATCTATATCTTGACATAAACGGCCATAGTTTTTTCATACAACTAATCATAATAAATAGTGATAATCTCTAGCGAAAACATGGATTAACGGTTCGATTTACAAGAAGAAGAACAGGCTTAATTTACGTGAACTTGGACGTAATCATTCATAACTTATTGTATACAAGATATTTGACTAACGGATCATAGGCAATCCCAAGATATTGAAGTAACATACTTTCCAATAAAATTGTTCAACAAGCCATTAACACAACCTTATGAATATGCAGCCAATTGTAAGAAATTTTACGACTTTCTTGTGAGACGCCCCTTACACATAAAAGGTAATTTTAAACCGTATTAAAATGTAATCCATAAAAAATTAATGTCATGAAAAAAAATTACGTATTAACCCTAGCAGCCCTATTCTGCGCAGCCGGTGCTTATGCACAGGATGGCGGTGGAGAGGAAACGCGGCAGATCTTAGACCCAGAAGTAGAGGTAGAAGCTGAAGTTGAGGCTGAGGCCGAACCTGGACGAGTAGCTGGTGCCGTTGCCTTAGGTGCAGCAGCAGCAAGTAACTTTCCTAACTCTGTAGCTAAAGTTAAATTATCTGGTAACGTTAGTGCAGCAACTAGAGAACCAGCCGATAGTGCTGCCACTGGTGAAGAGCCAGAAACAGGAATTAATTCTCCAGAAAAAGTAAAGTCTTCTAGTAGAGACTTGAGAGCTAAAAACACAACTGCAGATTTTTTCCTAGCTGAAGCAGAAGCTGAAGTTGAATCTGAAGTAGAAGTTGAAGTTGAGAATGGAGCAGCAGTTGCTGTTGCAGGTACAGCAGCTGGTGCAGCTGGTGTTGCGGCTGCAGAATATCTAGTTGGTGAAACTGGCCAGACTGGTTTGTTTCCAACCAACTCTGTAAGTGGTGTTGATGCAAACACATCTACCCAAGCATCTGTAAGCGAAGTCCAAATTTTGTTCCCAGCAGCTCCAACTGCAACAGCAGAAGGTGAGGCAAATAGCCAATTTGGCGAGGAAGATTATCCAGATAATGGATCAGGCGATGGTTCTGGATCCGGTGACGGTTCTGGATCCGGTGACGGTTCTGGATCAGGCGAAGGCAGCGGTTCTTCAAACAATTCTATCAATAGCCCTGATGCTACTAATGAGATTTTCCCAGGAAGTGGGATTACTTATGAAAGATTAGCTGATTACACTGGCGATAATGCACAACGTATAGGAGCACAAATCGCGAGTGGTGTAGACAGTGAAACTGAGGTTGAGGCTGAGGCCGAAGTTGAAGTAGAAACTGAAACTGGTGGTGCTGGTGCTGGTGCTACAGCTGGTACAGCTGTAATGGTAGCCGGTGATTTTGCTACAGCTGCTGTTGATGTAAAGACTTCGACATCTGTATCAACATCTGTTGTTACTGAGGAAGAACCATCTTTCTTTAATATACCAGAAATTGAATCTCCGTCAAGAAATACGGCTGACAACCCAGAAGAAGGTTCTGGTGAAGGTAGTGGTTCTGGTGAAGGATCTGGCGATGGATCTGGTGGTGGTACTGCAACTGGATCATTCAATTCAGTCAACAACGAAACTGGTGAAGCCTCTTCATTAGCGGATATACCACAACTATTTAATGGTAAAGGTGCTAATAGCTTTGAAGCCGAAGTTGAATCTGAAGTAGAAGCTGAAACTGAAGTGGACAATGGATCAGCAGCAGCTGGTGTAGCTGCGGTAGGTGGTGCTGGTGTAAATGGTGCTGTATCAAGTGCTGCATCTGCATCTGTAGCGTCTGTATCTACATCAACAGTAGACAATAACGGAGTACAAGTAGATGATAATGGTCAATTTGAAGAATTGTCTGATCGTTATCAAAGTGTAACTGATGCTAATCCTACATCAAGCGCCGAGGCTGAGGCAGAATCCGAAGCAGAAGCTGGTGGTGGTGTGCCATCGACTGAAGGTACAACGGCTAGTGCAGTGAGTGCTGGTGATGCAATCGCATTTGCAACGTTGATTATAGAGGATATTGACAATAGTGATATCGCCACAGAATCTACACGAATCGCAGATCCTATGTTCAATGAGCGTGAGAGAAATTTTGATTTCTTGACAATGACAGAGCGTAATTGGGATGACGTGATCGTTGCTAACGAGCAAGGATTTTTCCCTAAAGGAACTTTTGAAGAAGTAAGTGAAAACGAGGCGGAAGTTGAGTCTGAAGCAGAAGCTGAAGTAGGATTTAATGCAGCAGCAGCAGCAGCAGGTTCAAATGCAGCGCAATCTAAAAATGGTGCATTACCATTTGAGGCATCTGCAGTAGCTACTAGTGCAACTAGTACTGGTGTCTACGATGGTGAGGCAAACAATCAATCTGATAGAAAAGAGATTTTACCTGAGCCACAAGAGGCTTATCCAGATTTCGGAATTGATTTTGACGCATTTGAATATGAAGTAGAAACTGAAACTGAAGCTGAAGCTGAAGTCGGTTATAACGCATCTGCAGCATCAGTTGCTGCAGCAGCAGCAGGTTATGAAGGTATCCAGATAAGTACTGATATCGCAACTACCTTGCACGCAGCAGCGGCAGCAGCGGCGGCTGGTGAGACAGTAACAACAAGTATTACTCTACCTATGGAAGGTGATGCTGGTAATGTAAGAGCATTTGCAAGAGCAGATGATTCTCAAGACAGACAAGTATCCGTTGCAGTAGCAGTAGCTGGTGTACCGCGTCCAGATGGTGAGAGCAATGAAAGAGAGGCTGAAGATGAAGGTGCGACTTTTGCTCAAGTAGAAGTAGTAGTCTACACTGATCCTGCCAACGTTGCAGCTCCAAGAGCTTTACTAGGTGTACTTGATGGTGGACAGAACCAAGGTTTTACTTTCCGTGATATAGCAAATGCACAAACAGATGCTGAAGGTGAGAATGAAAGAGGTCAATTTGGCGAGGTAGAGGCTGAAGCCGAAGCAGAAGCAGAAGCTGGATATGGTGTAGCTGCCGCAGCGGCAACAGCTGGTGTAACTGGTCAGTTTGCAATCAGTGAGTCATTTACAAGTGTGTCTACTGAGGCGTACGAAGGTGGATTTGACTTTGACTTCCAAACGATTCAGGACGAAGCGATAGCAGCTACATTCAATGCTGATTCTACTCGTCAAACTGCTCGTATTTCTTTTGCAGGTTATGGTTTTGACAACTACACAGTTCAACAACAAAATCCTGAAAGAGATGCATACGTTGACCTAGGGACACTAGAAAGTGTTAACGATGATCAATTCGAGCGTTTCTTCTTTACTGTAAATGATATACCAGCAGGAACTCCACAAGTATTTAGAATACTTCCTAATTTAGACGGTGAACCAGATTTCACTGAAGAGGTATTCCTTGTATTGAACGATGGTATAATTACTTTGAGTAACGATGATTTTGTTGAAGCATTTGTTGTAGCTCCATATCCTAACCCAACTACAGGTGAATTAAATATCACTCTACAGTTGCCACAGAATGAGAAAGTAACAGCAGCATTGTATGACCTATCAGGTAAGCAAGTAGCTACATTTGATAGAGAGTATCGTAATAACGGTACAGCGCAACGCATGAGATTCAACTTGAATCCATCAATTGCTAATGGTCTTTACATCTTGAATGTAAATTCTACACAAGCAACTAAGAGTTTCAAAATCTCAGTACAGAGATAATTAGTAAACTTTATTAATATCCTAAGCGGCGGTTTGTTTCAAACCGCCGCTTTTTTTGTGTCTACATATGAACGCTGAGTATGTCACTGACTTATCTTTATGACATGTCATTAAAGCTTCATCCCAATAGTATTGATCAGCATTTCCCATACGATACCATAGAAAGTAATATTCCTAGGCAGGTACCTGAATTTCTGCTTTCTGCGGTAGCGATTAAATCATTTAAAAATGCCAGCGTCATTCATGTCAACAATGCGTTAGCCAAGGATTTAGGTCTTGAGAAATCGGTGGTGAAGTCAAACTACATAGCAAAGCTGTTGACTGGCCAGCAACTGGATCTTCAATTAAAGACCTATGCTATGAATTATGGTGGTCATCAATTTGGCCATTGGGCTGGACAGTTGGGCGATGGTCGCGCCATTATGTTAGGTGGTTTTGAGACTAATCTAGGGTTACAATATCTACAGCTTAAAGGTTCTGGACCTACACCCTACTCTAGGCGCGGTGATGGTTTTGCGGTATTGCGATCAAGCATTAGAGAGCATTTGTGCAGTGAGGCGATGCATCATTTAGGTATTCCAACCACTAGATCCTTAGGTATCTCGCTTACCGGAGAAAAAGTAACTAGAGATCCTATGTATGACGGTACTATCATTCAGGAATTGGGTGCTATGGTTTGTCGTGTAAGTCCGTCCTTTCTAAGATTTGGTAGTTTTGAATTACCTGCTTCACGTGGTGATACTACTTTACTGAAAAATCTTCTTGATTACACTATTAAGACCCTTTTCAATCATTTATTGGTTGTAGCACAAGAAAAGGAACCCTACCTATTGCTATTCAAAGAGATATGTAATGAAACTCTAACGATGGTCATGCATTGGCAGCGTGTAGGATTTGTGCATGGTGTAATGAATACAGATAACATGTCTGTCTTGGGATTGACCATCGATTATGGTCCTTATGGCTGGATGGACGATTATAATCCTGATTGGACTCCTAATACGACAGATAATCAGCATAAACGATATAAATACCGATCACAACCTGAGATTGCTCTATGGAATCTATGGAAACTCGCCAATTCCTTCTACCTAGTTATCGATGATACTAATGGTTTAGAAAAAATCTTAGATGTGTACAAATCAAATTATCTTGTTGAGCAACAGGCAATGATGAAAGCAAAATTAGGACTTATAGATGACCATCATGCTGATGCAAAACTAATTGATAGTCTCCTAGCTTTATTACCTGTGCATCCTATAGATATGACTATATTTTATAGAGAATTGATAAAAGTTCACGGAGAAATGGATCACTTGACTGCTTGGAAAATTATTCATCCAGCAATTTATGATATAGATATAATGCCGTCTAGCATAAAACAACAATGGCTGGAATGGCTACAGTCATATATAGATAGGATTGATAGGAGTTCCGTTTTCGCGAAAGCAAGAGCCAAAAAAATGCGAGCCACTAATCCCAAGTACGTGCTGAGAAATTATATGGCTCAACTTGCTATCGAGGCCGCAGAACAAGGAGATTACACTATCATGAGTGAATTATTTGAAATGCTTAAAAATCCTTATTCAGATCAACCTGCATATGACAAATGGTATGCTAGAAGACCAGATTGGGCCATAAATAAACCTGGCTGTTCTCAATTAAGTTGTAGTTCCTAAAAAAATAGCTTCTAAGATTTCATTAACAGGAAATTTAATGATGAGGATTTATTTTTAAAGAAAAAAATACTCATGGACCTTATCATCTCTGAAAATGGCTATAGCGACTACAAGCGGCGGCTATTAGAAAACGATGATCATCAAGAAGATGATCTATTACAACAATCGATTAATGCTGTTACCAGCTGGTTGTAAACAAAAAAACCGATCTAATGATCGGTTTTTTTTCTGAATTAATTTTTGAGATTTATTTTAAAGCATCGTGACCCCAATTTTTGAGGGCATAGTACCATGCGCTGTTTTCAACATCGCTAGACGGTTTTTGGGACTCGTGTAGATTTTGATGGTAATAACCTACGGTTTCATTTATCTTATCCCAATTGGCTTCTGTCAAATCGCTCTTGTTCTTTTCCTTGATCTTCAAAATGCTACGGCCGCTGGCGTGACCTACTGTCTCACCGTTGTCCATTTCTCGGCCAGCATTTTTGGACTCCTCAGTTTCTAGCCATTTTTCCAACTCATTATGAGTCATGTTTTGCTTTTCTTTAAACTCGTCCCAAACTTCTTCTTTATTATAATCTGCCATAATCTCAATCTTTACAGGTTGCTCAAGCTGCCACTCTCACCTACATCCATTTTCTCACCTGTGATGGCTCCATAACCCATTTTAAACAGACTGACCAGTGCATTAGATTTTGAATCCCAGTAATGTCCAGTTTCTGGGTGAAAAGTAATTACTGTAATCTCTGGATCATCCTTTCCTTCAAACCAGTTATCATCGCTTGAACCATATAAACTGTGAATCAACGCACGATCATTACTAATGTATGCTTTACCATAAACACTTAAAAATTCCATACTGTGCTTTTCTGAATAGATAAGCTGGCAGCGGGAATCGTTCTCGATATTGTTGTTGTGCTCACTATCACGATTACTCAAAAAATAAACCGTACCATTGTCGTCAACTCGTTTGGTACTCATGGGTATCGCATGCAATGGTGTCTGATCTAGGTGTGTCAACATCATGGCAAAATCGACGCTCTCCACGATTTTCTTGAACTTTTGTTGTGCTTCTTTATTACTTAGGTTATTGGTGCTCATAGTTGTTTTTATTTAAAGATAACTAGAGATCACACCTGACATACACAAGGAAATATCAAAGTATGCGGGAAACTGCTAATTTGTGTTAAGGCTGGAAATGTTACAGGTAGATTGTTGGGATCACGCTTTCGCGAAAGCGTAATCATTCAAAAATCACCACACGATAATTAATTAAAAATATGGCTCCAGCAGCACTACACCATTTATCGCAGTAGTGATTATTTTACCATCTTCAACGACATGTATTGTATCGCTGTAGGCATTGCGTAGCTCGTCTATGTCAGGAAACACCTTGGACACATCAATGGTAATCTCACCATTTTCTAGTCCAGCTCCTATCAAGACATCATCCTTATAATCGTCTTTTTCATAAAATCTGGCCGCTAGCGTGCCACTACCAGTATGATCGAGACTATAATGCTTACCAGCACCTACTGCTGGATGATCCCTACGGAATCTTCCCAGCTGCTGCCAATGTTCTAACGTGGCATCATCCATATTGTCCCAATTCATGTTTGTTCTCAGGTTTGCATCGCCTTCTGCACCGTCAGCACTTAAAATCCTTGAACTCTCGTCACCGTAATAGATTTGAGAAATTCCTGGCGATAATAGCAGCTTAGTTCCTGCCTCTATACCTGACTCACGTTGAGGATCGTATGGCTGGCCATCATCATGTGAACTTATATAATTCATGAAACTAACGACATCGCTATCTGTCTCCTTGTTGAGATTTGATTTGATGTCAGCATATTTTTGAAATAAGGCTTTATAATTAAGTCCTGCATCTTCCTTAAAACCAAAATTGATCATCGCATCATACCCTACATTAAAATAATCTACGGGCACCTCATTGAAATTGTACGCGCGACCACCAGCCGCGTAATAACCATACAACTCACCAATGATAAAAAACGGATCATTATGAATCATTAGATCTGGATGCTCGTCTTTCCATTGCTCATAAGCAATTTGCGCCTGCTCAATAAAGGTAGCCCATACTTCTTCTTCAACATGCTTAACAGTATCGATTCTAAAGCCATCTACACCAGTCTCGCGAGCGTAGTCTGTGACCCATTTGATTAGATGATTAGCTGGTGTTCTTGCCAATCCAGATTCTTCAAAAAAGGCGTCAAGTTCCTGTACTTCTTCCTCATATCTGACTTCATCTTTCCATTTTTGAACTAGCGCTGGTGGTAGCTCCACTTCTTCCTTACTATCCGTAAGAACATCTGGTAAATTATTAGTAAGTGTACAGCTCACCGCTGTCTCTTGATCTTGATAAGTACACACGGGTCCTGTGCGCACCCAATCTTCTGGCCATACGGGATCTTGTTCAGTTACCGGACCTGCATGATTGATGACCACGTCAAGTAATATTCTGATGCCTTTATCGTGAGCCGCCTGGACTAGTGATTTAAATTCTTCCATCGTTCCATATGCTGGCTCAATGGCTGTCCAATCTTTGGCCCAATAGCCATGGTAGGCATAGGTGTAACCTGTGCCCTCATCTACTCCACCTTTTACTTGTTCAAAGATGGGTGTGAGCCAGATCGCATTGACGCCTAAGTCTGTGAAATAATTTTCTTCAATCTTATTTTGAATACCAACAAAATCACCGCCTTCAAATCCACGTAAGGTTGCCGTCTCTTCATCTCTAGGAACCGTATTATCATTACTTTTATCGCCGTTATTGAAACGATCTGTCAATAAAAAATAGACGTTTGCCGCATCCCAATCAAAATTGGAAACGACCTCTTTGCTCATTTCTTTCTCTTGGGTTTTATCATTTTTACAACCTATTAGCAATACCACGATTAGCGATGCAAGAAAATACTTTTTCATTCGAGAAGATTTTGTTCATCAAAAATAGTAAAGTGAGTCTTACTTAAATATATCTCAACCTACTAACCTTTGTAAAGAGTATCATTGCAATGCGACACCCTTTATAATGGACACATACCTAGACCTATTTCTTAACTCATTCAGTGATTACGCTAATTATCTATGGAGCGAGATCACAACACCGGCGTGGAATAACTATTTCTACTGGTTAATAGGTTTATCCGTTCTTGTGTTTTGTTTGGAGATATGGTTGCCTTGGCGTAAAAATCAAAAAATCCTGCGCAAGGACTTCTGGTTAGATCTATTTTATTTATTCTTCAACTTCTTTTTGTTCTCACTGGTTGGCTATAATGCGATTTCTAATATAGGCGTGCAGCTATTCAATGATCTATTACAAAGCATAGGTCTTGAGAATATGGTCGCGTTTGAATTACAAACCTGGCCAGCCTGGTCACAGCTACTCATCATGTTTGTAGTTGCAGATTTTGTGCAATGGAATATTCATAGATTATTACATAGAGTACCATGGTTGTGGCAATTTCACAAAGTTCACCATAGTGTAAAAGAAATGGGATTTGCCGCACAGTTCAGGTTTCACTTTATGGAAACGATTATTTATAAGACATTACAGTACTTGCCACTAGCAATGATTGGCTTTGGGATACAACAATTCTTTGTGGTACATATGATAGGAGTATTCATAGGTCATTTAAATCATGCGAACCTTAATTGGGATTACGGCCCTTTCAAATACATCTTGAATAATCCCAAAATGCACCTATGGCATCATGCACGCAAACTACCTAATGGCAGAAAGTATGGTGTTAACTACGGGCTGTCGTTGAGTGTTTGGGATTATCTTTTTGGAACAGCGGTGGTTCCCTATCATGATCCTGAGCTTGAATTAGGCTTTCCTGGTGATGAGAATTTTCCTGAAGATCTTGCCAATCAAATGATCTATCCTTTCAAAAAAGGTGAATAATCAAAACCAGATTACTTCAACCCATAATGCTTCTTGAGCATTTTCTCATAGGATTTCTCTGGTAGTATTTTCTTGAGTGTGATAGAAAACTTTTGCAGGAAGCTACCTACTTTATAGTGTATACCTGGATTGGATTGCTGTAGAATTTTGTGAATCACCTGCGCAACTTCAATTGGATCGCTGCCATCCTCTACATGTTCGTCAATAAGGTTGAGTGTGTGCTTGTAACCTGCTGCATAATCACCGTTCTCCTTTACTGGCGCGTGAAATCTACCGGCGGAAATATTTGTAGCAAAATCGCCTGGCGCCACATTGCTAAAATGAATATTCAAGTGTGCGCACTCCATGCGATATGCCTCTGTAGCGATTTCTAGAGCACCCTTACTCGCACTATAGATGCCTCTATAAGGTAATCCCATATAGCCAGCGATACTGGTGATATTGATGACACGACCAGATTTTTGCTTTCTCATATGAGGCAACACGGCTTGCAATACTCTTAGTGGTCCATAAAAATTAGTATCCATCGCATGTTTAACCTCATCGATAGGCGTCTCTTCCATGGGTCCCGTGATTCCTACACCTGCGTTATTTATAAGTATATCAAGTTTGCCTTCTCGTTGGATTAATTCTTCAACAGCCTTATTAACAGAAATTTGATCTTGAACATCAAGCTGTAAGAGAGTAAATGGTAGGTCTGCATACTTCTCGGGACTGCGGCTGGTGCCGTATACTTTGTAGTTTCTATCGTGTAAATACTGGGCGATAGCTTTTCCTATTCCAGATGAACCACCAGTAACTAAAACCACGTTTTTCATAAACAACTAGATATCAGATAGTTAAATTTGAGTATAGCGCACAAAAAAAGGCAAGCTACCTACATCACACCGCTACGACCGCTTACCTTTGCTGCGTTCCCGCCCTGGAGGAGTTCAGCAGGAGCTGGTTGTGTAGGACTTGCCCAGTGCAAATATACAGTGCTCATACAACCTCACAAAGGTTTTGAGCCTGCATTTTTCTCACTATATTTCGCATAGATAAAATGCCATTATGAACTGGAGAAATTCTGTTTTTTTACTAACGATAGCGCTCTCATTATCAGCCTGTAAAACAGAGCTAGAAAAATTTAATAAGAATTATAAGGTCGTTGTAAATAATCCAAAATCGAGCTGGAATGATGGTGATACGGTAAATCTTTCGCTACTAGATGATGCAAACATGGGAATGGACAGCGTTGTATGGAGACAAAACGGTCGTGTGCTGGATGGTGTTGATGGAGTTACGCTTTCGCGAAAGCTAACAAACCAACCACTAGGTAAACTAACCTATGAAGCCACGATTTATCAAAATGGCCGCATAGCAAGAGCTAAGGAAACTATCGAAAAGTATAATACGAAGGCGCCAAAAATATACAAATATCAAGTAGTCAACGAGTATCCACACAGTGATGCCTACACGCAAGGATTGGAGTTTAATGATGCTACCCTGTATGAGAGCGCTGGACAATACAATGAATCAGACATACGCACGACTGACGTTGAAACTGGTGAGATTTTACTAAAGAAGGAACTAGATAAAAATGTTTTTGCAGAAGGTCTGACTATACTGGACAAAACAGTTTACCAACTTACGTGGAAAAGCGGTTATGCCTACACTTATGATCTAGACCTAAACCGCACGGGCGAGTTTGCCTACAATCGCAGTAAAGAAGGTTGGGGTTTGTGCAACGATGGTGAGTACTTGTACAAGAGTGACGGTAGTAATAAAATATGGAAGATTGATCCAGAAACTTTTGAAGAACTGGAGTACATCCAGATAGTATCTGATAAAAAAGTTTTTGAGAAAATAAATGAGCTGGAATGGGTCAATGGGAAAATTTATGCCAATATCTACCAGCAAAACGTAGTGATGATCGTCAATCCAGAAAACGGTGCGTTAGAAGCTGTGATCGATATGAACGGCTTGCAAGACAGACTGGACAAAACGGTAGTAGAAAACTGGAATGATCAAGACAATGTTCTCAACGGTATTGCTTATGATAGCAGCAATGATAGACTGTTTGTAACTGGCAAACGCTGGAATAAATTGTTTGAAATTGCCATCCAGAACTAGAATAAAATGCGTGACGACTTACCAATCTATACCATGGAGCGCACAGTCAATGAAACAGAAATTGACCATCTGAATCATGTAAACAATGTGATGTATGTGCAGTGGGCAAATGATATCGCCATGGACCACTGGTTGAATGCCGCCACTGATGAGATGAAGGACGCATACGATTGGGTCATGATCAAACATTGTATTGAATATAAAAACAGTGCTAAACTAAATGACGAGATCGTCATTAAGACACAAGTTGGTCGAGCAACAAACGTGCGCTATGAGCGTTTTATAGAAATCTATAAAAAGGATGGCATGCAGCTGCTGGCTAAAACCACCAGCGACTGGTGTGCAGTTGACAAATCAGGTAAGCCTGTCCGCATCTCTCAAGAATTGAGAGATTTATTTGAAATACATTCATGAAAAACATAGCGTACTCCATATTATTAGGTACTGTAATTATTCTGTTGGCTTCTTGTCGCAACGATTTTGAATTTACTGAAAGTGTCGGCGCGCTAGAATTCTCACAGGACACTGTTTTTCTGGACACGGTATTTACCAATATAGGTAGCAGTACGAGAACCGTAAAGGTTTATAATCGCAGCGATGAGGATATTCTCATACCACAGGTACGATTAAGACAAGGTGATGAATCGCTGTATCGACTTGCTGTTGATGGAGTGCCTGGTAGAGTTTTTGAAAATGTAGAATTACTGGCAAACGATTCCCTATTTGTCTTTATTGAAACCACTGTCGATATTAATACACAGACCGATGATGATGAGTTCCTTTATCTGGATACGATCGATTTTGGTAGTTCAGGTGATTTCCAATCTGTAGAATTAGTGACCTTGATTAAGGATGCAATTTTTCTTTTCCCAGAGCGAGATGATGAAGGCATTGAGGAATCCTTGTTATTAGGCGTTGACCAAGATGAGAATGAAATACGTATAAGAGGATTTGTTCTAGACGAGGATGAACTCACCTTTACTAATGAAAAACCATATGTGATTTATGGATTTGCTGCCATACCCAATGATCAAACGCTAACTATTGAAGCTGGCGCTAGATTATTTTTTCATGATGGCAGCGGTATTATCGCCTCAAATGAATCAACACTTAAAGTAAATGGTGCTCCTAGCCTAACCGAAGCATTAGAAAATGAGGTGATCTTTCAAGGCGACAGGCTAGAGCCTGCATTTAATGACCTACCTGGACAATGGACTGCCATCTGGCTTACGGCAGGTAGCAAAGATCATGAAATCTCACACCTTACCATACGCAACTCGAGTGTTGGGATTATCATGGATAGTCAGAGCGATGACGATGATGGAGCTACATTACGCATAGATAACACGCAAATTTATAATAGCGCTAATAACGGCATACTTGCATCTACAGCTAGTATTGATGCGGAGAATCTTGTGATCAATAACTCTGGTCAATCATCGGTAGTATTGCGGTTAGGTGGTGAATACAACTTCAATAATTGTACGATCGCAAACTTTTTCCCAAATGGTCTACGCCAGGATCCAGCGTTATTCATTTCTAATACAATTCCTAATAGTGGATTGAGCGAACCCTTGGAGAATGCGGTTTTCACCAACTGCATCATCTATGGCGATAGAGATTTAGAACTGTTGATACTTGATGACGAGGTGAGTGACCTAAATTTCAAATTTGAAAACTCATTGATCAAGTTTGAGGATCGATTTGGCGAGTTGGAAGATATTTCTGTTTATGATTTTAGTAATACAGATTTATACGAGCAGGTCATTCTCAATGAGGAACCATTCTTCAAGAACGCTGCTCGCAATGAATTGCAGATAAGCAATGAAAGTGCGGCAAATGGACTAGGAAATCCAGCGACCGTGGCGTCTCTAGATATAACTCAAGCGGCTCGCGATGCTGGCTCACCAGATGCTGGCGCTTATGAGAGCGTAACTTTTGAAGAGGACTAATTACCAAATCCTTGCTATCTCTATAATTGGTCAACTATAGCAAAGTAGCCTAATAGACCTGCTACATTAAAGCTTAAAGCTTATTTGGAAACCATCGATTAACCGACTAAAAGCAAAATTTTTGGTAAATACATACTTTAATCGCTGTTTCTTGCTTTTGGGTGTTATATTTGACTAATATTTAGAATAAAAGCCTAGTCGGATTCCCTAAGATCCAGCTAGGCTTTTTCAATTTTATGCAGAAGGAACAGCATCATAAATATTGATGTTGCGTAAGTATCATATTCAGTTATCTAGCCCGTTGAACCTTGCTCAGAGATTCAAGACTTAAAAACGGGATACGCATCCCATTTATAGATAAAAGGATGCTATTCCCAATCTGGCATAAATGCATTTTCAAAGGTGTTATTACGTGGATCAACCTGACCCAACTCTAGTATATCAATTGTACCAACGCCTGTATCATCATTATCTCGATTGGTAACAATCACTTGAGCATCAGTAGGTGAGAATCTAGGATCTAGATCATTAGTACCACCAGGTTTATTAAAGGAGATTTCAGTGTTTGATTGATTATTAAACTGATGTATAAAAACGCGACTGTCTAATCTGCGGTAATCACTACTTTCAAACCCAGACACATCACGGCTATATAACAGGCGTGTATTATCGATGCTCAAATCAAGACCACCAGCAGCGCCATCGATTCCTGTCAAAACAGTATTGAGTCTCGTACCACTCTCATTAATGGTAAATATCTCAACATTATACCCATCTAGATCATTGGTTTTTAAAGCTATGACGCCATTATTATAATCAACTTCACTAATAAGATTGCCATTAACCGTTTGATAAACTTGAGTCAAGCCACTACCATTGGTGTTGATGCGGTAAAGTCGATTTTGTGATGGATAATATATAGCCGAACCATTGTTTGCCCAAGCTATATCAATCTCATCCAGATTAAAACCACGTACGGGAACACTGCTACTCACCTGTCGTACATCATTGCCGTTTAAATTCATGGTAAAAAGCTGTGTATTACTACCTACACTGCGCAAGAAAGCAATGCGCCCTACTTGCTTATTGACTCGTGGGCGCCAACTATTGCGCGACTCGTCCGTAAGGGCAATCTCGTTGCCATCACGATCTGCACTGTAAATGACATTATTGTCATCATCTTTACGCACGTACAAGAATCGATTAGCAGGTATTGATTGAGTAGTAAAGCTGTTTAAAGAGCTATTTACTGGATCGTTGATACCATCATTAACCGTCACTTGCCAGAAATAGGTAGTGCCGTACTCAACGGTCACCTCAAGCTCATCTTCCTCAATATCTTCAAAAGTTCTAACACTGTTATCGCTCGCATTCCTCAAGGTAACCGTGTAAGTAAGGCTGTCTTGATCTACATCAAGAGACTCCCATTCTAGCGTAAAGTTGAAGGGTATTTCTACCGCTTCATCCTCAGGAAAAATTAGTTCTGGTGCGCTAGGCGGTTGATTATTTGCCGTGCTTACTTTTAACTCAAACACGAGAGTCGTTTCCTCATCTGTCTCTACATCGGCACTTTCAAAGTCCACTAGAAATCCATCTTTCTCTGCTTTTACGGCATAGGTGCCATTCTCAATTTCTAGTGAGAACTGTCCATCTGCATCAGTAAATGTAGTGCTCGTATTTGGGTTGGTCGATATTTTGACATTTGCTAGTGGCTCAAAACTTTCATCGGCCACTACTCTACCTGTTACAGTTCCCTTGCCGTTGACCTCAACGGTATCTTCCGTACAGGAAATAGCCAATACTAGGATCGATACAATAAATATGATTTTTGCTCTCATGATTAAAGTTGTTGAGATGTGTTATTATTTTGCTTTCGCGAAAGCGGAATCGTAGTATCATTACTACTATCAATGGGCGGTTCTAGACGACTCTTTCTTCTTGCATCTCGAGCTGCCCTGCGACGTTGATAGCGCGCGGAATTATCCTTTGCCTTGCTACCACCAATGTATATATTGATACCAGCGCCAAATTTGTAATAGTGATCATCCTGCTGTCCTGCAACGAGGTTTTCCAGTTCATCAGAAAATACGACATTGTACTCTCCATAAACCTTGAGCCCGATAGCTGGCGTGGCCATGTATTCAAAGCCTAGGCCTGCTTGAGCTTTAAAATCCACTACTTGTAAAGAATTAGCATAATTGAGTCCAGCGCCACCATAGGCATAAGGAGTGAATTTTTCAAACGGTAACACGGTCAACTCTAGATTGAGATCACTACTGCTAAATTCTCTATTGAATAAATCAGTATTCTTCAATCGATATCTATTAATACTACCATAAATTCCCAGATGTGGTGAGAAATTATATTTCAACCCACCCGTGATAGAATATTCATAGTATGGGTCAGGTAAATCGTTGTTAGCATAGGTTCCACCAGCACCTATATCCAGTCTCCAGCGACTGCGTCGATCAAGAAGATCGCGTTGATAAACGTCAGTACGCTCTGCCACTTCTTTTTCCTGACGGTAGTCAGCAATCATCTTATTAGCGACTGGCTCGCCACCTGCTGGATACCATAAATCTGCGCTGATACCTTCTACTATAAGAGCTTCTACGGCCTTTTCAATAGCTTCTTTTACAGCTAATTGTCCTGGCTCGTTGCGCGTGAAACCGGTTTCTGCCTCTAGTAATCGTTTGAAGTTCACGTACCTGAAAAGGCTCGCATCTACAGCTTGTGAGTAAATAGATTTAGAAACATAAACCGTTTTCATGATGGCACCATTCTTAGTAGAGACTACTCTTAAGTAAACGGTAACTCGATCTTGACGATATTTTGTAGAACCACCAGCGCCAAAGTATCTCGCGCCGACACCACCGGTAAGTACATTAGTATCATAAGAAACGATACCACCTTCTATCAAGACACCCGCATAAAGTAATGGTGGCAAGTCTTTTACCTGGGTGTTTGTCTTTTGTGCAAAATCCTTGCGAGTTGAAAGAATAATATTGCGTTCATTAATAAGATTACCTAAGTTTTCTCGCTCTATCGGTGTGAACCATTTAGAATCTTCTAGTGCCTTTACAAGAATAGTAGTACCACCTTGAGTAACGGCATTGCTAAAGGTTGAACCAGACTCTGCCTGTTTGAACTGTCCTGTTTGATCCTCAAATTTATATACGCCTACAACCGCTGGTGCAACAGGTGGCGGCAATTCTCTCAAACGCAACGTGGCGTCTGTAGTTTCTCCTACTCGCGCATTTTGAGTATCAAGTGGCTGATTAAAGTAGGCTCCACAACTTGAAAAAAGTAAGCACAAGAGTACGAGCCCTATTGGGTTGATTGATTTTTTCATGGACACCGTTTTAATTTGTAGGTATAACTACTTGAGTGGTGTCTCCTGTGTTAGTATCGAGAATGTTTACCACAAGTCCATCTAACGACTCTAGAACTTCTACCTCTAGACTACCAAAACTGAAAGTTCCTGGTTCTAACCCATCATTAAGATCAATTTGAGCATTGATTAATGATCTGGATAATTGACTTAAGATTTGTCGGTTAAGTCCGTCTGCAAAGCTATCAAGCTCTGATTGTGGATCGTTGAGTCCACGTTGCGCGGGATCTGTGAATTTATTTTGTTGTTCAGCACTTTGAATAAGCCACTGATAATTAAACGTATCACCGCCAAAGGCTGGATTGATAGGTTTATAAACAAGTTGTTGAGCGTTACTTGTTGCCGCAAGGCAAAGTAAAATTAACAACGTGAGCGGTGTTGTAATTTTGTTGAGCATTATTAATAATTTTTAATGGCGGCTTCTTGCGCCTTGAGTGATTCAAATTTGTTATACACTTTGTAGATGGCATTATCGCCCATTTGTTCTATATACTTTTCAGTAGGATTCAGAAAAAATTCAAATACGAGATCTCTACCTACCAGTACTTCTACCTTAGAAGTTCTACCTTGACCAAATACTTCTTTGATGGTCACGATTTCACTACCGTTGATATTGTAAAACCTATATTTCTCATAGAAATAGTCATAGAATTTGCGAGCAGGCGCAGTGCGCAATTTTTTGAGCACGATACCTTTAAATTCTATACCATCATACGCTGTTGATTGGACTACCGCGATTTCTCGAGTATTGGGTTCTATTCTTTTAATCTCCTTGCCTAGTAACTTATCATCAACATCATATATTAACAACATGATCGTTATCAAATCTGGTATATTGAGATTGACACTTGTTTTTGACAACAGTACCTTATCACTAGCCTTGAGAACTGTTCTTCCTGTTTGCTTATTTTTAGTACTGTTACCACTTGCGGTATCTTTTCTTATCACTGCGAGTTCATACCTGATTCCCTGATCAGCACTTGTAAGATTAGTTGCTATACCGGTAATGTTTACAAATCCTTCCTTATCCTCTAATTCAATAACAGCCTTTACTTCCCTATTGTAAAAACTTTCTTGAGCATGCACCATTGAACATGGGATCATTAATAAGAATAAAATGATTCTAGCCATTCTAAAAATGAATTACAAATGCCGCAGCACCGTTACCAGTTTGATTGATTTGCAATCTTTCAGAAATGCTATTTCTACCAGCACTTATTACCGTATTGTAACTACCGTCTTGAATTAAATCAACATTATGTGTTCTTGCTCCATGCACACTATAATCAATGAATAAATTGCTATTTCCCCTTTGCAATACATTCTCTCTAATAGATGTAGCATTAAGCTTTATAAAACTTTGATTAAAATTTCCAGATTGGAATAGATTGATTTCGCTATTATCAGACGCTGCCGTAACAGATGCCTGATTACCAAAACCTGCCTGTTCAATAAACACAGAATTACCTCTAGTAACAGGATTGTTAGAGGCATTAGCTTGATTGTTTGAAATAAAATTGAGTTGCTCATTAGATGTTTCTAAAGAGTTTGAATTCACGACTTTCTTGTCTTCTTTATAAGTCTGAGCAACTGCAAGAAAACTGGAAAAGAATAAAACTAAAATCAGATACCATTTCATAAGCTTCAATTATAAAATGTTGGGATGCTACCCTACTTCACATCCCAACATTATTTATTAAATTAATTAGTCATCAAAACGACGCTTGATTGTTGCTGCTCTTTGAGTTTGAGCAGTCAAAGCAACATTTGCGTTGCGTTGTGTAACAGTTGCAGTGTTGTAACCTTCTGCTACCGTACCACCAATACCTGGACGATTTTGCTTTATGATACTGTGTTGTCTATCACCTGTCTGGTCAACAAATGATACATTACCATGTGCTCCTTGATCAATACGAGAAATATTTCTGATCCCAGATTGAATGCTATTTGCTAGATTTCCTGCATCTTGACCCATCGCCTGAGTAGTTACAGAACTATTACGCTCACCGTACTGCTCCTGGAAAGAACTGTTGTTGTTTCCAAATTGATTAGAGGTAGCTCTGTTGTTTTCTCCTTCTTGCCATTGATCGGTCAAATTATTTCCTCCAGTTGATACACCAGCGGTATTTTGTCTCGCCACAGCAACGTTGTCAGAACCTGATTGCGTTTGGAAGGCCGTATCACCAGTCAAGAATTGATCAGCAAATGCCTCGTTACCGTCTCCAGTTTGTACTTGTTGTACAAATGCTCCAGAAGCAGCTGTTGCTGCATCACCTTGATTGGCCTCAGCATAATTATCGTTTCCAGGACCACTTTGAATTTGTACAAGGTCGTTGCCGTCACCATACTGAGTACCTATCGCGGTATTAGCGAGAGCACTACCATTAGGATTAGAGCGCTGATCTTGAAAAGCGCGATTACCAACACCAGTCACTTGATCATTTCTTTGAAGGATAGATGCTTCATTATCATCAAATCCTTGAAAAACGGTGGCAAAGTTATCCTTACCGTCTTGATCGATGACAGATATGTTATTTTCTGCCTTTTGAGCAGTCATGCTTCCTTGCGCAAGAATTGCCTCGTTATCAAGACCTACTTGTGTACTGAATAGACTGTTTGCATCACCAGATTGATCTGCAACAAGACTATTTCCAGAGCCATCTTGAATAGCTGATGAATAATTTGCCTCACCACTTGCGGCAGTTACATTACCCCATTGACGTAAATCAACCGAGTTGCGGTTCATTTTAGCAGCTCCTGTTTGTAGGATGAATGATCCATTTGCAGTTCCTTGTTGTTCTACAAAGGCATCACTACCTATTCCAACCTGATCAATTTCAGAGTAGTTGCTACCTACAGTAGCACCTGCCTTAGGATTTGTCTTTACAACTGGCGTGGTTACCGCTTTACGTACCGGACCTTGAGCCATAGCTACTGATCCACCTAAAAGGATAGCAGCCGTTATTATTGTGTACTTCATAATTCGTTTTTTAATATTAATAATCCACCAGTGTTCACTGGTGGATTAAAAAAGGTTGATTAATTGTTGAAGTGTCTCTTGACAGCTGCTGCTCTTTGAGTCGCACGAGTCAATGAAACGTTTGCATTTCTTTGAGTTACGGTTGCCGTATTGAAGCCAGCATTAGGTCTCGCAGATGCATTTTGAGAGGCATTTTGATTTACCACACTGTGATGGCCATCTCCTAACTGATCTACCATAGCACTATTTCCATCAAGGTTTTGAGTAATTGCAGATATATTAGCATCTCCTCTTTGAATAGAAAGAGCTAGATTACCAGCAACTTGTCCAGCGCGTTGTTTGATTGTAGAGACATTATTAGTTCCGTACTGCTCTTGAAAAGCATCTTGATTAAATCCGTTTTGATCAGCACGAGCTTCATTATCAGATCCATCCTGGAACTGTGCCGCATAGTTATCTGCACCAATAGTAGGAAGTGTATTTTGCTTTACTTCTGCAAGGTTGTCAGACCCAACTTGCTCCTGGAAAGATTCATCATTCACACCAAATTGGGTATTGTATGCTTCATTTCCTTCACCAGACTGTACCTGCTGTGCAAAAGCAGTTGTTGCTGCAGTTGTTGCATTACCTTGATTAGATTGCGCGTAGTTTCCAGAACCTGGACCTTCTTGAATTTGGACCAATTGATTACCATCACCATACTGCTCACCTATTGCACGGTGTCCTGCAGACTGGTTAGGATTAGCTTTTTGACTTTGGAATGATTTGTTACCTACACCCGCAACCGCATCATTACTTTGTAAAATGCTTGACTGATTGTTATCCCAACGCTGCTGTACTTCCGCATCATTGCCTAGACCTGACTGATCTACTAAAGCTAAATTACCTTCAGCTTGCTGCGGTCCATCAGCGCCTTGTTGTACCAGTGCGGCATTATCAACACCATCTTGAGTACCAAACATCTGGTTTAGATCACCTTGTTGAGTCACCATAAACTCATTTCCAGCTCCTACCTGTGCGATGTCTGAGTAGTTTAAGTGACCGCTAATGCTAGGCTGTACATTACCATGTTGTAGTACGTCAGCCACGTTGCGATTTCCATTGTCAGTACCTGCCTGAGCAATGAATGAACCGTTTGCGGTACCTTGTTGTGCCACAACAGCATCACTACCTATACCTGATTGATCAACCTTAGAAGAGTTGCCACCTTGCGCAGCGCTCGCAGTTGAAATTGTCTGTGCAACAGGTGCCACTATAGGTTGTTGCGATTGTGCTGCAGCTATCGATCCTACCAATAGAGCTGAAGCAGTTATAATTAAATGTTTCATAATGTGTGTTTTAAAGATCCAGATGAGATAAAAACCTCACCTGGATAAAATGTTTTAGTTGTTATTGTTACGTACTCTTTGAGCAGCTGGCGTTCCTACAAAAGTGCGAGATTGAGCTGGCGAGAAAGAAACGTTTGCATTACGTTGAGAAACAGTTGCAGTATTGAATCCTTGTGCTCCTGGAGCTGATGTTCCGTTAGCATTTTGGTTAATTATTGATTGGTGACCATTCCCTAATTGGTCAACAAATGATACGTTACCTCTTGTTTTTTGAAGTATATCAGATTGGTTCAACGCTCCACTTTGTAAAGTAGTTGCTAGATTTGCTTCTAGTGGATTCACGCCACCTCTTTGCTCAATGTTAGAAATGTTGCCTTCACCAAATTGTTCTTGATATGCCTCATTCAAAGAACCATTTTGCTTTACATAGGCACTGTGATCATCTCCACTTTGATATTGCATAGCAACCATATCATTACCACTTGCAGGATTATCAGCCTGAATAGCTTGTGCTGTGTTGCCGCTACCGTCTTGTTCTTGATACAATGTGTTATCTACTCCTATTTGAGTTGCGTAAGCTTCATTTAATGAACCAGTTTGAACTTGTTGCACAAATCCTCCTTGAGCAGCATCTGTTGCATTACCTTGTAAGGCCTCAGCATAGTTACCGTCACCAGGCCCTACCTGAAATTGCGCCAATTCATTACCTTCACCCCATTGCTCACCTATTGCTACATGACCCGCAGACTGATTTGGATTAGCTACCTGATCTTGGTAGGAAACGTTACCACTGATCGCGCCAACACTATTTCTTTGAGTGATTGATGACTGATTGTTATCAAAACGTTGCTCAACAGAGGCTACGTTGATTGATCCATCCTGATCGACTATTGCTAAATTCCCTTCAGCCTGCTCAGCAGTGTCATCACCTTGTTGTACGTATACATCATTGTCTAGACCTACTTGAGTAGAGAACATCTGGTTAAAGTCACCTTCTTGGGTACCGTAAAATGTATTACCTGCACCATTTTGATCAACTTCTCCATAGTTTCCTTCACCACTAAGAGCAGTTACATTACCCCATTGTCTTACAACAACATCATTACGATTGGCATTGTCGCTTCCTACTTGAGAAATAAAGGAGCCCTGTGCTGTACCTTGTTGTTTCACAGTGGCATCACTACCTATACCGGCCTGATCGATGTCAGAATAGTTGCTTCCTGCGCTTGCACCTGCAGTAGGTATGGTGACCACGCGTGGTGCGATAGTTTGAGCTGTTCTTGTGGGAACAGTCTGTGGTGCTGGTTGCTGTGCCATCGCAAAGCCGCCTGCCAGTAGTGCCGAAGCACAAAGAATTACTCTTTTCATAATTAAATATTTAGAATTAATAAATACACATTATGAGCTATCAAATTAGATCTTACGCATCTAATTCAACATTTACAGGGACACAAGTCCATTTCAACAAGGGAATTTCACTTTCAACAGTTTGGGGATAACCATTGGCTAATTTTTAAGATCAAAAGGGGCATGATCTCAACTACAAATCAGACATGTCAAATATAGCATTACTTCCTACCTATATTCCTAATACCGTTTATCGAATAATTGCTTTTGACTAATTTTTACATAAAATTTTATCTGCAAAATCAATGGATTAGAAGAATATGTTAAATCTTTGTTAACACGTTGAAATACAATGTTTGACAATATTTCCTACAACTGCAATTAGCAAATGTGAATCTTAAAAGGAATTTTTGTTGAAGTAATTACCATAAAAAAGTAAACATAATTTTAAGAAACTTCAGGCTTTAGATTTAGAGCATAAAAAAAGCTCCCGTATAGGAGCTTTTAATCAAAATATATAGTTTATCTACTTGATCAACTCATAACTTCTGTTGACAAATTGAGTCAACGCTTCACCTTTTAAAAGTCCTTGGGATAACCTGGCCAAATCAAAAGATTGCTGGATCAATCGATCCTTTTTCTTCTTCGTTTTAGTACTAAATATCTCTTGAACCAACTCATGGTTTGCATTGACTACAAGATTGTACATGTCTGGCATGTTACCAAAGCCCATCATGCCGCCACCGCCACCAGTTGCCTGCATCTCTTTCATGCGACGCATGAACTCTGGTTGTGTGATGATGAATGGCGCTGCATCACTGCTCATAGGTTCTACTTGAACAGTGAAGTTGCTGTTGTCTATAGCTTCTGTGATACTGGTTTTCAATTCTTCCTTCTCGTCATCAGACAACTTTGATATTTGATCTTCTTCTTTCTTAATCAAATTATCTACATGATCTGCATCCACACGGGCAAAGCTTACTTTCTCTTTAGAGGTTTCTAGCTTTTGCATCAAGTGGCTCACGATCGGCGAGTCTAACAATAAAACTTCATAACCTTTGTCTTTAGCAGCTTTCAAGTAGCTGTGCTGCTCGTCCTTGTTAGATGCATATAATATGACCGTCTTATCATCCTTATCAGTTTGAGTAGGTTTGATCTTGTCCATCAACTCACTCCAGGTGTAATAAGTACCATCGACCGTAGGATATAATGCAAAGGCATCGCTCTTCTCAAAGAATTTCTCCTCACTCAACATACCGTACTCGATGACGATCTTGATATCGTTCCACTTTTCTTCAAAAGCCTTGCGGTCTTCGTTGAATAAGGACTTGAGCTTATCTGCTACTTTACGGGTGATGTAGCTGGATATTTTCTTAACAGCACCATCAGCTTGCAGATAAGAACGAGAAACATTCAGTGGTATATCTGGACTGTCGATGACTCCACGCAGCATAGTCAGGAATTCTGGTACGATTCCTTCCACATTATCCGTTACAAACACTTGATTTTGATACAGCTGGATGCGATCCTTTTGCACGTTTAGGTCCTGTGTCATTTTTGGGAAATACAGGATACCCGTCAAGTTGAATGGATAATCTACATTCAGGTGAATATTAAAGAGAGGCTCCTCAAATTGCATTGGGTACAACTCTATATAAAACTCCTTATAATCCTTGTCTTCTAGCTCGCTAGGCTGCTTGGTCCATGCTGGATTAGGATTATTGATGATATTATCGACTTCTTCAGTCGGTGCTGGATCATCTTCTTTGGCGTCTTCTGGCTTGTCTAGCGTGATAGTCTTCGTACCAAATTTGATAGGCACTGGCATGAACTTATTGTACTTGACCAATAGCTCACGTATGCGGCTTTCTTCTAGAAACTCTTGCTCATCGTCAGAGATGTGCAAAATGATCTCGGTACCAAAGTCTTTCTTATCTGCCGCCTCGATCGTATAGTTAGGTGATCCATCACAGCTCCAGTGCACTGCTGGCTCGTCCTTATATGATTTGGTCATGATCTCAACCTTATCAGCCACCATAAAGGCACTATAAAACCCAAGACCAAAGTGACCAATAATACCACTATCGCTAGCCGTATCTTTATATTTCTCTAGAAATTCCTCAGCTCCAGAAAAGGCCACCTCATTGATGTACTTCTGCACCTCATCCTCGGTCATACCTATACCTTGATCAATAATATGCAGCTTCTTGCCGTCCTTATCGATCTTCACTTCAATTTGCTGGTCGCCCAACTCTACACTCGCCTCGCCTATGCTGGCTAGGTGCTTCAATTTTAGTGTAGCATCGGTCGCATTGGATATCAATTCTCTTAAAAAAATCTCGTGATCGCTATACAGGAACTTCTTGATTAATGGGAAGATGTTCTCTACAGCAACATTAATTTTTCCTTGTTGTGACATATTTTATGTGTTTAAATTTAATTGTGATAGTTACGCTTTCGCGAAAGCAAAAACACAACCAACCTCACTGGTCAAATCAAGTACCAAACTAGTTTTTTGACATGCTGGCAGATTAGCCCTGGAATTCCTAACTAAAACCTGTCAAAAGATCACGGTCTAACGCTTGCTCACAAATTTTGAAGTATTGAGGTAAAAACGCCACGGTAGATCTTTATCCTCATCGGCATAGTCAATACCTATGCGCTTGCTTATAATGATTTCCTCAGGATCAATGGATTTATTTGATTCTTCAATCCATACGGTATCGCCGGTAAGATCTGCGCCGTAATGAGATTTGTCCAGCGCAAAGGCCTTGCTAAAATTACCAGGACCTGAGGTCAAAGTCTTGTCCAGCTTTTCCTTGCCACGACGTTGCTTCATAATGTCAATACCATCAATAGGCTCCACAGCTCGTATTAATATCGCATCTGCATTATCCTGAGTATTGGTAATGATATTGAACAAATGATGGATTCCGTAACATAGGTAAACGTAAGCCACGCCACCAGTCTCATACATAATTTTGGTGCGATCTGTAAACCTGCCTAAATGCGCATGACAAGCTTTGTCATCATAACCTCTGTAGGCTTCAGTCTCTGTGATGATTCCGCTAGTGCGGTTGCCATCAATTATAGATACAATGGTTTTACCTATTAAATCTCTGGCGAGAAAAACAACGTCTTGTTTCTCATAATAGGACTGCGGTAATTTGTTCATACTCTAAATATAAAGAGTGATCTATCAGACTGAATTATCCATCCAGTGACTTAGCATAGGTTTAGCAATTCTTACCATTACCTTTGCATCTCACAACACTTTATGACTTTTAGCGATTTAAAGCTTGACGGCGCGTTCATTAGCCAACTTGAAAAGGATAATTTCCCTAATCCAACACCTATCCAACAACAGGCGATACCGCCTATTCTTGATGGAAAGGACGTGCTGGGAATTGCTAAAACTGGTTCGGGAAAAACGATTGCCTATGCCCTACCGCTTTTGCAACGATTGCATGGCAAAAAATCGGCAAACAGAGAAATAGCTGCGCTGGTGATGGTTCCAACTAGAGAGCTTGCCGTCCAAGTAAGTGATGCGCTAATTCATTTCTCAAAAGCGATGAAGCAACCACTCATTACCATGCCTGTTTATGGTGGTGTGAGTATCAATCCGCAAATGATGATTATCAATAGTGTGGATATTCTAGTTGCCACGCCAGGCCGTTTGTTGGAATTGGTAGAGAAAAACGCGGTAAGTCTTAAGAAAACTGAGATTCTTGTTTTGGATGAAGCCGACAAAATGCTATCCATGGGTTTCAAGGATGAGATGGATAAGGTTCTGGACCACTTACCATCAAAAAAGCAATCCTTATTATTTTCTGCCACCTTTACAGAAAAAGTATCGCTGGTTATTCAGCGCATGGGAATTGATCCAGTCGTCATCAACGTTCAAGTACCTGAAGAGGACCTATCACTGATCAAGCAATTAGGCTACCGAGTAACACCTGAAAAGAAAGGTGTATTACTCAGGCATTTAATTGAGCAGCACGACATGAAACAGGTCATGATATTTTGTTCATCTACTTATCAAGTAGAACACGTGAATGACAAACTCAACACTAACGGAATCAAATCCAAAGCCATTCACGGTAAGAAAGCGCAAGGAACACGACAAGGTCATTTAAATGACTTTAAAAACTATGCAGAAACTGGTGTGCGCTGTCTAGTAACGACAGATCTGCTATCTCGTGGTATTGACATTGAGTTCTTGCCTTACGTCATAAACTATGAA
Organism: Nonlabens ponticola; assembly: GCF_003966335.1. Classification (NCBI taxonomy): domain Bacteria; kingdom Pseudomonadati; phylum Bacteroidota; class Flavobacteriia; order Flavobacteriales; family Flavobacteriaceae; genus Nonlabens; species Nonlabens ponticola. Next base: position 1,637,167 of record NZ_CP034549.1, on the reverse strand, counting down.
TTGCCTCGATCACCAAAAGATTACATTCACCGCATAGGCCGCACAGGTCGTGCCGAGAATCCAGGAACGGTTATCAATCTAGTAACGCCGGATGAATCCCACCATATGCGTGTCATCCAGAAAAAAACCAAAATGAAAGTCTGGATGGAAGATTTACCAGAGTGGAACAGCTAAATAGTATTTAGTTATCAGTTATCGATTAATAGTTGACCATGCCTGAATAGAATTGTCTTTTTTCAGTGATCATAAAAACAGCAACTAAGAACTGAAATCTGCGACTGAAAACTGTAAACCGAAACTTAACACTGCGAACTGTGACTAAAAATCAAAAACAAAACCGTCTTAATACTTCATACTAACTACTTAAACTACTCAAACTACTTCTTCTCAAAGTCAAGACTCAAACTATTTACACAGTGTCTGATGCCTGTGTTGGTAGGTCCATCATTGAATACGTGACCCAAATGGCTACCGCAATTGGCACATAAAATCTCGGTGCGTATCATGCCGTGTGTGGCATCGCGTTTGCGCTCGATAGCACCTTCAATCTCATCGTCAAAGGATGGCCAGCCGCAACCACTGTCAAATTTTGCTTCAGATTTGTAGAGCTCGTTACCGCAAGCAGCACAGCTATACACGCCATCTTCATAATGTGTGTTATACTCACCTGTAAATGGTCGCTCAGTGCCTTTTTCTCTAAGGATATGATACTGTTCTGGCGTGAGTTTACTCTTGAATTCTTCTTCTGTCATGATGCTATTTTGATAGTTTGCTTTCGCGAAAGCGTAACCAGTATTAATCTCTATTCAATGGTGGCAGTTCCTGTCCTTCTGGCACAAAATCCAGTGCCACACCATTTATACAGTGACGCTTACCCGTTGTATCTCTTGGTCCGTCGTCAAACTCGTGACCCAAATGACTACCACAAGTCGCGCATTTGAGCTCCGTACGAGCATAGCCAATTTTATAATCTACATCACGTTCTACTTGACCATCGATGGCGCGGTCATAACTAGGCCATCCAGTTCCTGACTTGAATTTGTGTTTGTTGTCATAAACAGGCGCCTTGCAAGCTGCACAAACCAGTGTTCCTGGACTCGTCTCATCATTCAGCGGACTTGTGAACGGTCGCTCAGTTCCTGCCTCGCGCAGTACATTGAATTCCTCGGCGGTGAGTTGCTTTTGCCATTCTTGCTCCGTTTTAGTGATTTCATATTCTTTTCGCTGGTCGTCTGCCATGGCAGTTTCATTGCCTTCCTGTGCGTTAGACTTACAGGAAACGGCACTTACCAGGATTGCAGCTGCTATAAATTGCTTGATCATTGTTCTATTTTTTCTAAAATTAATCCACAACCATACCATGTACTGTTGCGGCTATGTTAATCCTGTCAAAACTATGGATCACACCTGCTTATACTTTTCATATTTCATACTTTTACTCTATGAATAAAAAAGTCGCCATTATCATGGGTAGTACCAGCGATCTGCCCATCATGCAGCAAGCCATTGATATTCTTAAGGAATTGGACATCGAGACCGAGGTTGATGTGGTCAGTGCGCATCGCACACCAGAGAAAATGTTTGATTTTGGCACCACAGCTCACGAGCGTGGCATTGCTGTAATTATCGCTGGCGCTGGCGGCGCAGCTCACTTGCCTGGTATGGTGGCGAGTTTATCACCATTACCTGTAATCGGTGTTCCTGTAAAGTCTAGCAATAGCATCGACGGCTGGGATAGCGTGCTGTCCATCCTACAAATGCCAGGTGGCGTTCCTGTGGCAACGGTAGCCCTTGATGGTGGTAAAAATGCAGGTATTCTCGCAGCGCAAATAATTGGTGCCACTCAAGAAGATATGCGATCTAGAATTATGGCCTACAAGCAATCGCTCAAGGAAAAAGTGATTGCAGGATCAAAGCAACTGCGTGATAATGGCTAGCAATTACCGCTGGTTTTCTATTATTTCATTGATATTAACCGCGGCATGGCTATGTTATGAACTAACATTACGCCATCAAGTTCGCTGGCATTTTCTCACCACTGGCTCAATTCATTTTATACTTGCCATCATTATCAATCGCCAATTCACAAGTGCCAGGATTAATTGGCTAGGCAACGCACATATAGCAGCTACTATGATATTTTTCGCTTACGGTTACATCTTCTTATAACGCACGGTATTTAACAAATCCCTATACATCATTCATCTTTTGGATGGTACTTTTACCTACATGAGTAAAAGCAATCCATTACTGTCCACGTTTAAGACACCGTTTGATACCGCACCATTTTCCGCTATCGATGAGGCGCATTTTGAGCCCGCTTTCGCGAAAGCGATATCCCTAGCCCAATCTCAAATAGACGACATAGTCAATAATTCCCAGCCAGCGACATTCACAAATACCATCGAGGCGCTGGACAGCAGCGGTGATACATTGAGCCGTATAAGTTCCATATTTTTCAATTTGAACAGTGCCGAAACCACTGACGAGATCCAACGCATCGCCCGTGAGGTGAGTCCTATTCTCTCCAAATTTGGGAACGATGTGACGCTCAATCAGGAGCTTTTCAAACGAGTCAAAAGCGTTTATGATCAGCGCGACGAGTTAACACTTGATCCTGAACAAGCAACGCTACTAGAAAAACAATACAAGAGATTTGCTCGCAACGGTGCCAATCTTACAGAAGAAAGCAAGACAAGATTACGCGAGATTGACGTGCGCCTAGCGCAATTGACGCTAGGATTTGGTGAGAACGTTCTTGCCGCAACGCAGGAATTTGAATTGCACATTGAAGACAAGGATCAACTCGCTGGTTTGCCAGATACCGCGCTGGAAGCTGCAGCAGATGAGGCAAAAAGCCGCGAGAAATCGGGCTACGTTTTTACATTGGATTATCCTAGTTACCTACCTTTTATGACTTATGCAGACAATCGTGAGCTGCGTGAGAAATTATCGAAAGCCTTTGGTGCTAGAGCCTACAGCGGAGAGCATAGCAATCAGGATAATGTTTTGGAAATTGTACAGCTGCGTTATGAACGTGCGCAATTACTAGGATATGAGACTCATGCACATTTTGTGCTGGAAGAACGCATGGCCATGTCACCAGAGCGCGTCAATGAGTTCTCACAAGAATTGCTGGAGAAAGCAAAGCCGGCCGCCAAATCAGAGTTTGAAGAACTAACTGGCTTTGCCCATCAATATCTTAAAGAAAATAAACTGCCATCCATCAAGAAATTACAAAAATGGGATGGTGCTTATTTTGTCGAGAAAATGAAAAAACAGCGGTTTGATCTTGATGATGAATTGCTCAAACCTTATTTCAAGCTAGAAAATGTAATTGATGGCGCCTTTGAAATTGCACAGCGATTGTATGGACTGAGCTTTAAGTTGAATAAAGAAATAGACACCTATCACGAGGATGTAATGGTGTATGAGGCACGCAATGAAGATGGCTCACTTAACAGCATTTTCTACGCAGATTTCTTTCCGCGTAAAGGGAAGCGAAATGGTGCGTGGATGACTAGTTTCAAAGAACAGTACATGGATAGCGATAAAAACGTGAGACCGCATGTATCTATCGTCTGTAATTTTACCAAGCCAACCCAAACCAAACCGTCTCTGCTCACATTCAATGAGGTGACGACCCTATTTCATGAATTTGGACATGCGCTTCACGGTATGCTTGCAAACACGACCTATAAAGGATTGTCAGGAACATCAGTATTTTGGGATTTTGTAGAGTTGCCTAGTCAAGTATTGGAAAACTGGTGCTATGAAAAAGAATCTCTAGAACTTTTTGCCAAACATTATGAGACTGGTGAAGTCATTCCAGCAAAGTATATCGACAAAATCAAGAAAGCATCCAACTTTCATGAGGGCTTGCAAACATTACGACAACTATCCTTTGGTATGCTGGATATGAGTTGGCATGGTGTAGATCCATCAGGAATTGACAATGTAAAGAAATATGAGCGCAAGACCTTTGAACACACAGATTTATATCCAGATGTAGAAAGTAGTTGCATGAGTACCGCTTTCTCGCATATCTTTCAAGGTGGATATAGTGCAGGATACTATTCTTACAAATGGGCCGAAGTCTTGGATGCTGACGCTTTTGAATTATTTAAAGAGAAAGGCATTTTCAACCGTGAGGTAGCCACTAGGTTTAAAGACCATGTGCTATCAAAAGGTGGAACTGAAAATCCAATGTTGTTATATACTCGCTTCCGCGGAAGCGAACCCAAAATAGACGCGCTGCTCAAAAGAGCTGGTCTCGTCGCATAATCTAGTACTAAACTTAAAAACCCGATGCCAGAAGTAAAACTAGATCCTAACAAATGGGTAGATCGCTACGGCGACTACCTATTCAATTACACCATTACTCGAGTGAATGACTCGGCATTGGCGCAGGATATAGTTTCAGAAACTTTTCTCGCAGGACTTAAAAGTGCGCATCGTTTTGAGGGAAATAGTACTGAGCGCACATGGCTGGTCTCAATTCTCAAACGCAAGATTATTGATCAATACCGCAAGCAAAATTCAAAAAAAGGTCGCGCCGAAGTGCGGGTAAGCTACCTGGAGACATCAGATCAAGAGGGCGACTGGCTGGAAGAACGTGTACAGGATATGCGCAATCCTACCATCGAGGATGAGATTGAACAGCAAGAGCTAGGTGATGCACTCAACGCTTGTATTCAAAACCTACCTGAACGATACGCTACCATTTTTGTGAAAAAGTCTATTGACAATATTGATACAGAAACTATCTGTAAGGAACATGATGTGACGCCGTCAAATTTATGGGTAATATTGCACCGCGCTAGAGTGCAGCTGATGGAATGCTTAAAAGATAAATGGTTTAACGAGAACGAGTAATGGCAGGAAGAATATTTATCAAGTGCGACGACGCACAGGTTTTAAGCACTCGCGATCAATATCGGGACTTGAACCCAAAGGAGAAATTCAGGCTCAAACTTCATAAAACGCATTGCCCAGGTTGTAGATCCTTTCATACCAATAATGCTACATTCTCGCGCAATCTCAATAAACTCAAATGGGTAAGATTAACCGATAAGGAAAAACTGCGTATCAAGAAATTGCTAGAAAAGCACATGAGCCGCTAATCAGCGATAATTAGCAAAATCATCCATAAGACAGGTATGGATTCCACAACAAGCGAGGCATAATAATCTGACCTGCTTTGAGTTGAAAAGTAAAGTAACAGGGCTGTTAAGAGATAAATTAATATATCAGTCTCGTTCCATCCATTGTCATAATTGTCGACTAAAATCCCAAGTAATCCACAAGCGATCAATAATATGTAGCCCACAACCTTTGTTAAAGGAACTCCGATAAGTTGCGGCAACGTTTTTAAGTTAGGGTCATCAACTTTAAGATCTCTTATTTCAAATGGCAAGCACCACACCATTACTAGCAGCACTGTCTGTGTAAATAAAATTGTTAAAAAACTAGGCACTCTAAGAAAAAAGAAGAGTAGCTCACTTTCCGCAATTGGCAGCGCTATACTCATCAATGCCCACGTTATACCTACGGCAATCAATTTCATTATGGGCATTCTACGCAGGCTCAAGCCATATTGTTTTGGTAAGACATACCAAACACTGATAAATGTAACACTAGCAATTATTGCAATTGTCAACCAATTATGAAACGACAATAGCACCATACTAAATAGGGCAAAAACGGTACTCAAACATAATATAGCCAAATGGTGGTTCAAATCTGTGCGCCATTGGTGACTATACTTGATCAAGTTGTACCCTGAGACTGTGCTAAAAAATACCAACGCTATAGTCTTCAATTCGATCGGCAAATTAAACTTCAAAAAGCTAACGATGGTAAGCGATGTGAGCCCAAGCGCAACATGCAAACTACTGTCCACATAAAATTTAATCAAGCGCCTTGATAAGTTCATAAAACAAATGTAATCGCAGCGGTTAACAACTCACGATAAATCGTTGAAAAATGATGCTCTCACAACCGCTTCAACTGTTAGTTACCACAGCAATATCGACTACTTTTGCATCATCTATTAATAGCCCATATAAGTACTATGAATACAGATCGTTTTGCCCTTAGACATATAGGTCCTCGCAAGTCAGACCTTAAAGAAATGTTAGACACTATAGGTGTTGACAGCATCGATGAATTGGTTGGTCAAACGGTGCCGGCCGGCATCAGACTTTCAAAGGATCTGGATCTCGATCCAGCGATGAGTGAATATGAGTTTGCACAGCATATAACTGCTTTGGGCAACCAGAACAAGCAATTTAAATCCTACATAGGTTTGGGATATAATGCTGCCATCACGCCAGCCGTGATCCAGCGCAATATTCTTGAAAATCCAGGATGGTACACGGCCTACACTCCATATCAGGCAGAAATTGCTCAAGGAAGACTAGAAGCGCTGCTCAATTACCAGACAATGATTACTGATCTTACAGGTATGGAGCTAGCAAATGCCTCATTGCTAGATGAGTCCACAGCCGCTGCCGAGGCGATGACGCTACTCTTTTCCGTTCGTGAGCGTGATCAAAAGAAGAATAACTACTCTAAGTTTTTTGTCGATCAGGACTGCCTGCCACAGACCAAAGAGCTTCTTAAAACGCGTGCCATACCGCTGGGAATAGAACTTGTCGAGGGAAATCCACTAGAAATGGATCTGGACGATAGCTACTATGCCATTTTACTGCAATATCCTGGTGCGAGTGGTAATGTAGTGGATTATACCGCTTTCGCGAAAACGTGCTCTCAAAAAAACATCAAGATAGCAGTAGCGGCAGATATCCTGTCCCTAGTTCTACTGGAAGCACCTGGAAATTGGGGTGCCGATGTTGTCGTGGGAACAACACAAAGATTCGGAATACCATTGGGTTATGGCGGTCCGCATGCGGCATATTTTGCAACTCGTGAAGCATATAAACGACAAATTCCAGGACGTATCATTGGTGTGACCAAAGATACCGATGGTAAGCGTGCCTTGCGTATGGCGCTACAAACGCGCGAGCAACACATTAAAAGAGATAAAGCAACTTCTAATATTTGTACCGCACAGGTTTTACTTGCGGTTATGGCTGGTATGTACGGTGTCTACCATGGGCCACGTGGTTTGAAATACATTGCAACAAAAGTTCACCAACACGCCGCTACCCTAGCCGATGCTATTGAGAAACTAGGCGTTTATCAGACTAATGAGAACTTTTTTGATACTTTATGTTTTAAGACTGCGACGCTACCAGTCCGTGAGATAGCATTAGAAAAAGAATTGAACTTTTACTATCCTGATGCAGATACGATTCAGATTTCTATCAACGAGACTACGTCACTTGCAGATTTGAATGATATTGTTTCCGCTTTCGCGAAAGCGTTACAAAAAGAATTTACACCCATTACAGAATTGCTGGAAACTGAGCACCTGGGAATAGGCCGCCAGACAGAATTCATGACCTATGAGGTGTTCAATTCCTACCACAGTGAGACCGAATTGATGCGCTACATCAAGAAATTAGAACGCAAAGATCTCGCACTCAACCACTCAATGATTGCCTTGGGGTCATGTACCATGAAGCTGAATGCGGCGTCAGAAATGCTGCCGTTGTCAGATCCACAATGGGGAAATATTCACCCATTTGTGCCGCTGGATCAAGCTCAAGGTTATCAAACCATGCTTAAAAAACTGGAGGAACAGCTCAATGAAGCAACTGGATTTGCAGGAACCTCATTACAACCTAATTCTGGCGCCCAAGGTGAGTTTGCAGGACTTATGGCGATACGCGCCTACCATTTATCAAGAGGTGATGATCATAGAAATATTTGTTTGATACCATCCAGCGCACATGGAACCAATCCAGCGAGTGCGGTGATGGCTGGGATGAAAGTTGTGGTCACCAAAGCGCTTGAAAACGGGAACATTGACGTAGACGATTTGAGAGCCAAAGCACTGGAGCATAAGGACAATCTTGCAGCGTTAATGGTGACCTACCCATCGACACATGGCGTTTATGAAAGTGCGATTAAAGAAATTACGGGCATCATTCATGAGAATGGTGGTCAGGTTTACATGGATGGTGCTAATATGAATGCACAAGTTGGTCTTACCAATCCAGGAAATATAGGCGCAGACGTTTGTCACCTGAATCTGCATAAGACTTTTGCCATACCTCACGGTGGTGGTGGTCCTGGTGTAGGCCCTATTTGTGTAGCAGAACAGTTGGTTCCTTTCTTGCCTACCAACCCGATTATTCCTACTGGTGGCGATCAAGCGATTACACCTATTAGTGCTGCGCCATTTGGTAGCGCGCTTGCCTGTGTGATTTCATATGGGTACATCTGCATGTTGGGTGCCGCTGGTTTGAAGAGATCAACGGAGTATGCCATTGTAAATGCAAATTATATTAAGGAACGTCTGGATGGAAGCTATGACTGTTTGTACGTTGGTGAACAAGGTCGTGCTGCTCATGAGATGATCATTGATTGTCGTCCATTTAAAGAAAAAGGTATTGAGGTTGTTGATATCGCCAAACGTCTTATGGATTACGGCTTTCACGCACCAACAGTGTCCTTTCCTGTAAACGGCACTATGATGATTGAACCTACGGAATCTGAAAGCAAGGCCGAGATTGACCGTTTTTGTGATGCCATGATTGCTATAAGAAAGGAAATCGAGGCGGCAGATAAAGATGAGCCGAATAACGTATTGAAAAATGCACCGCATACCATGCAGATGCTCACAGCAGACGATTGGAATTTACCTTACACAAGAGAGAAAGCTGCGTATCCTCTAGAATGGGTGGCAGACAATAAATTCTGGCCTACCGTGCGCCGCGCAGATGATGCGTATGGCGACAGGAACTTGATGTGCACTTGCGCACCTATGGAAGAATACTTGTAACGATTGCGGAATGTTGATTATTAAATATCAGCTAGAATACTATGCACGCATAGAAAACAGGAGTAGAAATAGGAACTTTGAGTAATTATTTCTTCTTTTGTTAATTATACTTTATTTATGAGAGCTAAAATCACTGGAATAGGAAGTCACATTCCTGATGTCGTTAGAAAGAATGAAGAGTTCATGAATCATGAATTTCTCAATAATGATGGGAGCTCTTTTGGTAGTGACAACGCGACGATCATCAAAAAGTTTGTCGCTATCACAGGTATTGAAGAACGTCGTTACATCAGTGACGATCTATTTACAAGTGATATTGCAGCTATTGCAGGTCGTAACGCTATCGCTGACGCAGCAATCGACGCAGAAACCATCGACTTTATTATCGTAGCGCATAATTATGGTGATGTAAAACCAGATGGTGGTTCTAGCGATATGGTACCTAGCCTCGCCAGTCGTGTCAAAAATAAGTTGGGTATTAAAAATCCAGCTTGTGTAGCGTACGATGTGTTATTTGGTTGTCCTGGTTGGGTGTTGGGATTGACTCAAGCCGATAGCTTTATCAAATCTGGTCTTGCAAAAAAAGTTCTAGTCATAGGCGCAGAAGCTCTTTCAAGAGTTGTTGATCCGCATGATCGCGATAGCATGATTTATAGTGATGGTGCTGGTGCTGCCATTGTAGAATCCAGTGATGATGATCACGGCATTATAGGACAGGCCACAGCTACTTATACTGAAGAAGAAACTTATTTCATATTTAATAAGGAATCCTACAACACCAAACTGGAGAACAAGACAAAGTACATCAAGATGTACGGGCGTCGTATCTATAATTTTGCACTATCCAAGGTTCCTGAAGGAATGAAGGCTGCGTTAGATTCTTCTGGTGTTGACATTAAGGATTTGAAAAAAATCTTTATCCACCAGGCCAATGAAAAAATGGATGAGGCCATAGTACAGCGTTTCTATAAGCTGTATGATATGGAAGTACCTCAACATATCATGCCCATGATCATTCATAAGCTAGGAAACAGCAGCGTTGCAACAGTACCAACCGTTATGGATCTAGTGGTAAAAGGAAAGATGGACGATCACCAGGTTAATAAAGGTGATGTAGTCATGTTTGCGAGTGTAGGCGCTGGCATGAATATCAATGCGATTGTTTATAGGTATTAATATCTATGATTTTCCGATTTTTTCTTGTCTTTCTTCTATTGGCTTCATCTCAAGTTTTTAGTCAGGATTTGGTAGGAACTTATAAGGACAAGAATTCTAATTTTGAGGTGACTTTTAATTCCGACGGTAGTTTTCAAACACTGTTTTTTGGCAAATACTGCGGATTAGGAATTGTTGAAAACGGAACTTATTCTTTAGATGAACAAAACATAAAGTTGAGTACAGTTCGTGAGATGTCTAAAAATCCTAAAGTTTTTGATATAAAGATTACAGACAGCAAACGAATAGAAGGTTGGCAGTACTTTAATGTTCGCATTATAAACCATAGGGATTCTATGTCTTTTAATACATATTTTTTAAAAGGCGAAATATCGCGTGAACGAATCGACAATCCTTCGGAACTTAAATTAATGCCGAGATCAAGAACTCTTTATCTTGAAAATATATACCAAAATACTCTTGCTGAGTTTGAGGTATCAGCTGGCAAGAATTACGATGTCGAGGTCAAAATAGATGAGCGAGAAGAATATGTGACCAATTGGAAAATTCTACGTATCAAGGATGATATGTTAATAATTAAGGATTTAGATATTGGTAAGAGAAGGCGCTTGATCAAACAATAGCTAAAATTATCAAGTCAAAACTTTCTAGACGTAAATTCATAACTCTTATCCTATCTGGTACGGCAGCTTTATTGCTGCTAGACATGTTTTGGTTTGAGAAGTATGTCATCGACTGGAGCTACTTTGATCGTTCTAAAAACGAAGCCGAATCTAAGATCAAACTCATCCAAATAAGCGATTTACACATAACCGGACTGCGATCCTTTCACAAGTCCATTGCTCGTAAGATTAATGAAATCAAGCCAGACCTGATAGTTTTTACAGGTGATAGTATCAATCTAACTACAGAAATTCAGTATCTCGATAGCTTTTTGAAACTTATTGATCAGGACATACCCAAGTTCGCTATTCTGGGAAACTGGGAATATTGGGGTAATGTTGATTTGAAGCAATTGAACGAAGTTTATACATCTCATAATTGCCAATTGCTCGTCAATGAAAATGCTACCATTAATGTGAATAATCAAAGCATCGCCATAGCAGGCACCGATGATTTTTTAGGTGGTCGCCCAGATATTATGACAGCTATGAAAAAATTATCCGAAACAGATAAAACAATAGTTCTCAATCATTGCCCGCAATACAGCGATGTCATAAAGGATTCTCAATTTGCTGATCGCATAGATCTCATTCTCTCTGGACACACTCATGGTGGTCAAGTGACATTCCTGGGCTACGCGCCTATCACACCTCGTGGTAGCGGTGATTATTTAAAAGGCTGGTACGAGGACAAAGTACCGATGTATGTTTCTCGAGGCATTGGTACCAGTAGAGTGCCTATCAGGTTTGGCTCTCGTGCAGAAGTTGTTGAGATCGATCTCTAGTCGATTACTTTCATATCAATATAAACCGTCTCAATAGGCCAGTCGCCTTCATCGCGATTGAGCCTAGATATTTTTTCTGCCACATCCATACCGCTCGTGACTTTACCAAAAATAGTATGCTCGCCATCAAGATGGCTCGCGCTACCCAACGTTATGAAAAAATCAAAAGGGTTATGCCAGTTTTCTGGATTGTCTTCCCAGCGCTTTGCAGCGCTTACCGTTCCATAAGTATGTTGAACATTATCTAGAATCGCTGGTGGTAACATGTAATTTCCTGCACTGCTGCGCTTGGTTGCGGTGATTCGTCTATCGCTATCGCCTGCTTGTACGATAAAGTCAGGTACGACACGATGCACAACTGTCTCATCATAGTATCCATTTTTTACCAGATAGATAAAGCTAGCTCGATACAGCGGCGTTTGTTCAAAAAGCTCTAATTGAATCTTGCCATATTTGGTTTCTATTTCGACACGCTTCTCTGGATTCTTCTTACCGTATCTAGTAAAAAACAGCTCAACGCTATCTTGTGGTATATAGCTGAGTAAGGTATCGCCATCTTCGGTGATCATGGGTTGGTAGAACTCGTCTAGATCAATTTTTTTTTCAACTTCAACTTTTTCCTCTACCACAGGCATTGGCCTTTCCTCATTATCTTTACATGACATCGCTAGTAAAACGATGATTAAACCTATCAGCAGTCGTGAGTTCATTCAATGATTTTTTATCTCAAGTTTCAAAATTAAGCAATATGCCGTTGCCTGGTCAAGAAGCACAATTATCCATGGCAGCCATGGAACGTCTTGACGAATTGAAATTAGTAGCTAAAAAAAGCAAAGATGCAAAGCAAGCAGCCACCATGATGCTTTTATATCCTAAAAATGATGAATCCTATTTCGTCTTGATTGAGCGAATGATTTCCACTGGTAAACACAGTGGTCAAATCGCTTTTCCTGGCGGTCGAGCAGAAAAAGGTGATAAGGATTTTGAATACACAGCGCTGCGAGAAACTGAAGAGGAAATAGGGATTCCCATATCCCTACAAAAAGTGATTACCGCTGGCACACCGCTGTACATTCCTCCTAGTAACTTTATGGTTAGACCTTATTTAGGATATCTTGATCACTCACCTATTTTCAAACTTCAAGCAACTGAGGTAAAATCAGTTATTGAAGTGCCTCTTCAACAACTAATGGATGAAGCAAATGTGAGTAGCCAAATATTATCTACCAGTTATTTAAGCAAGGTAGAAGTGCCTTGTTTTCTTTTACAGGAGCAAATTGTTTGGGGTGCGACAGCGATGATGCTTAGCGAATTCAAAGCCATGTTTAAGCAAGCAGGATTGTAGGATATTTCAATAAAGCCAGATAAGCTTTAACGCATGTTCTACCCACATGCACTATATTAGCCTTCGGTAAAATTTTGAAATTTTATGGGGTTGTTCAAGACAAATCCTTTTGGTCATATATTATTTGTAAAACGCTGGCTCATCAGGATTTTGGGAGCACTTTCTCACAGGCGCTATCGTGGTTTTAATGAGCTGCACATTGATGGTAGTGAGATCATTAAAGATCTACCCGATACAGGCGTTCTGTTTGTTTCTAACCACCAGACCTATTTTGCAGATGTCGTGAGTATGTTTCATGTATTTAATGCATCACTGTCTGGTCGCGAGGACAGCATCAAGAACATAGGATACTTATGGAATCCCAAACTCAATATATACTATGTAGCTGCCAAGGAAACCATGCAAAGCGGTATCCTACCCAAGATCCTGGCCTATGCTGGTGCGGTGACCGTAGAACGCACATGGCGCGCCAAAGGTGAAGAAGTCAACCGCAACGTCAATCCAGATGATACCAAAAACATAGGTATTGCATTAGAAGACGGTTGGGTCATTACCTTTCCTCAAGGAACCACCAAGCCTTTCAAGCCTATACGTAAGGGAACTGCCCACATCATCAAGCAGTACAAACCTATTGTTGTGCCAGTCGTCATTGATGGCTTTAGACGCAGTTTTGACAAGAAAGGCCTGCGTATTAAAAAGCGCAACATTCTGCAATCCATGGTGATCAAAAAACCACTGGACATTGATTATGAGAACGACAGCGTTGAGAAGATCGTTGAGCAAATCGAGTACGCCATTGAGCAACATCAATCTTTCTTAAAGGTCATTCCTTTAGAAGAATTGAACGAGATGGAAGAACTCAACAAGAAACGTCAATGGGAATATTAGTCTCTATCTAGTATTTGTGCAGCGCTGTTTATGGATGGTTACGCTTTCGCGAAAGCGTGATTACCACTATCTTTACACCATTAAATTACCTTCATGAAAATTTCCTACAACTGGCTCAAACAGTTTATAAATATTCCCGACGATATAGAAAAACACGAGTCGTTATTAACGGCCTTGGGACTTGAAGTAGAAGGAATTACAGATTTTGAAAGTGTAAAAGGTGGATTGCAGGGAATCGTGGTGGGACACGTCCTGGAATGTGTAAAACATCCCAATGCGGACAAATTGAAATTAACCAAAGTCGATCTAGGCAACGAGGTCGTACAAATAGTTTGTGGCGCACCCAATGTGGGCGCTGGCCAAAAAGTTCCCGTAGCCACAATAGGCACAACACTTTATGACAAGGATGGTGAGCCGTGGAAAATCAAAAAAGGCAAGATAAGAGGTGAGGAAAGTCACGGTATGATCTGCGCTGAGGATGAGCTGGGACTAGGTGCCTCACATGACGGCATCATGATTCTAGATGACACTCTTGAAGTAGGCACGCCTATGTCCCAAGTCTTTGAGGTGGAACAAGATAAGGTCATTGAGATAGGTCTCACGCCTAATCGTGCTGATGCCATGTCACATATGGGCGTTGCTCGTGACTTGCGTGCAGGTATCGCTGTGAACGAGGCTGCACCAGAATTTATAACACCTAGCGTGAGTAGTTTTCATGTAGAATCACGATCTGCACGAGTAGATATTGATGTGCAGGATACAGAACGTGCGCCGCGATATTGTGGTGTTACCTTGACTGGATTAACTGTTGCACCATCACCAGATTGGCTTAAGAATAGACTTCTAGCGATAGGAATTGTGCCCAAAAATAATCTAGTGGACATCACCAACTATGTGATGCATGAATTGGGACAACCGTTACATGCGTTTGACGCTGCTAAGATTGCTGGGAATAAGATTATAGTAAAAACGCTAGAAGCAGGCACGCCATTTACCACACTGGATGGTGAACAGCATGAGCTGCATGAGGAAGACTTAATGATATGTGATGAAGAGAAACCTCTGTGTATAGCAGGAGTTTACGGCGGCGAGAATAGTGGCGTGACAGATTCTACAACTAGTGTATTTCTAGAAAGTGCATACTTTAATCCAGTAAGTGTACGTAAAACGGCAAAGAGACACAGCTTTAATACTGATGCGTCCTTTAGATTTGAGCGCGGCATTGATCCCAATATTACAGAGTATGCCTTGAAACGCGCTGCCTTGCTTATGAAAGAATTGGGCGGTGGCGAGATATCAAGCGACATAACAGATGTTTATCCAGTAAAAATGGAGTCGTTTGAGGTGTTCCTGCCATTTGAGAAAATCAATTCTCTTATAGGTCAAGAAATTGATCGTGCAGAAATCAAAAGTATTCTAAGAACACTAGACATAGAGGTACGCAACGTTACTGAAAGTGGACTGGGTTTACAAATACCTGCTTACCGCAATGATGTAAAGCGACCTGTCGATGTCATTGAGGAAATTCTGCGAGTTTATGGTTATGATCGCATCGATATTCCTGTGAAACTTAATGCCACCATCGCACCTAGCTCTAGACTCGATAATTATAAGCTAGAGAATGCAGCTGCTAATCAGCTGGTAGGATTAGGTTTTAGAGAAATGATGGCAAATAGTCTTACAGCAGAAAAACATCACGAACTCACCGATCAAATTGATCCAAAGAACGAAGTGCGCATACTCAATCCTTTAAGTACGGACTTATCAGTCATGCGTCAGAGTTTGCTGTACGGTGGTCTAGAAGCCATTGCCTATAATTTGAACCGTAAACAGAATAACCTGAAGTTGTTTGAATTAGGTAACAGCTATCATCAATATCAAGAGCGCAGCTTTACAGAACAAAAACACTTGACCATTCTTACAACCGGTCAGGTACAAGCCAATAGCTGGAAAGCTACTGATGCTGCTGCAGATTTCTTTTACCTAAAAGGTGTTGTCGTTGCATTGCTCAATAGATTGGGAATCAATAATCTTACTGAGAAAAAAACCAAATCAGATTTCTTAAGTGAAGGTTTGGCGCTCAATAGTGGCGGTAAATTGGTAGATCTAGGTGTGGTAAGAAAGAGTGTTCTCAAAAAATTCGGTATTGATGTAACTGTATTCTATGCAGATATCTATTGGAATGAAGTTGTGAAAACGCTTGACTCAGGCAGCAAGGCAATTAATGGCATACCCAAGTTTCCAGAAGTGCAACGAGATCTTGCGCTACTTGTTGATGAGCAAACGAGCTTTAAAGAACTAGAAACTATAGCTAGACAAACTGAAAAGAAACTACTTAAGGAGGTGAGTCTATTTGACGTTTACAAAGGTGATAATCTACCCGATGGTAAGAAGTCCTATGCACTAAGTTTTACACTACAGGATCCAGTAAAAACACTCACTGATAAGCAAATCGACAAGACAATGGGCAAGTTGCAAGCTCAACTGGAGAAACAGGCAGGTGCCGTATTGCGATAATTCAAGATTTTTAGGATCCTGCTGATAGGTTATTAGGAGAGTAACGACAACCATTTTAAGGTGAGGAAATATCCGTATCTTGAAAGGACATTATTACCCTAATTCCACCACTATGCTAGGTCGTACCAATATTGAGGAAAAGCTACAAAAAGCGCGCAACAAATCTGTGACTGAAGGTGATCTACTGAAACAGGTAGCCAACATACTTCAAGAAGAAGGTAGAAAACAGGATGATATCATCGCAAGGATGAAAAGCCCTCAAAAGCCTACACCTCGCAACAACTTTGATCTAGATCTCATGGAGACAGATCGCATCTATCATGTAGATCAGATACGTGAGATTTGCGTGAACTATAGATTGCGATTTCTAGATACCAAGTATTTTAAAAACGAAATACCACTAGAAGCTATCAACAAAGTGAAGCAGCTAGAGAAAGATCACGACATCACACTCAAGGGTTTTAAAATCGTGGCGCCTTCAAAAATGTTCAAGCTAGAGAATGCAGATGATCCATTGTTATTTGCACCTATAGGTAATGGTTACTTTTATCTTATCCATAAATGGGGCAATGACCTCAATGCTTTTAGAAAAGCATGGGCATGGCCGTTCAAATCATTAGAAAATCTCATTGTCGTTACCATACTTATAAGCTTGTTAGCCGCTTGGGCAGTTCCTAACGGTTTGTTTTCTAAGGATACAACTGGTGTACAATTTGTACTTATATTCTTTTTTACGTTTAAATCCATCGCAAGCATGATATTATATTACGCATTTGCAGCTGGAAAGAATTTTAATACCAGCATCTGGAATTCAAAATATTTTAATGCTTAAACCTACTATTCCCTAAAGTGTTTAGTGCTTTCATTAAAATGCCCTCTTTGTGAGGGCATTTTCTTTATCTTGCTTCCTCAATAATTTTCTATGGCTCAACGCACTCGCAATCCTTATATAGGCGCAATCATTGCTATCATTATGATTGGTTTTGGAAGTTTTAGGTTCTACGATTATTTCGTGAATGGTGCTGATATTCCAACATGGCGATTGTTAATCGCTGGTGCATTAATTCTATATGGACTGTTTGTAGCTTACACCATCATATCACAGCAAAACAATGGATAAGACAAAATCCACCTATACATTGTTATTATCACTGGTGTTTATAGGTATTGGCAGCTGGAAACTATACGAGTTCTATTATACAGCAGACAAACCAGAGACCTATCAAGCGGTGCTTGCCGGATTCTTAATCCTGCTAGGAGTATTCCAACTATACCGTGGTGTTACAGCCAGAAGAAACAAATAAATAAAATCTAGAGATTTTTAACGCCTACCATCTTGATGGCAGCGATAGCAGCTTCTGACCCTTTATTGCCGTGCTCACCACCACTTCTAGCGACTGACTGATCGTGCGTATCGTCGGTCAGTACACAAAAGATTACAGGAATATTAAACTGGTTGAGATTTAAGTCTTTGATTCCTTGAGTAACGCCTTGACAAACAAAATCAAAATGAGCTGTCTCGCCTCTAATCACATTACCGATGGCGATAACGGCATCAACATGTCTTTTTTGCCTGTGGCCAGAAACCTTAAAGGTAGTTTCCTGCAACTTGCGCGATCCATAGATCAATTCAAAAGATCCAGGTACATTAAGTCTGTGAATATTATCAGCTTGCACACCGCAATCCAGCAATGCTTCAAGTGCTCCTTTAAAAAGATTTTCGGTGATATCAGCGTTCCACTCAGACACGACAATGCCTATGCGCATGTCTGTTGCGTCGGGCAATAACTGCTTATTGTAATCAGATAAGTTCTTGCCTGCGGTCGCCATCTGTTAGTCGGCGATTTGAGCCTGTGCCAGTAACACCTTAGCTGTACTTGCTTCTGGTGCATCTGGATATTCTTCCTCAATACGCTCTAGGCTAGAAACAGCCGTTGAGTTATCGCCAGTATCCAGAGCAGCCTGTGCGGCCTTCAATAGATATTTAGGCGTTGTGAATTCGTTGGATTGAATATCTGCAGCTTTTAAATAGTATGAAACTGCATCAGCTTTTTGATCAACTTGTACCAGTGCGTCACCTATTCCACCTGCGGCATAGGCTTCTAGTATAGAGCCATCACCATCATAAGCAGTCAAATAATCGATCGCATTTTGGTAATTAGCGCCACCTAAGTTTAGGTAAGCCATACCAGCTTGATAGTTAGCAATGTTTCCTGATGGTGTTCCTGAATAGTTTTCGGCAATTTTGATAAGACCGTATTTACCATTACTATCCTCAAGGGCCATGTTGTATAAAGAATCTTGCTGCTCTCCAGTAGCATTTACTGCTTGCAAATAGTACTCATTTGCCTGTGCAGATTCTACGAGCGCTTCTTCTGCTCGTGGCTCGACTCTAAATACCTGATAAGCCCATGATCCTAGAGCTATAGCTACAAGCACTCCAACAACAATAAGAATAATGTTTTGGTTCTCGCTCACCCATTCTTCCGTCTTATTTGCACCTTCATCAAGAGAGCTAAAAACCTCAGCTGTTGCTGAATCCGTTTCTACAACTTCTTCCTTTTCCTTTTGGGTTTTAGGCTTGTAACCTCTTTTATTATATGTCGCCATTCCTATATTTATTGAACGCGCAAAAATAGAATTTTTATCCATATTAAAAAACGCACATCCATGTAATCTTCTATGGTTCAAAGACTAAATTTGCAATTGTGTGGATAGGCTTTTTGGGATTACGCTTTCGCGAAAGCAAAATTCTCTCAAACCTCTAGTTATCATTAAATTACCTTCATCAATTTATGCGTCTTAACAATCTAAGTCTGGTCAATTACAAAAGCTTTGATAGCGCAGATTTTGAATTGGATCCTAGGATCAACTGTTTTGTAGGTAATAACGGTGTGGGCAAGACAAATGTGCTGGACGCGGTTTATCATCTGGCTTTTGCCAAAAGCTATTTCAATCCCATCACACTTCAAAATATCAGGCATGATCAGGATTTTTTTGTAATCAATGGTCAGTTTGAAAAAAAAAACAAACAGGAACAAGTAGTCGTAAGCGCAAAACGCGGTGCAAAACGCGTTGTGAAACGCAATGGTAAACTGTATGAAAAAATAAGTGATCATATAGGACTTATACCTCTAGTGATCATCTCACCTGCAGATCGTGATTTGATTATAGAAGGTAGCGACACGCGTCGCAAGTTCCTAGATGCGGTAATATCGCTGGGTAATCATCAATATTTGACGAGTGTTATTAATTATAATAAGCTCAAAGACCAGCGCAATGCCTTGCTCAAATATTTTGCAGCTAATCATAAGTTTGACAGTGATGCGCTGGCAGTGTACGATGAGCAAATGATCCCATTAGGAACTTATATTCATGAGCAACGCACGTCATTTCTAGAACGCTTCACCCCTATTTTTAAAGAATTCTATCAAAAGATTTCTCGCAGTGCGAGTGAACAGGTCGATATTTTCTACAAATCTGATTTTACCGATGTTGATCCTGCGAGTGTCTTTAAAAATGCGCAGCAGAAAGACTTGCAATTACAATACACCAGTGCTGGTGTCCACAAGGATGATCTAATTTTCAATCTGGATGGTCATGCGGTAAAAAAATATGGTAGTCAAGGCCAGCAAAAGAGTTTTCTTACTGCCTTGAAACTAGCGCAATTTGAGTTGATAAAAAATGAAACCGGAACCACTCCTATCCTGTTGCTGGATGATATTTTTGATAAATTAGATGAGGATCGCGTCTCTCAAATTATTGAGATGGTGAATAATGATCAATTTGGTCAACTATTTATAAGTGATACGCATCCTGATCGTACAGAGCGTGTGATTAAAGAAACACATCAATCCTATAAAATGTTTCAATTATGAAAATTGTATTCGGGTTACTATCATTCTTATTGCTAGCATCATGCTCGCAAAATAATCATGTAGAAAAACTGAAACATCTTGAAGGCTACTGGACGATCGATACTGTCGTTAAAGATGATGGTGAAGTCAAGGAATTTCCTTTTACCAATCACATGGACTTTTTTGAAGTTAACGGTTCTCAGGGAACTAAAAGTCGGGTAAGTCCTACCTATGATGGGACTTTTATAGTTTACGGCGATCCGGTAAAATTTAGTTGGTCTGCGATGGATGATGCTTTGATCTTACAGTTTAAAGATGGAGAGCAATCCTATAAGCAAACCGTAGAAAAAGCAACAGAAGAAACATTACAGCTAGTGCATACTGATGGCACTATTTATAACTATACCTCTCACAAACCAGATTATGAGGAATAATAAAAAAGACGGCTTTGTGAACATGAGTGAGGCACTCAACGACTTTAAATCCCAGAAAAAACTATCTCGTGGCTTCTTAAAGGTTGATATTAATGATGCATGGAAAGAAGTGATGGGACCAGGAATTGAGAGCTACACAACACAAGTAAAGCTTAATGGTGACAAACTCATTGTGAGTTTATCCAGTAGTGTCTTAAGACAAGAATTGAGCTATGGTCGTAGTAAGATCGTTACCAATATCAATGAGCATATGGGCAAAGAGGTTGTGAAAACTCTGGTGCTTAAATAGTCCTATTTCTCAGTAGGCTCTGTAATGAATTCTTCTTCAGTCTCGATTTTCTTTCTGGCAGGTTCTTTAGTTAAGGTCTTATAGAAAACCTTTTGATACAGTTCTTGCAAGCTGTTAAAGTCAATACTGTATTCAAGGCCTACACCTTGTGCATATCCTTCTTGTTGGCCTATTTGCTGCAGTGCATTTTCCCTATTGAAAATCTTGAGGCGCAGCGATCCAGTTTGATTGAGTAGGAATTCAATTTCTACATTACCTATAATGGCACGCTCTGTAGCGGTAGTACTACCTACGGGAACACCTAGCTTACCGTTAATGAATACACGATCGTTTATTTGAGTTGTCAGCGTGATACCAAATCGATCTGACCGCTGAAAATCACTATTAGGATTACGCTCTGATGCTTCATAAGTTACTCCAAAGTCCAGCCTACTATCACCACTACTTACAATATCGTTCACGATACTGGAAACACTTTCTACAATATTACCAGTAACAGCATTTTGACCAATACTATTTGGATTGTAAAAAGAACCTGAGGTAACTAGAGATAAAGCTTGTAGCTGACGTTGCGATTTATCTTCCAGTCGGTATTGAAGTTCTGATTTTACAACACTATTTGCATTAGGGAATGTGATTTCAAACTCTGGATCAAAGAAACTCAGGTCACCTTCCAGTCTAGTGATTACCTCAACCGGTATCTGAGCATTCAAGTTAGGGTTGTCTAATAGTACAGATGGATTAGCTCTGGTAGCATATGATGCACTCACATCGATATTTGCATTAGTCGGGTCACCATTCCAGTCAACGGTACCACCGGGCTCAATGATAAATTCCTTGTTTACCAGACCTGCATATTTGAAGTTATAGATACCTTCGGTAACGATGAAGTCACCGTTCATGACAAACTTACCGTTAGTATTGATCTCTAAAAGTAAATTACCGTAACCGCTACCTCGCAAGTAACTACCATTTGTTGGATCAACGGTGATTTCAACCTCGGCTGTTGGTGTTACCTCAAGATCAAATCTTAATTCAAGACCACTGACATTATTTATTTTGATTGGTTTTCCTGATAATCTGGCTGCCTTTTCTTCTGGACTCAAAAAGTATATCGCAGAGGTATCGCTTAACGATTCACCGTCATCAATTGGGATTTTAAAAATGGTTCCATCACCAGTAGTCGCTGTGACATCAATAAACAGTCCTGTAGTTGGACCTGTGATGGTAGCTCGTCCGTCAATGAAGGCAGTACCATAGTAAAGCGATTCTTCAGTAAGTTCAGTATCAAGAACTAATAATCGATCTGATTCTAATGCTAGATCTAATTCCCAGAATCCAAAGTTTACATGATTGATCGAGCCTGATAAAGTTCCTGTGGTATTATATTTTGTATCACGCAAGTTAATGGTACCAAAATCAAAACTATTGCTAGTGATTTGCACGGTCTCGTTATCTTCAAAATCAAAGTCTGTATTAAGGTAAGGAACTCGCAGTCCTGCCTCGCGCAGTTTAAGCTCACCTTCTACATCTGGCTCAGTCAGTTTGCCTTTGATGGTCGCTAGACCACTGGCAAATCCACGTATATCGTCGATTACGATACCACCTAGCGGACTTAATGCGACTAGATTGAATTCATCAAATCTAGTTTGCACATCAATGGTAGAATAATCTCCAGATGTATTAATAAAGCCAGACGCGCTCATCGTACGTGACTTGTCATTTTTGAGTTGGGCATCTACATTAAACTGGCTTAGATCCTCATTTCCCTCAACCAGCAAATCAAAATCGCCTAGTGGTGTATTATTGACCTCAAAATCACTGATGCTAAAGTTGCTGGAAGGTGCATAGTTTCCAGCTATCTGTTTTAGGTTGACATCACCATCGATTCTACCGCGCATCTTAAGGCTGTCAATGGGTGCTGTGAGACTCGAGATGCGCACGCCGTCAAAGTTTAGGCTAACGTCTTTAGTCTCTTTTCCTTCAAGCATACCAGCTACAGTAATTTTTTCATTAAGATGCTGTAGCCTGAGTGTGTCCAGCTTGAAATTGGTAAAATTATTATCAAAAGTGAGCTTAACGTTATCTGCCGCTGGATTGATGACCCATTTTTTACCTTGATATTTTAAATCACTTTTACGTATTCCAACGACCGATTTGTTCTCATCATTAATCGTGTGGTAAAAACTCAGGTTGTACTTATCTGTGTCTCGCTGCTCGCTAGCAAACTCAGTACGGAAGAGTAGCGTATCCTGTTTAGTAACATTGATGAGTTTAAAATCATTCAAATCATAAACACCGTTGTTTACGTCATCAATCTTAATATAGGTGTTGAATAAAGGATTTTGGTTATTGACCTGAACATTTACTTGTTTAAGATCTAGGTCGAATATCTTGATACGTGGTGTTCTAAAGGTCATTTTGAACTGTGCCTCATTACTTGCAACCTGGCCTTTGAGAATTGTGTTTTCGCCTAGAGCTATATCAGGAAAAATCAAATCCACGATCTTATCATAAATCTTGAATTCATAATCCAGAAACTGATCCTGTGTGATGTTCTCAGATCGATAATTAGTGTACACATTACCGATACTATTCTTAAATAATTCTGGAATCTCCTCAATCTTGAACTGACCAGAAACCTCACCTTCAATGATGTCCGGCGAGTTAATAGTGATCAACCTATTGTCATCTTGAAAACTACTCTCAATGGCAAAATCCTCAAAAAAGTAGGTGTCGTTGTCGTTGCGATAACTAGCATCGGTAAAGTTGATCGTCCCTTCGGCATCATTGATTGTGGTGCCATGCATATCAATCACGATATCACCTTTAACAATTGCAGTAGAATCACGGGTGAAAATGTTTGTGGCACGCAAATCTGCATAATCGATGGAGGCCTTGAAGTCATAGGTATTGATCTCATTAGATACATCTACCAACCCATCAAAATCTAACTGCAAATTAGGATCGTTCACAACCAGCTTTCCATTAAAAACCGGTTTGCGTAAGTCTCCATCAATTTTCAGGTTCCGATAGACATAACCATTATATTCAAATTGTGAGATCTTACCATCCAATGATAATCTGGCTGTGTTAGGATCAAATCCACGACCAGTTACATTAAGGTTGAGCGATGTTTTGCCCAATGATTTGACATCAGTCAGTGACCTTAAATTAAGATTATTGGCTCTTATATTTCCTTGATAACCTATGGCGCTAGAACCTATTTCCGTCAACCGCAAATCTGTACCAAAGCTACCCTGACGCGTATTTCCCGACAATCGACTTACCACGGTATTTCTATCTACAAGTCCATAACCGTGGGCATTTACAGCTCCCAATTGGTTGAGACTATTAGGTAATCTAGTCCCTAAAATATTAGGAAGCAACGTCTTTAAATCACGGTTACTTACCTGTAATTGATTAAAATCACCGTCAATTACAAATTCCTCATTATTAATAATCAAGTTTTTAAAACTCATATCGCCATCGATATTCAAATCGTTGAGCGCCTGCATTCTTAATCCATCGACCTTAAAATCGTTGAGCGTACCAGTCATGAATCCAGTTACCTGAATATCTTCATTTGCAACGAGCTCATCATAAAAGATCCTGATATCATTGGTAGTAACAAAAGAACCTTCTTGTATGTCAAATGTCCATTCAACCTTCTCAACAAACTGTGCAAAATCCTCTCGTGTGTAGTCAAACTGCAAATCTCCTTTTACCAGAGAACCGCGAGTCTCAAGCCTCAAGTCTCCAGCTTTTATTTGTGATGGTGAGTAATAAAAGTCTGCGGCCAGATCCTTAATCTCCATGCCTTGACCGCCGTTGCGAGCGCTCACCGCGTCAATAGACATGGTGAAATTTGCTTGCTGAATATCTGCAAATATTTGAGAACCATCAATTTTGAAGTCACTTGCCTCAATATTGAAATCACGTGCGCCAAAAAGCAGTGGATACTCGTTGTTCTCGTCGATAATACTTATACGACTGTTGGTGATATTCACGTCGCCAGTGGTCAAAGTAAAAGGTGGCGCATCAGGATTGGGTTCCTGTGCAAACTTGCGTAAGAAAGATGTAAGATTATCGCTCTCATCGCCTTCATAACGCTTCATATTAAAATAAAGGCTGTCAATAGTCACATCTCCTATAATGGGATTAGGCGTCAATAAAGTTGAGAAACTGGCAACGCTTGAGGATAAGGATTGGAAGGAGAAAATAGTGTCTTGACGCTCATCAAGCGCACGAGATCTTAATAATTCTATATCACCAGAGTAAGTAATCGCTACACGATCGATGGCAACATCGACGTCATAAGTATCATTCAAGTATCTAGTCAAACGCTTTGCGGTCGCCGTTTGTACGCTAGGGAATGAAAAAGCCACCACTAGGATCACAAATAATGCGATGAATATCAGGAGAATCCTGCCCAGTATTTTAAAAAGCTTTTTAATAATAGATCATTTACTTTTGCAAAGATTACCAATTTCTAGGCGCTAACCGCTATGCCACAGCAATTTTCATACCTACTTGCCATAGAATCTTCTTGCGATGACACCTCATGCGCGATTCTCAAGAATGATCAAGTATTATCAAACGTTACAGCAAGCCAAAAAGTGCATGAACAGTACGGTGGTGTTGTACCAGAGCTCGCCTCAAGGGCACATCAATCTAATATAATTCCTGTTGTAGATCAAGCGATTAAAAAAGCAGGAATATCAAAAAGTCAACTTTCCGCAATCGCTTATACTCAAGGACCTGGACTTATGGGTAGTTTACTGGTAGGTAGCAGCTTTGCAAAATCGCTATCTCTCGCGCTGGACATTCCTCTTATTGCAGTGCATCACATGCAGGCGCATATTCTCGCTCATTTTATTGATAGTGGTCAAGAAAAACCTCAATTTCCTTTTCTTGCATTGACAATAAGCGGTGGTCACACTCAAATTGTGAAGGTAAACGACTATCACGATATGCAAGTGATAGGCAGCACGATGGATGACGCAGTAGGTGAAGCATTTGATAAATCAGGTAAACTTATGGGACTAGATTATCCTGCTGGTCCTATGATAGATAAGCTTGCGCGAAAGGGAAATGCCAAAGCCTTTAAGTTTCCCATACCAACTGCTCCTGATCTGGACTATAGTTTCAGCGGTTTTAAGACCAGCGTCTTGTATTTCTTGCAGAAGCAGACGCAAAAGGATCCAGACTTCATCAAGAACAACCTAGAAGATTTGTGCGCATCCATTCAATATACCATCATAGAAATACTTTTTCAAAAACTGGACAAAGCAGTGAAGCAAACTGGTATCAAGCAGGTTGCGATAGGTGGTGGCGTGTCGGCGAATTCTGGAATAAGGGAGCGACTACTGGCCAAACGAGAAAAAGGATGGAAGGTTTTTATGCCACCTTTTGAATACACCACAGATAACGCTGCGATGATAGGTATTTCTGGTTATTTCAAATATTTACAAAAAGATTTTACTGACCTTTCAAGTACTTCTTCACCTAGAATGTCCATGTAATGCAGCTCTTTTATTACCCACAGGCATCACGAGATGTAAGCAATTTATCTCTAGAAAAGGAGGACACGAGACACATGACAAAAGTCTTGAGAAAAAAAGCTGGTGATCAAATCAATATCACAAATGGTCTAGGAGATCTATTTAACGGCAAGATAGATAGTATTACTTCTAATCGTACCGTGATAGAATTGACTCATATAAAGCACGTCTCACGACCTCAACCTGAACTGCACATTGCCATTGCACCTACCAAGATGAACGACCGAATGGAATGGTTCATTGAAAAAGCAACTGAAATGGGTATCACCACCATCACTCCTATTCTATGTGAGAATAGTGAGCGCCGCAAGATCAATGTAGAGCGATTTGATAGGATAGCGATAAGTGCCATGAAACAATCTTTGCAGTTTCACAAACCAGTAATCAATAAGCTGACTAGCATTGATGAATTTTTAGAAATTCAAAAGCTTGGAAATCGATTTATCGCACATTGTGAGGATCAGGATAAAACTTTTATTGATGATGCGCTGGAAGTGAATAAAGATGCATGCATCCTTATAGGTCCAGAAGGAGATTTTTCAACGCAAGAAATAAAGAAAGCTATAGAATCAGATTTTATTCCCATAGCTCTGGGTAATAATAGATTACGCACTGAAACCGCAGGCATCTATGCCGTAACTGCCTTTAATTTGATCAATAAGCATCGCTCATAGCCGCGCCCACGATATTGAGATCATCATCCTGCAAAATGATTGCTATACGATAACTTCCATTTAGATCATCTGGTAAATCAAAAGTTATATTAGCATTCGTTGAATTTAACGCCTTGCGATCAATGACGATATTTGAATTGATTAATTGTTTTTGCGCATTTTCTCCACGCGTCACCTGAGTAACATGTTTGTCCAGCACTGCAAGAGCATATGCTTGTTGATACTTAGGTGCTTCTGTTAGATCTATTTGAGCGATAAGTTGATTGGATTCTCGGGACACCTCTGGCTTTGTCAATAAATCAACCATAGACTTTGAATTCAAATTCTTTTTTAATTCAATTGACTTTGAACCTACAAACTCTTTGCTGCCATTAACCACCATTTGAGGTGTGTAAACACGAGATCTCAATGCTTTAGCATAATTGCGTTGGTATGTAGAGAATTGAGAATCGCTAAATTGATCTTTCCATCCCAACCTATTCCAGTAATCTACATGATAGCTCAAGGCAATAACGTTTTCCTTATCCGTTATAGTTCCTAGTAATTTGTCTGCTGGTGGGCAGCTACTACAACCTTGCGAGGTAAATAATTCAACAACTTGAACCACAGGTTGCGAGACAATTGAATTATCTTGGTCATGGTTTTCATTATGTTGAAACGCCAGTATTCCAAATGCACATAGCATAGAAATAATGGGCATCAAGGTTCTAGTAAGTGGTTTATAAGCCATAATTAAAGAGAGAGATTTACTTGGTTGAGCTAAATGTAAAAAACATGTTGAACTTATTTCAAGATAAATCAACATAATTTTAATAATAAATTAACAAATGTCAATTTTGAGTAAAACTTTTTTATTTTTTGTAATCATGTTGGCTTGCAGCATGGTAAGCGCTCAACAATTTGCGGTACTCAAATATGATGGCGGTGGCGACTGGTATTCAAATCCTACCGCGGTTCCCAATTTGATAGAATACTGTAACGATGTGCTGGAAACAAGCATTCAAACACAAGTTGATATTGTAACGCCGCAAAGTGCACAAATATTTCAGTATCCATTTATTCATATGACAGGTCATGGTAATGTTGTATTTGACGATCAACAAATAGAAAATCTGAGAAAATATCTACTAAGTGGTGGTTTCTTACATATCGATGACAATTACGGTATGAAGCCTTTTTTAGAAAAAGAATTGGTGAGATTATTTCCTGACCTGCCTTTACAAGAGCTACCAGCCTCACATCCCATATTTAACAGCTACAAGAATTTTCCTCAAGGATTACCTAAAATTCATGAACACGATGGAAAAAGACCACAAGCATTGGGAATATTTAAGGATAACAGGCTATTACTTTTATTTACTTTTGAAAGCGATCTAGGTGATGGCTGGGAAAGTCCAGAAGTTCACAATGATCCACCAGAGGTGCGACGCAAGGCTCTAGATATGGGTGCTAATATTGTGAAGTACGTTTTTACCAACTAACTGCTGTATGAGCAAGAACATTACGCCGCGTATAATCGCCTTTGGCCTACTTAGGGCACTTCTTGTCATTGCTGGTGTATTTGCATTGCTATGGTTTTTATATGAAATACAATCGGTTCTATTATATATAGGTGTTGCTGCAGTCGTTTCATTGATAGGAAGACCTATTGTCCTATTCTTAAGGGACAAGCTCAATTTCCCTAATACGCTAGCTGTTATTGTGACGCTGTTATCGATATTTTGCATCATCGTCGGTATTATTTTATTAGTGATACCTATAATTACAGAGCAAAGTGAGAACATTTCTCGTATAGATGTAGAACAGGTCAAAGAGCAACTAGAGGTTCTTAATCAGGAAATAAGCAACTACTTTGGTATTGAGCGCGTCAACGTTTTAGACAGAATAAAACAGCAGGAGTTCTATAGAAATTTTGATATGGAGATTGTCCCAACCTTTGTGAATGGATTCTTTGGTACACTAGGAGAATTTACCATTGGCTTATTCTCCATTTTATTCATTTCATTTTTCCTACTTAAGGACAGTCGGTTGTTACTTGAAGGTGTTTTGGTTTTTTCTAAAAAAGGAAACGAAGGTCAATTTTTAAGAGCATTTACTAAAATCAAGCAACTGCTCTCTCGATATTTTATCGGCCTCATATTTCAGGTCCTTATTCTTTTTGTTCTCTACAGTGTTATTCTACTTGCCTTGGGCGTAGAAAATGCAGTCATAATTGCATTCTTCTGTGCGCTGCTTAATTTGATACCCTACCTAGGACCTGCCATTGGCGTACTGCTAATGGGTGCATTTGTAATAAGCGATAACCTAGGAGCCAACTTTACTGAGGTGATCTTACCCAAATTAATTGTGGTAGGAATAGGTTATGCCATCATCCAGCTCATTGATAATTTTCTCAATCAGCCGCTCATTTTTGGTAAGTCTGTAAAGTCTCATCCGTTAGAGATATTCATTGTGATTCTCATTGCTGGATTACTGTTTGGCGTTATGGGATTAGTGCTGGCAATCCCAACGTACACAGCTATCAAAGTGATTTCTAAGGAATTCTTGAGCGAGTACAAGATCGTAAAGAAACTTACACAAGACCTGTAAATCATGAACAAGCTGTTGCTACAGCCTAAGGTACGCACCTACTTAATGGATCATCTGCATACTAATGTTGCAGATTTCATTCTCAAATCGCACCCTTTTGAAGAAATATCTAGCCAGGAATTAGCCCAACAACTTTTTGGCTTGCAAAAGGCTCGCAAGAAATTGCCCGAGTGGTTTGAAAATAAGAATATTCTGTATCCACCTAAAGTCAATCTGGAGCAAAGCAGTTCGAGTACTACCGCGATCTACAAATCCCAAATAGCCAGTGGTGAGTCCATGATCGATGTCACTGGTGGAATGGGTGTTGACGTTTATGCTTTCGCGAAAGCTTACAAATCAACCATCCATTTAGAACTCGACGAGCAATTGCAAGCATTGACGGCTCATAACCTAGAGGCACTAAAAACAAACACAAAAAGTTATCACGGCGACGGCATAGAATTCTTAAAAAGACTAGACAAGCAAGTGGATTTGCTATACGTCGATCCCAGCAGAAAAACAGCGGCAAGTTCCAAAGCAGTGTGTTTGCAAGATTATGAACCCAACATCATCCAGCACGCCGATCTATTACTGCAAAAGGGTAAGAAGATCCTGATTAAAACATCACCCATGCTGGATATCACAGCAGGTATGAAAGAGTTACAATATGTAGCAGAAATTCACGTCGTTGCCGTTAAAAACGAAGTCAGGGAATTGCTATGGCTACTGGATCCACAGGCTATAAAATTGATCTACAAGGCAGTAAATCTAGAAACAAATCAATCACCGTTTGCTTATGAGGATGATCTAGACATAGATATTGCTTTTTCAGAACCTAAAACATATGTGTACGAGCCCAACGCGGCCATCATGAAGCTGCAGGCATTTGCTCAGGTGGCACGGCAGTTTCAAATCGATAAACTAGATCAAGACGCGCACCTATTTACCAGCGATAAGCTCATCGACTTTCCTGGACGCTGCTTTGAGGTTATGGAAGTGCTACCCTTCAAGCCTAAGGAAATCAAACGCAAATTCCAGAAGCAGGCATTTACCGTAGTGACAAGAAACTCGCGACTCACGGCCAACCAATTGCGAGCGAAATATCAGCTCAAGGAAGATGCAAAAAATTATCTATTTTTCACGAGCTCAAAGTCCTTAGGAGCTATCGTCATTAAAGCCATAAGAATCTAACATGAAGAAAGTCGTCGCACTTACAGGAGCAGGCATCAGTGCCGAAAGTGGTATCTCGACCTTTAGAGACGCCGATGGTTTATGGGAAGGCCACGATGTCATGGAGGTAGCATCACCACAAGGTTGGGCAGCAAATCCTGAACTTGTTCTAGATTTTTATAATAAGCGACGAGCGCAACTTAAGGAAGTAGAACCTAATGAAGCGCATTACTGCCTAGCAGCACTAGAACGTAATTGTGACGTTCATATAATTACCCAAAATGTAGATGACCTACACGAGCGTGCTGGCTCAACTAATGTTATCCATTTGCATGGTGAGCTTCTCAAAGCTCGTGGCACCAAAGACTTGAATACAGTGGTAGATTGGGTTGATGATATAGCGATAAGTGACAAGGCTACTGATGGTAGTCAGCTGCGACCACACATCGTTTGGTTTGGAGAAGATGTACCCATGATGGATATTGCCATTGACACGATCCATGATGCAGATATTGTGATAATCATAGGCACCTCACTACAAGTATATCCAGCCGCTGGTTTGATGCATTACGCACCATCGCATGCCATGACATATCTCGTTGATCCTAATCCTTGTTTTGCAGGAAATGAGCATCTCAAAGTTATTGTACAAGCAGCCACTCAAGGCGTTCCTAAGGTTTGTGATATGATCACGATGGAATTCTAGTCATGGATCGCCGAGAACTCTACAATCGCCTAGAACCGCTCAAAGCTTACAAGGCAGATCGAGTCGATCTATGCAATCTAGTGGTAGAATATCATCAGATTCCTGAGCTCATTGAGTTTTGTCATCCCAAACATGACGTTTCGCATCAAGCCTGCTGGGTACTGGAACAAGTATTCCTACTCCATGAGGAAAAGTGTTTACCACACTTAGGCTCACTGATTAATCTCTTTGCCTTGCCTATCAACCATTCAGGTATGCGATCCTTGCTCAAAATCTCATTGCTTATATGCCAGCAATTTTATCATAAAAAATCAAGCCCTTATGATGAGCTTCTTACAATAGACATGCGCGCAACGCTGCTCGACGGTTGTTTTGGTGAATTAATTGCAGCAACAGGAAAGTCGGCTAATTTGATATTTGCTACCAAGTCGCTGTATTTATTGGGACAAGATTTTTCATGGGTTCACGAGCAATTGCCAGACGCGATTGAAAAACATCTTGATAATCCAGATAATAAAGGATACCGCAGCGGTGCTATTGCCATCATTAAAAAGCTGGAATAATAGTACCTATAGCACGCACATTTTGATTGACAAACGTCTATTTTTGTGCGCTTTAAAGTTATAATCATGTCTTTACAAGCTATTTCTCCCATCGACGGTCGTTATCATTCAAAAGTTAGTGATCTATCCCAGTATTTTTCTGAGGCCGCACTCATAAAGTATCGTGTACTTATTGAGGTTGAATATTTTATAGCTTTAAGCGAAAGCGGAATTTCCCAACTACAACCTCTCGACCCACAAACTCAAGAACAACTTAGAGACCTTTATAACAAGTTTAGTCTTGAAGACGCTCAAAAGATCAAAGACATCGAGAAGATCACTAATCATGACGTCAAAGCAGTTGAGTATTTTCTCAAAGACCAGTTTGATGCGTTAGGACTGGCGAAACATAAAGAGTTTATCCACTTTGGACTTACCTCTCAAGACATCAATAATACAGCGATACCATTGAGTATTAAGGATGCCATGCACGAGGTTTACCACAACCAGTTGCAAGAAGTGATTGACAGGCTGGAACAACTTGCGGCAGACTGGAAAGATATCCCCATGCTGGCGCGCACGCATGGTCAACCAGCATCACCTACGCGATTAGGCAAAGAGATTAACGTGTATGTAACTAGACTTAAAAAGCAGCAGGAAAGCCTGCATCAAGTACCGCATGCGGCAAAATTTGGTGGTGCTACAGGAAATTATAATGCGCATCACGTGGCTTTTCCACAGGTGGACTGGAAGGATTTTGGTACTCGATTTGTAGAAAAGCAATTAGGCTTATCGCATAGTTTCCCGACTACTCAAATTGAGCACTATGATTTTATTGCTGCGTTATTTGACAACCTCAAGCGTATCAATACCATTTTATTAGATCTAGACAAGGATATCTGGACCTACATAAGCATGGATTACTTCAAGCAAAAGATCAAGGCTGGAGAGATAGGTTCCAGCGCGATGCCACACAAGGTGAATCCGATTGACTTTGAAAATAGTGAAGGAAATCTAGGTATCGCCAATGCGTTGTTTGAACACCTTGCAGGCAAACTACCTATCTCAAGATTGCAACGCGACCTAACAGATTCTACCGTGTTGCGCAACGTTGGTGTGCCACTAGCTCATACCATCATTGCCTTTAAAGCAACGCTTAAAGGATTAAACAAACTATTACTCAATGAGGAAAAGATTGCCGCAGATCTTGAGAACAATTGGGCTGTAGTTGCAGAGGCCATTCAAACGATCTTGCGTCGTGAGGCTTATCCCAATCCGTATGAAGCGCTAAAGGAACTTACTAGAACGAATGAAAAAATCACGGCTGCGAGCATGTCTCAATTTATCGATCAGCTGGATGTGAGCGACCAACTGAAGATTGAGATGCGTGCCATAACGCCTTCAAATTTCACTGGTATTTAATCGTTAATTCTAGCCCAATTCCCAGATAGTTAACGATTAACGATGATGGTTAAAATTATTTTCACCAAAATCTAAAACATCAACCATGGGAATTATTACCATCATCTTGAACATCATATTACCACCTGTGAGTGTAGCGCTCAATAAAGGATTAGGTAAGGACTTCTTAATCAATCTACTACTTACCATTCTAGGGATTATTCCTGGAATTATCCACGCATTTTATGTGACGTCAAAGTAGGATGATAAACAGCATAAAAAAAGACGCCGGATGGCGTTTTTTTATGGTAGTGACTTTGCCTCATTCCAGAATACGTCCATTTCATCCAGCGTCATATCGCCCAATTTCTTACCTAACTCGCCAGCTTTTGATTCAAGGTATTGAAAGCGTTTGATGAATTTTTTATTGGTGCGTTCCAG
Source organism: Nonlabens ponticola (assembly GCF_003966335.1). Lineage (NCBI taxonomy): Bacteria > Pseudomonadati > Bacteroidota > Flavobacteriia > Flavobacteriales > Flavobacteriaceae > Nonlabens > Nonlabens ponticola. The sequence goes on along the minus strand of NZ_CP034549.1, from coordinate 1,603,237 downwards.
CGCATCTTCTGGATTGACGCCTAGATGCTTGGCGTAATTCACGAGTGAGAATAGCACATCGCCAAATTCGGCCTCAATAGCGTCCTTGTCGCCTTTATCTACTTCTTCTTGTAATTCCTCTAGCTCTTCTTCAAGCTTTTCCTTTACCTGTTCTGGATGTTCCCAGTCAAAGCCCACGCCAGCTACCTTGTCTTGAATTCTGGAGCTTTTTACCAGGGCTGGCAAACTTTTGGGCACACCTTCCAAAACACTTTTTTTACCTTCCTTCAGTTTTAACGCTTCCCAATTTTGCTTCACTTCTTCTTCATTTGCCACTACTACATCACCATAAATGTGCGGATGCCTAGAAACCAATTTATCGCAAATGCCATGAGCAACACTAGCGATATCAAAGTCATTAGTTTCTGAACCGATCTTTGCATAAAACACGATATGCAACAACAAATCACCCAGCTCCTTAGGTATTTCCTCCATATCGTTATCCAGGATCGCATCGCCTAGTTCATAGGTTTCCTCAATGGTCAAATGCCTCAAGGATTGTAGGGTTTGCTTTTTATCCCATGGACACTGCTCTCGCAACTCGTCCATGATCGTCAATAATCTATCCAGCGCTGCGAGTTGCTCTTTACGTGAAGCCATCTTGTCATTAGATTTTAAGGGTACATTATAGGTTGTAGATTGTTATCCCGTATTTTTGGGTGTCAGCTTTCGCGAAAGCATAATCCCAAACAATCTACATCACACCATTTGTGGTATAAAATTAGCAGTCAAAAGTTCAAACAACGCATCATGAAGCACATAGTTTTATCTTTTTTATCACTATTAGCCCTAACAAGCGCTCAAGCGCAAGACTACATTACTGACGATCAAGTCGAGAGTAAAATAATGGCTCAAGATGATGAGTTAAAGGTGTTTTATTTTACTGCGACCTGGTGTGGTCCATGTAAATACATGAAGCCGTTTATTGAAAGTACCGCGGCAGACGAGAACGTAGACGCTACGATTTACCGTATGGATATTGATCAAAATATCACAGATAATGTAATGGAAGTACCAGGCGTGCCTTCATTCTTTTTTGTGAAAAACGGTCAGGTATTGGGTCAACATACAGGTGCTATTCCAGAGGCTGATTTTAGATCCATGATTGATAAAAACAACGAGTTGCCCTTATCTGGCGAGTACCTACAGTACAAACCAGTACCGTCGCAATATCAACTGGTCGCTGGCTCACACAAGAAATTGACCAAGCGCAACCTAAAAAAATTGTGGCATAGTCCTAAACAACTCATGACCACGGCTATGTCTATTCATAATAACCTGAATGATGCTCGTGATTTAAAAGCTGCCCTGGTACTTGCTAATAGATCTAATGAGATTGCTCAAGAAGGTATGAAAATGCATTTAATTGCTGCCCTTGAATCGCGTCTGGGCAGAAAGAAGGATGCTCTAGAAACTGCCAAAAACGCCAGAGAACAACTATTGCAAGAGAATCAATCAATAGTGGAAATCAACAAACTGATTGCGCAGCTCTCATAATATTTACTGTACTAGTCGCTCGATGAACGATTCATAGCAAGAGGTCACAGCTTCCTTATTTGATGGATCCTGCTGTTCCATGATGATGCAATCATAAAACATCTTGCTTTGCTCGTTGGGCGTGATACTCTTGAGATACTTTGCCTCTTGAATAAATGGCTGCGCACCTAAATGGGACGCTAGAATAAATCTATAATTTGCAATGGCAGGAATTCTCGTGAATGGTTGCTTGATATCTTCCATGATCTTGTAGGCTGCCTCATATCCATGGGTCTTTTCTAGTGCAACAGCTTGGCTTAGAATTGCAAAGGCCTTCTCTGCTCCCTTTTGAAAAGAACGGTTCTTTTGCATATTGCGTATAGTGATCTTACTATTCTGGCCTAGGCTATATGCTTTGGAAACATCATACTGGTTGACAATCTTGTAATCGCCACTAGCATCCTGCTGCACGTACAACACTAGATAGGTGAACAATCGCTCACCAGATTGATTTATCAAGCGATAAAACAGTTTAGACACTTGCTCGTCTTGATTTACGGCTAATAATTCTAGAAAAAGTCCACGCTGCTGCATCTCACTGAGGACAAACCTATTCGTTTCATCATAATATTGCATCACCATGCCTATGACATAGGATTGCGCTCGCTTATCAAGATTAAAAAATGGTTGACCCAATCGTTTTGAGAATTGCCTGTGGTCAAACAAAGCAATCAAACTATCTGGCTCGTTATAATTATAATGGTTTGCTATCTCGACACCTACATCTTCTAGTTTGAGATCTATTTTATCATCGCCAGGTGCAGTATCTTTTTGTTTGCATGAAATGAGTAAAAACAGGACTAGAAAAAGGAAGTAATTGATTCTCATAAAAGTAAAAACAGGCCACAAGAATAGTAAATTCCTGTGACCTGTTTTATAAGATGACAACGATACCTATTAAATGCCTTTTACAAAATCGCTGTATAAGTCGTTGAACTGATAACCTTCAGTAAATCGTTTCTTGCTTAATTTATCAAGTTCCACAAGAGCCCATAAGATGAACTCTTTGTAGAAATAGCGGTCGCTCGCAGGTACTTCTGGCTGATATTTTTGTATCAAATCCTCAAGTGGCGTCACTTGATCCAGCAGCTGTTTGTAATCACTATCGCTTAATTCATCCAGCAGTTCAACGCCATCATTATTGAAGAACCACTCAACTAGTTTGTCATACGGTGTTTCCTCGTCTGGCTTTTTAAGTTTCTTGATTTCTGGAAAATACTGAACAAACAACGTCTTAATGGCTTCACCTATCAACTCGTTTGCTACAAAGGCTGCACCTTCTTGCTCCCCTTCATACACCAATTCAATCTTACCAGTAATCGCAGGAATGATTCCCGTAAAGTCTGAAAACCTGATGGTAGTTTTTTCATCTCCATTGATGAGCGATCGACGCTCTGCGGTGCTCAGTAAATTTTCATATGCGGTGATGCTCATACGAGCACTCACGCCACTTTTTTCATCCACATACTCACTCTCACGCGCGCTAAAGCTTATTTGCTCCAAAATATCTTGGGCTAGCTCTGGCACATAAATACTTTCTTTAAGTCGAGCATCGTTACGCGCCTCTTGTTGAGTGATGGTTTTAGCTATCTCTATGGATTCTGGATAGTGCGTCAAGATTTGGGAACCTATACGATCCTTGAGCGGTGTCACGATGCTACCGCGATTGGTATAGTCTTCTGGATTTGCAGTAAATATAAATTGCATATCCAGCGCTAGCCTCAATTTAAAACCACGTATTTGTATGTCGCCTTCTTGTAGAATGTTGAATAATGCTACCTGAATTCTAGCCTGTAGATCTGGTAACTCGTTGATAACAAAAATGCATCGATTAGCACGTGGTATCATACCATAGTGAATCACGCGATCATCAGCATAACTTAATCTTAGATTAGCTGCTTTAATTGGGTCAATATCTCCAATCAAATCTGCCACTGTAACGTCTGGTGTGGCGAGCTTCTCATAGAATCGATCGTCACGATAAAGCCACGATATAGGTGTGTCATCTCCATGCTCGTCAACTAATGCCTGTGCAGAACTAGATAACGGCGCAAGTGGATCGTCGTGGATCTCACTCTCTGTAATATATGGAATGTATTCATCCAGTAATCCAGTCATGAGACGTGCCAAACGTGTTTTTGCCTGTCCACGCAATCCTAATAAGTTGATGTTGTGTCGTGATAAAATAGCTCGTTCCAATTCTGGAATTACGGTATTTTCATAACCATGTATTCCTGTGAATGATTCCACGCCATTTTTGATATTCTGTTTTAGGTTATCTCTTAACTCGTCCTTTATGGATTTTGACTTCCACCCAGATTTCTTGAGATCTCCTAGTGTTTTAATGCTTTCTATATTCATATTCATTTTGTAAATCTGCATGACTTCGGCTTCGACAAGCTCAGCCTGACATTTTATTTGGTACTGCTGGTTTAAAAATTCAAACCCAATTGATTTTTAACCAATACTCTCATTATCAAATTAGAGCATCAACAAATCAACTACCTCAACCTCTTCTTTCTGTTTGCTTCATAATCCTGGAAGATCATTTCACCTAAACCTTGCAATCCAGTGTAAAATGCCTTGCCTTGATTGGCCTCAGTAAACTCATCTATAAATCTTTGCAGGTAAGGATCGTTTGCAATCATAAAGGTCGTGATAGGAATGTGTAATCTGCGGGCTTGTGCGGCCATTGTGTAACACTTGTCCACAATGTACTCATCGAGTCCATTACTATTTTTATAATACCTGCCATCCTTTAACCGCAAGCAGCTGGGCTTACCATCAGTAATCATGAAAATTTGCTTGTTGGTATTGCGTTTGCGACGCAGTATATCCATGGCAAGCTGCAATCCAGCAACTGTGTTTGTATGATACGGTCCTACTTTTAAATAAGGTAAATCTGCAATCTTAATAGGCCATGCATCGTTACCAAAAACGATGATATCCAGCGTATCCTTAGGATATCTACTAGTAATGAGTTCTGCTAGCGCCATGGCAACTTTCTTGGCTGGTGTGATGCGATCCTCACCATATAAAATCATTGAGTGAGATATATCAATCATGAGCACCGTGCTCATCTGCGCTTTGAATTGGGTATCCTCGACCACCAAATCATTTTCTGAAAGATAAAAATCATCCATACCGTGATTGATCTGTGCGTTGCGCAAACTCTCGGTCATGGAAATACGATCTAGCCCATCGCCAAATCTGTATTCCCTAAACTCGCCCGTATGCTCGTCGCCAGTTCCCATCTTTTTAGTCTTATGGTTACCGCTGTTGCCCTTGCGCATGTTACCAAAAATCTGATCTAGCGCGTGTTTGCGCAATAATTGCTCAGTTTTGGCGGTGATGGTAAAAGAGCTCTCACCGTCACCAGTTCCATCGCTGCCGTTAGGATCAAACTCTTCACGTATGTAACCGCGCTGTTTTAAATCCTCAATAAAATCATCGATAGTATATTCTGGCGTGGTCAGCTTGTATTCCTTATCAAGCTCTCGCAACCAGTCGATCGCCTCGTCAAAATCTCCTGAGGTATGTGTGATAAGCTCTTTAAAGATGTCAAATAGCTTGTCAAAAGGATCCAGTTCCTTGGCACTATAATGCTCAAATTTAAAACCGCTTCTTTCCTGTCTCGTCATATTATAAAGATAGTCGTCACTTGTTGCCTGACTTACAATTCTGGAGGTTTTAACAACTGTTTATGGATAGAGAAAAGCAATCGTGCACGATGATCGATTTATAGGTGTAGCTATTGTTATGGATAGATTTTGTGGTGGTTACGCTTTCGCGAAAGCTTAATATCCTTAAATTTGCCACCCTTTAAAAAATTTGCAGAAGATGAAAACACACCCATGGCACGATATATCGCCTGGAGATAATGTTCCTGAAACGGTTACCGGCATTATCGAGATACCAAAAAATACAAGAGCTAAATATGAGTTAGATAAAGAGTCTGGTATGTTGATCCTCGATCGAGTGATCTACAGCAGCATGTACTACCCGACCAATTATGGCTTTATACCACAAACTTATTGTGATGATAATGACCCGCTGGATATACTTGTATTATCTCAAATTGAGATTGTGCCTATGTGTCTTGTAGAGGCTAAGGTTATAGGTGTGATGCAAATGATGGATGGTGGCGAGATGGATGACAAGATCATTGCTGTTGCTGCAAATGACATGAGTGTCGCGCACTTTAATGACGTGCATGAGCTACCAGAATACTGGCTTAAGGAAATGCGCAATTTCTTTGAAGATTATAAAAAGCTAGAAAACAAAACGGTTGACGTTGAGGATTTTCAAGGGCGCGAGAAAGCCATGGAAATCGTACAGCAATCCATTGTAGATTATAAAGAGAAATTTAAAAAGTAGATTTCTCTCTTCATAATATGAATCTGCCATAAACATCTTGTGGCAGATTTTTTTTGCTTTGATTTACATAACTTGTTACACAAACCATCCTTCTCATGAAAAAACTCTTCTCCTTTCTATGGAAAGCTATTGCAGCAGTCCTAGCAGTTCTTGTTTTAGGTTTTCTTGTCCTCAAGTTGATCTACAACGACGACGTACCTCAAGGAGAAAGCGGTAAGCAAGCTGATGAACTCGCGCTCAAAATGCTTGACGCGCTTAATAGCCATGATTTTGAAAAGGCAGATTACCTAGAATGGACTTTTAGAGGTGTAAACCACTATCAGTGGTATATGCAAGAAAATCAAGTAACGGTCTCATGGGATGACAAAACAGTAAAGCTGAATACCAAAAACCCTGGACAAAGTATTGCAACTCGCAATTCTACAAATCTTACAGGAGAGCAGCTTCAAGAAGCGATTGATTATGCCCTAAAAAAATTTAATAACGATAGTTTCTGGATGGTTGCGCCTTATAAAGTTATGGATCCAGGAACTAAGCGTGAATTGGTAGTAGAAGATGGCGTTGAGAAGCTGCTTATAAAATATACCAGCGGCGGCAGTACACCTGGTGATGCCTACCTATGGGAACTGGACGAGAATTATCGTCCTACATCCTTTAAAATGTGGGTGAGCATCATACCGCTAGATGGTATTGAGGCGCGATGGAATGATTGGTATCAAACCGAAAACGGATATTACCTGGCGAATAATAAGAATGTGTTTGGTATAGAAATACCTATAACAGGTGTGAGTGTGACTCGCTAGATTCTTGAGACACCTTCCACATATTGTAGTAATCTAGTGAGAACTTATTGTAGAAGATTGTAAACAATAGGAAAATCTTGACTAGTAATGAATAGGAATGTGTCAATGCACCATCGAGATCGCCTGTGTAATGAAAAAATACGGTGAAAAATATTCCTATACCTATCGCCCACTTTAAGGCTAGTTTAGTATAAATCCCTGCCAAGATCATTACAGCTAAGAAAAATTCCATAAACGGAACTATAGGAGTCAAATAAGCTAGAAAGGAAAGTCCAGAATCTTCTGGAAAATAAGAAAGTGCCGTTGCCATGAATTGATCAAAATCCATAAAGGCCATGGCGGCATGACTCAATAGGTAAATACCTAGACCTACTCTAGTGATGCCATAGATAATGGTTTTGATATCAGTTCTTAAGTAAAAATTTCTCATTTATTCTTTTAATAGCATTTAAAAATACTTAGAGACGTACGTACGACTTATAAAATAGTTTTAAATCAAGAGGTTATACGCTATAAGACTTAATTAATCGATTAAAGTCATCAGTAGCTTACCGATGACCGAATGAACATAGGTAATATGGTAAGTTTACATTTTAGACTACTTTATAATTCGCATGATTTGATAATCGGTAACTTCGCGCGATTGCTAGAAATATGTCACAAGTAGAAGAATTTATAGAGGTTCAAGGCGCACGAGTCCATAATCTTAAAAATATTGATGTCAACATACCACGTGAAAAGCTTGTGGTAATCACTGGTCTATCTGGATCAGGTAAAAGTTCTCTAGCATTTGACACCATCTATGCCGAAGGTCAGCGCAGATACATCGAGACATTCAGTGCCTATGCCAGACAATTTCTAGGTGGACTGGAACGACCAGATGTTGATAAAATTGATGGACTTTCTCCAGTAATTGCTATTGAGCAAAAAACCACTTCAAAAAGTCCTCGCAGTACCGTGGGAACCATTACAGAAATCTATGATTTCTTGAGATTATTGTACGCTCGTGCCAGCGATGCCTACTCTTATAATACTGGTGAGAAAATGGTAAGTTATTCTGATGATCAGATACGCGACTTGATTATGGAAGAATATGATGGACAGCGCATCAATATACTTGCACCCGTCATAAGATCAAGAAAAGGTCACTATCGCGAATTGTTTGAACAAATTGCCAAACAAGGTTTTGTCAAAGTGCGCGTCGATGGAGTAATCGTCGATATCACCAAGGGCATGAAATTGGATCGTTATAAAACCCATGATATTGAAATGGTCATCGATAGACTGGCTGTTAGTGATGATGAGAACGACCGCAAGCGGCTGGAAGACTCCATCAAGACAGCACTCTACCATGGCAACGACATCGCCATGATCGTACCGCATGGCGAGAAAGAAGGCAGGTACTTTTCTAGAAACCTTATGTGTCCATCGACAGGCATCTCATATCCAGAGCCAGAGCCTAATAATTTCTCATTCAATTCACCTAAAGGTGCGTGTCCTACCTGTAATGGAATAGGTACACTCTTCAAGGTGAATGATAAAAAAATCATTCCAGACACCTCATTATCCATTAAAAAAGGTGGTCTTGCGCCCTATCCTGATAACAAGAAAAACTGGATTTTCAAGCAACTGGAGCTTATTGCTCAAAAGTTTGACTTTAAACTGACAGATCCTTTAGAGTCTGTACCTGACGAGGCAATACAGATGATTCTTTATGGTGGCAAGGATTCATTAGAAGTCAATAGCAAGGAACTAGGCGTTAAACGCAATTACAAGATTGACTTTGAAGGTATTGCAAATTTCATTGAGCAAACCTACAAGAACAATGATAGCACTAGCCTGCAACGCTGGGCAAAGAGTTTTATGGATCGTGTCATGTGTTCTACTTGTGAAGGCAGCAGATTGCGCAAAGAATCTATGTATTTCAAGGTAAATGAGAAAAATATCGCACAGCTGGCCCACATGGATATCGTGCAGTTGGTTGATTGGTTTAATGTTTTGGAGAGTAAGCTTTCGCGAAAGCAAAAACAAATAGCCACTGAATTATTGAAAGAGATAAAAGAGCGTCTACAATTTTTACTGGACGTTGGTCTTGATTACTTATCCCTAAATAGAAGTGCAAAATCATTATCTGGTGGTGAAGCACAGCGTATCAGGCTGGCAACCCAAATAGGATCGCAGCTAGTCGGTGTTCTGTATATTCTTGATGAACCTAGCATAGGCTTGCATCAACGAGATAATGAGAAATTGATCAACTCGCTCGAGAGCTTGCGCGATGTAGGTAACAGCGTGATTGTAGTAGAACACGATAAAGACATGATTGAACGTGCAGATCATGTCATCGATATAGGACCGCGCGCGGGAAAATATGGCGGCGAGATCATTAGTCAAGGAACGCCGCAAGAAATTTTGTCACATGATACCGTTACCGCTCAATACCTAAACGGTAAAATGGAGATCGAGATTCCTAAAAAACGCCGAAAAGGAAACGGTAAGAAGATAAGTTTGAAAGGTTGTACGGGTAATAATTTAAAGAATGTATCAGTTGACTTTCCGCTAGGTAAAATGATTGTGGTCAGTGGTGTTTCTGGTAGTGGTAAATCCACGCTTATTAATGAAACGCTATATCCTATTATGAACGCGCACTTTTTTAATGGTGTAAAAGTTCCTATGCCTTACAAGAGTATCAAGGGTCTGGACCACGCCGATAAGGTGATCGATATTAACCAAAGCCCTATAGGTCGCACGCCGCGATCAAATCCTGCAACCTACACGGGAACCTTCAGTGAGATACGCAGTTTGTTTGCCAAAACTCCTGAGGCGCTGATAAGAGGTTATAAGCCAGGACGTTTTAGCTTTAATGTCACTGGTGGTCGCTGTGAGACTTGTAAAGGTGGTGGCTTGCGTGTTATTGAAATGAATTTTTTGCCTGATGTCTACGTTACCTGTGAGACTTGTCAAGGAAAGCGTTTTAACCGCGAAACACTTGAAATACGTTACAAGGGAAAATCCATAAGCGATGTTCTCAACATGACCATTAACGAGGCGACCGACTTTTTTGAACCTATCCCAAAAATTTATCGCAAACTCAAAACAATAAAGGATGTAGGTCTAGGTTACATTACCTTAGGGCAACAATCAACAACCCTATCTGGTGGTGAAGCGCAGCGTATTAAACTAGCAACCGAGCTTTCAAAGCGCGATACGGGAAATACCTTTTATATACTAGATGAGCCGACAACTGGATTGCACTTTGAAGATATTAGAGTATTATTACAGGTTCTTAATAAATTGGTAGATAAAGGAAATACCGTACTGGTCATAGAGCATAATATGGATGTTATAAAAATAGCAGACCATGTAATCGACATAGGACTTGAAGGCGGTCGCGGCGGCGGTGAGGTGATCGCCACAGGAACACCAGAAAAAGTAGCCAAAAACGAAGTGAGCCATACAGCACGCTTCCTTAAAAAAGAATTGAAGTAGATTGAGAATATGAGAAAAGAAATACGTGAGAAAGGTTGGAATGATTTGAAAACCAACGATAGTTGGGCAACCTTCAAAATATTATCAGAATTTGTAATGGGATTTGAGCGCATGAGCCGAATAGGGCCGTGTGTTTCCATTTTTGGTAGTGCGAGGCTTAAACCAGACAACGAATACTACCAACTAGCGACTGAAGTTGCAGAGAAGATTTGCGAGAATGGTTACGGTGTGATTACTGGTGGTGGTCCAGGAATAATGGAAGCTGGTAACAAAGGTGCACACCTTGCTGGTGGTACATCAGTCGGCTTGAATATTGCATTGCCTTTTGAGCAGCACGACAATCCTTATATTGATAGCGATAAAAGCCTTGATTTTGATTACTTCTTTGCCCGCAAAGTAATGTTTGTCAAGTATTCTCAAGGATTTGTGGTGATGCCTGGTGGTTTTGGTACACTGGATGAATTATTTGAAGCTATTACCTTGATACAGACTAAAAAAATAGGACGATTCCCAATTATATTAATGGGATCAGAATTTTGGGAAGGCCTGCTAGACTGGATTAAAAGCACGCTTGATAAAAAATTCTTTACCATAAGTCCAGAAGATATTGATTTGCTGCATGTCGTGGACACCAGTGATGAAGCTGTTAAGATCATAAACGACTTCTACAATCAGTATGCATTGAGCCCTAACTTCTAGATTATGGTTCAATAGTTGCAGCCTCTCTCATCTATGAAACGCAACTGCGATTATCAGTACAAAACAAGCCAACCCTTAACCTTGTTTAACCTATAGTATGTCCTTAAAATTTTTGAGGCTTTTATTCCTTGTAATACCTATGCTTGCTGCGGCACAGCATAGTACCAATATTATAGCAACTCTTGATGCAGATCAAGATGTGATGACTATCAGGCAAACCATTGTTGTTGTCAATGATAGCGATCAGGCATGGAATGAAGTGATTTTTCTTGATTGGGCAAATGCGTTTGTAAATACACAAACGCCGCTGGCTGCTAGGTTTGCTCAAGATTTTAAAAACAACTTTGAATTCTCAAGTGATAGAGATCGTGGTTATACTAGAATCGATTCTGCTACTGCAGCGCGTTACAACTTTTCACGGGTCGAGAATCAGCCAGACATCCTTAAAATTGATTTAGATAATCCACTATTACCAGGATCAAGTCAAGAATTTCGATTGAACTATGAGGTAAAGATTCCTGAAAATGATTTTACAAGTTATGGAGTAACAAGTAGCGGTAATTATGATTTGAGATACTGGTACTTGCATCCAGCGGTATTCAAGGATGGCAAATGGGACTACTTCTCACATAAGGATCTGGACGACTTTTATGGAGCGCCACTAGATGTCAAGGTATCATTGCATATACCGTCAGCGCTCAATGCAACAAGTAACATTACCACAATAACTGTCGCACCCGGTAAGAATAAGAACAGCTACCTATTTGAAGGTGAAGGATTTCAAGAAATTTTGCTTCATCTAGATAAGCGTCCAGGAAAATTTACTTATTACCCAACACCACAGGCGACCATTGTAAGCGATATCCAAGAAAAGGATCTCAATTTTGATGAAAAGCTTAAGATCAATGAAAAGATCACCGCTTATCTGGGTGAACGATTAGGTGACTATAAACATGACCAGCTACTATTGTCTGACCGTTATTATCGTGAGAGTCCTGTTTATGGTTTAAGCAGTTTGCCAGATTTTATTAATCCGTTTCCTGATGGTTTTAGCTATGAGATACGCATGCTTAAGACCTTGACTCGTAAATGGGTCGAGACTGGAGTGCGCACTAATCCTAGAGAAAATTTCTGGTTGCAACAAGCGATTATCGTGAGTATCATAATGGATTATCAGGAAATTCACTATCCTGACCTGAAGCTTGCAGGTAAATTTAGTGATTTCTTTGGGCTGCGCAGTTTCAATGCTGCCAAACTCAAATTCAACGAGCAATATCCACTACTCTATCTCAATACATCTAGACTTAACCTAGATCAGGCGATTACCACGCCATCCGATGAGCTGGTCAAGTATAATCAAGAGTTGGGAATACCCTACAAAGCAGCCGTTGGGCTACAGTATCTGGACGATTACCTAGACAATGACAATGTTGAGCAAGCCATCAAACAGCTGTACCAACTTAGTAACAACCGTATTGTTGACGGGCATGATTTTCAAGAATTGCTGGAACAATCTAGCCAGCAGCCTACTGCCTGGTTTTTTGATGATTATATCACCCAGCACCAGCGCATGGACTGGAAGATCAAACGCGTCAAAAAGTCAACGGACTCGGTGGATATTGTGATCAAGAATAAATCTGATCGAGTAATTCCTGTTTCCGTTTACAGCTTGTTCAATGATTCAATCGTGAGCAAAAAGTATATACCTGGTTTTATAGGCGATACAACTGTTACGCTTTCGCGAAAGCTTGCAAACCGCGTAGCCGTTAACTATGAAAAATTACTACCTGAATTCTCACAGCGTGACAACTACCGCACGTTAAAAGGCTTGCCGTCATTAAGTAGACCGCTAAGTGTAAAACTGTTCAAAGATGTGGAAGACCCGACAAGAACCGAGGTTTTTGTGATGCCAGACGTCGGGTACAATCTTTATGATGGATTGACGATTGGACCTCGTTTTTACAACGGTAATCTATTGAGTAAGCCCTTTAGATACAGTATTAAACCCACTTATGGCTTTGGGTCCAACAAACTTGTGGGCTCTATTGGTTTGAGTTATGCGCACCCCATAGAGGATCGTGACCAGCGATTATTCCAGGTGAGATATGGTGCTGGCGCCAATACCTTTTCATACGAGGATGACTTGATGTATAGGCGTGTTTCTGGTTTTATGAATCTCGCGTTCAGACCAGAGGATTTGCGTAGTAACATGAGACAATCATTGACTATACGTAACATTTGGGTAAATAGGGATCGCGATCCAGCCAGTCCTGTTGAAGATCCAGATTACAATGTGTTTGCATTGAATTGGAATCATTCTGATCCTAATTTGAAGCGCTTCTTTTCGTACAATGTAGGTACTGAAATCTCAGCACAATTCGGTAAAGTGACAGGTCGTATTGAATGGAGAAAACTTTTTAAAGACCAGCGTCAGCTCAATTTGAGGTTATATGCCGGCAGCTTTATTTATAATGACACTGGTGATAATGACTTCTTCTCTTTTGCACTAGATCGACCTACAGATTATCTGTTTGACTATGATTACTACGGTAGATCAGAGGATAGCGGTTTATTCTCACAACAATACATCGTTGCAGAAGGTGGTTTTAAATCTCAATTAGAACCTGCATTTGCCAACGAATGGATTACCACGGCAAATGCTTCTTACAGCATCTGGAAATACATTTTTGCATACGGTGATGTAGGTTTTGTAAAGAACAAATTTGAGAACCCGCAATTTGTTTATGATAGTGGTATAAGACTCAATTTGTTACAGGATTTCTTTGAATTATATTTTCCCGTTTACAGTAATAATGGCTGGGAAATAGCGCAGGAAAACTATGACCAGAAAATACGCTTTATCGTTACGCTGGAATTAGGCTTATTTATCAAATTATTCAAGAGACGCTGGTACTAGCGGTGGTTGCAACTACATAGGCTTTCCCTTACCTTTGTTAGATACACAATCACGCAAATGCAGGTACAGGAAACCACAGAAAAAGAACTTCAAAAACAAGACTTTAAACACGAGGTCATCAACGATTACAAGCTAGCAGTCACAAGCCGTGAGTGTAGTTTGCTGGGTCGTCGTGAGGTACTTACTGGTAAGGCAAAGTTTGGAATCTTTGGCGATGGTAAGGAATTACCGCAAATTGCCTGGGCACGAGCTTTTAAGAATGGAGATTTTCGCAGTGGATACTATCGGGATCAGACATTCATGATGGCGATAGGAGAATTAACCATTGAACAATTTTTTGCTGGATTGTATGCAAATACTGATCTAGCGCATGAACCAATGAGTGCCGGACGTCAAATGGGTGGTCATTTTGCAACCCATAGTTTGAATGAAGATGGCTCATGGAAAAGACTAGTAGATCAAAAAAACTCTAGTGCAGATATTAGTCCAACGGCTGCCCAAATGCCCAGATTATTAGGACTGGCACAAGCATCCAAAATATATCGTCACAACGATCTCATAGATGATAATAACGGTTTCTCAAATAAAGGAAATGAAGTTGCTTGGGGTACAATAGGTAATGCAAGTACCAGTGAAGGTCACTTCTGGGAAACTTTTAATGCTGGTGGCGTGCTTCAAGTACCTATGGTAATTAGCGTTTGGGACGACGAGTACGGTATCTCAGTACATGCGAGACATCAAACCACTAAGGAAGATATAAGCACCATTCAAGCAGGATTCCAGCGTGATGAAAATCATGATGGTTATGAAATATTCAAAGTAAAAGGATGGAATTATCCAGAGCTTGTTGAAACCTATGAGAAAGCAGGTAGCATCGCTCGTGATGAGCATGTACCAATATTAATCCACGTGCATGAGCTCACGCAACCGCAAGGCCACAGTACCAGTGGATCACACGAACGCTATAAAGATGAGGATAGACTTGCGTGGGAACGTGAACATGATTGTAATGTAAAATTCCGTGAGTGGATTCTGGAAAACAATCTTTCTACCGCTGATGAGTTGGAAGCCCTCGAAAAAGATATTAAAAAACAAGTGCGTGAAGGCAAAAAAGCTGCGTGGAATAACTACCTAGCTCCTATCCTTGCAGAGCGTGATGAACTAGTGTCATTACTCAACCAGGTAGTTTCAGTTTCTTCAAACAAGAACTTTATTCAACCATTGGTTACTGAGTTATCAAACATCAAAGAACCTATACGCAAGGAAGTACTTGCAACTGCTAGAAAAATAGCACGATTGACATTAGGTGAGACCCATGATACCATCAAGCAATTGAATGAATGGATCTCAAATTATAATAATACCCTATCTGATACGTACGGTGGCCACTTATATAGTCAATCACAGTGGGCTGCAACTAATATCGAATCGGTTGCTCCGCAATATGCTGATAATCCTGAGGAAGTTGATGCGCGCGTGATCATGCGTGATAATTTTGATGCGATTTTTGCCAAGTATCCAGAGTCACTCATTTTTGGAGAAGATGCAGGAGAAATAGGCGATGTAAATCAAGGTCTAGAAGGAATGCAAGAAAAGTATGGCGAGCTGCGTGTTGCAGATGCCGGGATACGTGAAGCAACTATTCTAGGACAAGGTATTGGGATGGCCATGAGAGGCCTGCGCCCTATCGCAGAGATTCAATATCTAGATTACCTACTCTACTGCCTGCAACTCATGAGCGATGACCTTGCCACTTTACAGTATAGAACTGGTGGTAGGCAAAAAGCTCCAGTAATCATAAGAACTAGAGGTCACCGATTGGAAGGTATATGGCACAGTGGCTCACCTATGGGTGGTATCATTAATCTAGTGCGCGGTATTCATGTTTTGGTACCTAGAAACATGACTCAAGCTGCAGGATTTTACAACACCATGATGGCTAGCGACGAGCCAGCTTTAATAGTTGAGTGTCTCAATGGTTATCGCCTTAAAGAACAATTACCTTCAAATCTGGGCGAATTCAAGACACCATTAGGTAAAATAGAAACTTTGAAAGAAGGAAACGACCTAACCATCGTCTCTTACGGCTCAACCTTACGTATCGTGATGGAAGCTGCAGATTTTCTAACGCAAGTAGGCGTTGACGTAGAAGTTATTGATGTGCAATCCTTATTGCCATTTGATATAGAGCATGAGATTATTGAGAGCGTTAAGAAAACGAACAGGTTGCTAGTCGTGGATGAAGATGTTCCAGGTGGTGCAAGTGCCTTTATATTACAATCTATAGTTGATGGCCAAAACGCCTGGAGATATTTGGATAGCAAACCACAATGTTTGACCGCCAAAGATCATAGACCGGCATACGGAACTGATGGAGACTATTTCTCTAAGCCTAGCGCAGATGATGTTTTTGATAAGGCGTACAACATTATGAATGAGGCAAACCCAAGCAAATACCCTAGCAAAGCTTAATGCCTAAAAGCACTACCAAAATATCTAGCGCCTGGCGCCGCAAAATTCACGAAGTAATTTACGAGGCCGATACACCAGTAGGTAAGGCATTTGACGTGACGCTGCTAATCGTAATTATAATTAGCGTGCTGCTGGTACTACTGGAAAGCGTTCCAGCGCTTGGCGCTAAGTATGCAGATGAATTCATTCTGGCAGAATGGATCATCACTGTGTTCTTCACTATCGAGTACATACTGCGCATCATCTCCATCAATAAACCTACTAAGTATATTTTTAGTTTTTACGGTATCATTGATTTTTTGTCGACAATACCGTTGTACCTGACCTTTTTCATAGGTGGTATCAATGCATTATTAGCCGTGCGCGCCTTACGTCTATTGAGGGTTTTTCGTATTCTTAAGATCACACGATTTATCGGTGAGGCAGATAAATTGAGTAAAGCAATCAAATCAAGCTTACCCAAAATACTGGTATTTCTGTTTGCCGTCTTGGTTATTTCAATCATCATGGGAACCATCATGTATCTAGTAGAAGGTGCAGAAAGTGGCTTTGTAAGTATACCCGTATCAATTTATTGGTGCATTGTGACACTTACCACAGTAGGTTTTGGTGATATTGCGCCCGTCACTCCTATGGGTCAATTTCTGGCTACTATTATTATGATTATGGGTTATGGTATCATCGCTGTACCTACAGGTATTGTAAGTGCAGAATATACAACTGGCGGCAAGGATAGTGATGATAGTGATAATGGCAAACTACAGATTGAAGATCCCAATTATCGCCACGTCAACACACAAGTTTGTCAAAATTGTATGGCTCGCAAACATCAGGATGATGCAGAATACTGCCATAAATGTGGATATTCTTTAGATGTCTAGTAAACATTTAATATGCATTGTTGGCCCTACTGCGGTAGGTAAGACTGCGTTGAGTTTAGCTTTCGCGAAAGCGTACAAAACCGAAATACTTTCCTGCGATTCAAGACAGTTGTTCAAGGAAATGAGTATAGGAACAGCTGTGCCTACCGAAGTTGAATTACAGGTAGCGCGGCATCATTTTATCCAGAATAGAAGCATTCACGATGATTACAGCGTTGGTGATTTTGAACGCGACGCAATGGATCTATTGAAAAGATTATTTGACAAACATGATGTCGCGATCATGGTAGGCGGCAGCACACTTTATGAAAAAGCAGTAACTCATGGCCTTGACTATTTTCCTGATGTAGATCCAGCAATTCTCGATCAACTAGAATCGGATCTCAAAAATCATGGATTGTCATACTTACTAAAAGAGCTAAGACAAAAAGATCTACTGACCTTTAATGAGATAGATCAAGATAATTCTAGACGCGTGTTGAGAGCCTTATCCATCATAAGGTCTAGCGGTCAACCATACAGCTCATTTAAAACAGGTGTTGCCAGTACACGAGAATTTACAATTTATAAAGTAGGATTAGAAGCTCCACGAGAAGAGCTCTATGATCGCATCAATAGGCGTGTAGACGTGATGCTGCAGAATGGTCTAATAAAAGAAGTGCAGGAATTATTACCACATAAAGAATTGAGAGCCATGAAAACCGTAGGCTATCAAGAGGTTTTTCCTTTTCTAGAGGGAACTTATGACATTGAAGAAGCAATAAGATTGATCAAACGCAACTCTAGAAGATTTGCCAAAAGACAGTTGACCTGGTATCGCAAAGATCCAGACATTAACTGGTTTGATTATAGAACCAGCCACACGCAAATCGTGCGGCAGGTTCATAAATCAATTATGGAAAATCAGTAATTAGTTTCTAGTAATCTACTTGATCCTTTACAAGTAAACGGAAACCTTCACCGTGAATATTCACGATCTCGACATTATCGTCTGGTTTCAAATACTTACGCAGTTTTGCGATGTAAACGTCCATAGATCTTGAAGTGAAGTAATTGTCATCTCTCCATATCTTAGTCAATGCTAGCTCACGTGGCATCAAGTCATTAAGGTGTAGCGCTAGTAGTCTAAGCAACTCATTTTCCTTAGGTGATAGCTTGATAGGCTCCTGATCATTGTAGGACAAGAATCTAAGCTTTGAATTCAGGTGGAAATTACCAATCTGGAATTCAAACTCCTTAGAATCAGCGATGCTGTCTTGGCCTTTGCGTTGTATGATCGCTTTTACTTTCATGAGTAAAACCTCACTGTCAAACGGCTTGTTCAAGTAGTCGTCTGCTCCTACTTTGTAACCTCTTAACACGTCTTCTTTCATCGCCTTAGCGGTTAGGAAAACGATAGGCACATCTTCATTTTTTTCTCTGATCTCCTTAGCAAGTGTGAAGCCATCCTTGTAAGGCATCATTACGTCTAGGATACATAGATCATAGTTGTCTTTCTTGAATTTTTCAAAGCCTTCCATACCGTTTTTGGCATGTACGACATCAAAATCATTCATGATTAGGTAGTCTTTGAGAACTGTTCCAAAATTTGGATCATCCTCAACAAGCAGAATTTTTTTGTTTTCAGTTTCCATAATTATAGATTGATTGATTAAACTATTAATGGTAGATGGATTGAAAAGGTACTACCATTTCCTTTTGAACTTTGTACAAATATGTCACCGTTGTGATCTTCAAGTATCCGTTTTGAATACGCGAGACCTAAACCGTGACCTTTTACATTATGAATATCTCCTGTGTGTTCTCTAAAGAACTTTTGAAATGCCTTTTTCTGTGCACTTTTTGTCATTCCTATTCCTTGATCTCTGATCTTTATGACCAATTTGTTTTTCACATTCTCGGTATATACATCAATGATTGGCGCGTCTTCAGTGTACTTTATGGCATTTTCTAAGACGTTGACAATTACATTAGTTAGGTGGCTCTCATTTCCTAAAACATCAGTACGCAACGCACCTAGATGTGATTTAATAATACCGCCTTTCTCCTCAAGCAGTAATTGTATGTGTGTAATACTGTCCTCTATCACAGTATTCATTTCTAATCGAGTCTTTTCAATATTAAGATTGTTTTTCTCAAGCTTTGATATACGCAGCACATTTTCTACTTGACTATGCATACGTTTATTTTCCTCACGTATCATGCGCAGGTAATTTTGCACCTTCTCTGGATCGCTATTGATCTTAGGATGCTTGAGCGAGTCTAGTGCAAGATTAATAGTAGCGATTGGCGTCTTGAACTCGTGCGTCATGTTATTGATAAAGTCTGTTTTTATCTGTGAAATTTGACGTTGCTTAAAAATTTGATTAATGGCATTTGAGTAAGCGATAATTATTACGGTGGTAAAAATCAATGACAACAATGCCATCCCAGTAACCGAGCTCAATATCTCTTTTTTACGGTCTGGTAGACTTAAATACAGGTAGTAAGGCTCAACATTAGAGTTATTAGATCGCAACACAGGATAACTCCAGGTACCACCATCAACATATTGAAAATTATCTGATTGTATTCTAGTGGCAAAGCCATCTTGATAAATGGCAAATTCAAATTGAGAATTGATAATTGGTCGCTTTTCAAGCTCTTGCGAAATCAAATTGCGTACTAATGTGGACGATATACGCTGTGTAATAGGTAACATGCTATTGTACTCACTTACTGACTCACCAGTGACCTTTCTAGCATAATTATCTCTTTCCAATAATCTAGCGAATCTTGATTCTGTATTAGTATTACCAGGGCTTTTAATTTGACTTATTTCAGATCTATTGATTTTGTTGGCTCTATTAGGAAACACACTGTCAATCTCAATGTTTTCAAATTGTGGATCTAGCTTTGTATTTTCAGAAAGTGGATTGTTAGACAAACGTGCGTTTGTGCTTACTCTTTTGCGGCGTTGCTTCAGTAATATTTTCCTCAGTGTGGCTGGATCTGTATCCTTTCCTAAACTATCTTCTAGCTCTCTTAACGCGTCATAGTAAATCTCATACTCGCTATTTTCTAGTTCTCGGGCAAC
Organism: Nonlabens ponticola; assembly: GCF_003966335.1. Classification (NCBI taxonomy): domain Bacteria; kingdom Pseudomonadati; phylum Bacteroidota; class Flavobacteriia; order Flavobacteriales; family Flavobacteriaceae; genus Nonlabens; species Nonlabens ponticola. Next base: position 1,582,951 of record NZ_CP034549.1, on the reverse strand, counting down.
ACTTATCAATGATTGAGTTACTGCGAGAGAGAACTGCTCATCCTTACTCTCGATACTATTAAGTATCCAGTAAACCTGCACTATAATAATCCCAATTAGGGATAGGCTCATGAGCCCTATTAGGAAGAAAAGGAGATTCTTTTGCACGAGGCAAATTTAACATTTAGCCAAAGTGTTAATAAGCCTTTAACCCAATATTAACGATCTTAAATATTGATGAATATTTAATTTTTTAACAGAAAATCATAAGTATATTTTACAAAAGACTCAGTTTGTTGCAAATCCTTATTTACAATAACATAATTTGACTTTTCCAGACGTTGGATGTCATTCCACTGGTTTTGTAATCTATTACTTACATCAGTCTTAGTTGAGCCATCGCGCTTCATAACACGAGATATTCTTTCAAGCTTTGGAGCAGTTACTAGTATGACCTCATCACAAATTGCATCACCACCCGACTCAAATAAAATGGCGGCTTCATAAATTATAAATGAGGATCTCTGATCATGCAGCCACTTCTCAAAGGCAATTCTTACTCTAGGATGAAGAATTCGGTTTAGTCCTTGTAACTTATCTTGATCCGTAAAAACTTGACTTGCGATATATTTTTTGTCGGGTACAACCTCGTCATTAATCGTTTTAAAACTTTGCTCGCCAAGAAGATTCTTAATCTCGACTCGCGCCTCTAGATCAGTCGCAAGTATCGTTTTTGACACATCATCTGCAATAAATAAGGGCACGCCTAAATCTTCAAACATTCTTGCAACAGTAGTCTTACCACTACCTATACCACCGGTAAGTCCTATGATTCTCATTCTATGCTCAATACTTGAATCGCCGCAGGTTGTGTTCTTGCTTCTAGAACGGCGTCTGTTAGGATCTCGATATCTGGTATCGCGCTCGTATCTGCATTATCGAGTTTGCGATAGTCAATAGTTACTTTAAAATCATTCTCCGTTACCGTTTCGAATTGATCTAATCGTGCCGTAAAAACCAAGTTGACATTTTCTGGAATCAATCGCACGAGTACGTTTGATGGTTTATTAATCACTGTGACTGGTATCCTCAAATTACCTTCAGTCATTTGTGCGGCCCTAATGCTATAAGTAACAGCTGATGGTTCAAATTTAAAATCTGGATATAAGGAGTCTAATTCAATGGTTTTTATTGTCATTGTATCTTTTACTACCACATCAAGCATCGTCACTTTCAATCGTTGTAAGCTATCTAGTCGCTCATCATTTCCTGTTACTTCTACTTGCTCTTGATTGAAAAAACCATCGCCCAGTTGTTGGTAGCTACCAGTAAAGGTGACATCAAAATCTTTTTCAAGCATTATGGTTTTTGACTTGAAGCGGGAATAAGACAAGGTTATAGGATCCGTATCAATGGACACCACTTTAAATGGTTCGCCTAGTTGTTCATCATAACTTGATAGCGCTCGTTGAGGATCAAAAATATATTCACCATCATTTAAGGATACTACCTCGTCAAATTCTAATTGAGATTCTAGCGATTGATAATTCATCCATAGTAATCTAAAACCACTAGACTCAATGGTAGTCATCACGTCAATACTGCGGTCCTGCACATCAAGGTTTACTTGATTAGGCACACTGACAAAGCTAGTTTTAATAACTACCTGTTCTCTATATTGAGAATTATACCTTGATAAAAACCACATCAACGCGGCTGCAAGAATGAAAACAAAAAAAACAAAAAACTTTTTATAAGACATAGGACTCAATCTTGTTAGAAAAATAAATGCGGAAATGCTTCTCGCTCGTCACGACCTCTTACATTGATTTGTATAAAACTAGTCAAAAAGCCCAATCCATATCCAGTAAATTGAATCAATGTTGCCATAACACTATAGGTACCTACCTTAAATCCATTCTTAAAAGTAGAATGAATAAATACGATTGCTACATAAACTAAGACGAGATAGAGATACCAGAACCATCCACAGATTGCCCACAAAATCGCCATTGCGACAAAGACACAAAACAAAGTGGGAAACCAATACGTAAGTTTTGCTGTTGAAGGATGCCACTTGTTAAGAATCACTCGCACCATCCCAAATTTTCTAACCTGTTTGTAAAATAATCTCCATGAGGTACGCCGCTCATGATAAACATGTGCCTCATTTATAAGCGCTGTTTTATATCCTGCATTCCACAAACGTATGCTCAGGTCTGGATCTTCACCAGGATGAATATTGCCGTAACCACCTGTCGCCTCAAAAGCCTCTTTACTCAATCCCATATTAAAGCTGCGCGGCTGGAATTTATTCACCTGCACATCACCGCCACGTATGCCGCCAGTAGTTAAAATAGATGTCATACTGTAATTGATCGCCTTCTGCAGAACTGTGAAATTCTCATGAGCAGCATCTGGACCACCGTAACAGTCCACATAATTTATACTCAGGTAAGCGTCCACATGATTCAAATATTGATCTGGGATGATACAATCACTATCGAGTATGATGAAATAATTTCCGTTGGCGTGTTGCATGCCATAATTGCGAGAATCTCCAGGGCCTGTGTTTTTCTTGTAGAAGTATGAAATGTTTAAGCTTTCGCGAAAGCGAGAACATACTCCATCACAGCGGTCCATAGAACCATCTTCTATGATTACCACCTCAAATGCACGTTCAAACTCTAATCGAGATAGGCTTGAGAGTAATGCCTCGACCTCATCTGGTCGATTATAAACAGGTATGATAAAGGAGTATTCTAGTGGCTGCATAAAACAGAAAAAGGCTGTTGAGACAGCCTTTTAATTTAATGAATTTAAGTTTTTTAAAATTTCTCGATAACCTCTTGGCTCACACCAGTATTTGAGAAACCACCGTCATGGAAAAGGTTTTGCATGGTAACTTTTTTAGTGTAATCAGAGAATAGTGTCATCGTATATTCTGCACAGTCTTGAGCGGTTGCGTTACCTAACGGGCTCATCTTTTCTGCATAACTCAAGAAACCTTCAAATCCTTTCACGCCGCTACCAGCCGTAGTAGGTGTTGGTGATTGAGATATCGTATTGACACGTACTTTTTTATCCTTACCAAAGAAATACCCAAAGCTCCTAGCAATACTTTCAAGGTACGCTTTGTTATCTGCCATATCATTATAGTCTGGGAACGTGCGTTGTGCAGCCATATAAGTAAGTGCAACAATGCTACCCCATTCATTCATGGCGTCGTGCTTGTGTAAGGTTTGCATCACTTTATGAAAAGAAACGGCGCTGACGTCCCAACCTTTCTCAGTCCATGAATAGTTTTGATCAGTATAATGTTTGCCCTTACGCACATTGACTGACATACCTATGGAGTGAAGTACAAAATCAAGTTTCCCACCTAAGATCTCAACAGATTTTGAGACCAAGTTTTCAAGATCCTCTATACTCGTTGCATCTGCTGGAATGATCTCGCTGCCGGTTTCTTCTGCCAGTTTATTGATTTCTCCCATACGCATCGCTACAGGAGCATTTGTCAATACAAAGGTTGCGCCTTCATCGTGAGCAAGTTTTGCCGTTTTCCAAGCGATGGAATTCTCGTCCAATGCGCCAAAAATGATACCTCGTTTTCCTTTAAGTAAGTTGTAAGCCATAAGTTAATTGTAAGTCGCAAATATAAAATTATCTATTGAAGTAAAATGCGTGCGTTTTCTCTCGCTGCGTTTGACACAACGCCGCCGCTCAACATTTGAGCAATCTCTTCCATCCTACTATCGTTATCTAGATTCTGGATGGTTGAAACCGTACGGTCATTGATTACCTGTTTGCGCACCACCATATGTTGTGCGCCTGCCGCTGCAATTTGTGGTAAGTGTGTGATCGTTATCACTTGCATGCTGGACGCCATATTTTTCATAATAACGGCCATGCGATCTGCAATGGCGCCGCTCACACCGGTGTCAATCTCATCAAATAATATCGTGGGTAACTGCTTGCATTGAGAAAGCAATGCTTTAATCGCGAGCATCAATCGCGACAGCTCACCACCACTAGCTGCTTTATCAAGCGGCAATAAGTCTGATCCTCTATTTGCTGTAAATGTGAACTGGATTATATCCATACCATGAGACAAGAAGGTTTCTTGCTTTTGCAAACGCACCTTAAACTGTGCATCAGGCATTCCTAATTCTTTTACCGTAGTAAGTATGTGTTGTTCTAATGAAGCAAGATGCTTAGAACGCAATTCATGCAATTGCTTTCCTAAATCTCTCAAAGAGTTTTCAGTTTGTGAAATGGCTGCCGTTGCTTTTTTAATGGAGCCATCGATGCTTTGCGAGGTAAGCACCTTATCGGCTAACTCATCTCTTAACTCCAACAATTGCTTAACGGAATCTACTTGATGCTTGCGATATAAGTTATCGATCAGTGCTAGCTTCATATTGATATGCTCCAATCGCTCGGGATCTTGCTCTAGATTATCGGTGAGTCTGCTACTTTCTTCCTGCAAATCCTCCAACTCCAGAATAACCGATGACAATCGCTCTTTCAAACTCTTATAATCAGTAGAAAAACCTTCTATGCTTTTAATGCGAGATTGCACATCACGCAATTGATCCAGCACATTTTGATCATCGTTTAAAATCACGTAATCAACTGCTTGCAAAGATTCTGTAATGAGTTCTACGTTGCTTAATTGCTCGTTTTCGGTTTCTAGCTGTTCAACATCGACACCATCTAGTTCGGCATCTTCAAGTTCATTGAGTAGAAAACTATTGTAGTCTGATTCTTTAATAAGGGCAGCTTGTTTGCTTTCTAATTCTTTAAGCTTTTTAAGCTCCTGTGTGTATGATTTGAGTGTTGCCTGATAATCCTGTAGCACATCGGCTCCAGTTACTTTTGCTTTCTTAGTTTGATGGTTGACATAAGCATTGAGTACCTCGACTTGAAAAGCATCGGTAGAGAGCTGCAAGGTTTGATGCTGTGAATGAATATCAATAAGTCGATCGCCTAATTGAGACATTATAGACAAAGTCGTCGGGCTATCATTAATGAAAGCGCGGCTTTTTCCCGATGGTAAAATTTCTCTACGCAGTATGGTTTGCTGCTCGTGATCTAGTCCAGATTCTGTAAAGAAATCCTCTAATTCTAGCTTGCTAATGTCATAGTGAGCCTCAACAATACACTTACTGCTGGTGTCACGGACGGCACTTAAATCTGCTCGTTTTCCTGTGACCAATCCTAAGGCTCCCAAAAGTATGGACTTACCTGCTCCGGTCTCACCAGTGATCATACTTAAACCAGCAGACAGATCAAGATCAAGCTCGTCTATCAAGGCATAATTTTGAATGTGAATGTGGGTAAGCAATTGATTTACAGATTAGTTACTTAGGTAATATTGAAAGTGTCCTAAGATGGAAAGTTACTAAATCACCTTGCGATGCGCAATGCCTCGTGAGCCAAATTATAATCACGTGAATTGTACAAATGATCGAGACATTTACAAGGTCAAATCAAGAAGTTTCTTGAACCTAGACCTTTATATTGCGCCACTTAGAAGACTGATTAGGCGCTAGCTTTTGTAGCAAAGCCTTGAAATCTCTAATATTCACCGCTGGCCCACCAGAATAGATATTGGCGATCTCGTCTGCCTTGGCATCAAAGAAGGTACGCTGCAAGAGATTGTTAGGACGGCGTTGACTCAATTCCTCAAATTGTCCTATGTAGCTTTGTAAATTCTCCTTGACCTCTTTAGGATTGAGCGCAAATTTATCTAGCCCGTTAAGGTGATAATCAAACATGACCTGACGATAGGCTGCATAGGTCTCTGACAGCATATCATTGTTCAATCGATATCTTGAAACACGACCGTTACCATCATTAGGATTCCAGCCTACGTTTCTTGATGATTGCGCTAGGTTGACGACTTGTTGCGCTTCCTCATGGAACTCTTCACCACCGCGCAAGGCAAACGTATCTGCATCAATACCTAACATCGTGTAAGCATAAAAGGATAAAAGAGAAATTAAATTACTCTCAAACTGGGCATTGTTATAAAACAACGGCTCATTCTCAACATATTGAAAACGTATATCGTTATCCTTGAAATTAAACGTGTTAGTAGCGTACGTAGAGTTGAATACAGGTCTAGACAAAGACAACTGGAAATTACCCTCAAAAATATTATTCTCAAAATTTGACACCACAAAGATCATACTGGCATCGATACGCTCGTGATCTTTATATTCCTTGTCAGTCCACTTAGTGTTATTGATAAACTCTTGTATAGATCGTTCCAGCGTCCCAAATACGGATGCATCTGGCTGCGCCACGTTTTGCGCATTTACCTGCACTGTCATATTGAATTCTTGGGCTGTTGAAAAAGCACCAATAAATAATAGAAGTATGGCGAGTTTAAACGACCTGTTTAATAATTTCATTGACAATATCTTTTGCCACGTCAGCCTTCGATTTTAGAGCAAATTCCTGATGCTCGCCTGATCGATGGATCATGGTAATCTTGTTAGTATCTGTACCAAAACCTGCACCTTTATCTCGCATGGAGTTTAAGATGAGTAGATCGGTGTTTTTCTTTTTTGCTTTCGCGAAAGCGTGCTCCAATTCATCATTTGTCTCTAGAGCAAAGCCTACGAGAAAAGGTCGATGCTGTAACGCACCTACACTCGCCAGAATATCTGGATTCTTCACGAGTTCTAAAGATAACGTATCCTCGCTTTTCTTTATTTTACTGTCCGCCGGATTTGCAGGACGATAATCTGCCACGGCAGCGCTAAATATGGCAATATCCTGATCGCTGATATGTTCATGAACGGCATCATACATTTCTTGGGCGCTCTTTACATCTAGTCTATTGATAGAACTTGAAGTTGTCACTTGACTAGGTCCCATGACCAGCGTTACCTCAGCGCCTTGATCTAGCAATTGATGAGCTAACTCGCTGCCCATCTTACCACTGCTGTGATTGCCTATAAAACGTACGGGATCAATCGCCTCATAAGTCGGACCAGCGGTTATCAGGCACTTCTTACCGTACAGTGGTTTATTTTTTAATATGGATTGCTGGACAAACTCGATGATTTCTTCAGGCTCTGCCATGCGGCCTTTTCCTGATAGCCCACTTGCCAGTTCACCATCGCCAGCAGGAATCATAATGTTACCGTATTCCTCGAGATGTTCAAAATTTGCAGTAGTTGATGGATGCTTGTACATATCAAGATCCATGGCTGGAGCAAAATACACGGGACACTTTGCACTACTGTAAACAGCTAGCAGCAAGTTATCGACGTTGCCAGTGACCATTTTGGACAATGTATTGGCAGTTGCTGGCGCAATTATCATGTAATCTGCCCAAAGACCTAGCTCTACATGATTATTCCATAAATCGTTTTCATCATCTTCATTAGTAAAAGATGACAATACGGGATTTTTTGAAAGTGTAGATAAGGTAAGCGGCGTGACAAAGTCTCTAGCTGCTGGCGTCATTACCACCTTAACAGCAGCGCCCGCTTTTACAAGCAGGCGCACTAGGAAAGTTGATTTGTAAGCAGCGATACCACCAGTAACACCTAGCAATATGTTTTTACCGCTTAAAATACTCATCATGTATTATTCAGAAACGCTGGTGTCTCTGTGATAGATTTTACCATCCATCCACTCTTCTACTGCGATAGAATGTGGCTTTGGTAATTTCTCATAGAATTTTGAAACCTCAATCTGCTCTTTATTTTCAAACACTTCTTCTAGAGAGTCATTGTAAGTAGCAAATTCTTCAAGCTTCTCGATAAGCTCTTCCTTGATTTCAGAATTTATTTGTTCTGCACGTTTTGCAATGATAGAAATCGCTTCATACATGTTACCTGTTGGAGCCGTTAGAAGATCTCTATCATAGGTTACACTTGTATTGGGTGCTTTTAGATTTTTAGTATCCATAGTAATTGGGTAAAATTCTTAGTTATTAAAATCGTTGATCTTTTCCAGCAAATCCTGTGCATCTTCTTGAAATTCACTCGCTGGATAACGAGTTGCAAAGGTATTATAATATTCCTTAGCTTTTTCAAGTCTTTCAGGAATCAATACAGGCACGCTTCTAATAGCATAATTGTACTGTGAATCAATGAGATAGAAATGGGCATCGTCCTGATATTCCGATCCAGGATGCTCGATGATAAAATTCTCAAAGCTGGTTATCGCCGTTACAAATCCACCTCTCAAATTAAGGTAAGGTGCTCGTTTATAATATTGTAGGGCAATTTCAAAGGCTTTTTTATCGAGCTTTAATCGCAGTTCCTGCGTCAAGGCGTTTGCCTCGTCAGCGTACTCGCCATTAGGATAAGTATTGATATAATCCTGAAACTTGGCCATTGCACGTTCAGTAGGTGCTTGATCTTTGGAATAGATAGGTGCCATTTCATAGAGGCTTTTACCTACCATAAAAGTGGCATATTCCCTTTTGGGACTGGTGATATAACTATTCTTGAAAGTCTCAAACTGATAACCGCTTTCTGGATAGCGCCTGTCAAAATACAATGCATTAGCGAGTTTAAGTGCTAGCGGTGCTGCACTATCAGTACCGCGATATTGAGGCACAACTTGCTCCAGTAGATTAATAGCTTTAGTATATTTCTCTTTATTATACAAACTATCGATGGTGCGTATTTTAAACTGGTTATCAGTTGATTTAAGCGCCTTTTGATAATTGGAACAGCTAGCAATAACGATAGCTGTGAGTACTAGTAATAAACTTTTCTTCATCTACTTGATTTACTGGACGGCAAATGTATCGTTTTGCCTATTGACAGTTCAATTATTGAACGCTTTCTTCTTGGTTTTGGTATGACTCTAGAAATGATTGAAGCCTGGCTCGCAAATCATCATCAACAGTCACTAGTGGTAATCTTACAAATTCTTCACAGATACCTAAATGCTTGAGCAACGACTTGATTCCTGCAGGATTCCCTTGTTCAAAAATCATATCGATACTTGCTGCAAGTTGATAATGTAGTTCATACGCCTTATCAACATCGCCGTTAAGACCGTAACGTATCATATCACTAAAATCCTTAGCCATGGCTTGCCCTATCACCGAAATCACGCCAGCGCCACCAGCAAGTGTCATAGGCAAAGCAATCATATCGTCGCCAGAGATCACCATGAAATCCTTGGGTGAATACTGTATCAGTTTCATCGCTTGTACGAGATCGCCAGCGGCTTCCTTGATCCCAATGACATTGTCACAATCGTGAGCTAATCTCACAACAGTTTGCACCGCCATGTTTGATCCTGTACGACCAGGAACATTATACAAGATGATAGGTTTGTCAGTGGCAGCAGCTACAGCTTTAAAATGTTCATAAATACCGCGTTGACTGGGTTTATTATATGCAGGCGAGACAGAAAGTATCGCACAAAAAGGTTCCAGATCGGTAGCCTTTATTTGATCCACAACTACTTGTGTATCGCTACCACCTATCCCTATTACTAGAGGTAAATTGCCGTCGTTGGCCTTAATGATGGTTTTTATCGCTGCTTGTTTTTCTTCTTTTGTTAGAGTCACACTTTCTCCAGTGGTTCCCATCACTACTAGATAATCAGTACCATTGTCAATTTGAAACTGCACCAGTCGTGCTAATGAATCGTGATCGATTGTGCCTTTAGATGTAAAAGGTGTTACCAGCGCCACGCCAGTACCTATAAGTTCCTGCATTTTAATTTTTTATAATCGTTAGATATTTTTTTAACTCACGAGTAAAAGTATCTACATCCTTCATTCCTACATCAATTGCAATGTCATAATGCGACTCTTCTTGAGTAGGAAAACCTACCTTCAATTTTGAGTGCAAGGCATGTAATACATAGGACTGCATAATTGTAGTATGGTTTAAAAAGTTGATTTGAAGATCAAATTTTTTACTCAACAATTCTTTTAAGTCATCACTCGCCAGGCCGCCTGACCATTTGATCGCACCTTCATCAAGCAACACCTCATTAGGTCTTGCAACTGCTTTTTTATCGCTAGTAAATCCTACAGGAGTGAGCTCTTTCAAAGTTAGAAGCTCTTTCCAGCTTTTTAAAACCGTCAAATCCGGCACCTCATCGGTATTGTAAAGAACAATCGCACTATCCATCGACGAGATGCTGCGATCACGTCCCATTTGCTTGATTTTTTGCTCCTCAAGGCGCAGCCATCGATGCTTTAATACGTCAAAAATCATGTACTTTTACTTACCACAAAGGTATAACAATCACATATGATAACACAGTTGCTACAAGGGCGCATGAGAGTTTTTGTTGTTTTAGCTTTCGCGAAAGCGTTACTACTATCAACATCTTGCAAGACAGAAACTTACACCCTAGAAAAAACAGTCTATCAGCAAGAGCAAATTGACTCCACAGAAGCTACTGTAAGTACTTTCGAGAGATTCATCGCACCTTACAAAGAACGTCTTGATCAGGAAATGAACGACCCGCTAAGTTTCAATCCAGCGGCGATGTATAAAAATGATACGCCGCTCAACACGCGACTAGGAAATTTGATGGCTGGTATCGTGAGAGAACAAGCCACAGCGGTCGTAAAAAGCCGTACGGGTAACGATATAGATATGGTATTACTCAATCATGGTGGAATCCGGGCTGGAATCGATGCAGGATATGTCACGACGCGCACTGCCTATGAAGTTATGCCATTTGATAATGAGATCGTGGTCGCACAATTGCAACCACAACAAATGAGAGAACTAGTTGCCTACCTTGTAGAGAGAAAGAAGGCGCATCCCATCGATGGACTTAAAATAACAATGGATGGTGATACAGCAATTGAAATTTTACTGGATGGCAAACCAATAGCTTATGATCGCGATTACTACGTCGCGACCAGTGATTACCTGCTCACAGGCGGCGACAATATGGAGTTTTTTACTAAGGCTGTTGCCAGCTATAAAACAGATTACAAAATACGCAATGCAATGATTGACTACTTTAAAATGACCGATACTCTAGGCTATAAAGCAGACGATCGCTTCGCTCAAAAAAATACGCCATGATCCAACGCAGAAAATTTATTAAAAACACCACCGCTGGAATGATGGTAGGTGCTGGTTTGTGGAGCAATACAGCCATAGCAAATGGATTTTTTAGTTCAACTATTGAAGCAGACAAATCACTAAGAACTAAAAAAATCACCATCCTACACACTAACGATACTCATTCTCACATTGAGCCCATCAACGGTGGTCGCAATGATGGTCGTGGTGGCGTTGCCCGTCGAGCAGCATTGATAAATAAAGTAAGAGCAGAAAATCCAAACACACTGTTGTTGGACTGTGGTGATATCTTTCAGGGCACGCCTTATTTCAACTTTTTTGGTGGTGAATTAGAGATTAAACTCATGACCATGATGGGATATGACGCGGCAACTATAGGGAATCATGATTTTGATAATGGTATTGATGGTCTTTACAAACAATTACCGCATGCTGATTTTGATTTTGTCATCTCCAATTATGATTTCTCAAACACCATCATGGATGGGAAGACTAGAACGCATCGTGTTTTTGTTAAAGATGACGTGCGTATAGGACTTTTTGGTATTGGTATTGAATTGCAAGGATTAGTTGCTCCTAGCATGTATAAGGAAACTCAATACCTTGATCCTGTAGAACGTGCTCGCGATATGGTCAAAATGCTGCGCGAGGAAGAAAACTGCGATCTTGTGATTTGCATGTCGCACTTAGGATATAGCTATCGCGGCGATAAAGTGAGTGACATCTCTCTCGCCAAAGCCACCAGCGGCATCGACCTGATCATAGGTGGTCACACGCATACATTTCTCGATAAACCAGAACTGGTCACTAACGCCGCTGGAAAAACGGTAATGGTTAACCAGGTAGGCTGCTACGGTATCAATGTAGGCCGCATCGATTTTTATATGAATCAAGGGAACCTTGAAGCTGGTAGTGAGGTTGTTTATGAAATATAATTGCCCACAATGTGAAAAAACCATTGAGAATTTTAATAACTCTTCTGATTTTCCTCATTGCGTGCGAATCTTATGCGCAGGAATTTAACAAAGTATATTACGGAATAGCTTCTGACAGTATCAATCGAGACCACTATTTAGAATTTAAAAATGACTCAGTCGTCGAACTAATTTCTATTCACGTGCATATGCAACCTCAACTGAGAATAAAACTGACTTACTCAAACAACGAGGGAAATATCTTAATAGAATCTGACCAAGAAACGAAACAAGACGCGAACCAAATAAAGCAATACGGTTTCAATCCTTTTTTGAATGAAATTCACATTGAGAAGGACGGAAAAGCACTGCTCAACAAAGTGGATGGAATAGTCTATGTTATTTACGATGACTTCAAAAACAAAAGTTACACAACATATATCATTGACAGTATTAAATATCGACAAGAAAATGCAATTGCCAATTCTTACGGATTACTGGAAAGAAAACCGAAGAGGAATCGAAAGTTGAAAAGAAAACTCAAAAAAATAAAATCGGATTTATATAATTATCAAATAGAAGTGTATAAAGGAATTGACGCCTATTTAAAATACGGTTATGATAATGTTTTTGGAGTCATTGAACTAAAGCGTACGTAAACACTGTGGACAATCACACATTTTACTCATTGCTATGAAGTTGCTTAATCGAAGTTAAAGCGTATTTAGAAATCGCCAAATTTATCGCTGATTTGAACGATACGAGACGTGTACGAGACCATTACTGATTAAGGGTTAGAATACCTATTCTTTGACGCTTATTTCAATAAAAAAAAGCCTGACTATTCATACAAGAACTCGCGTTTCTTGACCAATTTTCTTGCTAGCGCTCCATCTCTGTAAGATTCCTCGGTTTCTTTAATTAGGTAGCCGTTCTCATCATATTCAAAGGTATTTAAGAAACGATAATTATCACTAGTTCCTTCCATACTGGTCACGCCGTTCTTGCCTCGTGTTATCAAAACACTCACTCGTTGTTTGCGCTCACCTTGTCGCGTTCTATATTCTGTAAGTGTAAATACGTTAGGCTCATCAGTGTAAGAAAGTGCAATGTCAGTTTCTGCTACTTTATATGGAACTTGATCATCTACTACATTCTCGACCCAGTAAACGAGTGAATTATTTGCTGGAAGATCTTTAATGGTTTCCAGCGACCGTTTTGACTCAATCGCTGTGAGCATTCTCTCACCGTCATAAGTAAAGCTTTTTAATTTATCAGTCAATAGATCTACTTGTGGATTGTACTGATAGGCTTGATTTTCAATAGTACGGATGGAGGTAATTCTATCATTCTCATAATATGTATAGAAGGTAGTTTTTACAGGTTTCATTACAGGCGCTGGCAACAAACGTATGATGTCGTCTGTATATTCATCTTCTACGACTTCTATTACCTCAGCAGCTTCTTCAATTAATTCTACATCCTCATAATCACCATCATTGTCCTGAATCACCGTTTCTTCATTGACGATCATCTCGCCATTGTCAGACTGCTCATCTTCATAAGCCACGCTGCCATCTCTTATTCTTGCCTCTTGCTCAAAATAATCTGTTCTTACTAATCTTTTCTTCAAATCATAGTGGTAGGAAATACTATCAGTTTCAGAATATTTGGTTATTAGCTGGTCGCCATCAACTATAAAGTGATGTCTGGTAAAAGTTTTACCGTCACGGACGAACTCTAATGCTGTGGTCGTATTTTCTAGTTTTCTCTGCTTGACAAACCTCCATTCGGGTTGAATGCTGCGCTCCTCTTCTATGGAAATAGTGCGTTCATTATATTTTTTAAGACTATCGCCGTCCAGTTCATAATAAGTTATGACCATGGCGCTTGCCTTAGGATCTGCCGATTCCACGTTTTGCATTTTGACACGGTTCAAAGAATTTCCCAGAGCTTCAATAGGATCGACAACCTCAATGGATTTTAGCAGTTCTCCTGCATTCCAATCCTGCGCGACGGCATTAGCAGTGAATATTACAATCAATACGGTAATCAGATACTTCATAATCAATAGTTTTAGTTGGCAATCAATTCTAGAAACTCAGCCTCACTGATCATCTCTACACCTAACTTCTCAGCTTTTTCAAGTTTTGATGGGCCCATTTTTTCACCTCTTATGAGGTAGTCTGTTTTTGATGAGATTGAGCTGCTTACTTTACCACCATTTTTCTCGATGAGCTTTTTGAGGTCGGTTCGAGACATTTCAAATACTCCAGAGACGACGATGCTTTTACTTGCCAGAATATCTGTTTGACCTTCCAGCTGCTTCTCGCTTAACTTCATATTGAGTCCATGATGTTTCAAACGCCCGATTATTTCGCGATGTTTCTCGTCCGTAATAAAATCTACAACCGATTCTGCAATGCGTTCTCCTATTTCTGGAATTGCAATTAACTCTTGTATTTTTTCTGCTTTCGCGAAAGCGGAACCATCGTCTACACTACTAAATAAGTCGTCAGACTCTGAATCATCTGATGCCGGCATGGCCATGAGTTTGTCCATGCTATTGTAGTGATGCGCTAGTTTTTTGGCGACCGTTTCACCCACATATCGTATTCCCAAAGCAAATAGCACGCGCTCAAACTCTACTTGTTTGCTTGCCTCTACACCTTGCACTAGATTTTCTGCGCTTTTTTGTGCCATGCGTTCCAGCGGTAAGATGTCATCAGCGGTTAGATCATACAAATCTGCATAATTATTGATCATTCCTGCTTCAACCAATTGATCGACCGTCTCTGAACCAATGCCGTCAATATCCATTGCCTTGCGTGAAATAAAATGCTGGATGCGACCCTTAATTTGTGGTGGGCAACCTATGTCATTGGGACAAAAATGTTGCGCCTCGCCAGCTTTACGTTCTAAGGCTGTATTACATTCTGGACAATGCGTTGCATAGGTTGTTGGCTCGCTATAATCTGGTCGTTGTAGTAAATCTACAGCAACAATTTTAGGGATAATCTCGCCACCTTTTTCCACATGGACGGTATCATTGACTCTTATATCCAATCGCTCTATTTGATCAGCGTTGTGCAGACTAGCTCGTTTCACGGTAGTTCCCGATATCTCTACAGGCTGCAAATTTGCCACAGGCGTGATCGCGCCCGTACGGCCCACTTGATAGGTTATTTCCTCAAGAATGGTTGATACTTGCTCTGCACTAAACTTATAGGCCATCGCCCACCTAGGTGCTTTGGCTGTAAAACCTAGTTCTTCCTGTTGTCTAAGACTATTGATTTTAATTACAACGCCATCAGTTTCATACGGTAAATCCTTGCGACGCTCATCCCATTTTTGAACATAATCAAGAACGCCATCAACACCGCTTACCAATTCACTTTCCTGCGGCACTTTAAAGCCCCAAGAACGTGCTGCTTCTAATCCTGCGTATTGGGTTTCAAAAGGCAAATTGTCACCAACCAACTGATAAAGCAAACATTCTAACGGCCTTGAAGCGACGACACTACTATCCTGTAATTTCAAACTACCGCTAGCCGTATTACGCGGATTGCGATACAGTTCTAGACCTTGTTCCTCTCGTTCCTCATTCATTTTATGAAATCCATCCCATGGCAAAACGATCTCGCCTCGTATCTCAAATTTTTCTGGGATGTTATCGCCTTGTAGTTGTAACGGTACTGATTTGATGGTACGCACATTTGCTGTTACATCGTCACCTTGTGAGCCGTCACCGCGAGTTACGGCCTGGACAAACTTGCCTTGCTCATAGTGCAGGCTAATACTTGCACCGTCGTATTTCAACTCGCAAACATATTGGATATCGCCATCCACTATCTTTCTATTGCGTGTTTCCCAATCCTTGAGATCGTTCTCATCATAAGAGTTGTCAAGCGAGTACATGCGATTGATATGCTTGACGGTTTTAAAGTTTTTAGTGATTTCACCACCTACTCTCAAGCTAGGACTTGATAGATCTGCAAACTCTGGATGTGAAGCTTCTAGCGCTTTGAGTTGCTCTAGTTTTTTATCAAATTCAAAATCAGAAACGCTGGCATTATCCTGTACATAATATTCATAATTGTATTGCCTTAATTCTGCTCGCAGTGTTTCTATTTGCTTCTTTATTTCCATAGCTAATTAATCTTGTGAGATTTGTTCTTGCCAGCATTTCATCATGCGGTCATTGCGATTTAGGTCTTGCCGCAGCTCATACTCAAATCCCAAACTCGCCGCTAGTTCCTTCATTTGATTGCCTAAATATTGATTGATCTCAAAGTACACGACTGTTTTAAAATGTGGCTTTGCTAGCTTTAATATCGCACTATAAAACTTGAGCGCATCGCTATTAGGAACAAACAAGGCCAACGATGGGTCGTGATCCAGTACGTTGGTATGTAATTCTGATTTTTCAAGTTCTCGCACATACGGCGGATTGCTAACAATAACATCGTAGAAAGGCAGATTTTCTATCTGTAAGATATCTAGTTGCTTTTGCTCTACTTTGTTATCCTTGAGAACATTCTGAGAATTGTTCATAGCAACTTTTAGGGCTTCTGGCGAAATGTCTGCCAGCGTGACCTTAGATTCTTTTAAAGTTGCTGCTAGGCTTATTCCTATACAACCAGAGCCTGTTCCTATATCAAGAATTGTGACCTTAGGATGTTTGCGGTAATCCTTGATTACCCAATCTACTAGTTCTTCAGTCTCCTGACGTGGAATTAACACTTGATCATTGACGGTAAATACGTGACCGGAAAAATGGGATTTGCCTGTGATGTGTTGCACTGGTTTTCCTGTCTCTAGCTCCGCAAGTGCATTGAGAAGTAGTTGCTCATTTAAGTGAGTAAGTGGTTCCGCACCGCGTATCATGATGTCTGCACGACTCCAGTTGAGTAAATCCTCGCATACAATTTTGAGGATAGAATCAATCTCTTCAACAGGATATAATTCCTGTAGTCGATCACGATATGTTTTTTCAGTGTCTTGAAGCGTCATTGCAGCAATTATAAATCTAGTATCATGTGAATGGGACAACTATAATGACCAGTGCCGCCCATTGGCTTATCCAGCATAGAAAAACCCACACGTTTGTACAATCCTTGTGCATCATACATATTATCCATGGTCTCTAGATACATGCGCTGATATTTAAATTTGCGAGCGGTAGCCATGCATAGCTCAATCATCTTCTTACCATGACCTTTACCTCTAGCTTCAGGCAGGAAATACATTTTTTGTAATTCGCAAACGTTACCATCATAGTTATCCAGCTCAGCTACTCCAGCAACGCCCATGATTTTTCCTACGCTTTCTAGAACGAAATATGCTGCTCGTGGTTTTTGATATGCCGCATACATAGATTGGGTTGCAGCATCACTGTAAGCAGTACCTTCTTTAGGTGCACCATGCTCCATGATGACACTTTGTATAATAACTTTTACAGCCTCGTTATCCTGCGGCTTTATAGGTCGTATTCTCATGCAATCAAAAATACAAGGTATGGATAAGGCAAAGTATAGAAATAAGCTAAAGTTAATCGCGTCGAGCAATTCTTAAAATGGCAAAACCTATTTTTGCGAGCATGTCTCAACACGATAAATTCATGCAACGCTGCCTAGATATAGCCAGCAATGGTTTAGGAACTACCTATCCCAATCCTTTGGTAGGTAGTGTGATTGTTGGTGAAAATGGCGACATTCTTGGAGAAGGTTTTCATTACAAATCAGGTCAACCGCATGCCGAAGTCAACGCGATCAAAGATGCAGAGCAGCGAGGCTGGAACGATTCCGCTTTCGCGAAAGCTACCTTATACGTAAACCTAGAACCATGTTCACATCATGGCAAAACGCCACCATGTGCAGACCTCATCGTGCGCAAAGGATTCAACAAAGTGGTCGTAGGAACACTGGATCCACACAAGAAAGTTGCGGGTCGCGGCGTGCAATTATTACGCGACTCAAACATAGAGGTGATAACAGATGTCCTGGTAGAAGAATGCAACCAATTAAACAAACGATTTTTTACTTACCATAAAAATCACCGTCCATTTATAGTTTTGAAATGGGCACAAACTGCAGACGGTTTCATAGCGCCAGTAAAGCGAGACAAACGTGAGCCAGTCTGGATCACTAATAAGTACTCAAGGCAACTCGTACACAAACTGCGCGCACAGGAACAATCAATTCTTGTAGGTACCAACACCTTAGTTGCAGATAACCCAAGTCTAACCGTTCGCGATTGGAGTGGCATTAATCCTACACGCATCGTACTTGACGCCAAAGGAAATCTTGACGTACATAGCAACATCTATAACAAGGAAGCGCCAACTATTAATATTGATCCTAGCAACGGCTTTGAGAATATTATTAAATCTCTATATGAGCATCAACTTCAATCAGTTATCATAGAAGGTGGTCGCAAGACACTGGATCTATTTATAGAAAACGATTGTTGGGATGAAATCCACCAATTCATGGGTGCCAAAATCTATTTCAAAGAAGGTATTAGTGCACCAATCATTCCCAAAAATGCAATCATGAAATCAAGACAGCTCATTAAAGACGACGTGTATAAAATCTTCTCACGCTCATGATGTGGTTGATTCTTAGCATCGCGACATCTAGTCTGCTGTATGTGATTTTCAAATATTTCAGTGTATTTAAAGTAAATACGCTGCACGCTATTGTGATTAATTATCTAGTTGCTGCGATTACTGGATATTTTATGTATCAAGGCGATACATCAATATCCAGCATTCCTGAGGCTAACTGGCTCGTGTACGCAGCAGGTTTAGGCATTTTATTCTTCAGCATTTTTAATGTCATGGCACTCACGAGTCAAAAAAATGGCCTGTCGGTCGCGGCAGTCGCTAGCAAGATGTCACTGGTGATTCCAGTGGTTTTTGGCATTTGGGTGTACGAGGAATCTTTGGGATTGCTCAAAATCGCAGGAATACTTCTCGCTCTGGTGGCCGTTTACCTGGCTAGCCTCAAGAAAAAGAGCGGCATTGATTTAACCAAAGGTTATCTGGCGTTACCTATCATTCTATTTATAGGTAGTGGCGTGATCGACACCACACTCAAATATGCAGAAAAGAATCATGTTCCTTCTGGCGACGAGCCGTTGTTTAGCGCGACTTGTTTTGCGATTGCCTTTATCGTGGGTACGCTTGTGCTAGTATATGAAGCGTTCAAGGGCAACTATTTGAACGGCCGATCTATTCTCGCTGGAATTGTTTTGGGCGTTCCCAACTATTTCTCGATATTTTTCATCATCCGCGCATTAAAGACTGATATGGAGAGTAGTGTGGTTTTCCCGATTAATCATGTGGGTACCGTTCTTTTTACAGCTGCCCTGGGAATATTGATCTTTAAGGAACGGTTGATTCCTAAGAATTACATAGGTATAGGTGTCGCAGTAGCGGCTATTATTTTGATAGCTTTCGCGAAAGCGTAATTACCCAACAGCAATAAAAAATTATAATCTCTTAAACTTACCATCCAGTAATAGACATGAGTGCAGACAGCTACTTGACGATTACAGAAGCAACGCAAGAAGTTTTGCACAAGGATCGTGGTAGTAAATTCTATGGACACGTATTTCCCTTAAACGATGAGCAAGATGTCCCAGGATTGATAGCGCCCTTACGCAATAAATATCCTAAGGCTGGTCATCATTGCTATGCATGGAAACTAGGCGCTGGCGAGGATCATTACCGATCCAATGACGATGGTGAACCCAATCACAGCGCTGGCGATCCTATATTATCTCAAGTCAATGCCTATGAGGTGAGTGATGTTTTGGTGGTTGTTTCAAGAATTTTTGGTGGGACAAAGTTGGGAGTTGGCGGTTTGATACAGGCCTATCGTGAGGCCGCAAGATTAAGTTTAGAATCCGCAAGATTGATGCGACGATTGATTACCAGCGAGGTGCAGATCGATTTTGAATACGCGCAAATGAGCCAAGTGATGCGCTTTATAGACGCCAATAACTACACCATTAAACAACAAGAACTTACACATACCTGTCGCATGATTATTGCCGTTCCTCAATCGCAACAGGAAGAAGTTGTTGAAGAAGTCAATAAAATGTACCCAATAACAGGCGTGGCAGTTGATTAAGGAGTGAGCCAGTCACCATTCCACGATCCATCGGGCTGTTTTACAAAACGTGCACGGTGATGCAACGGATCTTGCAATTGCAATACTTCAATAAAACTAGTCACAAACTCAAGCGGTTGGAAATAATTGAGCAACCTAGGATTATAGGTCACTTGCGATGGATCGCCAATTGTAGAACCTGGTGCAGTAGCTGTAGTATAATCCTTTAAAGCGTTGGGATTTACTTTATGAAATAATGCTTTGATGTGTTCCTGATCCTCAATCTTCATTAATGTTCCAGAGAGTGAGACTTGCAACTTCTTCCCTTTATGGTAGGCAAGTATACTTGCACTGCTGTTGGTTTCTATGTGTACCACTTTGTTAGATCGAGAATCGGTATAAATGGTTCCTATCAAATCTTGGGTAATTTGTCTAAGAACCACGGTACGCAAAACAGGTGAGTTTTTTGAATCAATGGTAGCGAGAGTGACATATTTATAGGGATGGCCTCTTTTTACCATTCCGGTTCTAAGTTCTGTAACCACTTTATCGAAAAATTCTTGTAAATCTTCTCTCATTTTCTTGTTGCTGTT
The DNA here is from genome assembly GCF_003966335.1 of Nonlabens ponticola. Lineage (NCBI taxonomy): Bacteria > Pseudomonadati > Bacteroidota > Flavobacteriia > Flavobacteriales > Flavobacteriaceae > Nonlabens > Nonlabens ponticola. The sequence continues at coordinate 1,562,309 of NZ_CP034549.1, read as the reverse complement.
AATCGTCCCAAGACATTTTTTTACATTTTTCAAGAAAGGATTCTAACGGTTTTCTGGGTCTAAAAGTTTTGGCATCAGTGAACACAAGCGTTAGACTTGCCGTAGCGCAAATCTGGTTACTGTTATTGCTAATTTCATACTCAAACTCTACCCTAGTTGTAGGGATATTCCTAAGGGTAGTTTTAACCTTAATTTGATCACCAAACTTAATCGGATTTTTATACTTTATGTCTATTTGATACACAGGTAAAAGGATGCCATCTTCCTCCATTTTTTGATAGGAAAAACCTAAATTATTCAACCACTCAAGTCTAGCTTGTTCCATGTATATCAAATAGTTAGAATGATGAACTATGCCCATTTGATCTGTTTCTGAATACCTAGGCAGTATATCGATGTACGATGTTTTCATAGAATTTAAGGATTAAAATTAGGTAGTTCGACTTCTATCCTGCATGCAATTAAATTTGTAAAAAATCAAACCCAATTTCGGTTTTTTTTGAGCTTTTTTATACACATATTTGCGTCATCATCGAGAGGGCATTTTTATAGTGTCGTTTTCTATTCTTGATGGTCAAATCTAACCACGAAAAAAAGATTTTATGGCATCGACGGCAGAATCGGTATGGGAAAATTGTCTCACGTTTATAAAGGACAATATAAACCCGCAAGCATATAGAACATGGTTTGCTCCTATTAAAGCCGTTAAGCTTACTGATACCGCTTTAAGTATTCAGGTACCTAGCCGTTTTTTCTATGAATGGTTAGAAGAGCACTACATCAAATTATTAAAGACGGCCCTTACAAAAGAGCTAGGTGAAGGTGCAAAATTGATCTATGCGATTAAAATGGAAAATGCCCTAAAAGGCATGGAACCATTTACCGAAAAGATTCCTAGTAGCAATCGTGCGATCAAAAATTCACAATCAGTAGATGCGCCAGTGCGCAGTAAAAGTCCAGAGCTCAAGAACCCATTTGTGATTCCTGGAATACGTAATGTAAAGATTGAGTCACAACTTAATCCATCGTATAATTTTGATAGCTTTCTAGAAGGTGATTCAAATAGATTAGCTCGTAGCGCAGGTATGGCCGTAGCCAATAAGCCAGGTGGTACTTCTTTTAATCCGTTATTGATATTTGGTGGTGTAGGATTGGGTAAGACACACCTTGCTCATGCCATAGGTGTAGGCATCAAGGAAAACTATCCTGACAAGACAGTCTTATATATAAGTGCAGAGAAATTTACACAGCAGTTTATAGAGTCTGTACGTAAGAATAACAGAAATGATTTTATTCACTTCTATCAGATCGTCGATGTGTTGATCGTGGATGACATACAGTTTTTTGCTGGTAAGGCAGGAACGCAAGACGTCTTCTTCCACATATTCAATCACTTGCATCAAAATGGCAAGCAGGTAATTCTTACTAGCGATAAGAAGCCAGTGGACATGCAAGATATAGAGCAGCGCCTATTGTCACGTTTTAAATGGGGTTTAAGTGCAGAGCTTAACCATCCTGATTATGAAACTCGTGTATCCATCATCAAGAACAAACTATACCGCGACGGTGTAGAAATGGATGAGGACATCATCAACTACCTTGCAGATAACATCAAGACTAACATACGTGAGTTGGAAGGTGCTATCATTTCGTTGATTGCTCACTCTTCTTTTAACCGCAAGGAAATCACGATAGAACTAGCTAAAAAAATAGTTGAGAACTACGTTAAGAATACCAAGCGTGAAATAAGTATTGATCAAATCCAGAAAGTGGTAAGTGATTACTTCCAGATGGATGTGGAGACGTTGCAATCTAAAACTAGAAAGCGTCATATTGTACAAGCAAGACAACTAGCTATGTACTTTTCCAAAAAAATGACCAAAGCTTCACTTGCAAGCATAGGTTCTCAAATAGGAAAACGCGATCACGCTACCGTGTTACACGCTTGTAAAACGGTTGATAATCTTGCCAGTACAGATAAACAATTCAATAAGTACGTAGAAGACCTGCGTAAAAAACTGTCTAACTAGACATGGCTGATAAAACAGGAATCCTAATGGTATGTTTGGGCAACATTTGTCGCTCACCACTCGCCGAAGGATTAATGCGACGCAAACTCAATTTCACCAAGTACACGGTGGACAGCGCTGGTACCAGTGGTGGTCATAAGGGTGAAGCTCCAGATAAAAGATCAATTGACGTTGCACGCAAACATGATATTGATATCTCTAGCCAACGCAGTAGAAAGTTTACCAAAAACGATTTTGAGGATTTTGATCACATTTTTGTGATGGATCAATCCAATTATGACGATGTAGTTGCATTAGCTCATAATGATGAACAAAAGCAGAAGGTGCACAAAATATTAGAGCAGGCTTTTCCTGGTGAAAACCTGGATGTTCCCGATCCTTACTATGGTGGTGAACAAGGCTTTCAAAATGTCTATACCATGCTAGATCGCGCTACCGATGTTATAGCACAGGAGCTAGAAAGCAAATAATTAGCTATTCCTTATTCTCTCAAATTAAGCGGTTACCGACTTCAAGACTGCGATTTTATCAATTTTACCTGTATGGGTCTCGGTAAATTTGTTTGCAAATAAAACCTGTCGTGGTTTCTCGTATTTGTCTAGTTTAGCTTTCGCGAAAGCGTAATCCTGTTCCTGCCCTTCTACAATTAACACAACCTCATTTCCTAAGTCATTGTCGGGTAAACCAGCTATAAAGAAACGCTGGTCGATGATGGCGGACAGTTTGTTTTCTACCACATCAGGATGCACCTTGACGCCACCGGTAATGATGACATCGTCTGCTCTACCTAAAATTTTGAAAGAGTGCTCATCAATAATCTCTACCAGATCATTTGTATGGACAGGATCGCTGGCAAGCTCTGGTGCGTGAACAATTAGACAGCCATCGTCGCTGGCAGCTACCTTGATGTTGGGTAAGGTGGTAAAATGATCTTCCTTGTTAGGGTACAATTCTTTGATACCTACGTGAGTGCACGTCTCGGTCATTCCATAAGTATGATAGGCTCTTGTGTGACGTCCATTCAACGCTTTAATTAATAAATCATCTACTGGGCCACCACCTATGATAGTTTTGCGGCTCTTGTATAGGTAATCGATCGAGTGCTTTGCCTGATATGCTGTCAGAGCGGTGAAATCGTAGCGCTTTTCCACATGTTCCAGCGGCTCACGTTGTGGCTGCACGAGATCTAGATGCCATCCTAGATGTATGGCTCGTACCATCATCATTTTACCAGCGATATAGCTTAATGGTAAACAGCATAACACATCACTTTCAGCAGCAAGATTGAATCGCTCACCTGTGAGTTGTGCACTATTAATCATGTGCTGCTTGTCGAGTCTTGTTTCCTTGGGTGTTCCTGTGGAACCGCTGGTATATACGGTATGAAAGTCAAAATCATCCAGCCAGTTGAGAATAAAATCACCTACTTGTTTTTCCCATAACTCACCTTCTTTTACATAGCTGTAGGCAACGGTCATAAGACCATTGTGGTCAAGCGATTTACCGTTTAATTTAAATGTAGGATGAACCTTTGGTATCATGTAATAATTAGTTTAATTGTTCAAATTCTGGATCTTCAACAGGCTTGTCTAAATGAACTGGCCCTAGCAATCGTTCTTTCCAATTGCTCCATTTATACTTCCAGCTAAATAACAAAATCAATAACGGATAATACATCAATAAAGGTAAAAATGTCGTGAAAGTAGCCTCTGGATCGCTGATGTCAATAAGCAAGGAATCTGTTTGAAAAGCTGTCCAGTCAGCGGTGACTAGCAATGCGATGAAAAGATTATTTGCCGCGTGAAATCCTATGGCCAGCTCCGTTCCTTCATCCATTAGCGTGAATGTTCCAAGTAAGAATCCTGTACCAACATACCAAAACATCACCACGTAGCCCAGTTTTGCTACCTCTGGATTGAAAATATGCATCATTCCAAATATGACTGAAGTCACAATGTAGGGTACAGCTCTGTTTCCTGCCATAAGTCCTAATCCTTGCATCATGTAGGATCTGAAATACAGTTCTTCCCAAGTAGTTTGAATAGGAACCAACGCTACCGCAATGATGACAAGAATCCAGAATTTATCTGGCTGATAATTCCATATGAAAATCTCAGGTTCTAGATAATAGCCAACAGCTGTTAATACTATTGAAACAATTCCTACCACAGCAAATGCAAACCATGCGCGACTCCAGTCAAACTTAGATCGCGAAGTCGTTGCTTCATGCCAATTAAGTTTATGTACATATTTGATCCACAAATACCAAACGATGGTACCTATTACAAAGGTCAACATAAGTAGAAACAATGTAGTGTTAGGAGAGAATACTTGCATCATACTGCTTTCATCTAACATCATAGAGTTTCCTCCATCTTGAATAGTTTTCACAATCAAGGCTAAAACAAAAGGAAAGGCACCAAAAACTTGGCAGCCTACAAATATGGCTATAAAACCAAGTATCCAGCGCCATGACTCATTTTGCGCATTTGCCGCTCTTTTTATGAACATCTATCTTTTTTAAAAGGTTAGTAGCCCATTCCTTACTCGTGTTACAAGTAAGAGATCCGTTTATGATCTCTAATGGAGCATCAATATTATTGACAAACAAACCACCAGTTCCCAGTCCTTGTGGCCGCTTGACACCCAGCGTATAGGTAAATTGCGCAATGGCATTTAGGCCTACATTAGATTCTAGTGCGCTGGTGATCCACCAACCTATGTTTTTCTCTGTAGCAAGATTGATCCATTGTCTGGAACTCATAAATCCGCCAACTAGTGCTGGTTTCAAGATGATGTATTGAGGTTTGATCGTCTCAAGGCAATTTTCCATTTTATCCATGTAGTTAATTCCTATGAGCTCCTCGTCGAGCGCAATATCAACTGGAGTCTGCTCGCAAAGCCTAGCCATCTCCTGCCATTGACCTTGTTTAATGGGTTGCTCGATACTATGAATGTCGTAAGCTGCAAGTTGTTCCAGTTTCTCAAGCGCCTCGTCTGGTTGGAACGCGCCGTTAGCATCTACTCTAATCGTGACTTCATTCTTGCTAAATCTTGACCTGATGGATTTGAGCAGTTTCATTTCTGCTTCAAAATCAATGGCTCCTATCTTCATTTTTATACAATCAAATCCAGCCGCTAGTTTATCCTCAAGCTGTTGTTGCATGAATTGCTCATCGCCCATCCAGACCAGTCCATTAATAGGGATAAAATCCTCACCTTGCGTGAATGGCGACGGGAATAATTCATATGGTGTGGCAGATTGCAAAGATTTCATCGCCATCTCATACCCAAAGCGTATCGACGGCCATTCAACTAATTCATCGAGCATCTCGCTAGGTTTCATCCCGATATTATCGCAGGTCCATTGTAGCTTTTGCTTATAATCTGGACGGTCATCGTATGACAAACCTTTAAAAAGATTACACTCACCTATTCCTTTCTCGTCACCGTTATCAATGACAAGAAAGTAGGTGTCTTTCGTTTTTAAGACGCCGCGAGAGGTTCCTGCAGGTTGCTTAAATTCCAAATTGTATTTGTGAAAAGTTGCCTTCATGACCAGCAAGATAACTGCTGTGACTGCCGCGAGATGTTAGAATAATGGCAAATTGTATGCAACTAGCCCTTTTTCTTTACCGTCCATTCAAACCTGAACTTACTCACTTGTACGCCATCTTGATTGACCCCAGTAGCTTCCATCCATACGGTTTGACCATCGCCAGTAGCAACAGTTGCTTCTATCGCCTCTTTTATAGCTAATCCATCGTCACATGTAAAAGTGATGCGACCGGTAGCTTTTTTAGTAAATGTCGCCTCATTGTTTGCCACGAGCATCGATACACGAGCATTTGATTCCTTGATGTAAGACATTACTAATGCGCCTGTGGAAAGCTCCGCAGCCATTGCTTGCACGGCAAAGTACATACTATTAAAAGGGTTTTGATTGAACCAGCGGTGCTTAACGCTTACCTCGCAAGCTTTCTCACTAATACGGATAGCTCGTACACCAGACCACCAACAACTAGGTAATTTAAAAAAGGTAAACGTATTGATCTTAGAGGCTGAAATCATGATGGTAATTTGTATTAAGCACGAAGATACGTGAACACATCTTTAATCTATTTATAGCATTTGGAGATTGACTTATTACTTCGAATTGTAGTCAAAATCTCTCATATCTGGATAATACTAAAAAATCGTTAGAAGAAAGTATAACTTTTTTCATGGGCTCATTTCTTGTTAAAAGGCTTGCTATTGTTACGCTTTCGCGAAAGCGTACTCCTCAAAATCAAACTTCTTTTCAAAAATATATGGTACTTTGTATTGCATAATACTATCTTTTAGACATATATTTGCATAAGAAAATAATAGGTCATGGAAAATTTACCATCTTCAAATCATCTTAATATCGCCGCTGGGATCCATTTGCTCACTTTTGGCAAATGGCTCATACCACTTGGGAATTTTATACTACCCATTCTCTTATGGATGATTCATTCTAAAAAATCATCCTTTATTGATACGCATGGAAAACAGGCGATCAACTTCCAGTTGAGCATTACCTTATACACAGTCATCCTCGCTTTCATAGGTGGTGGCGTGATTATAGGAAGCATGATTTCTGGCGGTCCTACTCTATGGGAACACATGGACGGTAATGATTTTCCTTTTGCACAGGATTTAGGAACCTTCTCAACTATTGTAGCTAGCGGTATCATTGCGGGAACGATCATTTTTGCACTTGCTGTTGTGGATTTGTTCTGTACAGTTAAAGCAGCTATTAGAGCTCATGAGGGCGAGATTTACCGCTATCCATTAACGATCAATTTCTTGAGAGAAGACACCGCTCAGGAAGATTATAAAAACATATAAGATGAAGATAGAAAACACAAAAGCGCAAATGCGCAAAGGCGTGCTCGAGTACTGCATCCTATCCATCCTCAAGGAAGAAGATGCTTATGTGGCAGAGATTCTAGAGAAGCTCAAAGACGCTAAGTTGCTGGTCGTAGAAGGTACCATATACCCATTGCTTACCAGACTTAAAAATGCTGGACTACTAGGTTACAGGTGGGAAGAAAGTACCAGCGGACCGCCTAGAAAATATTACGGCCTCACCGAGACTGGACGTATTTTTTTGACAGAATTGTCTGGAACCTGGGAAGACCTAAAGAACGCAGTAAACATTGTTACCACACCTAAAACCAAAAAATCATGAACAAGACCATCAACATAAACCTCGCTGGGTTGTTCTTCCATATTGATGAAGATGCCTACTTGAGATTACAGCGATATCTCGCTGCCGTACGCAAATCCTTTGCAGGATCTACTGGAAGCGATGAGATCATGAGCGACATAGAATCGAGAATTGCAGAGCTTTTTCTCGAACGTAGAGCAAACGATCAACAGGTCATTAGCGCGTCACATGTAGAAGAAGTGATCACCATCATGGGTCAACCTGAAGATTATGAGGTTGACGAGGAAATCTTTGACGAGCCTAAAAATCGATCAAGAAAATCGTACAGCGGCGCAAACAAGCAATTGTTTAGAGATACCCAAAATGGATACATAGGTGGCGTTAGTGCTGGTTTGAGTTACTATCTGGGTATTGAGATGATATGGGTGCGTGTACTCATGGTTCTACTCGCCTTTTTGACTGCCGGTTATTCAATTTTAGGATATATAGTATTGTGGATTTTTGTGCCAGACGCGGTAACTACAAACCAACGTCTTACCATGATGGGTAAGGAAGTTAATATCTCCAATATAGAAGAGAACTTCAAAGCGGGTTTTGAGCCCGTGGCTGATGGGCAGACCGACGCCAGCCACAGCAATGTAGTAGGTCAAAGAGGAAAGCGAGGTACGGTTAAGTTCTTCAGCTTTTTGGGTAGGTTGATCAAGGGTATTGCCATCGCTTTTGTCAAGATTTTAGGTCTTATCCTATTCCTTGCTGGGTCAATTGCTCTAGTTGCTCTTGTTGTATCTACCATTACTGCCAGTGCTGTGAACGTTGATGGCAACAGCTTATTGAGATTTTTTAATGTAGTGATACCTGCGGAGCAGGCAAGCTGGTGGTTTGTACTTGCCATCATCCTTGCGGCTGGAATACCATTGTTCCTACTCGCTATTTTGGGACTTAAAATGCTCGTGAGTAGACTAAAATCTATAGGTGGCAAAACCTATTTGTCACTCACTGGCGTCTGGATTATAGCGGTTATTGTACTCAGTGTTATGGTAGGTCAATTAGCTGCTAGCACTGCGACAAGCGCGACCGTGCAACGAGTTGACACGGCAAATATTGACGATAACATCGTTTTTGAAATGGCGTTGGAGACTAGTAACGATCGCACAATGAATCTCAATAATAATGAGATAGGCTTTGAAGTGAGCGAGCAAGACGGCATCAATTACTTAAAGGTTTATGATGTTCGGGTCGCTGTAGGCACCACTACTGATAGTCTTGCGAGCGTCGAGATGATTTATGAAGCCTATGGATCTAGTTTTGATGAGGCACGCAACAAGGCAGATTTGATTAAATACAATTATGAATTGACAGATTCGACCTTTACGGGTGCTGATTATGTATTGGTTCAAGAAGGTTCTGGAATACCTAAACACAATCTTCAAATGACGATTTATTTACCAGAAGGCACAAAGGCTCGATTCAATAGAAGATTTGGGCAACGTTATCGATCAAACATGAATCGTGACGCCATCACGCTGGGAAATAACATTGACTACACGTATCAAATCAAGAATGGAAAAGCTGTTTGCGTTGATTGTCCCGTTGAAGAAACACAGGCAAAAGAAACCACAGATGAACCTACTACCGAAAACGCCAATTGGAAATACGACGGCAACGACGGTGTAGAAAAAAACAACCAACCATGATCGCACTTATTTTTTACATATTGCATTGTATTTGCTGTTAAATAGCGCAATACCTTAAGAACCGTTTCACGTTTGTGGAGCGGTTTTTGGTTACTTTTACCTTAAAATAATTACATGAAAAAGATAGTTGTTGTGATGTTGTTGTTGAGTTTCGCTTTCGCGAAAGCGCAAGACCGCACAAAAATCAAAGGAAATAAAGAAGTTACTAAACGCATCATAGATGTGGACATGTTTGAGTCCATAGAAATAGGTGGCGATTATGAAATTGCCATTGCTCAAGGAACGAGTCCGCAAGTGGAGATCATTACAGATTCTAACATACAGCCGTTCATTAACATTCTAGTGCAAAACGGTAACCTTACCATCAATCAAACGGCAGAGATACGTCGTAGCAAGGAATTGAAGATCAACATTATTTATACAGAAGAGTTTACAACTATTAATGTCAAAGACGATGCGCAGTTGAGTTCGTTAACCGATCTACGTATGGATAATCTGCAGGTGAACCTTAAGGATGACGCACGAGTCTATCTCACTGGTCAGGTGGACGAGCTTGTCTTTAATGGTAGCGCAGACTCTAGAGCAGAATGTAATCTGTCTGGTTCTAGTGCACAGATCAACTTATCTGGTTCTAGTAATCTTAAAGCCTTGACTATGTATGATCGTGTTGACTTTATGTTGACTGACCGCGCAGAGAGTCGAATGGAAGGCGATCTAGACAATAGTACGATGGTGCTTGAGGGCAGATCAAAAATGGAAGGAAAGAATTTAGAAGTTAAAGATCTTAAACTAAAAATTACTAGAAATGCCGATGCGCAAGTGAATGCTAAAGACAATCTAGAATTGAGAGCTAGCGGCGATGCAAAAGTGGAACTTTACAACAATCCAAAAATCGGGATGGCAGAGTTCACTGGCAAAGCCATGTTGATGAAAAAGTAAAACATCCTTATTAAATCATATCTATCCTTATCACGGCAACGTGGTAAGGATTTTTATTTATGCGTATTTTGCCGCCTTTTATAATACTTTTAAATGAGAATCATATTTCTACTATTGTCCGTTCTAGCCTCGCAAGTGCTATGTGCGCAGGAAGCCAGTAAATTAGAAATCACAAAAAGCAAAGTTTTTGATGACAAATCAAAAGCAGAAAGCATACTCGCCATACATTCTGCTGCAAACGGCAATGTCGTGACCGTGCGCGGGTCAAAGCGCAAATATCATGTCCACTTTTACGATGAAAATTTTAGTGAGCTTAACCATCAAATTGTCGATAGAGAACGCAAGCAAAAATTTATCGGTGCGATAAAAACCGATGATTTGTTGAGATTCTTTACGGTTTACTCGCCCAAAAAAGATGAGCGAATCGTGTATTCTCACACGATCGATATGGCGAGTAAAAACGTTACTACAAGAACACTTTTTGAGCAAGAAGTTGAGAAAAAACAAAGTCTGTTTGGTTCTCGTCGCAATCATCGCACTAACTTTTCAGTAACGCCAGATGGCGCTCACTTTGCCATTGCCACTGATAACAACCGTAAGAATAAGAACTCTCATACCATACGTGTTTTTGAGGCAGCCAGTAGCAAGCTGGTGTATCAAAAATCATATCAGGAAGGAGAAGAAATCCTTTATGAACATAATGATCTTTTCATCGATGATGACCTGAATGTTTACTCTTTGGGTAAGCTATTTGAAAACGGCTCAAGAAAAAAGAATAAAGATGGTGACGCTAACTATGAGATCGTGCTTAATAAAATCGCGGCTGATCTTAATGAAACCCTCAAGATTGATTTAGGTCAGGATATGTTGATCCAGTCGCTGGGCTTCTCAAGTGTTGATGGCCAATTCAATCTAGTCGGTTTATACTCAGAAAATCAAGAGCGTTGGGTAAAAGGCGGTTGTGTATTTAGTATAGATAAAGATGCCCTTAAAGTGATTTCTAGAAAAAGTCAAGTATTACCTAAACAGGTTTATGAAGATCTTTATGGCGAGGCAAGAGCCGACAGGAAAAACAAAAAGAAGAAAGAACTGGGAAATTTTGACATTGATTATATACTTACTGACACGGCTGGAAATGCCTATCTCATTGCCGAGGAATTTTATCTTTCCACCACGTATGTTGCAAATGGCATGAATGGAGGTTTCACGAGAACCACGCCCAACTATGATGACATCTTGATATTGAAATTTGATCCTACAGGCAAACTGGAATGGGGTCGCAGCATATTTAAAAGATCACAAAGCCCTTCTTATAATGCTTTTATAATCGACGATCAGTTACACGTTCTTTTAAATTCTGGCAAAAACCTTACAGAAAAAAATGACGGAAGAACAAAGCTATCAAAAGGCTGGTTTGAAACCACTGCGTTATATGATATAGACTTCGAAAGTGATGGCGAGCCGTCCTATAATAAAATACAGGATAATGCAGGAAATCATTTTTACCGACCATACTATGGCTCATTTGATTATCAAAGGTTTGTTATGATAAGTGATGGTGGTACAAAAAAAACATTTCTGACTTTGGAGTAAAATAAAGATTTGATAGAATTAAAAAATGCCTTGAGAAAACCTTAAGGCATTTTTTTTATACGTTATATCGTGTTTACTCCACATAGTAATCACCAGCCGTCATTTCTTCTACCACACCTATTTCAGCAAGGTAGCGCTCTGCATCTAGGGCTGCCATACAGCCAGTTCCTGCAGCGGTAATGGCCTGTCTGTAAATTTTATCTTGTACATCACCACTGGCAAAAACACCTGGTAAGTTTGTTTTGGTAGATCCTGGTATTGTTTTCAAATAACCATCTTCACCCATGTCCAATTGGCCCTTGAATATATCTGTATTAGGCTTGTGTCCTATCGCAATGAAGATACCAGTGATCTCAATTTCAGTTTTCTCGTTGGTTTGGTTGTTGACCATACGCAAACCTTCGACCACTTGATCGCCTAGAACCTCATCAACTTCTGTGTTGTACATTACTGTTATGTTGTCAAGACTATTGACGCGATGTTGCATCGCTTTCGATGCTTTCATGTAGTCTTTACGGACTAGCATCGTTACAGATTTACAGATTTTGGCGAGATACGATGCCTCTTCTGCCGCTGTATCGCCAGCACCAACTATCGCAACATCTTGTCCTTTATAAAAGAAACCATCGCATACGGCACAGGCACTAACGCCACCACCGCGCAATCGTTGCTCACTAGGTAAGCCTAAGTATTTAGCGGATGCTCCAGTAGAAATGATTACCGTGTTTGCCTCTACGGTAGTTTTACCATCAATCACCACTTTGTGTATTCCACCTTCTTCGCTGGCAAAATCAACTTCGGTTGCCATGCCAAAACGTACTTCAGTGCCAAAACGCTCTGCCTGCTTCTTCAAATCTTCCATCATGGCTGGTCCGTCTATTCCGTCAGGATAGCCAGGGAAATTATCCACCTCGGTTGTAGTAGTCAATTGACCACCAGGCTCCATACCCGTGTACATCACAGGTTTCATATCTGCACGAGCTGCATAGATCGCCGCTGTATAACCTGCAGGACCAGAACCTATAATCAAACATTTGATTCTTTCAATTGTATCTGCCATCATTCAAATTTTGTCATACAAAAATAAGATACTTCTACCGCGATCTAGGGTCGTGATAATTGTTATTTATTATCACTTTATCAAACAACCTCATGCCGCTACCCTACTTTTGAAACATGCCTACCACCTACATCAATCCTATTACAAAAGAGCAAGCCACCATCCTTGAAACCAGTGCCGAAACCAATGGCGCATACACCTTAATCGAAGTAGAACTACAGCCCGATGGCGGCAATCCCATTCATTATCACAAACGATTTACTGAACACTTTATTCCGCAAAAAGGAACACTAGGAGTGCACTATCTAGGCAAGGAATTGAGGCTGTCGCCAGGTCAAGATTTCAAGGTGCCCGTGCCGGATAACCATAGATTCTACAATCCTACGGACAGGCCCATCGTTTTTCAAGCGCGGCTGGAACCAGGGTCGCCCGGATTTGAAAATTTTATGGCGGCACTTTTTGGATTGGTGCGAGACGGCAAAACCTTCAGCAGCAACCAGATTCCCTACAATCCGTTTTATGCCATCATATTACTCAAATGGGGCGACACACAAGTCGACTCACTACCGTTTAGACTGATGCTTCCTTTGTTGAATGTGTTGTTTACGCTTTCGCGAAAGCTAGGTTTTGAAAAAAAGCTTTACAATAAATATGTGAAGCAGTAAGACTATCAGGCTTCTCTGCAAGTGAGTTTTGTAATTAGAAACAGCTTGCAGGGATTTTTTAAAGGACGATCCTGCAAGGATTAAAGATTCATTATTTGAATGATTACGCTTTCGCGCCTGCCTGCCGGCAGGCAGGAAAGCGGTATATCTAGAAATAGATTAACCACCGACCAACATTCCTGTTTGCAACAACTCGCGCAAAGTTGTAACATTACGTTAACTAAATTTTTCCATGGAAAGTCAAAATATCAACCACGAGGACGAGAAAATTATAGAGAACAGAAAGCTGAATATTTGGGAAGCTTTGATACCCGTTGTTGCGCTGGTAATTATGCTAGCTATCAACGTCTACATTTTTGAGGATGATAGTCTTGGAGGTTCCAATCAGTTTGTACTACTCTTAGGAGCAACAGTCGCTGGGATTATAGGTTACTTTAATAAGGTTAGTTACAAGTCCATGATAGAAGAAGTAGCTCAAAATTTGAAGTCAACTACTGGTGCAATATTAATTCTATTGATGGTAGGTGCGCTTGCTGGAACCTGGTTTATTAGCGGTATTATTCCTAGCATGATTTATTATGGGATGGAAATCTTAAATCCCACAATTTTTTTAGCTGCCTGTGTAATCATTTGTGCGGTGATAAGCGTTTCCACTGGAAGTAGCTGGACGACCACCGCGACCGTAGGTATTGCCTTGATTGGAATTGCAGCTGCCTTAGACATAAGCGCAGGAATGACTGCTGGTGCTGTGTTGAGTGGCGCTTATTTTGGCGATAAATTAAGCCCTTTGAGCGACACGACAAATCTGGCACCAGCAATGGCTGGAACTGATTTGTTTACACATATAAAATATATGAGTTTAACGACTGTTCCCACTATATTGGTCACCTTAACAGCCTTTATAATTATAGGATTAACTTTTGATTCAGTCGGTGATGCGGACGTAACTAAATACCAAAAGGTGCTAGATGATACATTTAATATCACGCCATGGTTACTACTGGTGCCTGTTATCGTTATAGGATTGATAGTAAAGAAAGTCTCACCATTGCTTGCCTTGCTCATTGGGACTCTTTTAGCTGGAATATTTGCACTATTCTTTCAACCTGAATTGGTTCTTTTAGTTTCTGGTATGGAAGACTGGAACGCCATGAGCATGTATAAAGGCATTATGAATAGTATTACTGTAAAAGTGGAAGTGCCACCAATCACAAATGATTCTGTTCTTGCGGAAGAAATGAGTGATTTATTTAAAGGTAAAGGAATGGCAGAGATGCTAGGAACTATTTGGCTAATCATCTGCGCTATGGTATTTGGTGGTATCATGGATGCTATTGGGGCCTTAGCAACTATAAGTAGGGCACTGCTAAATTTGTTTGACAGTGTTTTCGGTTTATTTGCAAGTACTGTGGTGAGCTGTTTAGCGATCAATGTCACAGCTAGTGATCAATACCTAGCACTAGTAGTACCTGGCAAGATGTATTCGAGTGCATTCCGTGATAAAGGATTGGCGCCAGAAAATCTTTCTCGTACACTTGAAGACAGTGGAACCGTTACTAGTGCACTTATTCCTTGGAACACCTGTGGTGCATACCAGAGTGAAACATTAGGAGTGAGCGTAGGCGAATATTTTGTTTACGCCATATTCAATTGGCTATCACCTTTTATGACCTTGTTGTTTGCTGCGTTTAGGATTAAAATTAGGCAATTGAGCGGTACGCAAGCTATCGACTAAACAGTTTACGTAAACTTTTTGTATTTTTGTACGTAATTTTTTGTTATGGACAAGAAACTCACCTTAAGCTTGAATCAATTGATTATTGAACAGGCAAAACTATATGCCAAAAAGAATAAGACGAGCCTTTCAAAACTTATAGAGTCTTATCTGCAATCCGTGACTAAGCAAGACCAAGAAGAGAACCAAATCACACCATTGATTCAAAGTTTGAGCGGTGTGATAGAATTGGAGAACGATCTAGATGTCGCCAGTGATTATACTGATCATCTAGAAAAGAAGTATCAATGAAACGCTTGCTAGTTGACACCAATATCGTTATTGATCTATTAGCACAAAGAGAACCGTTTTACAAGGATGCTGCATTATTGTTTTCAAAGGCAGATAGACAAGAGGTTTCGTTATTTATATCATCACTATCATTTGCCAATACAAACTATATTTTGTCTAAATCCATGGCGGCTCGTGACGCTCGATCTATCTTACGAAAATTCAAAATCATAGTAGGTGTCTTATCTTTAGATGAGAAAATTATCGAGTTGGCATTAAACGACAATAATTTCAAAGATTTTGAAGACGGACTGCAGTATTACACAGCGGTTGAAAATCAGCTGGACATTATTATAACTAGAAATAAGAAAGATTTTAAATCAACAAACTTACCTATCATGAATGCTGGCGAATATCTAGCAAGTGGTAAGGTTTGAACACAAAAAATACCATGAAAAAAATATTACTACTATCGCTCGCTCTTGCAGCCTTTACATCCTGCAAAACCAAAAATGCAACTGATAATACTCCAGAAGTCTTCAAGGAAAATCTAGGCGATAACGACAACGCCATAGTAGAAACAAGCATTGGTGATTTAGAACTACCACCACCCTATCACAGTGAATCTGAAGTATTGGTGAGCAATGTAGTAGGCTGGAAAGATGGCAATAAACCCATCGCACCAGCAGGATTTCAAGTCAATGCTTTTGCAACGGATTTAAAACATCCGCGATGGACGTATGTGCATGAAAACAATGACATTTTTGTTGTAGAAAGCAACACGCGCAACAGTGCTAACCAAATCTCTCTCTTGCGCGATTCCAACGGCGATGGCACCGCAGATTATCGAGAAGTCTTTTTAAGTGGTTTGAATCAGCCATTTGGAATGTTGATCATTGATGACTATTTCTATGTAGCCAATACCGATGGTTTGTACCGCTATGCCTACAAGACAGGTCAAGAAAAATTGACTGGTGCTGGCGAGAAAATTCTGGACCTACCAGCTGGTGGTTACAACAATCACTGGACGCGTAATTTGATCACCAATGCAGATCAATCCAAGATCTATATCTCTGTAGGTTCAGGTAGCAATGTCGGTGAAAATGGCATGGAATACGAGGTGCGTCGCGCTACCATTCTTGAAATCAATCCTGATGGTTCTGGTGAGATAGAATATGCAACAGGCTTGAGAAATCCAGTAGGAATGGATTGGAATCCTATCACTGGTGAGCTTTGGACAGCGGTCAATGAGCGCGATAAATTGGGTAATAATCTAGTTCCAGATTATGCCACGAGCGTCAAGAAAGGTGGTTGGTATGGCTGGCCATACTCCTATTACGGTGAAATAAATGATCCACGATGGAGAAATGATCCACATCAAGAACTTGTAGATATAGCTATCGTTCCAGATGTGCCATTGGGATCTCATACAGCGTCCCTAGGTTTTGAATTTTACACGGCAGATCAATTTCCAGCAACCTATAAAAATGGAGCTTTCATAGGACAACATGGATCATGGAACCGCAAGCCATTGAGTGGTTACAAAGTGGTTTTCATTCCGTTTGATGCGGCCGGTAATCCGCAACCGCCGCAGGATTTCTTGACAGGTTTTACAGATCCTGATAGTGAGAAGGATGTCTATGGTCGTCCTGTAGGTGTTACCGTTCATAACGACGGTAGTTTGCTTGTTAATGATGATGATAGCGGTATCGTCTGGCGCGTGAGTGCGAAATAGGAAAAATGATTAACTTGTAAGGAACTATGATGCATCACTTAAAAGTGATGCATCTTTAATTTTGTCAATAAACAATCGAGAATGAAACATTCATTACAAATCATAGCTTGCAGCCTTTTATTCGCTACTTCTACAATCGCCCAAATCAATCCAGATCAAGTAGAAATAAAGACAACCCAACTCACAGATAATTTCTACATGCTGGAAGGTCGAGGCGGCAACATTCTCATTGCAGTAGCTAGTGATGAGGTCATGATGATTGATTCCCAATTTGCACCATTGAGTGATAAACTTAAAACGGCCATCGCTGCAATTACTGACAAGCCACTCACCTATCTTGTCAACACGCATCACCATGGCGATCACACTGGTGGTAATGAAAACTTTAATAACGAGAACCTAAATATCGTTGCTCAGGCAAACGTACTTAAGCGACTTCAAGAAGCTAATAAGCCAGATGGTTATTTGCCTGAAATAACTCTAGTTGAAGAAATGCGCATTGATCTACCAGACGAGAATGCTATGATCATCCATGTACACAATGCTCATACAGATGGCGATAGCTTTGTCTATTTCCCAAAGAGTAATGTCGTGCACATGGGCGATGTTTTCTTTAATGGTCGTTATCCGTACATAGATCTTAAGTCTGGCGGTAGCGTTAATGGATACATAGAAGCACAACAGCGGGTACTGGCCACCATTAATCCAGACACCCAAATCGTTCCAGGCCATGGTAACTTGGGAACCTATAAAGATCTTGTAGCTCATGTAAATATGCTTATGGACATACGCAGTCAGGTAAAACTGGCAATAGCACAAGAGAAATCACGTGAGCGCATCCTTGCAGATGAGAAAATCACCAAAAGATATGACGCTCAAGGCTATGGCAATGGCTTTATCAATCCAGAACGTTTGCGTGGTACCTTTTATGACAGCTTGATTTCCCTAGAAGAAGTAGATCAAGAATCTAAAAACTAAAACATGCGAGCCCTAGTCATTTCTGGTGGCGGCAGCAAGGGCGCATTTGCCGGTGGCGTCGCCCAATACCTCATTGAAGAACTCAAGCATGAGTATGATCTTTATCTAGGCACCAGCACTGGTAGCCTCTTGATATCGCACCTCGCACTAGGCATGATCGATAAGATCAAGCATGTCTATACTCATGTGAACCAGGATTCTATTTTTAGCTCGCGACCCTTTATAACCAAAATCGATAAATTCCAAGACCAAAGCATAAGCATCAATCACTGGAAAGTGCTGCGCAATTTTATGAAGGGCAGCAAGACCTTTGGCGAGAGTCATAATTTAAGAAAACTAATCAAAAAAACACTGACTGTTGCAGAGTTTCAACAATTGCAGCAATCTGGTAAAGAGGTGGTAGTTACCGTGAGCAACCTATCACTCAACGAGGTAGAGTATAAATCCATTAAGGATGTTACCTATGGGGATTTCATTGACTGGATCTGGATCTCATGCAATTACATACCATTTATGAGTCTAGTCAAGAAGAATGGCTGCGAGTATGCAGATGGCGGTTTTGGCAGTATGGTGCCTATCAAAGAAGCCATTGATCGCGGCGCTACTGTGGTTGATGTTATCATTCTTGAGACAGAGGTCACCTATTACAACTCGTTACCATCCACCAATGTATTCTCGTTACTCACAAGTCTACATGGCTTTATGATGGATCGCATTGAGAAACAAAACATCGCCATAGGCAAGTTTGCGGCAAATAATCACGACGCTATCATCAATCTATACTACACGCCTACGGTACTCACTGTCAATTCATTAATCTTTAAAAAAGAGAAGATGACGCAATGGTGGCAGCGCGGCTATGACTATGCCGCGCAAAAAAATATAGACCTCAACGAGATCAAACCTGAATCTTGATTGATAGCAATAAGCTATCGTGTTTAATACTCCTTATAGATACTGGCTATCGCTTTATTATCTTATAAGATTGTGATGTTTTAGCTTTCGCGAAAGCGTGACCTAAATTTGCAGCATTACAAACAACATAATAAAAATTACAAAATGGCTATAGTAGGAAGACAGTTTCCAGATGTACACGTGGATGCAATGAATGAAATGGGTGATACCTTTAAATTGAATGTGCTCGAGGAAGCAAAAAACAATAACAAGAAAGTACTTTTATTCTGGTATCCAAAGGATTTCACCTTTGTATGCCCAACGGAACTCCACGCTTTTCAAGAAGCTCTAGGTGAGTTTGAGAAAAGAAACACGATCGTTATAGGTGCGTCATGTGACACGCCAGAGGTGCATTTTGCCTGGTTGAACACTGCCAAGGATGATGGTGGAATCGAAGGTGTGACTTACCCAATACTTGCAGATACCAATCGCAACCTTGCTAATTTATTAGACATTCTAGATGTTGAGCAAGAGTACAATGACGATTTAGAAGGTTACCTACTTACAGGTGATAACGTGACTTACCGTGCGACTTACCTAATTGATGAAGAAGGTACCGTATTTCATGAAGGTGTAAACCACATGCCTGTAGGACGCAATGTGAATGAATTCTTGCGCATGATAGACGCGTATGCTCACGTGCAGAAAAACGGTGAGGTATGTCCAGCAAACTGGGAAGAAGGAAAAGACGCTATGCAGGCAAACCGCAAGGCGACCGCAGAGTATCTTTCTGCCAACTAAGTTGACTTTAATCAAGGCGATAGGTGATTCTTTACCTATCGCTTTTTGTTTAATAATAAATTTATAATATATGAAAACTCTTGAACAAGATAACCTACAGGAAATCGTTGCCAGCAATGATAAAGTAGTCGTGCAATACATGGCTAGTTGGTGCGGTAACTGTCGATTGATGAAACCAAAATTTAAAAAATTGGCCGGTGAGAATGAAGACACCATTTTTATCCTTGCCGATGCCGAGAAGTTTCCAGAATCACGCAAACTAGCAACGGTAGACAATTTACCAACCTTTGCAACTTTCAAAAACGGAAGCTTTGTAAACCAATTGCAGACTAACAAATTTGATAACCTTAAAGACTTAGTCAATGAAGTTACCAGTAATTAGACACCTTCAAAAAGGCGCTACCAAGGAGCAACTTGAAACTACGCTAGAAGTTCTCGAGCACTTTACAGAGCACAGATCTGTGACCGATGAGGAAATGGACGTGGTAGGTGAACTCGTAACAAACATTTGTGGTGCTATTGAGGTTCACCATAATGTGGAGCAAGGAATGAGCGGCGTTGAGGCGTCCAATGCTTTTGCCCAAAAAGTGATGGGTAGCATCGATAGATAAATAAGTTGTAAGATGTTTGTCTGTTACCGCTTTCGCGAAAGCGTAATCACGACGAGCATATCAACACTTATTAAAAATAGGAAGCCCAACCAGCAATGGTTGGGTTTTTATTTTCTGGCATAAACTGCGGTGATCACCTCTGCGTCTATTCCTGAAGATGTGTTCAATAAAGGTGACGATGAAGAGCTAGAAATTTTTTGAACCAATGTGAGGTTGCCTTCAAGGTCGTTGCCTATGATCGTCTTCGTGCCTTCGGAAGCTAGTAAGATTGGAAATAATGGTAAGAATCGGCTACGTTTACGCAAGACAAAGTATTTACCTTTTTGCTTGCCTTTAAATAGTAGGCTATCCTCTTTACGACCATCTCGATAGAGCGTTGCAATAAGTTCGCGATCAGATGGCACATTAATCTTGACCTGTGTGCGGTAGGCGCTGTGCGGGATATCTTTATTGTATCTGGCGCGATACAAATCTTGCCACAAACTAACTTTTTGATTTTCTGAGACTTCGTTTTCATAGCTGCCCTCTAGGTTCTTATCATAGTAGTATGTGGTCTCGTTAGGATCTTGCTTGGCTAGTTGTTTATAGCTGGTACAGCTGCTTACAATGGTAATAGTGAGCAGCAAGAGTATAATTCTGGGCATGGTGATGGATTTCAAATAGGCAAGATCTGTATCAAATCGCATGCCGCGGTGTTAACGCCACTTTAATCATTTCGACTTGATTGAAAGCATACCTTTGGGTAAAGCCTAAGATCATGAAAAGAATTACCCTACTATTCATAGCTGTATTTACCTTGCAATCCTGTGCTGAGCTGCAACAAATCGCCAGCCAGTTGCCACAAGGTGGAGCATTATCTCAAGCGGACATAGGAAATGGTTTACGCCAGGCATTAGATAAGGGAATTAATCAGCAGGTAACCACGCTCATGCGTACAGATGGTTTTTATAAGAATGATCTGGTAAAGATTTTATTACCGCAAGAATTACAGGACGTAGATAGCGGACTGCGCAAAATAGGTCTAGGCAGCGTTGCAGATGAAGGTCTCAAACTACTCAACCGTGCTGCTGAAGAGGCCACCAAAGAGGCACTACCAATTTTTGTAGATGCCGTGAAGGACATCACATTCAATGATGCCAAGAACATATTATTAGGTGATCAACGTGCCGCCACCAGCTATCTGGAACAAAAGACGTTAGAGACTTTATATAGCAAATTCTCACCAGTGATTGATCGCAACCTGAGTGAAGTAGGTGCCACAAAGTTATGGGGCGATGCAATTTCTAGATACAACACCATTCCTTTATTGAATGACGTTGATCCTGATTTGACAAATTATGTCACTCAAAAAGCGCTGGAAGGTGTATTCACTATGATCGCTCAAGAGGAAATATTGATACGTGAAAATGTCAATCAACGTACTACCGATTTATTGAGAAGAGTCTTTGCATTGCAGGACTAACAACGTTTTAAATGTTTTTTAACAATCAATTGTTAAAGTGTTAGCTAGAGATATCTAACAATAAATTTACATTCGTTCCTGAACTGAGTAAGAAGTATCCATGAGCATAGAGGAAAAGAAAGAGGTACAAGATCAAATAGCAAAGAAAGAATCTAAGTACTGCAACTTAATGAGAAAATCGTTTGAGGTTGCTGCTACTAATAGAGAGAAGAGTAACCAAATTCACGAAAGAGCAATGCAAATTTTCCGTGAAATAACTGAAGCTAAAAGAAAGCTAGACTACGCTTAATCTCATGGAGATTAGAGCAAGCCTCTAGCTTTTATCTCTAAATATTTATTAATCGTATTCACTGTAAGATCCTGTGGTTTTGTAAGGATCGTTTGAATACCATAATTATTTAGCTCATTTACAACGAGCTTTTTTTCATACCTAAACTTTTGGGCAATCGTTTGTTGAAATACCTGTCGGGTATTTTCAGTTTCTAGATCGGTAAGCTTTTTAAGCTCTGTATTTTCAAAGAAAATAACTACCAACAAATGGTTCTTTGCAATAGCCTGTAAGTATGGCAATTGTCTATGTAGAGCGTCTAGTGTTTCAAAATTACTGTACAACAATAGCAAACTGCGTTGTGTAATTCTACGTTTGATATCGATGTATAATCTTGAGAAATCACTCTCTTTAAAATCTGTATCCAAATTGTAAAGCGTTTCAAGGATGACATTCATTTGTGAGGAGCGTTTTTGAGCCATCACTTGATTTTGAACCTTATCTGAGAAACTAAACATTCCTGCCTTATCACCTTTTTTCAAGGCGATATTAGATATGACTAGCGTTGCATTTATTGCATAATCGACAAGTTTCATGCCTTCAAAAGGCATTTTCATCACGCGGCCTTTGTCAATCACGCTATATACCGGTTGTGATTTCTCATCCTGATATTGATTGATCATCAAGGAATTACGCTTAGCTGATGCTTTCCAATTGATATTGCGCACGTCATCACCTTGTGTGTAATCCTTAATCTGCTCAAATTCCATGGTGTGCCCTATCCTGCGTATTTTTTTTATACCATAATCACGCAGTTTGTTGGTGAAGGCCATGAGCTCATACTTACGCATTTGAAGAAATGACGGATAATTGGGCACCATTGCATCGCTATCAAATCGATATCGACGCTTGATAAAACCTATGTCGCTGATTGCATAAATGTTTAGTGACCCAAAATGGTACTCACCTCGATCCACTGGTCTTGCCTCATACATAGAAGTATGTGTACCGCCAGCGGCTAGATCATTCATTAATTTAAAATCACGCTTCTGGAATTGAACGGGCAATTCATCCACGATCTCTACTTTGATCTTGTAAGGATAATTATTGACTACGGTTATATGAACTGGATTATCATCACCATTGGAAAATTTCTCTGGCAATATGCGAGTTGCGTCAATGCCGCTAGCACGATATAATAAAAGCATATCCACTAGAAATAATCCCAGCAGAATGTAAACACCTATCATGGCGTATCCTTCTAATCTTCTAAAGAAAAAACTTAGAATAAAGAATACCACCTGACAAATGATGACCGTGAATAATCTAGGCGTTAAATAAATGCTCTTATAAAATCTCTTCACTAGCGAGGTATTTCAATCGTTTCTAGGATTTGAGCGATAGCTTTGTCTGCCGTGAAGCCTTCCATCTCACGTTCTGGTGTGAGAATGATACGATGTCTCATGACAGCCTTGGCGATGTACTTCACATCGTCTGGTGTGACAAAATCACGACCCATTATCGCTGCATACGCCTTTGAACCATTCATGATAGCAATGGATGCTCTTGGTGATGCGCCTAAATACAGATTGGCATTATTGCGAGTATTCAATACAATTTGTGCGATGTATTTGATCAAGGCTGGCTCAACTATTATTCCTTTCACAGTTAGCTGATGATCAGCAATTTCCTGTGCTGTCATGATGCCTGTAATCATGGATTCAGGATCAGCGTTTTTACGGTTATGATTCCCTTCAAGAATTTGGATTTCTTCATCTAGATCTGGGTAATCCACATTGATCTTGAATAAGAAACGGTCTAGCTGGGCTTCTGGCAGTCTGTAGGTTCCTTCTTGTTCTACTGGATTTTGTGTAGCAAATACTAGAAAAGGATTCTCTAATGCATATTCCTTACCATCAATGGTTACTTGGCGTTCTGCCATTGCTTCAAAGAGCGCAGCCTGTGTTTTGGCTGGTGCGCGATTGATCTCATCAATAAGAATGATGTTTGAGAAAATAGGCCCAGCCTTAAACTCAAATTCATTATCCTTCATGGAGAAAACTGAAGTTCCCAAAATATCACTAGGCATTAAATCTGGCGTGAATTGGATTCTTGAGAAGTCTACTTGCATGGTTTTGGCAAGTAACTTAGCAGTCACAGTTTTTGCCACACCTGGTACACCTTCTATTAGTGAGTGTCCATTGGCAAGGATGGATACAATCAACAAATCAATCATTTCTTCTTGACCTACGATCACCTTGCGCAACTCTTCTTTGATTTGCTTTACCGCATTAGATAATTGAGAAAGATCAACTCTTGATGAGAAGTTTATCTCGTTATCCTCTGTATCTTCCTTAGGTACATCAGAAACAATCTCGTCCGCTATCGGGCTATCCTTTAAAGCGTTATTACCGTCATCTGGTTTGTGTACATGCTGCTGTTGTGCAGCATCTGGTAATTTGTTTTCCTCATCATTGCTTGATGGGTTGGTATTGTCGTGATCTTGCATGATTTTTATGAATTAAAAGCTTCAATACGTCTGGTGAGTTGTGTCAACTCATGCTCATAATTGATACTTTTAGATTTAAGTAATTTGATATAGTTAATAATGTCTGCCGTTTGCTTGACTGACTTTCCTGATTTGACCGCTAGTCTATTCATAAACACGTCGTTCAATTCTTGAGTATTCAGATAATATCGCGATCGTATATTCTCTAGAAAAAACAATATTTTCTTATCGACGATCGCGTCATAATCACCACTTTCAAAATAAAGATCGCCTATGGTTTTAGTGAAATCAACTGTTGCATTCTCTAACGGTTTTACCACAGGCACAATACGTTGCTCTCGCTTGCTTACAAAAATTATATATAATAAAATCGCGACGATCGCCAGGTAATAAGCGGCACTCAATGCACTATCTGATAGTATAAATCGCACAGGCGATTGTATCACCTTGCGACCGGACTTACCATAATCATCAAAATACACATCGCCATCGTTAAGGTAAGACATAGCCTCGGCCACATAGTTTTCCTTACCATTGAGCATATAATAGTTAGAAAATGCAATAGGATTCAAGTGATAATAGATAGCACCATCACCTACTCTAGTCTCTACAAAGTTTACCTGTGGTGTTTTGCGAGTTTTAAGCTCTGCCAGTTGCATTTCCTCAAAAGACTGTTCTGCTTCTTCCTGTTCTTCCTTTTCCTCGTCTGTCCAGTCTTCTCTATCTAGTTCTTCTTCATCGTCGCTATCGCCCATGATCAATTCTTCCAGATAGGTTGATTGAGGGTTGAAAGCTAGTACCTCACCTAATACCTTAGAATTGAGCGTATCATAACTCTCAAAATATCGGTATGAGCCTTCACGTGAATACACATAGCTACGATCCTTGAATTTCTCATTGACTAGTCTTGTGCGCAACGTATCTTCTGCTCCATAACTGTAAAAAGATCCAGAATTAGTTTCTAGCTTCAAGGTATCTGCCATAGCACCAAAAGCGGATCCTGCAGAGATAAAAACCTTATTACCACGAGCTGCAAATTCCATCAAATAATCAGTCTCTACCTCATCAAAAACGAGATAGTCATTCAAGAAAATATAGTTAGCATCAGTCAGATCAATATTCTCTCGCAAGAAATCAATAGGAACCTGATCGATGGCTTTTACCTGAGCATCGGGAAACATCTCATCTAGATTATCATAAAAAACATAACCGCCTAATGGGATTTTATCACCGCTGGTGTAACTGGGCCTCCAATTTACAGGCTTGGGACGTGTGCTTTCTAACACTACCAGACCTATCAGGACAACTAGCATAGCGTATAGAATGAATTTGGTACGTTTATCCATCAAGCAGCTGTTTTCTTAATGTCATTAAACTGCACCAACGCCTGATCATACACTTTTCTATCCACTGCAAATTCACCATACCATACATGATCGTATAGATATGAAATGCGTTTGAATTGATCCTTTACTTCTTGTTTTTTAATCTCTCGATAATAGTCGGCATTGGTCTTTTGATAATCCCAAACAATCACGCCAGCGGCACTTAATTTTTTGAGGACGTTGAGATATTGATAACGTATGGCGCTGCGATAATCGTTACCATTTACCGCATCGGCGATCAATTTGTTTAAATCGATTTCTTCAATGTGCGTCTCTCCAGCTCGTATGCTGGCTTTTTTCTTACCTGCTTTGATGGTAAGCCCAGACGCCTGTTCCTTACCTAGTAATCTAACCAATAAATAAATAGCCAGTGCAGCAAATAATACATATACCGTGTATTGTAAAAACTTAAGCCAAAACGGACTGAGCTCTACACCAAAAATGGATGCAATACCCTGGAACAACCATTCAAAAAACTCTTCAAACACATTGTTGACGTCGTTTGTGGTGTCTGTGTAGTCAAAATCGGCACCCGTATAATTATCTGCAAGATCGGCTGGTAATGCTCGTGCCTCAACGGCTCTTTGGTCGTAGTCACGATCCAGCGTGTCAGTGATTTGTCGAGGACGTTGCTCTATTTGTGGCACTAGATCTTGTAGTGATTGCGCTTTCGCGAAAGCGGAACCCAAAACAATCAACATGAACATTATATATTTCATGCGGTAGTTCCCAATTTTTCAATACGCGAGCGTAAATAGATGTTATTCTTTGTCTCGTGCAGGTTGAAATATAGAAAAGCATTCATGATCTGTGACAGCATCTGTATAAACATAACGATGACACAAAATGCAGTTACCACAAGTATGATTAAGATCTGTAAAAACAAGTTATCACCAAATTCCTGTGGTGAGTCAATGACTAAATATGCGGTGGTACCCAACAAAATAGTAGGTACGATGCTCATAGCTGCAAAACCTAGTTGCAGTAAAATTCCAACGATAAAATTGGCGCCAATTGCTTTCCAAAATCCTGAAAATAAAAGCGTCCATACCTCGCCAAAAGCATCAAAAACGTTGTGATTCTCATTATGCACGTAGCTAAAAATACTCATACTAATCCAGCTATTGAGACCAAAACTTACTACCAACGATGCTAATAATCCTAAAACAGGAATAAAGCCTAATACGACTTGTAATATCGCGTTGATAAAATAAATGACCACCAGACACAACATGAACAAGAACATACCGAACAGATGACCTTTGGCAAGTCTCCACACTTTCTTACGATCTAGATTGTTGACCTTTTCTTGCTCATATAATGACACATATGCACTGGATAGCGCATAATTAAACATGGAGGCCAAAATGATAAAACCAAACAAAGCGATGAGAGAAACTGCAATTAAAATAAAGGCCGTATCCTCGTCGCCGCCGGTAATCGAGATCATCGTTACATCAACTATTCCCGTTATTAAGAAATAAACGCTGATGAGAAACAGGATGAAAAATATCCCATTATAACCTATAAACACACTGATGAGACCGCGTAGGTTTCCTCTTAAAAATTCAAAAAAGGCCGAGATGACGCCACCAAAGTCTCTTCTAAGCCGTGGTTCTATGTATGGTTGCATGTTTTTTCTTGAGATATAAAGGGTAGAGTACATAATACCCTAAAATGATTGCCGCGCTCACAAGGAGAATAGCGTACTTGATAATCGATGGCATGAACGCATATCTGGTTACAAAGCCCTCGATAAAGCCTGCAATGATAAATAAAGGTACCGTACTCATCATGACCTTGAGCCCATTTTTTGCACCACGAGTAAATGAAGTAATCCTGCTATACGTTTTAGGAAACAGTAGCGAGTTACCCATGATCATTCCTGCGGCACCACATACTACAATAACTGATAGCTCAATGGTACCGTGCAACATGATCACACTCCATGATTCTAGACTTACATTCTCAAGCGCAAAAAGACTGAAAAATGTTCCAACCATAATTCCATTTGAAAACAAAATGTAACTGGTCCCTATAGAAGTAAGGATACCCAATGCAAAACAGAACATGCCTACTTTGATATTATTGACCGTGATCGCGATAAACATCCCAAACGCACCATCCTGCTGATAAACGCCTGTAGGATTACCATCACGTATATTTTCAAGCGTCATGTTGACGTAACTATCACCCAAGATCAATCGCGAGAAAGAATCGTCATTTAATGTACTGATCGTTCCTATGGCTACTGCCACCATAAATATCAAAAAGGCAAATCCTAAGGTCTTTAAATGGTCTGCGAAAAACAATGGGAATTCATAGGAGAAAAAGTCCCATATCTTATTACCACTTTCTTTCTTATTCTTATAAATCTTCTGGTGCGCCTGTGATGCCAGCGAGTTGAGATACAGCAGTGTCTTACTTTCTTGATAGTAAGTCTGTGCAAACGAGAGGTCGTTGGTTAACTGTATGTAAAGATCTGCAAGGCGATCTGCGGCAATGTTAGAATTAGCATCCAGCGCGCGCTCAAATGCGATCCATTTTTCTTTATTTTGCTTCACAAAAGCAGCCTCACGCATTCTTGTAGTTTTGGCTAAAGATAAAAACTAAATACAGCATGTCAAACACTGCCGTAAATACTGCCCAAAATGTAAACATCAACTACACAGTTGCCAGTCTGGGCTATCGTATACTGGCGTTTTTGATCGATCTCGTCGTCTTGGGAGTTTACGTATCTGCCCTAGCATATGTGTTTTCTAACCTTGAAAATGCTCTAGACCGATTCACCTCTATTGGATTGTATCAACTATTGTTTTTACCCATTGCCTTTTACTCACTCATCTTCAACATCATTTTTAACGGTAAAACGGTTGGAAAATTTGTTTTACAGTTGCGCACGGTAAAGGTTGACGGCTCACCTGCCACGTGGAGCGATTATTTTATCACCTGGATCATGCGGCTAGTTGATTTATGGCTTACTGGACCTGGAGTTGCAATCATCTCAATTATTTTTACCGATAAAAACCAACGATTGGGCGGCATCGCATCAAATACGATCGTCATTGACACACGCAAGAAGACCAAAATCTCTCACACTATACTTGAACAAGTACGCGAGGACTATAAGCCTACTTTCATTACCGCACATCAATTGACAGATCCCACAATAAACGAGGCAAAGGAAATCTATCGTCTTGCCGGGCAAAGCCGTGATTATGCAGCGCTCAAATTGCTACGCTTGCGCCTGGAAGAATTATTGGGCATCAAATCAGAGCTGCGCGATGGTGAATTTGTACGTACGCTGCTCAAGGATTACACTTATCTCACACAAGGAAATTAAATGAATATCATAGAAATTATGGACTTGCTGGGCACGATCGCCTTTGCAGTCTCGGGCGCACTTGCTGCATTTTCAAAACGACTGGATGCCTTTGGTATCGTGATTATTGCATTTGTCACATCAGCTGGTGGTGGTACGTTGCGCGACATATTGATAGGTGTCAAACCTGTTTCCTGGATGACAAATATGAACCTAGTGTACACCATATTGATATGTGTGGTAATCACTTTTATCTTTAGAACCTGGTTACTCAAGCTGCGTAAAACCTTATTCCTATTTGACGCCATAGGTATAGGTCTTTATACCATCGTTGGTGTCGAAATGGGAATCCAAACAGGACTCCATCCATTTATCTGTATTACATTGGGTTGTATCACGGCCTGTTTTGGTGGTGTGATACGTGATATTCTCGTTAATGAGATTCCAGTAATCTTCCGTAAAAATGTGTATGCTACGGCCTGTATTTTTGGTGGTGGCGTTTACTTTTTATTATTGAAAGTAGGTATGCTAGAGCAATTTGTGTTTCCTATATCTGCCATTGCCGTTATTGCCATGCGCGTGCTAGCGGTTGTCTTCAAATGGCAGCTACCTAGCCCGTATGGCAAGGCTGGTGGTGCACAAGGAATGCAGACTAGGTTTTAAAGGAAAGAAAGATTTGAAAAAGAAATTTAGAACTTCTACTGTAATAATGTGGCTCTTTGTTATTCTATCGACCATTTCGTGCGAAAGCGAAAAAAACGAGAGTAAGAAGTATCATGAAATTAGCTTTACGGCATCAAATATTATTTTAGAAAAATGGAATGTGGACAGCATTGATTCTATCTCCTACGTACAAGAAACGATCGATGAGAAAGGAAGAGTTACAGAATTAAGATTTTACAACTATAAACACGAATTAGACTGGGCAGGATCTGGATTCTACGGCGGTCCTATAATAAGATATGACTATACTGATCAAAAAATAATCGAGACATTTTTTAGCGCAGAAAATGAAATTGCGAACGACTTTCAAACTTCAGAAGTACCCTATCGCCACGTTTATCAATTAAATTCTGATAATCAAATTATCGACATCAAACAATATTACAAAATTGACTTTGAGTGGACTGACCAAAGTTTTGAAGAAACAATTGATCATTTGAAATTTTACAAGCCGTATAAGGAAGACGGTAGTGAACTTAAAAGCGTTTTTGGATATAATTATAGCCATTCTAAGATGGGTGGTATAGACCCACGTGTAAATTAGCAGTAATAAAGAAGGCACAAGAATTAATGACATTACTAAAATGTTGAAGTTCTTGTTATCACGCTTTCGCGAAAGCGTAAACAAAAAAACAACTTTACTCCTTTCCAGCCTTGAAGAGAAAATCCTTCTCGGCACGGCTCAAGCTGTCATAACCAGAAGCACTGATCTTGTCAAGTATAGCGTCAATGCGCGCTTGTTGATCTTTTGGATTTCCGGCGGCTTTTTTCTTGTTGGCACTTTTGTAAACGGTTTTCATTTTGGATTTTTTGGCAGGCTTACCAGATGACTTGAATAAATTACCTAACCAATCACCAGCAGCAGAAACTCCTGTCAATACATCAATACCATCTTTCATGCGCGTTGCAGCATAATATCCCAAAGCGGCGCCACCTAAATGAGCGATACTACCACCAGCATTGACGCCAGTGAAAATGGCGATAAGGTCAAAACCTAAAAACACTAATGCCAAATACTTGAGCTTAACGTTGAGTACAAAAAATAGGCGTATCTCATGATCAGGCATATAGGTGCATACAAAAAACACCACTGCAAAAACACCAGCGCTGGCACCCACTAATTGGGTATTGAATAAAAATTCGGTGAAAATGGCGCTGACAGCCGTAAATGCAAGACCACCGGCAAGAACGCCTGCCCAAAACAGCGATAGTAATTGTTTACCAGTAAATAAATTGAGTAAAAACTGACCCATAATGTACAAGATGTACATGTTTATCAATAGATGAAAAATGCCACCATGCAAGAACCCATAGGTGATAAAAGCCCATGGTTGCAATAATGGTTCAATGAAGCCAGCGGGCAACGCAAACCAACTCCAGATGGGTTGATACAATAAAGAAGCCAGATATATAACCAGATTCACTACTACCACCGTGGCAATGAGCTGACCTAGTACGTCAAGCTGTTTATATTTAAGTTTTACAGAATCTATAAAATCCATCAGTTGTCTATTCTATATTGATCGTAGTCGTTACGTTTCCAATACCATACCATAATAAAGCCAAATATCGCACCACCTAGGTGTGCTGCATGACCAATATTGTCTTGTAAATTAATGATTCCAATGGTGGCAAGTGTTTCATAAGCGACGTAAGCGCCTATCAACCATTTTGCAGCAATTGGTACTGGTATAAACAGCAATTGCAACTTTAGATTGGGATACAAATAAGCAAACCCTGCCAATACACCAAAGAGACAACCACTTGCTCCTACCATAGGAACTGCCAGTGAGGTTTTGGTGAAAAGGATATTAGGTATTTCATTAGCGCTGTAGCCTTTAGATTCTAATTCGGCAACGGTCTGAACGTATTGAAAATAATCTATTCCTGTCGTTAATAAATAAGCACCAATTCCTGAAGCGAGATAAAAAAATATAAATCGGTTGGATCCCATCCATCGTTCCAACAGTGGCCCGAATAATAGCAAACCATACATATTAAAAAGGATATGCATGAAACTGCGCGAATCATGCATAAACATATGCGAGAAGATTTGCCAGAAATCGAATTCAGGATGTTTAAAAAACCATAAACTGAAATCATAATACAGCTGTGGCGCGAGAAAAACGGTACCTATGTACATCACGACATTCAAGATGATCAAATTGCGTACTACAGGTGTGATATTACTAAACATTAATGGTCAAATTTTGAACTGAGCGTATCGCCCGTAATCGTAATAAATACTTTTTTACCAGCTGGTGATAGCGCTGGTTCCTCGCAAGCAAAAAGCTCGTCAATGACTTGCTGCATTTGCTCTACTCGTAATTGCTCACCTGTCTTAATCGCCATTTGTCCTGCCAATTGAGCCGCCATGCGCTGCAATTGTGCATCTTGCTGTTGCGGTACCTGTTCTTGCTCTGACTTTATCACGACATCCAGTAGTGGCTCTACTTGTGGTTCTTTCAAGTCCAGCGGTAAACCTTGAATTTCTATGACATTATTTTCAATAATACCAAATAAGAACCCTACGCTCTCTAATTGACTTTGTAATTGTTTGACAATATCAACCTCATCTGGTGATCGATTGATCTTTACAGGAAATAACAATTGCTGACTCACCCCATTTTGAACGGTAAGCTGTCTCAATAATTGCTCGTACAATACGCGCTCATGCGCTCGATGTTGATTGATTACCAGTAAACCACTTTGCAGCGTGCTAATAATAAACTTGCGCTGCAACTGGAAAATACTGGAGCCCGTTTGCTCTACATCATCATTGAATAATGAAGTAGAATTTCTGGGACTAGTCACAGTTTCATCATGCAATACACTCGTATCATCTAGTCCAGCATACAACGATTCCCAAGATCCAGCAGGTTTTTGAATATGTTGATGAACCTTTCTAGATGAACCCGTATCATTGAAAGGATTAAAATCTGGATCTACCTCTATACGAGGTGATTTAATAGCAGATCTACTCACTTCATACGGTACATCAAGTTCTGTATCCTTTTGAAAATCGATAGTGTTAATGGTAAATTGTCCTAAGGCATGCTTAACACTTGCTCTTATGATCGCATACAAGCTGTGCTCATCCTCAAACTTTACCTCTGTCTTAGTTGGGTGTATATTGATATCCACGCTATCTGGCGGTACATCCAGAAATAGAAAATAACTAGGGTTAGAGCCTTGAGACAACAATCCTTCAAAAGCGCTAGAAACTGCATGATGAAGATAAGAGTGCTTGATGAATCTATCGTTGACAAAGAAATATTGCAGTCCTTTGGTTTTTCTAGCATATTCTGGTTTACCTATGTATCCATGGATATTGAGCAATTCTGTTTCTTCCTTGATCTCAACAAGTTTATCGTCCACCTTATGACCCATGACATTGACAATGCGTTGCCGATAAGTTCCTGCAGGTAGATTGAATAAATCGCTGCCGTTATGTGAGAATTTGAAATGAATCTTGGGATGCGCTAGTGCTACACGATGAAACTCATTAGTCACATTACGCAACTCAACATTGTCCGATTTTAAAAACTTGCGGCGTGCAGGAACATTGTAAAACAAATTGCGCACACTCACAGTCGTTCCTACCGGAGCCACAGCAGGTTCTTGAGCAATCACTTTACTACCTTCAATAGAAATAGTGGTTCCCAGATCATCTTCTGGACGTTTTGTCTTAATAGTTACATGAGATACTGCGGCTACTGACGCTAGCGCCTCACCCCTAAATCCTTTGGTAGAAAGATTAAATAATTCGTCAGCAGACTGGATCTTTGAAGTGGCATGTCTTTCAAAAGCCATGCGTGCATCCATGGTGCTCATACCCTTACCATCATCGATCACTTGGATCAAAGTCTTACCAGAATCCTTTACAATTAACGAAATCTCACGTGCGTCAGCATCAATGGCATTCTCTAATAATTCTTTGACGACACTGGCTGGTCGTTGAACAACTTCACCAGCGGCAATTTGATTTGCAACGTGATCAGGTAATAACCTAATGATATCTGACATACAGTCAATTAAAAACTAAAGATGGATAAATCAAAATCAATAAGCCACAAAAACAAAAACACGAGAACTGCAACAATGATGTAAATGCGTTTTCTAGCCAGCGCATCAGTGCCTTCCTTATAATCACGCATGGCATTATTGAATTTGCCTTTCAACCCTAATCTATTTACGGTTGTGCGTTGATCATCAAATTTATGCTTGATCTCAAAAGGTTTTGAGCCTTCCTCGCTTTTATAATAGCGTGGCTCATAATCGTACTTCTTATTCTTACGGCGCAAAACTCCCATGATCTGTGACCTTTTTCAAATTTACGGATAACCTCTTGCTTTAAAAAGCAAAGATCATACCTCAACAGGACCTCTTTTCCACAAATTCGGGCAGAATAATTTTTACACTCTAATCCAGATTGTACATTTTCTTGCGTAAGTCTTTGATTTTAGAATCATCCATGTAGTCCTCAAAGGTCATGTAGCGATCAATCACGCCATTAGGAGTAAGCTCTACTACTCTATTACCTACGGTTTGTGCAAATTGGTGATCGTGTGTAGTCAACAATACTGTTCCCTTAAAATTCTTGAGACTATTATTAAAAGCTTGGATAGATTCTAGATCTAGGTGGTTAGTTGGTTCATCAACCATTAAGACATTAGCGCGTTTCATCATCATTTTTGATAACATGCATCGCACTTTCTCACCACCAGAAAGTACTCTTGCGCTTTTCAAAGCTTCTTCACCAGAAAATATCATTTTCCCTAGGAAACCTCTCAAGAATACTTCTTCACGCTCTTCTTCGGTTTGAGCGTACTGTCTCAGCCAATCTACCAGATTCATGTCAACATCAAAATAGGCGGCATTATCCACTGGCAAATAACTTTGCGTCGTTGTCACACCCCATAAAAACTTACCTGAATCTGCATCTACATTGCCGTTGATGATCTCATAAAACAAACTAGTCGCACGGCTGTCTTTAGAGAACAGCACGACTTTATCACCTTTAGCAAGATTGAGGTCTATGTCTTTAAACAATACCTCACCATCTACAGATCCTGTGAGCTTCTCGACATTCAATATCTGGTCACCAGCTTCACGATCGCGATCAAATATGATGGCAGGATAACGTCTGGATGATGGTTTTATCTCTGCAATATCAAGCTTCTCAATCATCTTCTTACGAGAGGTAGCCTGTTTGGATTTGGCTACATTGGCACTAAATCGTGCGATAAATTCTTGAAGCTCTTTTTTCTTTTCCTCAGCTTTTTTGTTTTGTTGTTGGCGTTGTCTAGCCGCTAGCTGTGACGATTCATACCAGAAAGTATAGTTACCACTGTACTGATTAATTTTTCCGAAATCGATGTCTGCTATATGAGTACACACAGCGTCTAGAAAGTGTCTGTCGTGACTCACCACAATTACCGTGTTCTCATAATTTGCCAGCAGGTTTTCCAACCAGGCGATGGTTTCATAATCCAGATCATTGGTAGGCTCATCCATTATCAGCACGTCTGGCGTACCAAATAATGCCTGTGCCAGCAAAACGCGTACCTTGAGCTTGCTGTCCATATCTGCCATTAAGGTATAGTGATATTCTTCACCTATCCCTAAGTTTGACAGCATGCTTGCCGCGCTACTCTCTGCATTCCAGCCGTCCATTTCTTCAAACTTCACCTGCAGCTCACCTATTTTCTCAGCATTCTCGTCAGTATAATCTGCATAGAGCGCATCAATCTCTGTCTTAAGTTTGTGTAGTGGCTTGTTACCTTTAAGGACGGTTTCTAGAACAGTATCCTCGTCATAGGCATTGTGGTTTTGCTCCAGCACACTCATGCGCTTGCCTGCCTCTAGATGCACGTGACCGCTAGTAGGCTCCATCTGGCCTGTCATCATTTTAAGAAAGGTTGATTTACCAGCACCGTTAGCGCCAATAATCCCATAGCAATTACTACCGCCAAATTTTGCGTTCACCTCATCAAAAAGGACGCGTTTTCCAAATTGTACCGATAGATTTGAAACCGTAAGCATGATCTATTTTTTAGGAGTGCAAAAATACGATTTAAGCATCGACACACAAGTCTATCGCAACACTCAATTTAACAGCCTGTTAACTGGCAATAACTAGTCAATGCTCGTGTTTTGCAACAAGTTAATTAATTGTAGTAATGAGAATTATGTTTAAGCTTTCGCGAAAGCTAACTTCTTACCGTCACCTATACCTACTATTGTGGTGCGCTGCATTATCAATTACATCCTGCAATTCTCCTACAGAAACTAAAACCATCATTAAGGGAAAAGTGGTTAATCCTGAAGTTTCCTATGTAGTGTTGACTGACTATGCTACCGTCAATGACACCATAAAACTTGATGAAAAAGGTATTTTTGATATAAGCTATAAAAATGCAGATGAAGGCTTTTACACCATAGGTTACCCAGGTGAATACCAGTCTTTTTTTCTAGCTCCTGGCGACAGTTTGAGGTTGCGGTTCAATACCAAGGAATTTGATGAGAGCCTATCCTTTACTGGAGATCACGCAAGAGAGAATAGTTATCTACTTGATTTGTTTCTTGATATGGAGCGCTCTAATATGGAGTTCCTAAGCATCATCAATGATGATCCACAGACGTTTTATGATAAGGTAAAACAAGTTCAAAACCAGCGTCAAGAAGCCTTGCAAAGAAGTGCAGAAAAATACAATTTCAACGATCACTTTACTGCCTTGACAGATTTTGTCATTAAGCTCAATTCCTATTACAAACTAGAGCAATATCCATTAAATAGAGATCAGAATATTTACCTAGATAATTCTCAATCATTGCCTGAGGAATTTTTCTCGCATCGTGATAGAGTAGAATTAGGAAATCCCAAATTGCTCAACAACTTTGCCTTTAGTCCTTATATAAATGCATTGATCTCGAACAAGGCGTTTGAGAAGGTGTCAAATGAGACAAACGCTGATGTTGACTTGACATCTTATACCTTTCACCAACAACGTATCGAGGTGATGGATGATTTGATCGAGGATCGATTTACCAAAAACCATCTTGCAGCCACCGAAATAAAAAACTTCATACGCACCCGTAAAAACGCTGTTGAAATCAATAAACTGGTCACAGACTTTCTTGCGGTATCTACTGACAGGAATCTCAATGCAGAGGTTACACAAATGGCCGCCACATATATAGACCTAGATCCCGGAAACATGTTGCCTGATTTTGACCTGCGCGGCATGACTAACGAGTCTATCAACCTGTCTAATGAAGTCGATGGTTTGAGTGTCATTTACTATTGGTCCATCAACGATGAGGAATATGCACTAGAAATTCACGATCAGGTAAAAAACCTACAAATCAAATATCCCGAAATAGAATTTATAGGTATCAACATCGACAATATATCCTATGAAGAATGGAAAGGATATATT
This sequence comes from Nonlabens ponticola, assembly GCF_003966335.1. NCBI lineage: Bacteria > Pseudomonadati > Bacteroidota > Flavobacteriia > Flavobacteriales > Flavobacteriaceae > Nonlabens > Nonlabens ponticola. The sequence continues at coordinate 1,524,999 of NZ_CP034549.1, read as the reverse complement.
CAAAATTATGGATTCAATAATTCTTTAGAGTACCAGATTGTCGATAAGACATCAGTAAATAGCCAGCTGGCATTGCGCAATAATCACCGTAGTATGGTTATCAACGATGACTTGACAATCATTGATCCCAGTATAAATCTATTTTACTATAAGATTGAGACCGTGCTTCTGGGATACATTAATAGGTAGCAGTCGTGTTATCATAAAAAAACCCTCAAGAAATTGCATTTCTTGAGGGTTTTTTAATTCCAGCTTTCTAGCTTAAGCAGCCTAGCTATTTCCTTTTTTATAGTCCGCTAGAAATTTAGCAAGGCCTATATCAGTCAATGGGTGTTTCATGAGACCTTCAATAGAAGAAAGCGGTCCAGTCATTACATCTGCTCCTAGCTTTGCACATTCTAGTACGTGCATAGTATGACGTACCGATGCTGCAAGAATCTCTGTCTCAAAGCCATAATTATCATAAATCAATCTGATCTCTGCAATCAGGTTAAGACCATCGGTGCTGATATCATCAAGACGTCCTATGAATGGTGAGACATAAGTAGCACCAGCCTTTGCCGCGAGCAATGCCTGGCCAGCGCTGAAGACTAGGGTACAGTTAGTCTTGATGCCCTTATCGCTAAAGTACTTAATCGCCTTGATACCATCCTTAATCATCGGGATCTTAACCACGATCTGGTCGTGTAATTTGGCAAGCTCTTCACCTTCTTTGACCATGCCATCAAAATCTGTCGAGATAACCTCGGCACTGACATCGCCATCGACTATCTCACATATCTTTTTATAATGTTCAATGATATTGTCGGCGCCGGTGATACCTTCCTTTGCCATGAGTGATGGATTTGTCGTCACACCATCTAGAACTCCTAGATCTTGAGCGTCCTTGATTTGATCAAGATTTGCCGTGTCAATAAAAAATTTCATATCAAGTTGTTGTTAATTTGAATTACCAGTACAAAAATGCGTTAACCACCTGCCTTATCGAGTATTTTTGAGTATCAATCTGTTATTAGTTTTTAACAACCTGAACCATGCAAACTCGATTCCGCTACATTTTTACCGTTTTGTTATTACTTATAATTACTGGTTGTGGTAGCAGCAATTCTGGATCACAACTAGGCATTTCTAAAACCGCGTCATTATCAGTACCGCCAGGCACCATTAAGGTAAACGATTCCTTATATATAGATCGCGTTCCCGTGACTAACCTCATGTATAATGAGTTCCTTGATAATCTAGAGAATTATTGGAGTATGAAAAAACATGACAGGATGAAAAATTACCCGCGATATAAATTGTCCGCAGATACTGTTTTCCAGCCTTGGACCGGTAATACAAGGTTATACATGGAGGCAACATTTCAAGATCCTAAAGCTGTTGTCGAGCGCAATTTACAATTAGGGAGTTATAGCAGCTCACCTCAATACAAGTATCATCCAGCAGTCAATGTCAGTAAATTTCAAGCAGAGTTATTTTGTTTCTGGCGCACCGACCTTGCCAATGCCGTTTTTGCCATGCGCAGCAACAATAAATCAAAACGTTCAAAATTTCCTTATAAAGTTACCTACCGACTACCCACAGCAAGCGAGATGGTAGACATTGAAAATACTGTCAATGCTCGCGGTGAGATGGTTTATTATCAAGATGAAATTTTCTCAGCTCCATTGGGCATTTACACGTTCAAATCCTTGCAGGAAAGTGGTAAACTAGTCATCATGGAACTCAATGAGATAGGTCAGGATAAAGTTTACAACCCGCTATTTAATGAACCTCTTCAATACTATGAACCTAGTGAACTCAAGACTGGTTTTAGATGTGTTTGTGAAGTTGACAACAATCAATCGACGCAGTAGGTATAAAATAATTACGCTTTCGCGAAAGCTAACAAACTACCATCATGGAAAACATAAAAATATCCTGGAAACATTTTACTGAAGATCTAGAAATCATGCCCGAAGTGGTTGTGGGCACGGTCGTGCTATACCTGCTTGTTATTGCGTGTACGCGCATGTTTGGGCTCAAGAGCTTCAGTAAAATGACTGGGTTTGACTTTTTGAATACTGTCGCTATTGGTAATCTTCTAGCGATGAGTGCGGCGACGAGTTCACCATCTCTATTTGTGGGCGCGTTACTTATAGGTATCCTGTATTTGCTTAATTATCTGGTGAGCTTCATCTCTTTTAAAAGCAACAAAATCCAAGGGCTTATCAATAACAAGCCTATAATCCTGATGTATAATGGTGAATTGATCGAGGAAAATCTCAATAAAACTAAGGTCACCATGACCGAAATTAGAGGCAAGCTACGTGAAGCTAATGTCCTGCGATTGAGTGAGGTGCGTGCAGTAGTTCTAGAAACAACAGGTGATGTAAGTGTCCTGCACACTTCGGGCGATGAAGATCTAGAGGACTTTATCATGCAAGATGTGAACGGTTATCCTGAATTGATTAATTAAAAATCATCATCGCCTAAATTTAATCTGTAAAGTGAGAATTTGATATGAGCATCCTACTCCTGATCGTGGGCTTGATCCTGTTAGTAATCGGTGGTGACTTACTGGTAAAGGCATCAGTTGGTCTATCGCTCAAGCTGTCACTATCGCGCATGATCATAGGATTGACAGTGGTATCCTTTGCCACAAGCGCACCAGAGTTGATTGTAAGCGTTCAAGGAGCGCTAGACGGCTATTCAGGACTAGCATTGGGAAATGTGCTAGGCAGCAACATTGCCAACATTGGCATCGTTCTAGGCGCCACGGCCCTAATAGCGCCACTAGATATTGAAAATGACTTTTTCAAATTCAATTGGCCATGGTTACTGGCATTCACGATAATATTGATGTTGTTCTTATGGCTTGGGTCTGATCTTGTACGATGGGAAAGTTCATTATTGCTGGTACTACTGGTAATTTTTCTAGTGACACTTATACGTAAAGCGAGAAAGGATAAATCTACCATGAACATAGAAATTACTGATGATATCCAACCTAATCCATGGTGGAAAATCATAGTTTATCTTGTTCTAGGCGGCATTGCGTTATGGCTAGGATCTGAGTGGCTTGTTGAAGGTGCTGTTGATATTGCCACGAGCCTCAATATTCCAGAAAGTGTGATCGCAGTATCCATGATTGCGATAGGCACATCCATACCAGAGCTTGCTGCCAGCATTATCGCTGCCTTGAAAAAAGAAAAAGCTATATCCTTAGGGAATCTAGTAGGTAGTAATATTTTTAACATCGGTTCTGTTCTAGGAATTACAGGTATAATTCAGCCCATCGTCATTGAGGAAAATAGCAGCAACCTCTTGAGCAATGACATGTTCTGGATGCTAGGGTTTGTCTTAGTGTTTATACCGCTAGCGTTTTTACCAATAAAGAACAGTATCGGCAGATTTAAAGGCGTTTTTTTGTTGCTAGCCTATTGCATATTTTTACTATTCGCCTTTGGCACCCCAATATTTTAAGGGTTATAAACAGAAAACATATTCATGTTGATAGTTTAACCCTAATTTAATGAGGGTCATTTTCATTTATTCTTATTTTTGCGGCATAAATTTTACAAAATTATGTCCACTCTTAGATTTCAGGCGATTAAAGAAACTTTAAATCGCAAACCAGTTGAAGTAAATGAACCTGCACGTCGCAGTGAGATATTTGGCAAGCACGTATTCAATAAATCTGCTATGCGCCAGCACTTAACCAAAGACTCTTACAAGAGTGTCATGGATGCCATGGAAACAGGTGCTAAAATAAGCCGTGACATCGCAGATCATATATCTACTGGAATGAAGGAATGGGCCATCCAGAATGGCGCGACTCACTACACACACTGGTTCCAGCCACTTACTGGTGGTACTGCAGAGAAGCACGATGCTTTCTTTGAATTAGAAATGGATGGTGAGGTCTTAGAAAAATTTGGTGGTGGACAACTGGTACAGCAAGAACCAGACGCATCCTCTTTCCCTAATGGAGGTATAAGAAACACCTTTGAAGCTCGTGGTTACACCGCTTGGGATCCTACATCACCAGCGTTTATCATGGGGACCACTTTGTGTATTCCTACAGTATTTATCGCATATACTGGTGAAGCGCTTGACTTTAAAACTCCGTTATTAAGATCCCTTCAAACGGTAGATCAAGCAGCAACAGCAGTTTGTAAATATTTTGACAAAAATGTCAATAAAGTAAACGCAACGCTGGGTTGGGAACAAGAGTATTTCTTGATCGACAGTGCGCTTGCAGATTCTAGACCAGATTTACAATTGGCAGGACGCACTTTGTTAGGACATGCAAGTGCAAAGGGTCAGCAACTGGACGATCATTACTTTGGTTCTATTCCATCACGTGTCATGAATTTCATGCGCGATATGGAAACTGAATGTATGCTATTGGGTATTCCAGTTAAAACTCGTCACAATGAGGTTGCACCTAATCAGTTTGAGCTGGCGCCAATATTTGAAGAAGCTAACCTAGCAGTAGATCATAATTCTCTATTGATGGATGTGATGCGCAAGGTGGCGTCAAGACATCACTTTAAAGTGCTGTTCCATGAGAAGCCATTTGCTGGCGTCAATGGATCAGGTAAGCACAACAACTGGTCGCTATCTACCAACACAGGTGTAAACCTTTTGTCGCCAGGTAGCACACCTATGAAGAATTTACAGTTCTTGACCTTCTTTGTGAACACGATCAAGGCGGTTTATGATCATGAAGAATTAATACGTTCCACTATTGCCAGTGCATCAAACGATCACAGACTAGGAGCTAACGAGGCACCACCAGCAATTATCTCTGTATTTATTGGATCACAATTGACAGCCGTACTGGATGAACTTGAGAAAGTAACTGACGGCAAATTATCACCAGAAGAGAAAACAGATCTCAAACTCAATGTAGTAGGTAAGATTCCAGAGGTAATTCTTGACAACACAGACCGTAACCGCACATCACCATTTGCATTTACAGGTAATAAGTTTGAATTGAGAGCTGTAGGTAGCACGGCCAACTGTGCGAACCCAATGACCGTTCTCAATGCTATTGTTGCAAATCAACTTATGGAGTTCAAGGAAGAAGTTGATAGCTTGATTAAGAACAAAAAACTTAAAAAAGACGAGGCAATTTTCAATGTCTTAAGAGAATACATCAAGAAGTCTAAGAAAATTAGATTTGAAGGTGATGGATATGGAGAAGCTTGGGAAAAAGAAGCTAAAAAACGTGGGCTAAGCAATAATAAGACGACACCAACGGCTCTTAAGGCCAAGATTTCAAAGAAAAGTATCAAACTCTTTGAAGATCTGAACATCATGAGCAAGGTTGAGTCTGAGGCTAGGTATGAGATCGAGGTAGAAGAGTATGCAATGCGCATCCAGATTGAAGGTAGATTGCTAGGCGATATTGCTCGCAATCATATCATTCCTACCGCAATCAGGTATCAAAACACCTTGATAGAAAACGTGCGCGGACTTAAAGAGATTTATGGAAAAGACTTCAAAAAAATCGCTAAAGAGCAGATGATCATCATTGAAGAAATCTCAGAACACATTGAGAATATCAATAAAGGAATTACTGATATGACCGAGGCTCGTAAGAAAGCCAATAATGAAAAAAATGCAGAGAAAACGGCTTCAGCATATTGTGATAAAGTCAAACCTTATTTTGACGACATTAGATATCACTGTGATAAGCTAGAGATACTGGTTGATGATGAGATCTGGCCGTTGACCAAATATCGTGAGCTGCTGTTTACCAGATAGATAGTAAGAAAACGTTTATAAAACTCCTTGAATGATTTCAAGGAGTTTTTTTATGCAGTATAGCGATAACGTTTTCGCTTTCGCGAAAGCAAAATCATATCGATCTTATAAATTTTATTTAATTTTACTTAACAAGAATTTGACAACAATGTTAAATTACTTCATCTAAATCAAGACGTTATGAAAAAAATCTACTCAATGTTTACGCTATTGCTTCTCACAGCAGTTGCATTTGCTCAAACACCTACACAACTTTTTGACATCTATCCTGGATTTGAAGAAGATGGTGATCCTAACCAGTCAGCGCCTAACAATTTATTTGTTTTTGGTGATCAAGTATTTTTTGGAGCCGACGATGCCTCTGGATCTTTGACTGATGGTGAAGATGCGGGTCGGGAATTGTATGCTACCAATGGTTCTGAACTCAATTTTGTGAAAGATATTAGACCAGGAAGTGGCGCTGGTAGTAGCCCATTTAATTTCTTTGTATTGAACAATCAATTGTATTTCACAGCAAACGATGGCGCCTCAGAATTGTGGACTAGCGATGGTACTGAAGAAGGAACAACCAAAGTTGACCTTTTCCCTGCAAGAAATGGTGACGTTCCTAACAATGCAGTAGTAGCCGGTGATATTGCCTACTTGACAGTGAATCTTGACAATGGTAATAACCAATTAGCTTCATTTGATGGTACGGATGCCCAAGTTTTACCAAACGTTATCGATGGAGAAATCGTTGCTGCAACGGCAGTAACATTCTACAACGATCTTGTTTTTGCCTATATGGAAACCAATCTTCAAGAAGAAGAATTAGGACGTGAATTATATTCCTACAACCCTGCGACTAGCACTTACAGTCTCGTTAAGGATATCGCAACAGGTGATGCAAATAGTGGCATAAGCAATTTTACGATCGCAAACGATATGCTATACTTTGAGGCTCAAGGCAACTTATGGCAAAGCGACGGTACTTCAGATGGTACTGTAGAAAATCCAGCTGCTGCCTCATTGGGAATGAATGGAACCAGTAATTACTTTGAATATAATGGTGATGTTCTTTTTGAAGGCGACACGGGTGCTGGTGATCAGCTGTGGATACTGGATACAGAAACTGGGATTATCACTCAATTGAGCAACAATTCTGGAGAATTTCAAGATCACAATCCATCTGACTATGTAGTTTACAACAATGCAGTGTACTATGCGGGTACTGCAAATAATGATGGAGAACGCAATTTGTATAGAACTAACGGTGCTGAAATAAGAAAGATCGACGGCACGGTAGACGATGTGGATGACCTCGTAGTATTAGGTGACCAGATAATTTTTGAGGGTAACAATGGTGATGGTAGAGAGTTGTTTTCTTTCAATGCTGCGACAGCAAGTATTGAACGATTTGAGAATGGTGCGATCACTCTATATCCCAATCCATCCATTGACGGTGAAATTAGATTCACTGGTACGGTAAGTAATGATATGAACTATAATGTTTATGATCTAAGTGGTCGTAGTGTTCAAAGCGGTGAGATCAACAACGCGTCTATCAAGCATAATCTTAAAACAGGTGTTTATTTTGTAAGTGTAAGCAACTCTGAAATAAGCAAGACTATCAAATTTGCAGTTAAGTAAGAATTTTACATCTTAAAACATTAGGCTGTAAAGGATTACTCTTTACAGCCTTTTTTATAAAATGTCTTTATGAAATTTTGGTTCCTTCTACTTTTATTATTGATGACTGGATTTCTCAATGCTCAAAATAGCACTAGGGTAAGCGGTATCGTGATAGATAAATCTACGAGTGAACCACTTTTTGGCGTTACGGTACAGATAAAAGGAACCAATGCAGGCGCGGTAACAGACTTTGATGGTAAATACAACATAAGCATACCTGCAAGTAGCGACACTTCACCTACTCTAGTCTTTAAAGCGTTGGGTTATGAAACCAAGGAAGTGCTGGTTGACAATCAAGCTATCGTGAACGTTTCGTTACTAGAAGACATCGAGTCACTTGATGCAGTGGTTGTCACCTCATCCTATGGTACTAAGAAACGTCGTGAAGAAGTTGTGGGTAGTATAAGCAGTATCAAACCACGGGAACTAGCAACTGAACAGCCAGCCACTAGCGTCGATGAATTATTAGAAGGTCAAGTTGCTGGAGTTCTCATCAACAGTAATGTAAATCTAGGCGAGCCTGTATCTATCGATATACGCGGGCAAGGATCACTGACACCGCTTGACGGCAACGTATCTGGTACAAGTACACAGCCACTAATTATCGTGGACGGCATTATCCTCACAGAAGAATTAGGCATTGAAGGAAATAATTTCTTTGATGCAGATACTGGTAGATTTTCAGAGAATTTCTTGAATCCGCTAGCGCGTGTAGGAATACAGGATATTGAATCCATAGAAATCTTGAAAGATGCCGCTGCCGTAGGTTTATACGGTGCAGATGCTGCCAACGGTGTGATCCTTATAACCACCAAAAGTGCTCGACCTGGAAAACTAAGGCTCAACGCCTCTATTCAAGGTGGTCGTACAACTGCGTTTGATCAAATTCAATACATGAATGGCGAGCAGTTCAATGAACTGCGGAATATTTATAACATTAACAATGGTGATTTTGGAGCGGTACGTCCTTATAATGGTGTTGATACAGATTGGTTCGGTTTATTGAACGATGACGGTACTTTTTCTAGATATAGTTTAGGTGGTAATATAGGTGGTGAGATAGTTCGCTTTCGCGGAAGCGTAACTTACCAAAACAGGCAAGAAGCCCAAGTGAACAATAGCTTTGAGCAATGGAATACAAGCTTCACAACCAACATAGTTACCGATAAATTTAATGCAGCAATTAAATTGAGTCCATCATGGGTAACTAAAAATAATCCAAATACATTGGGCAGCTTTCCGCTAGACCCAACCTTACCTGTACGCGATGAAAATGGTAACCTAACGCTACTTCCCAATATAGGGAACCCAATTGCGGTAGCGCAACAAAATGTAAGTGAAGCAAACACTTTTGCCTTGCTGGGAAATATCAACCTCAATTATAAATTCAATAATAGATTTAACATCACCATGCTTTATGGTACTGACTTCTCTAATAAGGAAGAGGACAAGTTTTTTTCTGGTTTGAATGGTAGTGGTATTACCAACAATGGTGAGTTTGGCCGTCGTATACTGCGTGAACGCAACAATAGATCCTGGAATTGGAGTACCACGGCATCTTATGAGCAGTCTTTTAATGATATCCATAATGTAAGTGCTATTGCGGGAATAGAGACGCGCGGTGAGGTTGTTGAACTTAGTTATATCGCTGGTACCGACTTTGAAAACTTTGCTACACCGCAACCCATAGAAAGTGCTGCGGAAATCGATAGAGAAACAGATACTAATGAGCGCTACGGTAGGTCTGGATACACACAGATTTCCTATGACTTTGATAAGACCTATTTTGCTTTGATCAATTTTAGGGTAGATCAAAGTTCTGCTTTTGGTGATGACAATAACACTGCTTTTAATGGTGGCGCTGGAGTTAGTTGGGTATTGTCCAATGAGAAATTCTTAAAAGATGCAGACTTTACAGACTTCTTGAGACTACGAGTAAGCTACGGTACCACAGGAAATTCGCGCATAGGTAGTTATGCCGCACTAGGATTATATGACATCAATAATGGTGGTTACAATCAAACTGACAGACGAGCCAGTCCTCAAGGCACCGCACCCAACCCTAATCTAGGATGGGAAAAAAACAATAAATTCAATATAGGACTGGATTACAACTTTGCTCAGCGCTTTAGAGCCACTCTAGAATTTTTCAATGATCGCATTGATGATATAATAACAACTCGACCTGCGTTACCTGAAACTGGTTATACCAATATTGAGATCAATGGATCCTCGATGCGCAATCGCGGCATTGAATTCTCCATCGAGGCGCAGTGGTTTAATAATGAAAACTTCAGCTGGACTACAAACTTCAATGCTGCATCGCTTGATAATGAGATATTGTCCTTATCGGGAGCGAGCTCAGAATTTTCTGCTGCGGCAACGGCTAGAGCGCAGCAAGTAGGATCTCCTACCACTGCCCTATTTGGTTATGAATCAATAGGTATTGATCCTGCTACGGGACGTGAGTTATTTAGAGTAGATGGTAATATATATGACAGTAATGAGGTTCGTGAACTTTTTGACATTACAGACGCTCAAATAATCGGCGATACACAACCTGACTTTTATGGTGGTATGCGCAATACATTGAGCTACAAATCCTTTCAACTCGCTATTATTAATTCATTTACCTATGGTGGTGACATAAGACTGGATCGCAATCTCATTGATGGATACAATGTTCTCACTAACCGAAATCTAAACCTCAACGTTTTTTTTGATGCATGGAGACAACCTGGTGATCTAGCAGCAAATCCAGCGCCTACCAACAGCAATTCACTGGTAAATTCTTCTAGATATGTGTATGATGGCAGCAACATCCAATTAAAAAGTATCACATTGTCTTACACGGCACCTGTTGACAAATGGAAATTGCCGGTAAACTCGTTAAGTTTTAATATCAATGGTTCAAACCTTTATTATTGGTACAGTGATGGTAGGCAATCTGGACGCAATTCAATTGCAGAACTTTCTAACGTCTATCCACAGCAGCGTACCATATCTATAGGATTAAATACTACCTTCTAATGAGAAATCGACTATTATACATTTCGCTCATTATAATGCTAGCCAGCTGTAGCGATTTTCTAGATGTAGAGCCTGACGAGCAGGTTTCTATCAGCGAGCAATTATCTACCCAAGAAGGTGTTGAGGAAGCAGTATCAGGAATTTACTTCTCAATCGAGGCTCAACTTTCAGGATTTGTGCATACTTATCCTGGAATCACTGGTGGTAATATCACCTTTGCACCACGTATAAGTAATAGAGAACTTGAGGTGCCTTCTGATATTGATCTGACGTATAATTTTGAAAGCAGAGAAGATAGCTTTGACTTTGAGAGTTATTATGATAATGGATATGATGACATCAATGCTATCAACTTGATACTTGCTAACATTGACTCTTTTGAATTCTTGACTGATGGTCAAAGAGATCAATTAGAAGCAGAAATGTTGACAGCAAGAGCCTTGTCGCATTATCAGTTAAGCTTACTTTTTTCTCAAAATAGAAATTTTACATCAGACGGCAGCCATCTGGGAATTGTTTATAATACCAGACAGCTGGAAGCAAGTATCGATTTTCCTGCAAGAAATACGGTAAATGAAGTTTATGAACTATTGCAAGCAGATCTAGAACGCGCTCTAGAACTTTTTACGGGAACCTCGTTTTTGGACGTTGGGCCAGAGAGATCTTATTTCAATGAAACTAATACTAGAGCAATTTATGCGAGAGTCGCACTGCAATATAATGATTGGGAAACAGCAGCGTTTCAAGCAAACGAAGTCATATCAAATTCAAACGTCTCTCTAACATCACAAGATCAGTATGTTGATCAATGGCTTACCGATCAAGATTTAAATGAAGGTTTACTAACTTTCAGCGCGCCACAAACTTCTGAAGGTGATGTGTCTTCGAGTGTTTCAGCTTATTATCTATTTACGAATCAAAATATCTACAACAGGTTTGTGGCCAGCGATGACCTATTGGATCTGTTTGAAGATGATGACATAAGACGAGAATTATACCAAGAACAGACCTTACCCACTAGCAGATTTGGAGAAATAGAATTTGAAGATTACAATTTCTCACTCAAATATCAGGAAGATAACGCAACCACGTTTATTAGGTTGAGCGAGATGTATCTGATCCATGCCGAAGCACTCGCTCGATTGAATACTGATAATGGATTGGCCTTATCTAGATTGAACGATATAAGAAATCGAGCTGGCATTGAAAGCCTTGATAGTACCGACAATTTACTTGAAGAAATCTTCTTGGAACGCAGGCGTGAAGTCGCATTTGAATCACAATTACTATATGACCTCATGCGTTATGAGAAAGACATAGAACGCGATCAGGGTTGCTTGAGTAATGTATGTAATTTGTCTTATCCATCACCGTTTTTCATATTACCAATCCCAGAAGAGAGCGTTATCAATAACGAAAACATGATACAAAATGAAGGCTATTAAAATTAGATCATTTTTATTGCTTGCCTTTTGCTGTGCAGCCATACTATCATGCGAAGAAGATGATAACGGTCGCAGCTTTGACGCATCACAAACCCAATTTGTGCGCTTCTTTTTACAAGTTGATAGCGATAACAATCCTATCACTGCGCCTCAGATAGAATTGGGATCAAGTGCTGTCTCAGTATTTGATAAGAGTGATCGTTTCAGCCTCAAGGTTCCTGTGGCATTAACTTCAGCACCACTAGATGAACTGGTAACCGTAAATTATGAAGTCAGCGATAATGATATTGATGAGTATACCATAACGCCTGATCAATTGACATTTCAAGGCACTCAGCTCGTTGATACATTATTAATTCAGATCAATGAGCGCTGGGATGCAGACGATGAACCTAGTATCGTATTGCAGCTTACACAAGCTAGTGATCCCAACATCGAGATAGGCGCACCCAATCCAGATCGTACTAATGACGTGCTCACCATCAATCTAGAAGAAGTCGAGCAAGTGTACCGCATCTCGTCAGACAGTCGTGTAGAAATAGGCAGTGAAGCTGGTGATGAATCCATCATAACAATAGAATTCCCTAATGGTTTTCTACAAGAAGATGTAGAAGATTTTGATCCTTTTGAAACTCAAGATTCAAACTTTAATTTTGAAATTGAGGCGTTGCCGGTAACTAGCGAGAACCAAATACAGTACATATTCCGCACGCTGGAAGATTTTGACATTGATGAGCAAACATATCGTGCTAACCTCAATCTTAACGAGTTGAGCGACTATGAGGTTATAGGAAATCCAGGTGTCACATTGATTCGTGGACCACTGTCCGATCGTGATATAACCTTGAATACCGCCTCTCAGTTTTATGATACAAACGACCAGTTTTATAGAGTATACGGTGTTCACTGGTTTGATTTTAATCAGGATGGAGAATGTGAATGGAATGATTATAACACCTTCACACAGCCGGTGGTTGTCGATCGCGACGATCCTAACGCCGTATTAGGCGATGACAATGGCACTGCAGATACTAGTGATGATATATATTATCACGCCTTTAGAGTTGGATTTAAAACCTTTCTTGAAGGTCGCACCACAAATCCTTTTAATTTGAGAAGATGGTTCACTAATGAAGGAACTGATGAGGATACATCACCAGGATTGAACATCGTACCAGCACTAGAATTTTTCCCAACTGATGGTACGTCCAGCACTCAAGGCATTGTTCTTGTAATAGATCAAACCATTGAAATAGGTAACGATAGCGGCAGCGAGCTCATCCAAATTAGTGGATCTGGTACCTACAATGAAATCAGTCCTGGCGTCTTTGAGTTAGATTTTGCTTTAAATGCGACAAACCAACAACTTTTTGGTGGTACGAGAACTGATGAATACAGGTTATACAACATCCGTGATTTTGAAGAACCAGCCTTGTTAACCATCGATTGTAAGATTCCCATTGCCCTTTAAAAAGATAATTGATATTGATAATTTTGCTTTCGCGAAAGCAAAAACCGCAACACAAATAATAACAATGAGTAAAACGTTTATTTTGAGACCAGCCTTGTTCATGGCGGTTGTAATGATCCTATCAGGCTGCAAATCCGGCCTGGAAAGTGATGGTTACAGCGAGGTGTCAAAATTGCGTGCCGTTTACAGCCAGCCAGACGTCTCACTATGGCCAGCACCTGAACTTGACTCACTTATTAACCGCAGCAAGTTTCAGGATTTAGGCGTACTTCCTAAAGTAAAACATCCCAAGTACAACCCATACTCCAAAGCCAAAAAAGAGCTGGGCAAGATGCTGTTTTTTGACGCGCGATTATCCAGTACTGGACAAATTGCCTGTGCTTCCTGCCACAATCCAGAGTTGGCATGGACAGATAACTTGACCAGGTCCTTTGGCCATAATAGGCAGCAAGGCAAGCGCAATGCCATGACGATATTGAACAGTGGTTATGCACATGAGTTGTTTTGGGATGGTCGTGCTACTAGTCTAGAAGATCAAGCGAGATTCCCTATTCCTGATGCGGTAGAGATGAATTCAAATCTTGATATTGCGGTCGATAACATCGCTGCTGTAGAAGGTTACAAGCCTCTTTTCAAGAAAGCCTTTGGCGATGAAGAAGTAACTTTTAAACGCATTCAATATGCGCTAGCAACTTTTGAACGCACCGTGCGCAGCCCACGCAGTGATTTTGATCGTTTCATTCAAGGAAAAAAAGATGCCCTTACTGATCAACAGGTAAAAGGACTGCACCTTTTCAGGACTAAGGCTCGGTGCATTAACTGTCACAACACACCTTACTTTAGCGATAATAAATACCACAATGACGGTCAGGCGCTTTTTGGGACTAAAGATGAAGATTTTGGTCGTTACTATGTCACTGGAGACATTGATGATTTAGGGAAATTCCGTACGCCATCGTTAAGGGAAACAACGCGTACAGGTCCATGGATGCACCATGGGCATTTTCCATCGCTAGTTGATGTGTTAGAACTTTATAATTTAGGGAATCCAGCTCCTATACAATCTAAATATCTAGGTACAAGTCGTGATTCATTGGTGCCTACAACTTCACCCTTATTGAAACCTCTCGATCTAACAAGAGAAGAAATTGACGCCGTTATCGCGTTTATGAGCTCGCTAGAGACTAGAACCAGAAGGGTCAACCTAATCAAAATGCCTAAATGACAAAATTTACATCAAATCTTCTATTCATACTTGCAATGATAAGCGCTATCAATGTCGTTGCTCAAGAAGAAAGTGAGCAGGAAGAACTAGGTAAATGGTTGCATCACAACTATGAATACTTAGATAATGATCATAAAATCACCGCAACCAGCGCCCAGTTCGATCTATGGAAAAAAGACTTTCAATTCAAAGCAGATGAACCGCTTAATTATGCAGATTCACTAACTGTGGTGCTTGCGCAGGAATTGAAAAATCCTGCTGATCAACGTGGTGCGCGATTGCAACTGTCCTACTCATGGGAACGCGCTAGCTGGTATCTATTAAAAGATGTTAATGAAGTAAAGGAACTTGCGCGGGAAAAAAGTCTAGCGTATCCATTTGAACTGGTTTCTTTTTACCGATCGCTGGATAGAGATCATGAATTGATTGAACAACTCGCTGATAGAGCTAAGTCTCTAGATCGAGATGAAGATCTTGAGAAACTCAACGCAAAGGAGCTCATGAAACACGCCTTTAGGTACAGTCCAGGAAGACTCGCTAGAGTCGATGAAATTCTCGCTAGTCGTGGACAAACCCGTGGCAGCGATGACCATGATGACAATTAAGATTATTGATTGAGGTTACTCAGTTTCTTGCGCGTGAAAGATTAAATTTGCCACATGAGCCAAGAGATTTCCAAACGATATGCGCAGCGCGGCGTTAGCGCTGGTAAAAAAGATGTTCACAATGCCATCAAGAATGTAGATAAAGGTTTGTTCCCTCAAGCATTTTGTAAGATTGTACCAGACCATTTGACGGGCAGCGACGATCATTGCCTTATCATGCATGCAGATGGTGCAGGAACTAAGTCTAGTCTAGCCTACATGTACTGGAAACAAACAGGTGATTTATCAGTCTGGAAAGGTATTGCCCAGGACGCGCTCATTATGAATATTGACGACCTACTATGTGTAGGCGCTACTGATAATATTCTCCTATCCAGCACTATAGGTCGCAATAAAAATCTTATTCCTGGTGAGGTCATCAGCGCCATCATCAATGGTACAGAAGAACTCATTAAAGATCTCAAAACACACGGCGTTGACATCATATCAACCGGTGGCGAGACGGCAGATGTTGGCGACCTCGTACGCACCATCATCGTAGATTCTACCGTTACCGCACGCATGAAACGCAGCAATGTGATTGATAATGCTAACATCCAGGCTGGTGACGTAATAGTAGGTCTATCCAGTTACGGGCAAGCAACTTATGAGCATGCATACAATGGTGGTATGGGATCTAACGGTCTTACCAGCGCACGCCATGACGTGTTCAACAAGCAGCTAGCGGCAGATTTCCCAGAGAGTTATGACTCGCATGTACCGGTAGATTTAGTCTATTCGGGTAGCAAACATCTTCTGGATGCTGTTGACGGCAGTCCGCTGGATGCTGGAAAATTGGTGCTCTCGCCTACTCGTACCTATGCGCCGATAATCAAGAGTATCCTGGATCAAGTCGATCGCGAGCAGCTGCACGGCATGGTGCATTGTAGCGGTGGCGCGCAGACTAAGGTGTTGCACTTTGTCAACGATTTACACATTATTAAAGACAACATGTTTGAGATACCACCACTGTTCAAATTGATTCAGCAGGAATCTGGGACTGATTGGAAAGAGATGTATCAGGTATTCAACATGGGTCACCGAATGGAACTGTATGTCAATCCAGCCATCGCAGACCAAATTATGGAGGTATCAAGATCATTCAATGTAGATGCACAAATCATGGGTCGCGTTGAGGCTAGCGATCATAAAAAGCTCACCATAAATAGCGAGTACGGCACGTTCACCTATTGATCCTGCATTGCTTTGACGATTTCTAATTTTGGCTCGATATAGCGTTTACAAAATGGCGCGTCTGGTCTGGTTGCATAGTAATCTCTAATGGACTCTCGCGATTCTTTAAAGGCGACCATAGGTAGCACTTGCAGGATGTATTTTTTATGATGCTTTCGCGAAAGCGTAACTATCAAATCACTCAACAACAAACCAGTGGCATCGTCAAGGTAGTAGGCAGCACTGCGATAGTCTGTCCTGCGCTGGTGCATGGATGTAGAAGAATGCGTGGCCAGATGGATTTCCAGCAATCGTTCAAGAGAAACAACCCGAGCGTCAAATTTGAGCAAAATTGCCTCGCTAAAAGTATGATCGGGAGACACGCTTTTAATATAACCTTGACGCACGTGATTAACGCCATATACCCGTTTAAAAACAGCTTCAGTACACCAGTGGCAGCCACCACCTAATCCTATTGTTTTAATCAAGTCAACTATTTAAAATCTGTAGGATACGCCTAACTGTGACAAGAAACTGAGGTCTTCACCAGCTGTTTGCCAGTCGTCAGAACCTCTGAATGTATTGATAGGATCAGTCCACAGCAATCCAGTATCTAGATTGAAACGCAACTTATCCTGAAGACGCAACGAGAAAATTCCATTAAAAGAAACACTCATAAATCGATCTTCTAGCGCTGCATTGTTTTCATTTTTAACCTGTATAAACTCTTGCAAAGTGTAGCCGATACCAGCATTATAACCTATGTTGAATATTTTATCTGCTCGTAGACGCTCATACAGCAATGAGGTGGTGAATGATTCGACAATACCGTCTAGACTTCTCTGAGTTTGATAATCCTCACCAACTACATTGACGCTGGTATTTTGAAACCTGAGCTTCAAGCCATCAATGCGATCTTTAAAATTATACTTGACATCTACATAAATCGATGCTGGTGAATCATAGGCCGTAATCACGCTGTTATCTGCTTCTTCAATCATATAATAAGCTCCAGTACCTGCGCCAGCACCTATTTCAAATAATTGAGCATGCATGATGGAAGCAGAAATTGCAAAAATGGAAAACAAGAATTTTTTCATGGTCAGTGTTTTGAAAAGATCCAAATCACCAAGTATTATGCCGAAAAAATGAGAGGCAATTTCCGTATTTTCGCAAGACTTGAGAAAAGAAGATGCTAGATAAATTAAACATAGTAAAGAACAGGTTTGACGAGGTAAATGACTTGATCATACAGCCAGATATCATATCAGATCAAAAACGTTATGTCCAGTTGACTAAGGAATATAAAGACCTGAAAGACCTAATGGACAAACGCGAGGAATATATAACCATAGACAACAACCTTAAAGAGGCGCAAGAAATCATAGCCGATGGCAGCGATCCAGATATGGTAGAAATGGCACAAATGCAGCTGGAGGAAGCTCAAGAAGCTATGCCTAAGCTAGAAGAGGAAATACGCATGATGCTGGTGCCCAAAGATCCAGAAGATGCCAAAAATGCCGTCATGGAAATACGCGCTGGTGCTGGTGGTGATGAGGCAAGTATTTTTGCGGGTGACCTCTTTAGAATGTATGAGAAATACTGTTCCAGTAAAGGCTGGAGCACAAGTATCGTTGACACCAGCCATGGTACTAGCGGTGGTTTTAAGGAGATCATCCTTGAAGTAAACGGAGATGACGTTTATGGAACATTAAAATTTGAAGCAGGCGTGCACCGCGTACAACGCGTCCCACAAACGGAAACCCAAGGTCGCGTGCATACCAGTGCAGCAACTGTGATGGTATTACCAGAGGCAGAAGAATTTGATGTAGAACTTGACATGACCGAGGTTCGCATTGAGCGTACTACCTCAACTGGTCCTGGTGGACAATCTGTGAACACCACCTACTCTGCCATCAAATTACACCACGAGCCTACGGGAATGATCGTGAGTTGTCAGGATCAAAAATCCTCACACAAAAATCTTGAAAAAGCACTTAAGGTCTTGAGATCCAGACTTTATGAAATAGAGCTCGCCAAAAAAATGGAAGCAGATAGCGAGAAACGTAAAAGCATGGTAAGTAGCGGTGACCGTAGTGCCAAAATTAGAACGTACAACTATCCACAAGGTCGTGTTACAGATCACAGGATCAATTTGACACTTTATGATCTAGACAATATCATCAATGGTGATATACAGAAGATTATTGACGAGTTACAACTGGTTGACAATACAGAAAAGTTGAAGATGAATGAGGATGGGATTTAAATCTAGGTTGTCTGATTTGAGATGCCTAAGTAAATTCATTTTTCTAGCAGTCCTTTTGGCGCATATCGTCAGTTCCTGTGGGGCAAATAATGTTGATAAAAATTCTCAAAAGGAAGATTGGACGTTAGATTATGAGCGACATGGTTTTCTTAATACTCAGAATATTGATTTTTTGAAGAAATACTATGATTGGAATGATGAAGAGTTGCTTTATATTTTTGCAATGCATGATCCTAGAATATGCGGTTTCCGCAGATCCGAACTTCCAACGGCAGAACAAAGAATAGCAGAAAGCAGGAATACAGAAAATATTTATTTTGATTATATAATTCAAGATTCGAAAAAGGTGGTCCACGTTGATCTAGTAGAACAAATAGGTGTAAATACAAATAAACTTAATAAGGATTTTCACCCGGACTATAACAACTACTTACAAAAAAACTTTTTTACAAAGCCTGATAACTGTATTGCTATATTGGTCATAAATCAAAAGGGCGAGTATTATCAAGATGGGTGGCACATCTCTAAAGAACAAATTAGTAATTATTCACTCTGGTTGACTGAAGATGATTAAATATAAATTAAAAAGACTCATGAAACATCAGGGTTTTGCTTTAATTTTTTCACATAGGAAAGTAAGTATATCCTTATTTTTAATCTGTTCTTGCTTAATAATAACCAGCTGTTACACACCACCACAAGCTATCATCACCGCAGATAGTGATACGATGGTCGTGGGTAATCCACAAGAAAATCTGCGATATGATTATGCGGGCACCTTGACTGCGGCTCAAATGGAGTATCTGACTACCAACTTTGACTGGAACAAAAACCTTATCGTGATTAATTATAATCGCAGTGATGAAAACTGCGATATCAATTATGGACGCACTGTAAAAGTTAAAGAGCGATATGATAGAGCCAGATTATGGTGGGATAATTTCTATGATAATGTGGCTACTAACGGTGCCTACATTGTGCATGTAGAAGAAGACTCAAAATACGGTCCTGCTTTCTCAACTTTTGGCAATGATTACTTCTATGATCAAGAGCGTTATGTGGTTGACAAAATCTTTCGGAATGCCCGTGGTTGTGAGATGGTTTTAGTTGCTAACAAGCAAGGTGATTTTTTCCAGCGCAATTCTCACTATAGCAAGGAACAAGTAGCCAACTATATCGCTAGACTTAATTACATGATGGATCCTGATAAAGAAACGACTAAGTAATACTATGACATTAGATCAACTATATCATCAGATTCAGAAAAAGAAATCCTTCTTGTGTGTAGGTCTAGACGTTGATCTTGAGAAGATTCCAGCCCATTTATTGCAAGAGGATGATCCTATTTTTGCTTTCGCGAAAGCTATCATTGACGCCACCCACGACTTGTGTGTGGCCTACAAGCCTAATACTGCCTTTTTTGAAGCTTACGGTGTCAAAGGCTGGCAATCGCTTGAGAAAATCATCAAATACCTCAACGAGAATTACCCAGATCACTTCACCATCGCAGATGCAAAACGTGGCGATATAGGTAATACCTCGACCCGATATGCCAAAGCTTTTTTTGAGCAGCTCAATTTTGACAGCGTCACCATTGCACCCTATATGGGTAAGGATGGCGTCGAGCCATTTCTAGCGTTTAAAGATAAGTATGCCATCCTACTAGCCTTGACGTCAAATGCTGGAGCCTATGATTATCAAACACTGACTGCAGATGCACTGCCGGTTTATCAACAGGTACTCAAAACGGCCTCTCAATACAAAAACAGCGACCGATTAATGTATGTCGTAGGCGCCACAAAAGCTGAGTATCTGAAAGAAATACGCCAGATAGTTCCTGATTCATTTTTGCTAGTACCTGGAGTAGGCGCTCAAGGCGGCAGCCTTGAAGAGGTCTACAAATACGGAGCTAATGATCGAGTAGGATTATTAGTCAATTCTTCACGTGGTATTCTATATGCATCACAGGAAGAAGATTTTGAAGATGCCGCAAGGGCTGAAGCATTTGAGTTGCAGCAGGCTATGGAAGCATTGCTTGACTAAACTATTCTTCTTCTTGATGTACAGTATCTATCTCTCTTACCTTAGTTAGATATTTACCCTTTTCAAGTTGTGCTATGTAAGCCACTAACTCTTCTTTGAGTTTACAATGTAGATCCCAAGCAACAGCAGGATTTTTGGCACTGCATAGTGCTCTTATCTTCATAGATTTCTCTGTCATATCGACTACCTCAACAACAGGATCGTTTTTCTCATCCCAATCCTCAGATTCACGCAGGAGTTCATCAAACTTATCCCTAATCATCTGCACATCTGTGGTGTAATCCACATAAAGTTCTATAGGTTTAGTGATATGAGAGTTTGTCATAGACCAATTCTCAAACATTTGGGAAACTACCTCTTTACAAGGAATGACTAATCGTTTTTGATCCCAAGTGCGTACCACTACATAAGTAAAAGTGATGTCCTCAACAATGCCTAATTCATCTTCTATGAGAATTGTATCTCCTATTTTAGCAGGGCTGGTTAGTGCTATTTGGATACCAGCCAAAATATTACCTAAAGTATCTTGTGCTGCCACACCCAACACAATAGACACCAAACCTGCAGAAGCCATCAACGAGATACCCAATCGCTCTAAAGATGGAAATTGAGAAGCTATAATGGACAAACCGATAAAAATGATGATCAATGTGATCAAACGCCTGGCTACAGAGATGTAGGTCATCATCTTACGGTACTCTGGATTTTCTTCTAGCGTATCATCACCTAAACTGCGTTCTGCAAAATAGATCATCAATCCATTGACTACTCGCATAATAAACCATCCAATCGAGCCAATTAAAGCGATAAGTAAAACACTATAAATAAATCGAGCAAATGGTCCACCAAAGGATACTAAATTCTCTAGAGTCAAATAAAAGACTAAAACACCAGCAGCAAAACCTGATGGTGATGCTAACTTATGTGCGATCATGTTCATCCAGCGCCTATTGGAATTCTTGAAAATCTTCTCAACGGTTGCGCTGGCTAATTTTCCAGCGACTATAGATAAAACAAGAAGTACGAATGTTCCGATGAGCTTCCACCATGGAACACCTAGGACATTTGCTCGAGACCATTTAGGCATCATTCGATCAAGCTTTCTAGGGCCGTATAAAACGTAAAGCGGCTCAATATTTTCAACAGTGTTTGCAGAAATAACCCAAAACGGCCCACCATCTTTTACCTTAACTCGTTGAACACGCAAGACCACCTCACGACCATCAAGGTCTAGCTTTCCAAAATCAATACTACGCCTAGGAACACCTGCGACTGATTTATTAGTATTAGTAGTAATATCTACTTGTCCATCTGGTCGATCGGGTAAAGATTGCCAATCGATTGCTAGCTTTTTATTGAGTACAAAATAAAATTTTTCAGCAAGCTCAGCCGCTTCATCAATAGTTACATCGTTAGGAAATAAATTGAGATTGAGAGCATAGGCTGCACTCTTGAAGTTTTCTGACCTGCTCTCTTTTACAAAATGCTCAAGAACCGACTGCGGTGTTTGTAGATTAATATCCGTAGGAGGCATACCAATATTGGTATTGAACTCATCCATAGCATAATATGCCTTATTGTATTCTCCTAAGGGACTAGGCGGATAAGATCCATTTTCTGGAATCGTATCATTCTCTAATGGGAAACGTATTTCCTTCTTAGGGTTTTTAAGCTGTGTCGAATCTTGTTGGGCTGAACTGAATACTCCACCTAAAGTGATTAAAAACACTAAAATCTGAATCCTGATTACCATGCTTCAAATTTATGTATGGTTTTAATCGCAAAGTCCTAGAAATAGGTTAAACCACCTACTCTCTATTTATTCGGCTAAAAGCAGCTAACAGTGGCGATGCTAAATTGAAATTAATCAGATCTATGTTATTTTAAAATTGCTCAAAAACTTATCTGATCTCAAGCTGATCAAGATTTCGTAGCACTTATCAAGTCTGCAACACACCCATATTGAAATCCTTGGTGATCGGTGCGTGATTGGCAGCCTCGATTCCTGTGGAAATCCATTTTCTAGTATCCATTGGGTCGATGATAGCATCTGTCCAAATTCTTGCTGCTGCGTAGTATGGTGACACTTGCTCGTCGTAGCGATCTTTAGTTTTGGCAAAGAGTTCTTTTTCTTCTTCCTCAGTCAGTTTCTTACCTGACTTTTCTAGCGATGCTTTTTCTATCTGCATCAATACTTTGGCAGCACTGTTTCCACTCATTACGGCAAGTTCTGCACTAGGCCATGCGACGATCAATCGTGGATCGTAGGCCTTACCGCACATCGCATAATTTCCGGCACCGTAGCTGTTACCTATCACAATCGTGAATTTAGGAACCACACTGTTAGAAACGGCGTTTACCATCTTGGCACCGTCTTTTATGATACCACCATGTTCTGATTTTGATCCTACCATAAAACCTGTAACATCCTGTAAAAATACCAGCGGTATCTTCTTCTGATTACAGTTAGCGATAAATCGGGTAGATTTATCGGCACTATCACTGTAGATCACACCGCCAAATTGCATCTCGCCTTTTTTAGTCTTCACCACTTGACGCTGATTGGCAACGATACCAACTGCCCAACCATCGACACGCGCATATCCTGTTATGATGGTCTGGCCGTATCCTTCCTTATATTCATCAAAAGAGTCGGCATCAATCACGCGCTCAATGATTTCCATCATGTTGTATTGTGCGCTACGCTGTCGCGGCAGCACACCGTATAATTCTTTAGGGTCCTTGGCAGGTTTGACAGCTTTTACTTTGTTGTAACCAGCCTTATCAAAATCACCAATCTTACCCATCACACTCTTGATGCGATCAAGGGCATCTTTATCGTCCTTGGCTTTATAATCGGTCACACCACTTATCTCGCAGTGCGTGGTCGCACCACCCAACGTTTCATTATCAATACTCTCGCCTATGGCAGCTTTCACCAGATAACTACCAGCAAGAAAAATACTTCCTGTTTTATCAACGATCATGGCCTCATCACTCATTATAGGCAGGTAAGCGCCACCAGCCACACAACTACCCATGACAGCAGCGATCTGGGTGATTCCCATGCTACTCATGACGGCGTTGTTTCTAAAGATGCGGCCAAAATGTTCCTTGTCAGGAAAAATCTCATCCTGCATAGGCAAATACACACCAGCACTATCCACTAGATAGATGATGGGCAACCTATTTTCCATTGAGATTTCCTGTGCGCGTAGGTTCTTTTTTCCAGTAATCGGGAACCAGGCACCAGCTTTTACCGTGGCATCATTTGCCACAACGATCACCTGCTTTCCACTCACGTGACCTATCTTAACCACCACACCACCACTAGGGCAACCGCCGTGTTCTGCGTACATACCGTCACCTGCAAAAGCACCTATCTCAACCGCTTTATCTGCATCATCCAGCAGGTAATCGATGCGCTCGCGAGCCGTCATTTTTCCTTTGGCATGATGTTTTTCAATGCGTTTCTCGCCACCGCCTAGGGCAACTTTGGCAAATCTGCGTCGCAAATCTGACAGTAGTAATTTATTGTGATCTTCGTTCTTATTGAAGTCTAGGTCCATGCAAAATGTCTTTGCTCAAAAATAGCGATTTTGCGTGTTAGAATGTGTGTGGTTGTTACGCTTTCGCGAAAGCTGACTCAAAAAAAACCGCCTGCAAAGCTTATGGTTTACGGTAGTATCTGTTTTCCTGCAAGTTGCTGGTTACCTGATTGCGACCAACGACAAATTTTACGGGAATGGACTGTGGCGATTTACCCTTGCGCGGCTGATATACTGTAAAATGAAGGTGCGGTCCAGTTGTCCAGCCTGTGTTGCCGCTATATCCTATGTGCTGATCCTGCTCAACATGATCACCTTTTTGTACGACAGATCCATTCACCTTGAGGTGCGTATATTCTGCAATCGTACAGTCCTCATGTAGAATGCGTATGTAGTTACCGTACTCTAGACATTTTGACCTGGCGCAACCTATACTGCCATCTTGCTTTACCTGCACGACAATACCAGATCGAGCCGCATGAACAGGCGTACCTATAGGCATACTAAAATCGATGGCATTCTTGCCACGATGCGTACTGCGACCATTGTTGCCTTGTGAGACACGGTATGCGACAGATCGCTTATACGGTAAATGGTAGAGGTAATCCCTATCCACTCGATCCATGCGCTGATCGCCAAAAACATAGGACGCACTCGCGTCATAACCATAGGAATCTTGCCTGATATTCTTAAGAGTAAGCAGCTTATAATCTGCCGTCATCGCTGGCACGACAAAGGGTTTGCCGTAGTCAACATCTGCATGCAAATTGCGCAATTTGAAATCAAGATAAACGGTAATAGGAACTGGTTCTAGATTAGTCACTTTGTATTCATAACCATTCTCAATGGCAGTCGCACCACTCTTTACCAACAACTTTTGAGCAGCTGCATAGTTGGCGAGGCATAAAAACAGAATGATTAAAAAACGAAACATGAACTGATCTTGTGTGCGAATTCAAGATCATAACGTATGCCAACTTTTATTTAGTGTCTAGCAACTCGATTATATCTTTGTAGATGATGGCGCTCAAAAACCATTCAAAATCCAGGGACTCTGCTCCAGCATCTGGTGTAGGTTCTTTTTTGTAATCCTTATAGACATCAAGGACTGAATCGTTCATCATTCCATAGTATAAATTGCCGCCACCAGCGTAATAGCTGCGCACATAAAACTGAGCCTTACTAGGCATACCTAAATCAATGGCAAACTGCTCATCGATCAATTTACCGCCTACATCAATACCCAACTCAAGACTGTCTGTACTAGTGGATGGTTTGATATACAATGCATAAGTTGGTGGCATGTAGCTTTCCTCATTGGCTCGTGAGGTCCTGATCTCATAGGTTTTAAGCTCAAAAGTGGTTTTGGAAAGATCTACAGGACGCGTTTGAGCACTTTCTACATCTGGATCAGCAATTGTTTCATCTTGTGCAGAATCATTTTTGCAGCCCGACGTAACAATAGAGGTCACTAATATGAGTAAAAGGTAATATTGTTTCATTCTGTGATAATTAACTGGGTGTTTGTTTCGGTTCTACCGCGCTCTGTGATTCTGCATCTAATTAAGAACTGGATTGAATCGTTTTGTGGCTGTGATAAAAATTTAAACCGATAAAAATCATCTTCAAGATCAATGATTTGTAGTCCAGCTACATTTTCTGGATTGCCAAATTTTTGAAGAATATCATTTACGGAAGTCCCTGCTGGATGATTTTGATCAAAATCATAAATGGTAAATACTTGTACTGAATCGATAAGATTTGTAACCCTAAAACTATCACCATCATCACAAGCCATGGCCGTGTCCATATTAGAAAAATTTGCAACGATATCAACTTCCTGTGACACGCTATCTGCGTCTATTATAATAGCAAGAAGCTCTTCTATTTCTGGATTAATTCTACGGCCATCTTCTTCTGGTTCTTCATAAAAATATAGCTCGCTGTAAACGCTTTCTATTGTTATCGTGGTAATAGTACCTCCATTTGAGCAGCAAGACATTATGCTGCCAAAAAAATAGATGAATAGTATGATGGAAAATTTTTTCATAAAACTTTAAAGCTAACAATATAGGATAACTTTGGTAACCATCGTTATGACGCAACAGTTAGTTATATTTAAATATAATTTGAGATCATGAAGAATACCATCAGCGCTATTATTTTTGGGATTGCCATAGTCCTTGCCTCCATATTTTTAGGAAAAGCATATGTAGATCGCAGCCGTGCAGACGGCACCATTGAAGTTACTGGATTGGGCAGCAAGGATTTTACCAGCGACCTGATCGTATGGGAAGGAAGATACACCAGTACTAGCAAGGTATTGAGTGAAGCCTATGACCAATTATCACGAAATAAAGAGATCGTGAGTACCTACCTGAAATCAAAAGGTATTGCAGACTCTATTCTAGTTTTTAGCGCGGTGCAAACTCGCAGACAGACAACGCCTATTTATGGCGATAATGGCAAGTATCAAGGTGAGCGTTTTGAAGGATATGAATTGTCACAAAGCGTGAATGTAGAATCCAGCAATGTGGAACAGGTGGAAAAGATTTCTAGAGAAGTTACAGAATTGCTTAATCAAGGTGTACAGTTTTACTCACAATCGCCTAGATATTACTACACAAAACTAGCAGACCTAAAAATCGAAATGATCTCTCGTGCTACAGAAGATGCCAGAATCAGAGCTGAAAAAATTGCTGAAAATAGCGGTGGCTCCTTAGGTGATTTAGGATCTGCTCGCATGGGGGTTTTTCAAATCACTGGACAAAACAGCGCTGAGGATTATTCCTGGGGTGGCACTTACAATACCTCTAGCAAAGAGAAAACAGCCAGCATTACCATGAAACTCGTATATGAGTCAGAGTAAAACTGAGTCTAAAGATTCGAACTCACCAACGGCAAAATTCTTAAGAATTGAAAAGCTAGCACCTAGAAAGCTAGTAGGAAAATCTCTTGAGATGTCCATGGTTGATAATAAAACTGCGGAGCTTTGGAAAAGCTTTATGCCGCATCGCAACAAGATTCAAAATACGGTTGGTAATGATCTGTATTCAATACAAGAATATCCTGTGGCGCTAAGCCTTGAACATTTTGATCCGACTATAGCTTTTAAAAAATATGCTTTAAGCGAAGTCAGTGCCTACGGCAACCTACCTGAAGGCATGCAACCTTATGAGCTTAAAGGCGGCATGTACGCTGTATTTCTACATATGGGCTTGCCAGCTCAGTTTCCCGCTACCATAAATTTCATTTTTGCAGAATGGCTTCCTAATGCAGATTATGTGTTGGATCATCGACCACATTTTGAAGTACTTGGCGATAAATACAGTAATACTAATCCTAGCTCTCAGGAAGAAGTTTGGATACCAGTTAAGAAAAAATCCTAGTTACACCTCAGCATCCAGAAGATCGGTTGCAATATGGTAACGTGGATCTTCAATACTGCGTTCAATAATGCTCTCAAATTCTGGATTGCGACGCATCAGTAATTCTTGACATTCTGGACTTAAATGCGTGAGTTTTATTTCCTTACCTAGATCTAGATATTTGTTAGCCACATTGCGCAAGGCTTCTACTCCACTGTGATCCTGAACTCTAGACTCAATGAAATCAATCTCGATCTTCTCTGGATCTGTTTTGGGATCAAACTTATTGTTGAAAGCAGTCACAGAACCAAAAAATAATGGTCCCCATATTTCATAGACTTTAGTACCGTCATCTTTGATGCTTTTTCTAGCTCTAATGCGTTTAGCACTATTCCAGGCAAACACGAGAGCACTCATGATCACACCGGTGACTACGGCAATAGCAAGATCCTGCCATACCGTTATCGCACTTACCGCGATCAAAACAATAAGA
The DNA here is from genome assembly GCF_003966335.1 of Nonlabens ponticola. NCBI lineage: Bacteria > Pseudomonadati > Bacteroidota > Flavobacteriia > Flavobacteriales > Flavobacteriaceae > Nonlabens > Nonlabens ponticola. Next base: position 1,496,865 of record NZ_CP034549.1, on the reverse strand, counting down.
TCTGAAATCGGAATTTTATTGATGATTCTAAAACTAGACCACGCAAATGTTCCTATCACTACCATTAACATCACACCTACTAAGGCTGCGATTGGGATTTGCTCAATAATCGGTGCTCCAAAAAGTATGAATAGCAATAAGGCACTTGCCGCAACTGCTCCCGACAATCTACCGCGACCACCTGAATTAACATTGATAATTGATTGACCTATCATGGCACAACCGCCCATACCGCCAAAGAGTCCGTTGACCATATTGGCTGCGCCTTGAGCCACACATTCACGATTACCGCTACCACGTGTCTCAGTCAAATCGTCGACAAGATTTAATGTCATTAATGATTCAATCAAACCAACCGCTGCCAGTGTCACCGCAGTCCCTAAAATGATTGCCCAGTGTCCTTGTAGGGTATCAAACAATGTGAATATCTGAAATTGAAATTCTGGCAACGAGCCTTCCATTCCTGTACCACCACCATCGCGAATGAATGAACCTACCGTCGCCACATCAAGATTTCCAAAGATAGTTATTGCTGCAACCACAGCTATGGCTGCCAGCGCGGCAGGAATAGCTTTGGTTAACTTAGGCAAGAAGTACATGATCGCCATGGTAAGTCCAACAAGAGCCAACAAAATATAAAGTGGCGTTCCTGTCATCCATGACTTATCATCGCCGGTTCCTGTCTTGAAGAAATCTAATTGTGCTAGAAAAATCACTATGGCGAGACCGTTTACAAATCCCATCATTACTGGATGCGGTATCAATCTCACAAACTTTCCTAATCTCAAAAACCCAGCACTCATCTGGATCACGCCTACTATGAGTAATGTGATAAATAACCACTGTAAACCTAGGTTCTCATAAGGGGTTTCCATGGCAAGACCTACCTCATTTCCAGTCTTGATAAGCAATACCATCACGATAGCCATGGCGCCTGTAGCTCCAGATATCATCCCAGGACGACCGCCAAAAAGCGAAGTAATTATTCCCATCATGAATGCACCGTACAATCCAACCATAGGATCAACGCCAGCCACAAATGCAAAAGCAACAGCTTCTGGAACAAGAGCTAGTGCTACCGTGAGACCAGAAAGAATATCATTTTTAGGATTGCCTACAAAATTATTGAACAGCTTTACCATAGAATCGAGTCGCTAGAATTTAAGCGCGCAAAGGTAATTCATTGCCATAGAACAGATAACCTCGCTAGATATGACTTTCACATCCTGTCTCGTAAATTTGAAGCATGCAGGAAGCTACGCTAAAACTAGCACATACAAGCGAATTTCAAAAAGCGCTATCCATATTAAAAACTGCAGCACAACATTTGCTTGATAAAGGTATTGATCAATGGAGCTACTGGCTAGATCCACCAGCTGAGCGACTTGAATGGTTGCAAGAAGGTTTTGAATTGAATGAGATCCATTTCATACAGTTCCAGAAAGAAACTGCAGGAATGATTAGAATTATGCACAAGGATTTAAAATATTGGGGCCATCAGGAACAATCAGCGCTTTATATACATTCTCTTGTGATACTGCCAGCTTTTACCGGTAAGAAAATAGGTGCTCATGTGATTGAGCAAGTAAAAAACAAAGCGGTCACACAAGATATTTATCTTTTGCGGTTAGACTGTGATTCTAGCAATGAACGATTGTGCGCGTATTATGAAAATTTAGGCTTTAAAAAGGTTTACCAGCGACAGATGATGTACTCGATCAATAACTTCTATGAACTAAGTATTGTTTGATGTTATGATCACTTTAATTATTCCGCTTTCGCGAAAGCGGAACAACTAAAAATCATTCTTTATGCATTGATGCGATCCTGATCACAATAATAATCGTGCAGGCTTTTTGAGGCACAATGTTCGTGAACCACTAGCATTTTCTTGAATTTTCTACGACCCATGTTTCTAAAAATATCGATAAGATTGAATACGGATTTGATCTGATTTTTCATGATTGTAGTTTTAATAATTACACTACAAAGATGGAGCGACATACAACTTGCATATCGCTCCATTTGACCTGACCAATGATATATTTTTCCCTAAATCGTTAGATAAAGACTATCGGCTGCGATTTGAAGATCTGTTTCTGTTATTGTTTCCAGATTTACTACGATTACTGTTTCCCGAATTGCGAGAAGGTCTTCTACCACGCTGACCTTGTTTTTTCAAACTAGGCTCTGCAGCATCTTCCATCTTGAATTCATAAGGATGATCGTCGATCACGGGAATATGAGTCTGGATGAGCTTCTCTATATCCTTAAGAAACGGTCGTTCTTCCAGCATACAAAAACTGGCTGCAAGACCGCTTGCGCCTGCACGACCTGTACGACCTATGCGGTGCACGTAGGATTCTGCAATGTTGGGTAGATCATAATTGATCACATAGGCAAGCTCGTCGATATCAATACCGCGAGCGGCAATGTCGGTAGCGACTAGCGCTTGCAACTCGCCGTCCTTAAAGCTTTGCAATGCACGCTGGCGCGCGCCTTGTGATTTATTACCATGAATCGCGGCGCTCTTGATTCCTGCTTTATCAAGGTCTTTTACAATCTTATTGGCACCATGTTTAGTTCTAGAAAAAACTAATGTTGGTCCGTTCATGTCTGTTCCCAGTAGATGGGTGAGCAATTTGGTTTTATTCTTTTTGTTGACGTGATAAATCGCCTGTTCTACTTTCTCCGCAGTAGTTTTTTCTGGCTCTATAGTCACGCGCTCAAAGTCTCCTAATATCTCGCGAGATAATTTAACGATTGCCTGCGGCATGGTCGCACTAAAGAAAAGCGACTGTCGCTGATTAGGCAAGAGCTTGAGTAGTTTCTTAATATCATGGATAAAGCCCATGTCCAGCATCTGGTCTGCCTCGTCAAGAACGAAGTATTCAACATCTGCCAGCGAGATGTAACGCTGATTGATCAAGTCCAGTAATCTTCCTGGTGTTGCGACCAATACGTCCACGCCTTGATGAAGAGCATAAACTTGCTTAGTTTGTTTAACGCCACCAAATATGACGGTATTTTTTATTCCTGTGTATTTTGAGTAAGCAGTGAAATTCTCATCTATCTGAATGGCCAGTTCTCGTGTAGGCGTGACTACGAGTGCTCTTATCTTGCGCTTGCCACGTGGGCCATCACCATCAAGTAATTGCTGTAAAATAGGGATTGAAAAGGCTGCGGTTTTACCGGTTCCTGTTTGAGCGACTCCTAATAAGTCTTTTCCTTTAAGTAATACTGGTATTGATTGTGCTTGTATAGGTGTTGGATTCTCGTATCCTTGGTCTTGTAAAGCTTTCAAGATGGACTCGTCGAGCCCCAATTGTTTAAATGTCATGTATTGTATTAAGCTGCAAAGGTACGGTTATTAAGAAGAGTGTTATAGTTGGTGGGTTCGTGAGTCGTTGTAAGGGAAACTGAGATAAAAGATTGACGACAATGAATGAATTTGTAATCTCTCAACGGGTTTTATTTTGTGGTTCTATTACCTAGGGCAAAAACGGGTTATCTGTAAATCTTAAAATATTGTTAGATTTCATAAATTGCCAATTCGAAAAATGTTACGCCAGTGCTCAAAAATTATATTTTATTTCTCTTCGTTTTTGTGTTGCCAATAGCAACCATCGCTCAAATTCAAATTAAAACAGGAAACAAATCTTCATGGATTCAAGACACTGATTATGAATTGAATCCAGCAATTGATAATGATGAAATCGTACAAGGCGCCGTAACATTACTTAGCGATTATCAGACTAATGTACCACTACAACAAACTTATTATAGGTTCGTCAATAAGATTACTGATCCAGTTGGAATTCAAGCTATTTCTAACATTAGTGCAGTTTATGATCCTACTTATCAAAAACTAATTTTTCATTCCTTGAAAATATTACGTGGTGATCAAGTAATTGATAAGTTAAATCCTGTAGATTTTCAAGTGATAAAACGTGAACTCAATGCAGAGAACTATTTATATGATGGTTCCCTATCTGCCATGATTTATTTATCAGATGTACGCAACGGCGATATTATTGACTACGACTATTCTATAATTGGTTTCAACCCGCTTAACAAAGGAGAGTTTACAGATGGATACATTCTTTGTGACTATGCGCCAGTAGGAAAAATCAATGTCTCCATTTTATCAGATAAGTCTCTCAAGTACCAACTTTACAATACGACGCTTAAGCCCGAGATCGAAAAAACAGGTGATACTTGGTACTATCAATGGACTGTAAATAATCCAGAACCATTTTATTATGAAGAATTTATTCCTACTTGGGAAATTAACATGCCTACCGTTTATGTATCCACTTACAATAACTGGAAACAGGTTATTGATTGGAGTCTAGAACTTTTTGAGATTGACAAACCTATTAGTGCAGCTCTAAGAGAAGAAATCACATCTATTGAAAATGATAATAGTTCTGAAGGCGAAAAAATACAGTCGGTATTAAATTTTGTGCAGAATGAAATACGCTACCTAGGACTGGAATATGGTATAAGTGGTTATAAACCTCATGCGCCTAATCAAGTTTTTGATCAACGTTATGGAGATTGTAAGGATAAGAGTTTACTCATGGTAACGATGCTCAAAGAAATGGGCATTGAAGCTTATCCTGTACTTATCAGTACTACTATGAAGCGATCCTTGAATGAGATCTTGCCTTCACCCTATGTATTTAATCACTGCACTGTAAAAGTTGTGGCAGATGATGGCAACACTTATTTCTATGATCCCACTATTACCAATCAAGGTGGCCTTTTTGACAACGTTCATTTTCCTAATTACGAATACGGTCTTACTATCAAAAAAGGAAATGATAAACTAGAGTCCATTGAAAGTAAATCGAGTAATCTGACTACGGTCAAAGAAGTGTATGATCTAGATAAAGTAAATGGATCTGGTAAATTTCATGTGACTACATCGTATCATAACATTGAAGCAGATAGGATAAGGGAATACTTCAAAAATAGCAGCCTTAGCAACATCGCTAAGGAGTACGAGGCATATTATGCTAATAAACATGCAGGTATCAAGATTGTCAAAAATCCTGAAATAATTGATGACTTCAAGAAAAACGTCGTTACTATCAAAGAGGAATACATAGTCGATAGTATATGGAAAGAGATACCTGATGAACCTGAAAATATTGCTGTAGAGTTTCAAGCATCAGCACTTGATGGAGTTTTTAGTGTACTAAATACTGATAGCAGAAAACACTCTATCGAGCTAGCATACCCTGTAACAAAAAGTCTTGAAACAATAGTCAACCTGCCAGAATATTGGAACATAGAAAATGAGACTGTTGAGGCCAAAAACGATGTCTTTAATTACAATCAAAAAATCAATTATAATAAATCACAAAACCAGTTAGTGATAAAGAATGATTTGAAGATTTTAAAACCGATTGTTGAAGCTAAGGACTTCAAGGATTATCAAAATGACGTTCAAAAAATAAATAATAATTACAGCTACGCAATCTTCATCCCTAAAGACAATCTTGCTGGATTTTCTAGTGAGCCGATAATGGCATTTGTAAAGATCATTTTCTACTTTCTAATTTTTATTGCGATTGTTGGTGTAATAACATGGTTGGTTTCTCGCAATAACAAGAAAAAGGTCAATCAAGTTTAGAAATTAAATAGTCATTTATAAGTGCGGCTTTTGTTATTGTCGAGCCTTACATATTTCTTAAGCTGAGTGTATCGACACTAACCATACCTTAATACTCTTCAAACGTTAGAACATCCATTTCAATTAAAAGATTTACATACTAAGCATCATGAATAGGATAAAGTCTGAATGGATCATATCTCGAGACAGTTTTCGAGCTAAATAAATAACTGATAATCAGATACCTGAATTCTTCTATTAAGACGCTGAAAACATGTTGAATGTACTGAGCGCTACAATTACACTAGACAGTATTTAGAATTTGAAGCTTGAAACCTGTAAACTCTTACTTCAAGAGGCCTCAGTTCTCGAATTGGAACTTGAGAATTTGGAATTTTAAAAAAATTACCATCCACCACTAGCGCCACCTCCGCCAAAACCACCTCCGCCGAAGCCACCACCGAAACCGCCGCCGCCAAAGCCACCTGAGCTACCACCGCCAAAACCGCCACCACTGCCAAAACCGCCGCGACCCATATTACTCAAGATAATGACATCCAGTAAGCTGGCACCAGATCGCCTGCCGCCATTGTTATTGCCGCCATTTTTATTGTTGCGTATGGCGAGAACGATCATAAAAATGAAAAATCCCAATGCTAGCAATGTGCCAATAGGAAAATCATTTTTGCTAAAGTCTCTCGTTTCTTCAAACTCACCATTAAGCGCCTGAAAAATAGCATCAGCGGCTTGATCGAGACCAGCATAGTAGTCGTTGCGCTTAAAGTTGGGAACTATGATGCGGTTGATAATACGCTCTGACATACGGTCTGTAAGTCGGTACTCTATACCATAACCCGTAGAAATATCTATGGTGCGATCCTCTAAGGCAAGCAAAATGAAAATACCGTTGTCTTCCTGCGCTTGTCCAACGCCCCAATCCTGTGCCCATCTTGTGGAAAGCATCGAGATGTCCTCGCCATTAGTGCTCTTTATTATGGAAACTACAATCTGGGTACTTGTAGAATCTGCATAGCGTTCTAATTTATTCTGCAATGCTGCCTGCTGGGATTTACTGAGCAGTTCTACGTAATCATAAATAGCCTTTTGATTTTTAAGACTCGCTGGTTTAGGTGGTACCTCAAACTGTGCCGTTGCTATGCTGCCAACAAGCAAAATCAATAAGATCGCTAAATTTTGTAAATACCTCAACTAGTAGAAATTTGATCCGGTAATTCATTGACATCATCCTCATCCCATGGAAAGTGGGCAGATAGTCGCTCACCTACGAGCTGGATAGCAGCAGTAAGGCCTTGTGTGAATTTGCTTTCGCGAAAGCGTAATTCCATCTCATTCTTGACATCTATCCAGAATTGTGCTCCTACCACAGCATGGATACCGGTGTCGCCCAATAAAGCAAACTTGCGGTCATCCACGGCTACATAAAATAGTATGCCGTTGGCATCGCGCGTGTTGTCCATTTTAAGTACATGAAACAATTCCTGTGCGCGCTCATAAACATCACCGCTGCAATTGGATTCCAGATGCACGCGTATCTCGCCGCTAGTGCGCAACTCTGCATCACGTATGGCTTGAACAATTTCTTGTTCCTGTGCAGCCGTGAGAAAATCTTCTACCTTGCTGGACATGGATTTCTAGTTACCGAATAGGTTGCCTACATCTGGTGCATTTTGTGCACCTTCATCTGCCTGGAAATATGGAGACTCGTCAAAACCGAAGATACCTGCGTAAAACTTACCTGGTAGTCTATTGACTTGTAGATTATATTTTTTTACGGTCTCATTGTAGCGATTGCGTTCGACATTGATGCGATTCTCCGTACGTTCTAGCTCATTGATCAATTCCTTAAAATTCTCGTTTGCCTTGAGGTCTGGATAGTTCTCATAAGTGGCCAATAAACGTCCCAAACCCGAACTTACCGCGCCTTGTGCCTCGCTAAACTGCTGTATCTGCTCGCTAGTCAAATTGCTTGCATCTACATTGATAGAAGTTGCCTTGGCACGCGCCTCAATAACGCCTGTTAGCGTTTCTTGCTCAAATTGTGCATATTGTTTTGCCGTTGCGACGATATTAGGAATAAGGTCTGACCTGCGCTGATAACTGGACTCGACATTACCCCATTGCGCCTGCACGCCTTCCTTATCTGTTACGGTAGTATTGTACCATGAATAGGCATTAAAACCTATGATCACCACGAGTACAAGAAGTACGATTCCTATAATTGAACCTGTTTTCATAATTATATATTAGCTGGATTGATTAGTTGATTCTGTGTGTGGAAAGTTACAAGAATTGAGCAATTTCTTGCCTTAGACTTTAAGCCTTTCTCTCAAATCATTAAAATAACCTGGTGATTTCAACAATCTACTGCCGTACCATGCAAATAACTCACCATCAACAAGTATGCAGTTGGGTTGTGATTTGTCAGCTTTCGCGAAAGCTAAAACGATATCCTGCATATCCACTTCTTTAAAATTATAGGGTTCACTAGAGAAAAGTATTACCTGTGGCGCTAGATCGACAATTTGCTGAATGGTCAATGTTGGGTAACGCGTTTGATAAATAAGCACATTATCTAATCCCGCATGGCTCATCATGTCGTGGATAAACGTATCGTGACCAATACTCATGTAAGGATTTTTCCAGATGAGATAGAGCGCACGCAATTCCTTGAATGAATTGAGGTGGTCAAAAGCAGTCGAGATCTCTTTGATCAAGTGTGTGGCTTTGTCACTAGTTCCAGTTAGTTTGCCTATATCAGCGATCATGTATAAAGAATCTTGCAACGTCTTGATATCAGAAACATAGGTTGGTCCAATTTGCTGGCATCGTGTTACCATCTCACAGGTGTTTTCTTCCTTGTTACAGATAATGAGATCGGGTTGTAGTTCTTTGATTCTTTTCTGGATCACTTTCTTGGTGCCGCCTACCACTGTTTTGGTTTCTAGCGCTCGCGCTGGATGAACACAAAAACGCGTTATTCCAACAATGCGATCTTCAAGACCTAGGTCAAAAAGTAATTCGGTTTGTGATGGTACTAGAGAAACAATCCGTTGAGCCGGCTGAGCTAGCTCGATAAGGTTGTTCAATTGATCTTTAACAGAGATCATCTAATCGAGTGCGTTTTTTGTCACCCAAGTCTTGTATCCTATGAGAGCCATTTGCAACTTAGAAGCTTTGGACAAATCAAAATCATGATCCTTGCTGTAGCTAGGCAGCAGTTTCTTGTTGACCTTGGATAGTGCTTTGAAAATTGATTTTTTCATGACCTAAATGTAAAAAATCCAAGCGATAGGTGGCTTGGATTTTTAATTTTAAGTGAGTGGCTATTATTATTTTGGGTAACAGTCAATCATTATTTCTTTTCAAATAACACTTGTGGTTCTCCTGTGATATCGTCAAACCTGATGGTCATTTTTTTTAAACCATCATCAGAATCAAAAGTGTAACTGCCATCATCAAGGTCAAATTTGATTTTTCTTGGTTTACCATTTTTACGTTTGAGCGTTCTTATTTTGAATGTGTGACCTGACTGTTCCAATCTTCTCTCCAATGCTTGCATGGCATTATCATTAAAGTCTGTAATGGCGAATGAGTTATTAGAATCTAAGGTCTTAGTCACAATAATAATTACTCCATTCTTACCTTTATCACCATAAAGGCTAATAGCATTCTCATCTTTCAGTACACTTACCGATTCAATTTGTTGCGGATTGATATTTCTGAATTCTTCTTCTCCAGCCTCTTTGCCGTCAAGAATGAATAATGGTTTTGACTTACCATTATAGAGAGTATAAGGATCAGGCAAGTCATCAGTTGCGATGATCGTCATAGGATCCTGCGGATCGGCTATGCTCCATCGTGAAGTGACCATTTTTCTATTTACTTTCTTCAAACTATCCAAATTCATTTTGCTAAACCGAGCACGAGACTCTTCCATTCTTTCTCGAGCTTCTTCCATACGTTGCTTGTTTACCTCACGTATGCTGTCCATGTTAAGACGCCTGAAGTTTTTACGTGCTTCCAACATTTGAGCACGAGATTCTTCCATTCTTTCCCGCGATTCTTTCATGCGCTGCTTGTTTACCTCACGGATGCTATCCGTATTGAGGCGCGCAAAATCTTTACGTGCTTTCATCATTTGAGCACGAGATTCCTCCATTCTTGCTCGAGCTTCTTTCATACGCTGCTTGTTAGTTTGACGCAAACTGTCCATATCAAAATACCTGAACTTAAGGCGAGCTTCTTTAAGTTGTTCTTTTGATACTTGCTGGATGCTGTCCCAATTCATGCGCTCAAATTCGAGCTTTGCCAGTTTCAAATTTTGCTTGGCTAGCTCTTGGATGCTATCCCAATTCATGTTTCGCATCTCAATTTGAGCTTCTTTCAATCCCTTCATGGCTTGTTGTTGTATGCTATCCCAATTCATGTTCTGCATCTCGATCTGTGCCTCTTTCAATCCTTCCATGGCCTGTTGCTGTATGCTATCAAAGTTCATGCGCTTCATTTCTTCTTGAAGTGTTATATAATCTTCAACTTCAAAATGTATGGTATCGTTGATCTTTGAAATATTTAAAGTATTCAACAATGAATCAAGCTCTTTAGAAGCGTCTCTCATCGCAAACGCCATTGCAGGATCAAACATTGATTGGGAGTATGTTGTTGCTGTATACCCAATAGCGTCGCAGTCACCCATAGACCACGATTTTTCATCATCGGTGATGACACCAGTAATGCAAATGCTATCAATACCATCATTATCTACAAAGGATTGTTTGATCACTGTACCATCATTATCATCTAGTGATACTGTCAATCTCGTTAGTTTACCACTTTTATATCGTGCACGGCTGTAATCAAAATCCACATTGTGATTTTTCTTTAACGATGCCTTTATGTCATCAAGACTTTCTTTTGTCGTCGTGTTGACGATTTTGTGTTTTATTAGTTTTGAAATGGTATCCGTTGCTTCAAACGTACCATAAACAACTCGATCGTCAGATTTGATAGAAGTACCATTCTCATTGACAATAAAGGTTTCTAACGAGACTGCGTTATTCAATTGCAACTCATCATCACTAGCCAGCAAGATAATAAGCTCGCCACCTCGCAAGATCATGCTCACATTTTCACGCAGTTGCTCATTCCCAAAAGCCGATTTCAATCTCAATCGGTCTGTGCCATCATCATCTTTAGACTTGACTAACTCGATTTTGTAATCAGTATTTGCATTGATTCTAGCTGCATACTCATTCAATTGAGCCTGAGTGGTATTTAAGGTGATGTCAAATGCCAATGGGTCAACATTTTGCAGCGCTGTCGCTACTGCTTTTTCTTTTTTGATATACTCAATCTTTTCTACCACATTAAAACTGTAGAGAAATAGGACCAGTACTGGCAGTATCAACGCATACTTGTAGGCGTTCCACTGTTTTGAGGTTTCTTTTTGTAACATTTGAATTCGCTTTTTAATAAATGGTGTGAAAAAATTATTGGCTAGGGCTGGCTGCATGTGGCTGGCCGCGCTACTTAGCAGCGTGTGCTCATAGCTTACGCCGGTTTCATTTTGAACCTTGGCAGTGGCATCTGCGATGAATTCTAGATTCTCACCTATTTGTCGCTTGAGCAACCACGCTAGCGGATTGATCCAGAAAATAGCTCGATACAGATGTGAGATCAGCAGGTCAATACTATGCCAATCGCGCGCATGCACTTTTTCATGATCCATGATCAGGTCCATTCCAGCCTTTTTCTTGTCCTTACGGTAATAACAGATGTAGTTGAAAAAACTAAACGGTGTCACCTTTCGCGAAAGCGCAACCATCACAAATCCATTCTCTCTTCGCATCTTACCCGATAGAATCAAACGTCGCAGAGATAGCAACTCAACCGCCATTTTACCTATAAAAAACAAGCTTATGGATAGATACAGCACTAGCAAGAATTCATCCATCGAGATCCATGGCTCAGGTTGTGGTGCGGCTGCAGCCATCAATTGCAGGTCATAATTCTGAGGTAAAAACACTGGTTGCGCCAATTGTTCTACATAAACGGTTTGCGTGATCTCAATAAAGGGAACGGCGATGCTGGCTACCATGCCCAACAGCAAGAACCACCTATTACTGCGGAAAAACGTGAGACGGCGCAGCAGCAGCTGGTAGGCCAAAACAAAGATGGCGAGCACGCCAGCCGACTTCATCAAATATTCAAGTAATTGCTCCATGACTATTTCTCTTTAGATTCAATCATTTCCAGGATCTCACGCAATTCACCTGCGGAGATCTTCTCTTCCTTAGCAAAAAACGACACCATATTCTTGTAGGAATTATTGAAGTAGTTACTCATCGCATTACTCACAAACGTGTTGCGGTAAGCCGTTTTTTCTACCAGTGGGAAATAGCGATGCGTCTTGCCAAAAGCCTCATAGCCCACAAAGCCCTTATCCACAAGCTTGCGCACGATCGTACTCACCGTATTGTAGTGATTGCCGGCATCCAGATGCGGCACCATTTCCTTGACAAAAGCCTTTTCCAGATCCCATAAGACCTGCATGACCTCTTCTTCTTTTTTGGTTAATTTTTCCATGTTTCAGTTGTTTTGGGCGTTTCTCGGCGCGGCCTCGACCAGGCTTTCGGCGCTACACGGTAGCTTGCCTCTATCCCTAACGCATTCCAAACATATAACTATTTTTATAGTTTACAAACTATAATTGTAGTTATTCAACTAAAAATATCGTTTACAAGGGTTGAAACTCAGGATATAGCACACCATTTAACAAGTCTACAAAGAGTTTACGACACGATTATAATCCTATGGTCTTGCGTTAATCCACTACAACGCCATACTGATTTACTCTTGCGCCGTTGGAGTCTGTAACGGTCAATATATTGCTGCTGCAATTGTAGTTATAAGATTTATTGTTCAGTACCGTTTTACCATTCTTAGGCTGTGAATCATCTTGTTTCAAGGGTTTATCCAGCAGCATGATGCTACGGTAATTGGGATCCACAATTACGGTTTTGTCGTCCTTTATATAATAGGTATAATAATCACCATTGAAGATCACGTATTGTCCTCGATCACTTGCTGCGGTAGCTAGCGATCGTTCCTCGTTGATCATGTTCATCTGATTTAACGACTTAACAAGTGTCTTATCGTCGTCGCTGGATGAACTGCGACGGTTGTTGACGAGTGCGGTTTTTGATGGCAGTTTACCTTTGCTTACCACGACATTCTTGCTATCAATATTCCAACTGATAATGTGATCTTGAATACCAAAATTATTGGCATAGTTCAACCTATCCAATTGTTGACCACCTCTTGAAATGATCAAATCGATAACTGCTAGCTTATCACGTTTCACTTCAAAACGATCAATTTTAATATCTACACTATAGGTAGCTTTCCAGGCTTCTATGGCAGTGAGCAAATCATTTTTGCTGGTTTTTGAATCGATCTGATAGCTAATAATATTGTCATCAACAATCATGGGTAGTTGACCGTGAGACAACCCTGAAAAAAGTAAAACGCCCAATAAAATTGTCAACCGTATGCCTCTATTCCTTTGTTTCATTATAGTTGCTCAATTTTAGTTGTGCTAAGCACATTGTTCACGATTATCTTGATCTTTAAAGCACCCATTTGTTGCATGAATTTCATCTCATTGTTGTCTAGAGAGACTTTAATGGAAGTTATCTCGCCCATGCCATTACGCACCTGTTCAAGTATCTTAAAGTCTGCTCCTGTATCCTGTACTTGCAACTGTAATTGCTGTAAATCTCTCACACTGCTAGATTGTGTGATAGTAAAAGTTTCCGTATTCAGATTTTGTCCTGCTTCAAACAATGCTTCATTCTTAATGGGAACACCTTGCTCGTTGACCGTATTTCCATCCTTATCTCGCAGGATAAGTACATTATCATTGTATTGATAATTGAAGGAGCCACGTTGCATCCTCAAGGTGCCTTCCAGGTAATCGCTACCCAATTCCTTATTAATTGTAAACAGTAATTTTCCTAGATTGTCATAAACGATAGTGTAACCATCATAGACCTTGTATAGACATTGCTCACCTGCGAAAACTAAATATCCTTGCCTTAACAGCTCTTCATCACCAGTAGTACCATTAATGGCCGTGCGATATGCTTTGAGGCCTTGCGCTGTCTCGTTCTTAAGACCTTGCTCTCTAATGAGTTGTTCTTGACGTTCTAGCTCTTTTTGTAGTTGCGCTTGTCTTATCCGACTTTCTTCAAGAGATTGCTGCTGCATCAAGAGCTTCTTCTCTAGTCTAGCTTGTTGTGCTGCAAGACTATCGCGACGCTGTTTTTCTTTTGCATTATTAAACTTGAGTTTGTTGCGCTGTGCAATCTGTCTCTTGTTTTCTTTTTCAAGTTCTCGCAAGCTCTCGCGTGCATCAATATTCTGTTCCTTTATTTGTTGAGATTCCTCTAATTTTTGATCTTGAAGTTTTTTCAAACCATCCAACTGTTGTTTCTTACGATCGATCGCCTGGTCTATACGCTGTACATCTGGAGCTATTGCCTCCTTCACAGTGGCACGAGCTGTTTTAGATAGATCAGTGTTTTTCTGGGTAGAATTCTCGTTCCCAGCCATGCGAGAAATAGTGGCTGTCGTAGATATCGGTGCAGCAATGGCAGGCATTTCAACAACTGCTTCTTCCTTTTTAATATTAGCGATAGCACTTGTAACCACTTCATTACAGTTTACTAACGATTCTAATTTGTTATCACCACTTACATAAATGCATAAATCAGGAATCCCATCGTTAGCCATTTGTTCCCAGCGTCGAGTCACGCCTGTTTTGTCCAATATTCTCAATCCTAGATGAATGATAAGGTCTCCATCCTTACTATAATTAGTAAGTGATGCCTTGATACCATGATCGTTCTCTAGACGCTCTATAGCCTCAAATAATTGAGTTCTGGATGTAGCCGCGGTAATCTTTAATGGCTGTTCTATAGACAGACTGGTTGTGGTTGCGGTAGATGACTGTTGCGCTTTCGCGAAAGCATAATTCCCCAAAACAATCAAACAACCCAACACATAACATTTCCCTAAAAATGTTCTCATTGTGGTGATATTGTCCTGTAAAAATAAGTTTTTCAAATTAATATCGCGCGGCGCTAGATTAAGAGTAAAACAAGGTTGTGCATTCTTATAATCGCTTTAACTTTGTGCTACCATATTTTGTAATTATGATCAAAATCACCTTGCCAGACGGCAGTATTAAAGAATTTGAAAGCGGCGCCACTCCTATGGATGTCGCTATGAGCATCTCTCATGGACTTGCGCGCAATGTGATAAGCGCCACATTTAATGGCACTAAGGTCGAGACCAAAACACCGCTGGAAGAAGACGGCACACTCACGCTACATACTTTTAGTGATAAGGAAGGCAAAGAGGCGTTCTGGCACAGTTCATCGCACGTAATGGCACAAGCTGTTGAGGAACTTTTTCCTGGCTCTAAATTGACGATCGGGCCAGCCATTGATAATGGATTTTACTACGATATTGACTTTGGCGATCATCAGATTTCAGAATCTGATATTCCTGCCATTGAGAAAAAGATGATAGAGATCGCGCGTGGTAAGCATGAATTTGAAATGCGCAGTGTCTCAAAAGCTGATGCGCTCTCAAAATATAAAGAAGAAGGCAACCAGTATAAGGTAGAACTTATCGAGAACCTGACTGATGGTGAGATTACCTTTTGTGATCACGCAACATTTACAGATCTGTGTCGTGGTGGGCATATACCTAATACTGGTATTATTAAGGCTGTAAAAGTCATGAGCATTGCTGGTGCTTACTGGCGTGGTGATGAGAACAATACGCAATTGACTAGATTGTATGGTATTTCTTTCCCTAAGCAAAAAGACTTAAAAGAATACCTTGAATTGCTTGAAGAAGCAAAAAAGCGTGATCATAGAAAATTAGGTAAAGAGTTACAGCTTTTCACGTTCTCGCAGCGTGTAGGACAAGGCCTGCCATTATGGTTGCCTAAAGGTGCAGCACTGCGTGAGCGACTAGAGAATTTCCTAAAAGCCGCACAGAAAAAAGCTGGTTATGAAATGGTCATGACACCACATATAGGTTCTAAGGAATTATATGAAACCAGTGGTCATTATGCCAAATATGGAGAGGACAGCTTCCAGCCTATCACCACACCATCTGAAGATGAGGAGTTCTTGCTTAAACCAATGAATTGCCCACATCACTGTGAGATCTATAAAAGCATCCAGTGGTCCTACCGTGATTTACCTAAACGCTTTGCAGAATTTGGTACCGTTTATCGCTATGAGCAATCTGGTGAGTTGCATGGTCTAACTCGAGTACGTGGTTTCACTCAGGACGATGCGCATATATTCTGTACTCCAGACCAACTGGATGATGAATTCATGAAGGTTATTGACCTGGTGCTTTATGTTTTTGGATCTCTAGGTTTTGAGAACTTTACGGCGCAAGTGAGCATACGTGATCCTAAAAAGCCAGAGAAATATATAGGTGATGTAGAAAACTGGGAAAAGGCAGAAAACGCGATCTTGAGAGCTGCAAAAGCAAAAGGATTGGATTTTGTTGTCGAAGAAGGTGAGGCAGCTTTCTACGGTCCTAAACTTGACTTTATGGTCAAGGACGCTTTAGGTCGCAGCTGGCAGTTGGGAACGATTCAGGTAGACTACAATCTGCCAGAACGATTTGACCTGTCTTATAAAGGTGCTGACAATGAGTCACACAGGCCTGTGATGATTCACCGTGCGCCATTTGGTAGTATGGAGCGATTTATTGCGATATTACTGGAACACACTGGTGGTAATTTCCCATTGTGGTTAATGCCAGAGCAGTGTATCGTGCTGTCTTTGAGTGAGAAATATGAAAATTATGCTAAACAAATAGCAGAAACTCTTGAAAATCACGAAATTCGCACACTTACGGATAATCGAGCCGAGACCATGGGCAAGAAAATACGTGAGGCAGAAATGAACAAATTGCCATATATGCTCATCGTAGGTGAGCAAGAAGAAAAAGATGGCACTGTTTCTGTACGTAAACATGGTGGAGATGACCTAGGAACTATGACCGCTGCACAATTTGCCAGCATGATTAAAGAAGAAGTAGCCAGCTCTATCAAAACATTTGAAGTTTAATTAAAATTATATAGCCATAGCAATAAGAAGACGCAGAAGCCGCGGACCAGCGCGGATTATCAAAGAGGACAAGCACGCAATCAACCAAAAGATACGAGCTAGAAAAGTACGCCTAGTAGGCGAAGGTGTTGAGCCACAAATTATCGACACCAGAGATGCACTTGCCAAAGCGCAAGAAATGGAGATGGATCTCGTTGAGATCTCGCCTAATGCAGATCCACCAGTGGCAAAGATCATGGACTACAAGAAATTTGTCTATGAGCAAAAGAAGCGCGAGAAAGCCATGAAGGCAAACGCTTCTAAAGTTGTGATCAAGGAAATACGCTTCGGGCCAAATACTGATGATCATGATTATGAATTCAAAAGAAAACATGCAGAGAAATTCTTGAAAGAAGGCGCTAAGCTCAAAGCTTATGTATTCTTTAAAGGACGATCCATCATCTATAAAGATCAAGGTGAGATTCTCTTATTGAGACTAGCGCAGGATCTTGAAGAATTAGGTAAAGTAGAGCAAATGCCAAAAATGGAAGGTAAACGTATGAATATGTTTATCGCGCCTAAGAAGAAGTAACTTCAGCTGCGCTCAGCTACCGTAATAGCATTAAAGACTGTTCCTTTAGGAGCAGTCTTTTTTGATTTACGCTTTCGTGCCTGCCTGCCGTACAGGCAGGAAAGCGAGATTGTACTAATCATTAAAAAGATGAAAGAATCCCGCAATATTTAAACGGTCTGCAAGCGGCTATTTGATAATAATCACCTATTTTTGCAGCCCTTAAATACGATCATTTTAGATCTATTTATGGAATTGCGAGAATTTAAAACTAGGAATTATGCCTAAAATGAAAACAAAATCTAGTGCCAAGAAGCGTTTCAAGCTTACAGGTACTGGTAAAATCAAGAGAAAGCACGCTTTTAAAAGTCACATCCTGACAAAGAAAAGTAAGAAGCGTAAACTAGCTTTGACCCACGATACACTCGTGCACAAAGCAGATGAAGACAATATCAAGTTACAGTTGCGTCTTAAGTAAGACCTACCAGTAAACCTTGATGGTTTATTAATTATTTACAAACCCAATAGCTAGGCTTACAAGAATCAAAAGATCGCCTACTATTAAAAAATTAAAATTATGCCTAGAGCAACAAACAGAGTAGCGAGCAGAGCTCGTAGAAAAAAGGTCATGAAACAGGCCAAAGGTTACTTCGGACGCCGTAAAAACGTATGGACAGTAGCTAAAAACGCAGTAGAGAAAGCAATGTCTTACTCATACCGCGATCGAAGAAACAAGAAAAGAACATTCCGCAGATTGTGGATCACGCGTATTAACGCTGGTGCAAGACTTCACGGAATGAGCTACTCACAGTTTATGGGAGCAGTCAAAAAGAACGATATCGAGTTAAACCGTAAAGTTCTTGCTGATTTAGCAATGAATCACCCAGAAGCTTTTGAAGCAGTAGTAAACAAAGTAAAATAAGGTGTAACCACCATCTCGCAAGATTTGAAAATCCCGATCAGCAATGATCGGGATTTTTTTGTTTTATTCATTTGCAGTAGTTTATATCGACCTGAAGTATTGAACGATAGCATCAGCATTATTAAGTTAAAGCTCACTATTGTGCTTATCTTCTATCTTTATGTTTTCATGCTATAGATGCTGAAATAAATTCGACATGACAAGAAATGAATTTAATGTTAGCAGGATCATTCTCAAGTCTAGGTTTTGGAGCTTGGAGCTTGAGATTTGAGATTTGGGATTTGGAGCTTGGAAGTTGAGACGTGAGATTTGAGATTTGAGATTCAGATTTTGGAGTTTGGAAATTGGAAATTGGAATTTGGAATTTGGAATTTGGAACTTGGAACTTGGAACTTGGAACTTGGAACTTGGAACTTGGAACTTGGAACTTGGAACTTGGAACTTGGAACTTGGAACTTGGAACTTGGAACTTGGAACTTGGAACTTGGAACTTGGAACTTGGGATTTGGGATTTGGGATTTGGAATTTGGAATTTGGAATTTGGAACTTGGGATTTGGGATTTGGGATTTGGGATTTGGGATTTGGGATTTGGGATTTGGGATATAAACCTGAAAAACTTGACCTTTGGATCGCCAAATAATTTTCAAAACACACTTCAACCATGTCCATACTACTTATAAGAAACGATCAAAACTACCAGCCGTGGATCGATGCCATCCAACAGGTCGATACTGATTTAAAGGTCGTGACTCCCGAAACGATTCAAAATCGCAGCGAGGTGACGATGGCTCTTACGTGGAAAGCGCCTGCTGGCAGCTTTGAGGATTTGGCTAATCTTAAAGTGATTGGTTCCATGGGCGCTGGCGTGGATCACTTGTTTGATGATTCTACACTACCGCAAGGCTTGACCTATACTAGGATTGTCGATAACAACCTAAGCGGTGACATGGCCGAATTTGTTCTAGGCTTGTGCATGCGGCACATCAAGAACTTTGGCTTTTATCAGGAGCAACAGGTTACCAAAAATTGGAAGCCTATCTCCTATCGCCGGAATAAAAACGTGACCGTAGGAATCATGGGAATGGGCGTTTTGGGCAAAGCGGTAGCTAATTTGTTGATCTCGGCAGGCTTCAAGGTTTGTGGATGGTCACAAAGTGCCAAAAGAATCGATGGTGTCAACACCTACAAATCAGACGAGCTGAATAATTTTTTATCGCAGTGCAATATATTGGTATGTCTACTGCCGCTCACTGATAAGACTAGAGGCATTATCAACGCTGATTTATTGAGCAAATTGAAACAGGATTGTTATCTCATCAATGTTGCCCGTGGTGGCCACGTGGTGGATGACGACCTATTGACTGCGCTTGAGAACAATCAATTGAGCGGTGCTGCGCTAGATGTTTTTCATGAGGAACCGTTGCCTAGCGATCATCCATTCTGGAATCGTGACGACATTTTAATCACACCACACGTGGCGAGTGTGTCGAGTCCAGCGTCTGTGGCAGATCAAGTTGTAGAGAATTACCGCTTATTACAACAAGGCAAAGCGCTCCATAATAGGGTCTCGATCGACCAGCAGTATTGAGTTGCCATGTGCAGCTCTTGATCAGGAAGCTCGTAGCCAACTTGCAGTATGGCTAGAAATCTAATTCGCGGTTTGATTATTAAATAGAATGCTGGGAAGAATTACGCTTTCGCGAAAGCTGAAACCTTAAAAACATCGTAAGGTTACTGAGTGTACGAGGTCACCTACGTACTTTTGAACGATTACCCGTTTTCCTTGAAAAAACAGCTGTTTGCTTTATTGTTTTGTACCGCATTCTTGATGAGTGCGCAGTCGCCAGATGAAGACTATCCGTTCTTGTCTCGCACTTATGTGCAATTTAATCTGGGCGCGTTATTCAACGACTTTGACGGCGATGTTCTAGAGCCAGGATTTACCGCTGGTGGAACGAGTGCCAATCCGTTTTCTGGAAGGATATTATTTGGATACAAAATTACCGAGGACTTGGCCATTCAATATGGTGTGATACGACCTGCGGCGTGGTTTGAATTTAATGACGTGCAAGGTACCGACTTGAGCAAAACGGTGTGGACAAACGCGTGGTCGCTCACGGCTCGCAAAGACTTTAAATTATCATCCAACTGGTCACTTTTTGCCGAAGCTGGACCGGTGAATGTCACGCGAGTGGGTTTTGAACTAGGTGAAAACACAGTTGTTAGGGACAAACAATATTTGAGTATACTGACTGCGTCTGGCGTGTCCTACAAACTAAATGACCAATGGAGCTTGATGGCTCATGCGGTGTACATTCCTAAGGATACGGATAATCAACCGGCAATACAGCAGTATAACCTGGGTGTTCAATATAACCTGAGTGATCTAGCGCCAGCCGATGAGACTGGTGTTGAAAACGGCGGTAACTTTTTTCCTGTTAACACGTTGCAAATAGGTTATGGCAATGATTTTATAGGTTATGCGCCTAACAAGATCCTATCGATGAATGCGCGTGTGGCTGGTACTCGTGGATTGGGAATTCCCATATTCTGGTACGGTGATGCCAAGGCAAGTAATACGATACTGGTGAATTATACGCGCGACGTCTATAGATCGCGTAAGTTTTTTAGTTTAGGTTTTGGAGTTAGCGCCACGGCATTTGAGAGCAGTCTTGATAAGGAATGGATAGGTGCTTTCTCCATCTATCCGCAGGTGCGATTTTTCTTTTGGCGAGCGGCTGGATTTGATGCCTATGCCACCTATAGTGTCATTGGACCTACTTTTATTACTAAAGAAGATATCGACGGCCTGGATACTGGGCCTAGAATCACCTACCAGGATTTTGTCGCTGCTGGTGCCTACCTGGGCAAGGATAGAAAATGGAATGCAGAGCTCAAGATCATTCACTACTCTAATGGCAACAACTTTACCGGCAACGCTGGTGTTGCGGTGCCGATTGTTTTTCAGATAGGTAGGAGGTTTTAGGGTGGTGATTGAGAACGATCGATAATTTATTGGAAAAAGCGGAAACCGAAGATTTCTTGATTGTCGGAGTCATTGAACCCTTGTAATCTACAATCTTATAAATCCTACTGGATCTGCATCATCCTTCTTGATGAACCAAAATTGACTATTTTGAATTTTGCCTATTGCGTTGACTTGAATAATCGTGTCGTTAACATTGCAGTCGTCTATAAATTCTGACAGAATTCTAATTCTTTTAGGCACATCGTAGTCCTGAATTGATTTTAAGGCATACTTTGTTTCGTTCTCTATCGTGAAGTTTTCATCTTCTGCTATCAAGGATGCGTATGTTATGTCTTTTGCATTATAAATTGACTTTTGTGTCTTCATGTATCGTTGAGATGCATTGTAAGACACTACAAAAAATAACAAGATTATGATAGAGCTAATGATTTTGAAAACAACCTTTCTAAATAAAAAATAGTTGGCGCAAAAAAGTAATATTGTGAGTACGATAAACATATGATCCTATATTTATTTGACGAGAACAACAATTTCCTGACTATTTGTATTTAATAACCAAAACTCAACATCATTCCAAAACTGTTCATATTTAAGGTAGGTAACTTGCGCCTCTGGATGACAATTGACTCCATCATAGAAAAACTCAAAATCATCATTGTATTTTGAAGCTGACTTTTGAACCGAAATTTCTGGCTCGCCAAATTCTGCTAGAATTGCTTGTTTGCTTTGACCCAAATACTCATCGCCAAATTGATTGGACTTTTTCATTTCTCGGCCACTTTTCCAACCGCAAATAGTTGTTGCTGCGATTAGTATGATAAAGGCTACTATTTTTAGGAAGATTTTCATGGGTGTTGGTATCTTGTTGGTAAGATGCTTTTTTTTATATGGAATATGGCGCTGATGATCCTCGCGTATTTTAAGAAGTTGGCGAGACTAAGCAATAACTTACAGCTATCATTGGAAAATGTTTTTGTTATTATTTTCAGTCTTTTCACAGGTTTTCAGGCCAGTTAGATCATATTTTCAGAATGTAATTCCAATCAACTCTTCAAATCAGTTGTATATGAAAATAATTTTGGTTTTCTAATGTATGATGCTAATACCGTTGCAATTAGAATTAGAATTACGATTTCTGCTGGTTTTCCTTTATACATATGAATTAGGACAATAAAAGTCATATATAGAACTAACATCGATGTTCCAATTAGTATGGTTTTGTTGTATAAAAAAAGAGCAATCCCAATTAAAATAAAAACTCCAGCTGTAATCATTACGGCACTACTTTCTACTACTTTTCCAGTCTGATCATGATTGATCAATTTGTCTAAAGCGTTAGGAATGTAGAATAGTATAATTGCTAATGAGGGTAACCAAATTAATATTCCGCTTAATGTTTTTTCAAACCCTTTCTTTTGTTCTGCCATTATTGTATTAGTGTTTTGCTGTTTGTTATTACGGTCTTGTATAACCGCAGTTCCTTGTGATGTGGATTTGAAGTCAGGAAATTAAATTATTTTGAGAAGTTGAATTGAAAACAAGCTGGAATTGCGGTTATTCATTGTTGGCAGTAGTTTTTATACATTTTTATAATAATCCAGTATTAATTCGTGAACTTTCAACATTTTATCATCGTACTTGTTGTTCAGATTATTCCAAAAGTTCAATATACTTATATTGGCATAAAAATGCGTAATCATAACGTTTTCGATAACGTCTAGAATTTCGAAATTGTCATCTTCTTTATCATTAGATGGAAAAGCATAAGACTCAGCAAAAGGTCCTCCGTGAATAAAAGAAGAAAGGTCAGAATATATTGCTCCGAGCATAAGAAAAGATTCAAAACTCTTTTTCATTAATTCATTTTTTTCATTTTTATAATCAACAGATTTGTTTTCAATATTGAATTTGAAGATGTTTCTGAAAGTAAATTCGTTAGCTTTTTTGAAAATTTGAGTTTTGCTATATTTTTCTATTTCAGGTTTATTTTTCAATAATTTTTCCCAAGATTCTTGGTCAATATCATCTTCAGTCAGAACGGTTGATTTATAGTCTAAACTTTTTTGATATTGAAGTTTTTCAGCTAAATCGCAAAAAATATAGTAATCCTCAAATATTTGTCCGTTATTATCTCCTAAGGACTTTGCTGTTAGAAAATTGATTTTGAAAGCGTGTTCTACTAATGAACGAAGTAAAATTTTTGCGCTATAAATATTGTCCTCTAAAATAAGACTGATTATTCCGTTTGAGATGTGAAGAGTTCTAACTGCAAAAATCGGAAGTGCTCTTACAGAATGTTTATATCCATCTTTATTCAAAGAGGCTAAATCGTTTAATATTACTTCCTGAATTATATCTGAAATGTCCTCGATATAACGTTTGGCTATTAGCCCAAGGAAGTTAATTTTTTCCGATTTATTTTCTTTCTTATCTGTCATTCAAATTGCCGCCAACTACTCAATATACAAATTTAACCAAATCATTTTCACATCTTCTTTACAGAGCAATTTGTAATAACATCATATACTGCGACGCAAGCATAATCTCAATAGGCCTGGTAATGCAAACTTTAATATACATAAACGTTTACAAACGTAAATAAACGAAAGCAACTGTTTAAAACTCTTCTTAAACTCAAAAGCCACCACATATTTGCACCGTCATCAACAAACAGATGGCACAAACTTTTTTTAATCCATACAAACTAATTTATTATGAGCAGTTTAAACAACAAAGTACAATTGATCGGTAACCTAGGCGCTAACCCAGAAATCATCAACCTAAATGATGGTAAAAAGATTGCCAAGTTCTCCATCGCCACAACCGATAGATATAAAAACAAACAAGGCGAGCAGGTAAGCGATACCCAATGGCACAATGTCGTTGCCTGGAACAAGACCGCGGACATTATCGAGAAGTATGTCGAGAAAGGAAACAAAATAGGGATCGAGGGAAAACTCACCACTAGAACATGGGAAGATAAAGAAGGAAACAAGCGTTACACGACCGAGGTTATCTGCAGCGAGCTCCTTATGCTAGGTGGCAAGGCATAATCGCCACACAATATGGCGCCCTTCTATAGATCTAAAATTTGTATCTATTCACAAAATGCCTTGAAGCTCGCTTCAAGGCATTTTTTTTCATGATATTTCTTGGTGTTTCCGCGCTAGGCGCAGTCGGCCTATCCATTACAAGTCCTCACAAGTTCCGGGCATTTCACTACAATCCTTAACATAGCCATTGAACAAGAGAAGAGCTGCCTAGTTTGGCTTGTCACTTGTATTCTATTCCTACCTTTGTGGCCATGATAGAGAAGGAAACACGCATCAATAAATATTTAAGTGAGCAAGGATTTTGCTCAAGGCGCGCTGCCGATAAACTCATCGAGCAAGAACGCATTACCATCAATGGTAAAGTACCTGCTATGGGAACCAAAGTCAAGCGTGGCGACAAAGTAGCCGTTGACGGCGAGCCTATCTCTACCAAAAAAGAACAACCAGTCTATCTAGCTTTCAATAAACCTGTTGGTATCGTTTGCACCACAGACACTCGTGTAGAAAAAGACAACATCATTGATTTTATCAATTATCCTACACGCATATTTCCCATAGGTCGATTAGACAAACCCAGCGAAGGATTAATCTTCCTAACGAACGATGGCGACATTGTCAATAAAATCCTGCGAGCGCGTAATAATCATGAGAAAGAATACATTGTGACTGTCAATCACAGCATCAACAATCAATTCATTAAACGTATGGCTGCTGGCGTGCCTATTCTCAATACCGTTACCAGAGAATGCGAGGTAGAACAACTAGGCCGTAAGACCTTTAGAATTGTGCTCACGCAAGGTCTCAACAGGCAAATACGTCGTATGTGTGAATACCTAGATTATCGCGTGACCAAACTCAAGCGCGTGCGCATCATGAATGTTGAGCTTGACATACCGCAGGGAACCTATCGCAATCTAACGAGCGAAGAATTACAAGAGATCAAAAGACTCACGGCATCTAGCAGTAAATCCATAGAACCTATAGTCGATGACGAGATGGATTAGAGCCTTACTAAAATCTATCAAATGAAAATAATGAAAATATCTACTACAGTTCTTGCCATATTGTTCTCGTTCCTACTTATTTCTTGCGATCAAAAAACGGAGAGTATTTCTTCTCAAGTGCGGCATACTGGTGCCATGAGAAATGTAATGCTGCGAGGTGATCTAAGCAATACCATCAAACTCGATACACTTGACACTCAAAATTTGTACGGTATAGGTCCAGCGACTGCGCTTACTGGTGAACTCATGGTGTTTGATGGTGATATCTATATATCAAGAATAGAAAACGATGGTCTCATGAAGGTCGAGAAAACTGCCAACGCGAGTGCACCGTTTTTTGTCTATGCCCAAGCGTATCAATGGAAGGAAATTGAAGTTCCAGCCACTGTGTCTGACTTATCGTCTCTCGAACTATTTATTCAATCACAACTTAAAGATCAATCTATTGAAACGATGTTTAAATTAGAGGGAAAAGTGAGCAACGCTTTTATCCATGTGCAAAATCTAGCGCCTGGATCTGTTATAAAATCGCCTCAAGATGCTCATAAAGGCCAGCGAAATTTTACACTGGAAAATGAAGAAGTAGTCATGGTAGGTTTCTATTCTCAACACCATAAAGGAATTTACACGCACCACGATTCTAATATTCACGTTCATCTAATGACTACAAACCGCAATGCCATGGGACATCTGGACGCAGTTGAACCACAAGCGTTGACCCTATTTCTTGCAAAATAAAAATGCTACAAATTTTCTGGCAACACCATTAGACTACGAAAAAGTTCTGCTTTGACGCTCAATAGTTTTTCCTGAACTTCCAACGCTTTTACTTGAGAATCAATCAATTTTGCCTCTCGTGAGTTGATAATAAACAGCGAGCTATCACCCAATTCAAATTTTCGATTCTCTGCTCGCAACATGGTTTCCGCCATGTTGACAAGCTCATCTGCTAGGATGACTTGACGCTGGTAACTATCTAGCTCATTGAATATAGCAATTACTTTATTGCGCAGGATCAATGATTCAGATTGCAGGCCGTATCTGGCATCGTCGATCTTGATTTTGGCAAGTCGCAAATCGCCACGTTCTTTCCTAGTAAAAATAGGATAGGCAAACGTGAGTCCAGCTTTGTAATTATTTTGATTGATTGAATTAAGTTCGTTCCAGTCTGGAGTGATAAAGTTGTAATCGACGGTTACTTTGGGCAACAATTTATTGGCTTTGAGTTGTCGATCCACATCTAGTTGATCTAACTTAAAATTGAGTGATACGATTTTTGGGTGATTCTCTACATTAAATTCATTGAGCTGTTGACCTTCTAGCGCCAGCACATCGTTGGTCACTTCTTGCAATTGCTCTTGCGGTACGACATTATCCTGCAATTCAACCGGTACGCCATCTAGCCATAGAAAATTGGATACCTGCAATCGTCTTTTAGTCAATTGGATTTGTGCTTTTTCAAGACTCAATCTCCTTGTCTGGACAGCAATTCCCGCTTCTACAGTATCAATCGCGGCCTTATCTCCTAGCCTAGCACTTACCACAACAGCTTGCTTGCGTTGTATCGCATTTGCCAGTATGGATTTGAAGAAAGCCACTTCTTGTGTCGCGCGCCACCATTCAAAATAAGCATTTGACGCATCATAAAGTACCGCATTGACTGCAAGATCGCGATCGGCCTGTGATTGTTGTTGGAATAACTTGGCTTTTCTCAAAGTGGCCATACGTTCATTGATCCACAATCCTTGACCTAGATTTACCTGCACACCAGCACTGTATAAACCACCGTCAGGCACAGTTAGCGATGGATCCAGGAACTCACCTTCGTTACGCTCTGCTCCTGCTTTGAACTCGACGCCATACCAGGTTGGAATCTTAAAAACACCCGTCAATTCATCGTAATACTCAATGTCCTTGAAATCCTTGCGACGATAATCTACCTCGATTTTTGGATCAAAACCGCCACGCGCTTGCAGTAAATTTGCTTGCCCTTCATCAAGTAGCAATTCTGCCTGTAAAGCTACTGGATGATGACGCTTGACATAGCCCAGATATTCCCTCAAACTTAGCACTACCGTATCCTCCACTGGTTGCACTGTAGCTTGTGGGTTTGTTAGCTTTCGCGAAAGCGTAACTTCATCAATCTGCACTGCATAAGTCATCATTGTGCATAGCGAGAGCAGTATGGTGCTACTTTTTCTTATCATCCTTGCTGTCGCTTTCTGGTGTGTAATAATCAGGTGGGAAACCATTCAATTGTCGCCATATCTCGTACCAAACAGGCACATCTTCTAGTAATGCGATGGTGTAGGCGCCGGCGCCAGGACGCAGTGCCTCTGGCCAGGACTCATCATCGATGTTGTCAGGAGCCAGCAGCACGCGGTATTTACCGTTGCTTGACGTAAAGGTTTCTACGGCAACAATCTCTGCTCCATAAGTACCTACTGAAGCGTTGGGCCATCCAGAGAAAACGATTGCCGGCCATCCATCAAATTGTACGCGTACGTGTTCTCCTTTATGGAGTAACGGCAAGTCGATAGGCTCGACAAAAGTCTCTACCGCAAGATCATAGTTGGACGGCATGATGTTGACCAGCGGCTCACCTTCTTTAAAAGTCTCGCCTAAACCCGATTTGATGGCTTTATTGATAAAGCCATCCTGTGGTGCTGTGATAAAATACAAATCGTTTCTCATGCTGTAATTTGCACGGTCAGATTGCAGTTTACTCACTTGAACAGCTACATCCAGCTGGTCTGACTGGGCGCTACCTAAATCGCTTCTAGTTTTGGCTATCTTTTCTGCATACTCTTGTCTGGTGCGACTTATCTCGATTTGAGCATTGGTCACCTCATTTTTACTTTGCAGTAATTTTTGACGTTGCGATATTAATTTAGCTTGAGTCTCTTGTAGTTTCAAGCGTTTTTGTTCTACATCTACCTGAGATTTGAGGCCTTCATCTTCAAGTGTTGCGGTACGTTCCAGTTGACGCTCTGCAATGGTTTGATTTGTTCTTGCTGCTTCTAGATCGATACTATCGCTCACCACCTTGAGCTTTGCTTGTTCTAGTTTGTTTGCTGCCTGGTTTAATTTTAATTGCAACTCTGACTGCAGTGCAACGGTTTGTTGCCTCAACGATTGAATCTTAAAATCATATGACTCAACGGATTGCTCTTTGGCGTCAATTTGTAAATCGGTACGATTGACCAGCTCTGGATCAAAGTATTCACTTTTTACCTCGCTTATTTGTAGGATCGTATCGCCCTTGAAAACACGATCACCTTCACGAACAAACCATGTCTCTAATCGACCAGGAATAGGTGATTGTATGGTTTGCGGTCGTTGATCTGGTGTCAAGGTTGTTACAAAACCATTACCGGTAACGGTTTGCGTCCATGGTAGGAAAAGCACGATAATCATGATGATGGCAAACCCAATTAAGAACCTGTTGAAGTATTCAAAATGGGTGCGGTGCAACACACGCTTGCCGGAATCAAATTCATCCAAATCCAAGCGCTTTACCAGTTCTGTTTTGGAAATATTAAGCATTGTTTATGGATTTATCTTCAATGATTCTACCTTTCTCTAGGGTCACGATGCGACCACATTTGTTGAGCCATCGCTCGTTTTGACTCACCACTATGAGTGACCAGCCGTTACTTTTATCAGTAAGGAAATTCATGATGCGATCACTTTCATCATTATCAAATTGATCCAATGGATCCTTGAGTATCAACATTTTTGGTTTACGGACGATACCTCTTGCCAACACGATCTTTTTACTAATGGTATAGCTAAGGCGTTTACCTTCTGGAAACAAAAAGGTATCAAGACCTTCTGGTAATCTTTTCAAGAATTTGGTCAAGCCCACATTCTCAATCACCTTATAAACATCATCATCTGAAACTTCTTTGTTTCCAAAAGTGATATTGTTGCGCAAGGTTCCTTCAAATGGTGTTTCTTCAGTTAGCGATTGACCTAAACTAGATCTATAGTAATTCAGATTAACTCCTTTTAAATTGATATTGTTCAAAAACACGTTACCACCTGTAGGCTCAATAATACCAGCGATTAATCGCAACAAAGTTGCTTTACCACTACCGTTAGCGCCATTGAGTAATATCGAGCAGTCTCTCGACATGTGTAGATTGACCTGATCAATAATAGGTTCTGACCTATCTGGAACTGAGTAGGATACATTTTCTAACTGTACCTCAAAGTTTTCGTTCTCTTTAAATGGTTTATCGCCTTTTGCCTGTTCCAATTCCTTATCTACTACCTCACCTAACTTTTCTAGTGAGGTCAGCATGTCATAAAAGGATTCCAGTCCGGTGATGATCTTCTCAACTGCACCAATAATAATAATGATGATCAACTCTGCCGCTACAAACTGACCTATATTCATTTCTTGATTCAATACCAAAAATCCACCTATGATTAATAAACCAGCGGTCACCAACACTTTAAATCCTATCAACTGTATAGCTTGTAAAATCAGCACTTTGAAGTGCTTCTCTCGATAGACTAGATACTCGGTTGTTAATTCATCGTTACGTTCTACTGCATGAGATGTTTTTCCTGATAGTTTAAAACTGATGATGGATCGTGCAACTTCCTGTAGCCAGTGTGCAACCTTATATTTACTTTTTGACTCTTTGATACTGGTTTTTAATCCACGTTCCGCGGTGTATTTGAATAATAGTAATCCTAACATCAATAGCAGGAAGCCATAGGCGATAAAAAACGGATGGTAAAACGAGAGCAGCAATAATCCAAATACAATTTGAAGAATCGCAGTAGGATAATCAACTAGCAACTTTGATAGACTTTTTTGGATATTTAGGGTATCGAAAAACCTATTGGCTAACTCTGGCGGATAGTAATTGCTCAACTCGCTCATCTTGATCTTAGGGAATCGGTAAGCGAATTCAAAAGATGATCTGGTAAATATTTTCTGCTGTATATTCTCTGTGATTCTTATTTGCATGATCTGCAACGCACCACCAAAGGCTACACCTAGCGTCACCAAGACTACTAACAAAATCCAGGAAGAGCTGATCTGTGCACCTTGTATCAAGTTAATGATGGCTTGAATACCTAGCGGTAATGATAAACCTACTAGTCCTGCAAAAATCGCATAGTAAAAAATCTGATAAACATCGCGTTTGTCTAATTCTAGCATGCGTACCAGACGTTGCCATGCGGTAAGTATATTTTTGTTCTTATTATCACTCATGGCTATCGGCTATTAAGTCAATTAAATCCATAAAATAATGTGTAGGAGAAACGGTAGCGTTACAATCTGTCAACGCTGGAAAATGCCTTTTTAAAAAATGCTGGTGTAATGCGCCTTCAATAATCGTACTGCTCAAGGATGCTGGAAACTTATAATGTGGATTGACCGTGTGAATCAAATCCTTCAATCTCGTTACCAGTCGCTGGTAGATTGAAAAGTAACCTTGCTTGTTTTCTTGATCTACTTCTTTAGTCAAATAGGATTTTGAATATTCTTCTACCACTATTTTACTGAGGAGCACTTCATCAATATGATCAAAGTCTAAATCCTGTACGATTTCTTTGGTTAGAATTTGCACAGCTTTTCTGAGCTTATCTTTTGGCTGTGATAAAGACAGTGTTTGAATAACTAGCTGATATTCCATCCAACCCCAATACCAGGATGTTAAGTATAACAACAGTTTATGTTTATTCTCAAAGTATCTGTAAATGGAGCTCTCGTTGGAACCAATAGCCTTACCTAGCTTTCTAAAAGTAAAGGTCTCAAAGCCCATTTCATGTATCATCAAGATACTTGATTCTACGATTCTTTTACCTAGATCAGAAGATTCAGGATCTTTGACATAGATATTTGAGTTGATCTCAACTCTCAAATTTTTGAGTATGGTATCCAAACGGTTAGTTTTAGACGAAATTAATAGCAATACTATCGTTAAGTGATTAATTTAGTATTATTTAACACGTCTAGGTCTTACCAGCGAGTAGTATCTTTGAATCATGACAAGTATTGAACACCTTAAGCAAGCAGAGCAAAAAGCGGAAAACCTTTTTCAAGAAGCCGTCAAGCGCAACATCATACGTGCTGGACAGACTGAAAAAGAGATCAATGAGGCAATATTTAAGCTTGCCAGAGAATTATACGGGATTGAGAAATACTGGCACAAACGCATAGTGCGTGCTGGTAGAAATACGCTTCATCCATATGAAGAAAATCCAGAAAATCTAGTGGTTCAAGAAGACGATATTGTATTTCTTGACTTCGGGCCTATCATAGAAGAATGGGAAGCTGATTACGGCCGTACCTACGTCTTAGGAAACGATGAAATAAAAAAGAAACTAGCAGCAGATTCTGAAAAGCTTTGGTATATCGCTCAGAAGTACTTGACCGACAATCCGTCTATGACTGGTTCACAATTGTATGAGTACTGTGCGGAACTTGCTGCAGATCACGGTTGGGAATATGGTGGACCTATAGCTGGACACTTGATAGGTCACTTTCCACATGAGCAGCTAGAAAAAGAATTGAAAACCAATTACATACATCCAGAAAATCATGTGCCAATGAACGCACTGGATCAATCAGGAAATCAACGTCACTGGATCATCGAGATCCATATCGTGGATAAGAAAAAAGAAATAGGTGCTTTTTTTGAGCAGGTAGCTGTCTAGAGTCTACTGTATTTCTGCCGTCAGGCCTGCATCTAACAACGCGCTGCATCGTGGCTCTAGATCCTCGTATTCACCGGTTTTTACATTGCACTTGCCCTTATAATGTACGATCAGGCTGCATTGTTCGGCTTGAAGTGGCGTGTGTTCACATACATCAACGAGCATATCAATGACGTGGTCAAAAGTGTTGACCTCATCATTAAAAAGAACGATCTTGTTCTCTTTCTTTTCAGCTACCTCAATATCTAATTCTGGTAACTCCTGTATTTGTGTACTCATCATCATAACAGTACAAAATTATAAAAACTATGCCTTGCTCAAAAATCTTTAACTACTCATTTACTTTTTGATGAACAATGGCGACACCCATTGATCGCGCTGTCTATGCGATATGTATTCTAGTCCTACCTGTGTGCAAGCTGCTTTTATCTGGTCAAGATCTTCTAGATAAAAACCGCTTAGCAAGATTTTGCCACCGCTCGACAAACAACCAGCATAAGTTGGAATGTCGGCCAGTAGGATATTGCGGTTGATATTTGCAATGATTAAATCATAGTAGCGATCTCCAAGCTGCTCTGCACCACCCAGAATAACCTCAACCTTATCGACTTGATTGCGCTGCACATTTTCAAGTGCATTTTCATAACACCACGTGTCAATATCTATCGCATCTACCGCCGCTGCACCTGTCAACCTTGCAAGAATGGCGAGAACCCCAGTACCGCTACCCATATCCAGTACCTTTTGATCAGTAGGATTTAACTCGAGTAGATGCTCGATCATCATGTGCGTTGTTTGATGGTGACCCGTGCCAAAACTCATTTTTGGCTCTATCACGATGTCATATTCCAGGCCTTTGGACTCGTGAAATGGCGCTCGCACCTCGCAGCGGTCTTGCACGGTGATAGGTTCAAAGTTCTTTTCCCATTCATGATTCCAGTTGGTTGGTGGTATGTTTGCTTTCGCGAAAGCTAACTCAACATCATCATACTGCCACAAGTCCAACTGTTTTACTAGGTCATCGCTGTCGATATCTTCCAGCACATAAGCCAAAAGTCCTGTCTCAGTCTCCATGAAGCTCTCAAAACCTAGCTCACCTAATTGCGCGGCAAGCACATCGACCCAAGGCTGCACAGGCATTACCGTAAACGTGTACTCTACATATAGCTGGTCTGTAACCTTACTCATATTCTAGAAAGAACGTGCGATTTGCACAAAAGAGTTGGCATCCAGCGATGCGCCGCCTACTAGACCACCATCAACATCTGGCTTTGCAAAAATCTCACGTGCGTTGGCCGGTTTTACACTACCGCCATATAAAATGCTGGTGTTGCTAGCGACTTTGCCACCGTATTTATTCTCAATAAATGTGCGTAAATGCGCGTGCATTTCCTGAGCCTGTTCTGGTGATGCGGTCTCACCAGTTCCTATGGCCCAGACTGGTTCATAGGCAATGACGATCTGTTTCCAGTCTTTGTCCTCTAGCTGAAACAGTGCTTTTTCTACTTGGTTTGTTACGGTCTTAAAGTGATTACCACTATTGCGTTCATCAAGATGCTCACCACAGCAAAAAATCACTCGCATACCTTCTTTAATACAGGCTGATACTTTTCCTCTAAGCTGGTCATCGTTTTCCTTGAAAATATCGCGACGCTCAGAATGACCTATGATGACAGTCTTTATACCAACGCTTTGCAACATATCGATAGAAACCTCACCGGTGTAAGCACCTTTGTGATGTTGTGATACATTTTGCGCCACGACTTCAATAGGCGAATTGAGGCTGGCGTTGAAAGCGGCGTAAAGAAATAGATGGGAAGGCGCGACCATGATCTCGCAATCTAGGTTATCAATACCTTCGGCTTGAATTTCTGCAATAAGCGACTGTGTTCCCGGTAGGTCACAGTTCATTTTCCAGTTTCCTGCTAGTATATTATTTCTCATTGTACACCTCGTTATAAGTAGTTTCTGGAATGAGTTGCTTGATATAGTTCTCATTTCCTTTTTCTAGCACCATAAACTGCCAGTGTTCAGCATCTTCTGGTTGCGCGGCTAGTACTTTTTTGTTAGACTTGATCGTAAAGTACATGGTATTTGGATCTAGTGATACATTCTCTTCACCAAATTGTGCCTTGATGGCCGTTTCGGTTTGTTTCAAAAATTCATCTTGAGAAGCGCCGCTATCATTCATTGTTTTCTCGTCAAATCTCATTTTGAGATTTTGATTGTACTCTAGCGTCTTGTAGGCAGTATCCTCTACGTCCTGTAATTCATTGACTGCTAAAATTTCTACGTCACCTATGATCATGTCCATACCTGGAGTAGACACAGCAGCTCTCCAGCTTTGTGATAATTGTTTTCTGGAAACTAAATGAAAAATGGATGGGATTGTAAGATCCAATGCTTTCTCGTATTCTTTATCCTGTATCGCGCTAATGTATTTATTGAAGTCCTCTTTTACCTCTTCGTTTTGAGAAGTTCCCACGCAGGAAGTGAAGACTAATAAAAGCATTAAAACAGGTTGTAATATTCTCGTGTTCATAGTTACTGTAATTTTTGTCTCAAAGATAGAGAAATAAGGTGACGACCTCTAGAAAGCCTACTGTAGATTTACTCGTGGATCCAGCCAGACATAAATCAAATCAACTAACAAGTTGATCAGGATAAACATGGTAGCGATGACTAGTACAGCGCCAGTTACAATAGGTAAATCCAACGTATTGAGTGCCTCGACAATTTCCTTGCCTATGCCATTCCAATTGAAGATATATTCCACAAATACGGCACCTGCAAGCATACTAGCAAACCAGCCGCTCACTGCGGTGATGACTGGATTGAGTGCATTTTTAAGCGCATGTTTCATGATGACCTGATAGCGCGTGAGACCTTTGGCATAAGCGGTTGTGATGTATTCTTGACACAATACTTCCAGCAGGCTATTGCGCATCAATTGGGTGACTACCGCTAGCGGACGTATTCCCAAAACCACTGCTGGTAAGATCAAATTGCGACATTTGAGTTCTAGATTCTCACCATAATCGTCTAGTTCATAAAGACTACCGCTCATGCTTAAACCAGTGACCTCATGCAGCACATAACCAAAAACAAATGCAAAGATGATCGCACTAAAAAAGCTGGGTACACTCATTCCCAACGTACTCACGACTTGAATTAATCGATCAATCCATGAATCTCTGTACAAAGCAGAAAATACACCGAGTAAAACACCTAGAAACAATGCCACCAAA
Source organism: Nonlabens ponticola (assembly GCF_003966335.1). Taxonomy (NCBI): domain Bacteria; kingdom Pseudomonadati; phylum Bacteroidota; class Flavobacteriia; order Flavobacteriales; family Flavobacteriaceae; genus Nonlabens; species Nonlabens ponticola. The sequence goes on along the minus strand of NZ_CP034549.1, from coordinate 1,461,617 downwards.
ATCGCACTACTGGCGAGCAATAGCGTATTAGGCAAGGTCTCGCCTATCACAGCACTTACTCGCTTACCGTTTTTTTGAAAGGATTCTCGCAGATAAGGCCATTTGAACATGAGCGTAATAGATGATACGGTAACCACATCTATACCTGTGTATTTACCATCATCATAAGTAAAATCTTCTGGTTGCATGCTATGAAAAGACAACGGACTCAAATCATTCAGGAAATAACCATACTGAGTTAACAGCGGCTGGTTGAATCCGTACTTGTTGCGAAGATTTTCTAGCTGTTCCTCGCTTTCATTTTGTCCCATCATCATTTGGGCTGGATCACCAGGCAACAGATAGAACAGCAAAAATACTACGGTAACCACACCGTAGAGAGTTAGAACAGCATAGCCTAATTTACGCAGCAGGTAGCCTATCATAGAGAAATTTCTTCCAGGTCATTCCAGTGCGCTTTTTGTGTGATCACACCATTTTCAACCACCATGATTCCAGGATTAGAACGTATCATGGTTTTAAGCGCCGTGGCATCTGTAGTGTAGAATTCTATATCTAGGTTGTAATTCTCTTTTGCCTCGTTAATATCATCAGGGCCTGATGCTGTGAGCGCGATGACTTCGTATCCATTATTTTGAGCGTTTTGAATAAACTCTGGTAATTTGTACATGCCATCACTTTCTGATTGTACCAGTCTGTACATGATGACAAATACTACCTTTTCCTTATTCAAATATTCTTGCGTATAATCCTGATCGCCTTGCATAATAGAAAAGTCGTGGATAGGTGGCTCATATCCTTTTTCTAGTAGTCGTGTTTCCACTTTAGAATAATTAGGTCTTCCTTCTGGTGGTAAGCCGCTAGTAGTAACTATTTCTTCTTCTCCATCTACCTCATAGTACCAGTCAAATCCATACACGTCTGGTCGATTAGGATCTTCCTGCATCGCTTGATCGATGTTGGTTCCTATTTTAAAAGCTCTAAAGTCCAGCACCGGTAAATGCATCAACACATAATAAGCCAATCCAAAACATGCAATCGTCACCAATAATGTAACTATCATCGATGTGAATTTTGAAAAGAATGGTTTGATCAAGGAAACGTTCATGAACAAGATGACAATCATGATGAGTAGGAACACATCCTTGGCAAAACTTTCCCATGGCACCAGCGGTATCGCATCACCAAAACAGCCACAATCGGTCACCTTATTGAAGTAAGCCGAATAAAATGTGAGAAAGGTAAAGAACAAGATCATCAACAGCAGCGACCATACGGTAAACCTGCGCTGAAATCCTAGTATAAGCATCACACCCATCACTACTTCAAGAATCACCAGAAATATAGCCAGCGGCAATGCAAATGGCTGCAAAAACTCAAGACCCAATACCGCAGCGCTAAAGTATTCTTCTAACTTAAACGAGAATCCTACAGGATCATTGAGCTTTACCAATCCACTAAAAATGAACAGTATACCAACAAAACAGCGGCAAAATTGTACTAGAAACTTCATAAGCTTTTCAAAAGTTTAAATATAAGGATGCTAGTTAGCTTTCGCGAAAGCGTAACCCACAAAAAAGCCTTGAACCAAATGATCCAAGGCTTTATAATATCATTAAAGGATCGACTACTTAACGTCCACTAACTCTACGTCAAAAACCAGCGTCGCATTAGGCGGTATCACGCCACCAGCGCCAGCACTGCCGTAACCTAGGTGCGATGGGATCACAAACCGCGCCTTATCGCCTACCTGCAACATGGTGATTCCTTCATCCCAACCAGCGATGACCTGGCCTACACCTACCTGAAAATCAATAGGTTTCTTACGTTCAAAACTAGAGTCAAATACCTTACCATCTGGCAACATACCTTTATAGTGCACACTTACCTGATCGCCCTTATTGGCTTTTTTACCATCACCCTTGTTGATGATCTTGTAGCGCAAACCGCTATCGGTTTTATCAAAGCCAGCAGCGATCTCGTCCAGTTCCTGATCAGCTTGTTTTCTAGCTTGCTCTTCACGCAGCTTTGCAGCGCCTTCAAATTTTCTGAAAGATTCCACGGCGTTGTAAGCCTCGGCATCGGCGCCTTGTCGTTTGATGGTGACCGATTTGATCTCGTCACCTTGCTCGATCTTATTGACGACATCCATGCCTTCTACCACCTTACCAAAAACGGTGTGCTTGTCATCCAGCCATGCCGTCTCCACATGCGTGATAAAAAACTGGGATCCATTAGTTCCAGGACCAGCGTTTGCCATACTCAAGACACCAGGCCCGTCGTGACGCAATTCTGGATGAAATTCATCATCAAACTTGTAACCTGGGCCACCAGCGCCAGTTCCTTGTGGATCACCACCTTGAATCATAAAGTCAGGAATCACACGGTGAAATTTAAGACCGTCGTAATAATGCGTTCCTTGAGCCTTGGCGTCGTTCTCTAGATTACCTTCGGCAAGGGCAACAAAATTTCCTACCGTTCCTGGTGTGCGTTTATAGTGTAATTGCACAAGAATCTCGCCTTTACTCGTGTCAAAATGTGCGTAAATACCATCGTTCATATCAAATCAATTTTTAAAAGTGCAAAGGTAAAGCATACAAACCGTGCTCGCCAACAGTAACATCATCGCATAAAAAAACCCGATTACATGAATCGGGTTCCTGATTTAATATGCTTTCTAGAAGTCTCTTCTACGTTTTTTATCCTTGACTTTATACTTGTTATTGCCACGACCGCGATCGTTATAGGCAACATCATTATAATGGCGCTTATCGATCTTTCCAAAGTTGCGGAATCTACGATCGTTCCTACCATAGTTTTTCCAGAACTTCACCTGTCCGCGAGCGGCCAGCAATTGACCATTGCGGTGATATCTCACATCCAGGCCACCTACATAATCCAGCGTGCCGCGATGGTACCCAACATCTACCCTACCTATCTGCGTTACACGACCACGTCTATCATAAAAGATTTGTGTATTGTTCACCCGTATCGGCAAGCCTTGACGATTGTATCGCACCTGTCTGCCGCGCAAGCCTCTACGGCGATCTACCGCACGTCTTGAGTAGTGATAGATTTGATTGTTACGTCGCAGATCAAACTCGATGTGCCCATCTGGATACACATAAAAGTCCGCTTGATTCATGGAGAACGTTACCGGTTCCATCCATCTGTAGCGATTAGAAAAACCGTCTATCGGCCCTTCAATGTTTTGGTCGGTTGCCTGTGCAGTGGTCATCATGAGACCAGCTGCCATAAATAGTAATAGTTTTTTCATGACTATAAGTTTAAGATCTGCCTACTCTAGTAGCTTTTCGGCTTCCGCTTGCTAGGTAGATTTCAACGATCGTGCCATTTACTACAACGTTTGCGTAACTAGTATTTAGAGAACTTATAAATCACCTGATAATAAGCAGTTTATCCTATGGGATTATTTTAAGGGCGTTTCCTCGCTCATCGCTTGGCCAGGCTCTACGCTATATCTTTTTATGGCTACGGTAGCCATTAAAAGGATGCCGCTGCGATCCTTAACGCGAAACCAACCAAGAATAACAATATCGATTTATATCTATTATCTTGTAATCTGAAGATCAAAGCAGGCGACGATGAAAACCTTAATCCTACTCACAATAATATCTGTAGCCTTTATGACTAGCGCTACTGCCCAGACCGAATTTGAATTGGAACCCACACAAAGCATGATCATGACGGGCAAAGGCCCAGGTCAAGACGCTACCATCAATCCTTATACTGGACAAGATTGTATTGCCGTTATTGAAAACATTGGCAAACGAGAGTTTTCTATTAGAATACAAAAGCAGGGAAAAGTCATCAAAACAATAGCCGTCAAAAAAGGAAAAACTAAAAAAATCAACTTGCTCAAGGATCAAGAACTATATCTGGATACACAGGTTAAGACTAGGGCTCGAGTGTCTTATGAGGCTTTGGAGAAATAGCTAAAAACCATGTATATTTTTGGTATTAAGATTTCAGAAACACCCTTTAGAACGACACAATATTTTTTAGCACAGCACATATCTTATGTAGAGTTTTGATAGATTTGAATTATGATGTTTAAACAACTTAGCATAAATACATTCAGATTATTATTGATAATGCTTATTTCATTGGTAATAATTTCCTGCAGCTCAGACGACGATGAGGACTGTATGAAAACAATCACAATTCCACAATCTTATACGGTCGGTAATCAAACTTTTACCACAGAAAGTTCCCTAGAAGTACCTTGCGATTTTCCAGAACCTACAGGAATAGAAGTTATTGAACCACCTTACCTTGCAGAATTCTCATACGAGATTGAGTCCTTTGAATTTATACCTGACACTGGTAATAATACGAGATACTTTAATTTCAGCATTCGTATGAATAATTTGAGTGATGAAGATGTTACAGGTGTACCTATTTTGACTACAAGAAGTGATGAAATTACGGGCAGTGGTCCGTTCTTTAGAAATATCGCTACTAATAATTGCACTAGCATTGAAGCAAATTCAAACTGCCTATTTACAGTTGATTATGAAGAAAGTCTCATTTATGGAATTATCAATGAATACGAAATACTTGACGTAGACTATGTATTAACTAATTAGAATTGATTTAGATTCTAGTTACCTACCTCGCTTATAAACTTCAAGCGATACAAGCGCAGTTCATCATCGTCATAATCGCCGTCAAATTCTTCCATCGCGGCATCGATGCTGTCATTATCTGCCTCTAGAAAGTACTCGTGAAGTTCTTCTTGCTGGTCGTCATCCAGCATCTCATCAACCCAGTAGCTTATGTTGAGTTTGGTACCGCTGTAAACGATGCTCTCCAGTTCCTTGATAAGCTCGTCCATCTCCATGCCCTTGGCGTCGGCGATGTCTTCAAAACTTAGTTTACGGTCGATACTGGTGATAAAATAAAGCTTATTACCACTTTTTGCACCTGTGGATTTAATGACCATCTCGTCGGGACGCGAGATGTCGTTATCCTCGACATATCGATTGATGAGCTCGATAAATGGTTTACCAAATTTCCTTGCCTTACCATCGCCTACACCATGAATATTTGCCAGCTCCTCTATGGTCAATGGATATTTTGTCGCCATATCATCAATGGATGGATCCTGAAAGACTACGTAGGGCGGCACGTTTTTTTGCTTGCCCACTTTCTTACGCAGCTCTTTGAGCATCTTTACCAGCGTGGCATCCATGGATCCAGCAACGGCAGCATTGCCTGATGGTGCATCATCATGATAGGTATGGTCGTCGCTCATCATGAAGCTGGTTCCTGATTTAAGGAACGCACGACCAGCGTCGGTCATCTTGATGGTGCCATAGGATTCAATGTCCTTTCTTATGTATCTCGCTACGAGAACCTGGCGTATAAGTGCCGTCCAATAGGACGCCTCTTTATCCTTACCGCTACCAAAGAAATCTTGTTCCTCTAACTTGTGGCTTGAGATCATGGCGTTGCTCTTTCCTATAAGGATGCGCACTATGTCTTTGGCCTTGTAGCGCTCGCCAGCGGCATCAACTACCTTGATTAATTTCTTGACGTCATCAATGGCCTCGCGCTGTGGTTTGGGATTGCGCATATTGTCATCCATATCGCCACCTAGACCAGTGGCTGGATCAAACTCTTCGCCAAAATAATGTAGGATATACTGCCTGCGACTCATGCTAGTTTCTGAGTAGCCTACCATTTCCTGCAAGAGCGCGTGTCCTATTTCCTGTTCGGCAATGGGTTTACCGCTCATGAATTTTTCAAGCTTTTCAATGTCCTTATAGGCATAGTAGGCAAGACAGTGACCTTCACCACCATCACGACCTGCACGACCTGTTTCTTGATAATAGGATTCAATACTTTTAGGAATGTCATGGTGAATGACAAATCGCACATCGGGCTTGTCGATTCCCATACCAAAGGCGATAGTCGCCACCACCACATCCACATCTTCCATCAGGAATTGATCCTGATGCAGCGCTCTGGTTTTGGCGTCCAGTCCAGCATGATAGGGAACAGCCTTGATGCCGTTTACCTGCAGTACTTGAGCTAGCTCTTCTACGCGCTTGCGAGACAAGCAGTACACGATGCCAGACTTGCCCTCGTTTTGCTTGATAAAACGTGTGATATCTGCATCTACCTGTGCGGTTTTAGGTCGCACCTCATAATAGAGATTGGGTCTATTAAACGATGCCTTAAAAGTGGTGGCATCCTGTATTTGTAAATTCTTGAGGATATCTTCCTGAACCTTGGGCGTTGCCGTTGCGGTAAGTCCTATGATGGGAATCTCATCGCCTATGCGATCAATGATCTTGCGCAAGTTGCGGTATTCAGGCCTGAAATCATGACCCCATTCACTAATACAATGAGCCTCATCGACAGCAAGAAATGATATATTCTGCTCTTTTAAAAACTCTGCATATTCTTCCTTAGTGAGCGATTCTGGTGCAACGTACAATAACTTGGTAACTCCATTAGTGATGTCTTCCTTGACTTGCTGCACCTCACCTTTAGTCAAGCTACTGTTGAGTACGTGCGCCACACCATCATTGTCAGAAATACCACGTATGGCATCCACTTGATTCTTCATGAGTGCGATGAGCGGTGACACGACGATCGCTGTACCATCCTGCATCAAGGCAGGCAATTGATAACACAAGGATTTACCGCCACCAGTAGGCATTATCACAAAGACATCTTCCTTATTGAGTAATGAGGTAATCACTTGTTTTTGCAGTCCTCTAAACTGATCAAAACCAAAATATTTCTTGAGATGCGCTTCTAATTCAGACTGCTTAAATGCCATACGGCTGCTCGCTTTTTGTTTATCTTTGTATGCTCAATTTACGATTAAATTCTTTTTACACAAACACTTTAAATCCGCAGGCTTTTTTGAATACCGTAGATCAAATCTTGCAAGTGGCTCGACGCACTGTGCGCATCGAGGCAAATGCTATTAAAGAGTTAGAGAATTCTATTGATTCCGCTTTCGCGAAAGCGGTACAACACATACACTCCTCGCAAGGAAGAGTCATCATTACTGGTATAGGCAAGAGTGCTATCATCGCCCAGAAAATCGTGGCTACCATGAACAGCACGGGCACGCCAGCCATATTCATGCATGCAGCAGATGCGATTCATGGAGATCTAGGCATCGTTCAAAAAAACGACGTGGTAGTCTGTATCTCAAAAAGCGGAAACACGCCAGAGATCAAAGTGCTCGTGCCACTGATCAAGAATTTTGACAACAAGCTTGTCGCCATTACAAGTCATCGAGAATCATTCTTAGGTCAAGAAGCAGATTATGTCCTGCACGCGCCTATTCAAGAAGAGGCGTGTCCCAATGGGCTAGCGCCCACCACTAGCACGACGGCGCAGCTTGTCATTGGTGATGCATTAGCTATTTGCTTATTAGAGCTCAAAGGATTTACTGATCAGGATTTTGCACGCTATCATCCAGGTGGCGCGCTAGGTAAAAAATTATATCTGCGCGTTCAAGATCTAGTAGAACAACGTCCTAAACCTGCCGTATCGCCAGCGACTAGTTTGCGTGAGGTAATCGTCACCATTTCAGAACACATGCTAGGCATGACAGCTGTAGTAGAAAACAATCAACTAGTTGGCATTATTACCGATGGTGATTTGCGTCGCATGCTGTCCAGCGGTAAGGATATCGATAGTCTAACAGCTACAGATATCATGAGCGGCCAGCCTAAAACGATAACAGTAGATAGTATGGCCGTGCAGGCACGCGAGCTCATGGAAGAACTTAATGTATCGCAGCTTATCGCAGTAGATGCAAATGGCAATTATGCTGGTGTGGTGCACATTCACGATGTTATAAGAGAAGGTATCGTATAAATGGCACGCAAGGCTGATCCAAATAATATGTCCTTTCTTGACCACGTAGAAGAGCTGCGCTGGGCACTTATACGCAGTTTGATAGGCATATTTATAGGAGCGATTATTGCCTTTATTGCTAAGGACTTTATCTTCAACACCATCATTTTTGGGCCTATCAAGAGAAATTTTGTCACCTATGAGGTATTCTGTAACATAGGTAGATTTCTAGGTTTTGAAAGCGAGTTTTGTGATCCTAATTTCAACTTTATCATTCAGTCCCGTGAGATGTCCGACTTATTTTCGGCTCACATCTGGACGTCGATCACGGTAGGTTTTGTCGTGGCATTTCCCTGGGTACTGTGGCAGGTATGGCAATTTATCGCGCCAGGTCTTAAGGCCAATGAGCGCAAGTATAGTAAGGGTTTTATAGGAATAAGCAGTTTACTTTTTTTTATAGGAGTAGTTTTTGGTTACTACGTGATCGCGCCGCTATCCGTTCACTTTATGCTGACCTATGAGTTGAGTGACATGGTAGAAACCCAACCTAGCTTGCAGAGTTATATCGCCTACATACGTGCCAGCGCACTTGCCAGTGGTATCCTGTTTGAGCTACCTATCATCATTTATTTCTTGACCAAAGTAGGTCTTGCCACACCAGAAGGCATGCGCAAATACCGCAAGTTTGCACTCGTTGCGGTACTGGTGATTGCCGCTGTTATAACGCCACCAGACGTAGCGAGCCAGGTCATCGTAGCTATTCCAGTGCTTATACTTTATGAGATAAGCATCTATATTTCAAAATTTGTTTTGAAACGCGACGCAAGACGCAAACGTAAATTAAATACCACATGAGTAATCCAGTAGAAGAATTTAACAGCTATCGCGCTCGCATGAACGATGCCATCCTAGCTGATAACAATAAAATCATCAAACGCATCTTTAATCTAGACACCAACGCTTTTGCAGAAGGTGCTCTAGATAAAAAAACCAAAGAATTACTAGGCCTTGTCGCCAGTACGGTTTTGCGTTGTGATGACTGTGTAAAATACCATCTAGAAGAAAGTCATAAGGCTGGACTTTCTAAAGAAGAGGTTGTTGAGGCGCTCGCCATTGCAAATCTGGTAGGCGGCACCATCGTGATACCACATCTGAGACGCGCCTATGAATATTGGGATGCTGTTGAAGAGCAAGCGGCTAATCAATAAGATCACATGAGATACAGGAGCAAAAAAGGATTTTTAATGATATTGGTAGTTGTTACCGTATGCAGTATTCTTTTTTACCTGATGTATTCTGGCTTGCACAATAGCCAGAAGGAACTGTCCTTTTGGATTCCTAGTATTGTCATCATGCTCATCATTCCGCTGTTGCTGCTATGGATATTGTTTCAAACCTATTACAAACTAGGCGATGGAAAACTCAAGTACGTCTCTGGTCCATTGCGTGGGTCGATTGAGATCAAGGACATCAATCGTATTATCAAGAATACAACGCTTTGGGTAGGTTTAAAACCAGCCACTGCTCGCAACGGTATCATTATTAAGTACGGCAGCTATGACGAGCTGTACATAAGTCCTAAAAGAGCCGACAAATTCATTGAGCATTTGCTAGAACTCAATCCAGAGATCATTGTGAGCGATGAAGAGGATTATGCTTCTATTTAATTACTAATCAATTCCCCATGAAAATATATACTAAGACAGGAGATGAAGGAACTACGGCACTTTTTGGCGGTACGCGAGTTCCCAAGCACAATTTGCGCATTGATAGCTACGGCACTATTGATGAACTTAATTCATGGATGGGATTGATAAGAGATCAAGATGTAGATGCGCTTGTTAAGGCTACCATCATCACCATACAGCATCACCTCTTTACCATTGGTGCCATTCTCGCGACACCACCTGAAAAAGAGACCTTAAAAAACGGTAAGGAACGCCTAAACATCTCAAAGATTAGTGATGCAGATATTGAACTATTGGAGCATGAGATGGACCGCATGGATCAAGACCTACCACAAATGACTCACTTTATATTGCCTGGCGGCCATGAATCTGTGTCATATTGTCACATCACACGCACCGTTTGCCGTCGTGCAGAGCGTTTGTGTGCAGAACTCAATGCGCAAACGCCAGTCGATCCTCAAGTATTGAAGTACGTCAATAGACTATCTGACTACCTTTTTGTCTTGGCACGTAAATTGTCAAAAGACCTACAAGCAGAAGAGATCAAGTGGATCCCAAAAAAGCACTAATAATGGAGTCGTAGAAAGCATAGTAATGCTCTCACCATTGTTAAAATAAGGGGAAAAAGTACTTCACCATTTTTGCAGGAACAATTTGATTTCTAGAAGCTTAAACGCTCTTTCAAATCTTGAGTCTTAAAATTTAAAAAAAACTTGCACAGGTAGGCAATAATTCTATTTTTGCAAAAAATTAAACGAGTATAATTATGTATTGGACACTAGAACTAGCATCGTATTTAAGTGATGCACCTTGGCCAGCAGAAAAGGACGAACTTATCGACTATGCCATCCGTACGGGTGCGCCTCTAGAGGTAGTGGAGAATCTTCAGGCCATTGAGGATGAAGGTGACTCTTATGAATCGATCCAGGAAATCTGGCCCGATTACCCAACAGACGACGACTACCTCTGGAATGAGGATGAGTATTAATGGTCATAGACCCTTTAAAAAAGTCTCGCAAGAGGCTTTTTTTTTGTTTTAAATTTAAGACCTTAGCAAGAGCGATTTAATTAAGTTAAATAGCTATTAATCAGTAATATAACAATTCATGGGACTATTAGATTCCGTTTTAAAAATATTTGTAGGCGATAAATCAAAAAAGGATGTGGCAGAGCTGCGACCTTATGTTGATCAAGTACTCGCCATTGAACCGTCACTAGAGGCATTGAGCATTGATGAACTGCGTCATAAAACGGTAGAGTTTAAAGAGAAGATAGCTTTCGCGAAAGCGGAAACACTACAACAGATATCCACTCTTAAAGAAGATGCTGACAAGGAAGAAGATATCGACGCTCGTGAGGAAATCTATGAACGTATCGACGCGCTAGAAGATGTGGCATACCAGCAGGCAGAAGATGTCTTGCATGAGATCATGCCAGAGGCATTTGCCGTGATGAAAGAAACAGCAAAGCGCTTTTTCCACAACCCAGAAATTAGAGTCACGGCAACTGCTCGTGATCGAGAATTGAGCGGCGAGAAAGACTATGTAGAACTAGATGGTGATCACGCCATATGGCACAACTCATGGGATGCCGCTGGTAAAGCAGTAACCTGGGACATGATTCACTATGATGTACAACTTATAGGTGGTGCAGCATTGCACAAAGGCAAAATTGCCGAGATGCAAACTGGTGAAGGTAAAACGCTTGTGGCAACCTTGCCTGTTTATTTAAATGCCTTAACTGGTAACGGTGTACACGTAGTTACCGTGAATGATTACCTGGCAAAGCGTGATGGCGCCTGGATAGGACCTCTTTTTGAATTTCACGGTCTTTCCATAGACTGTATTGATTACCACAAGCCTAATTCTGATTCCAGAAGGCAAGCCTATCTAGCAGATATCACTTACGGAACCAATAATGAGTTTGGTTTTGACTACCTGCGTGATAATATGGCGCACAGCACCAAGGATCTTGTGCAACGCAAGCACAATTATGCGATCATAGATGAGATTGACTCTGTCTTGATTGATGATGCGCGTACACCTTTGATTATCTCTGGACCCGTACCAGAAGGTGATCGTCAGGAATTTGATGTACTTAAAAGACCCGTAGAAAATATTGTTAGTGTACAGCGCAAGCAACTGGTACAGACGCTGGCTAAAGCTAAAAAACTTATCAGTGAAGGCGACACTAAAGAAGGTGGACTTGAGCTATTGCGTGTTTATAGAGGATTACCTAAAAATAAGGCTCTCATAAAATTCTTGAGTGAAGAAGGAATCAAGCAATTGCTGCAAAAGACTGAGAACTTTTACATGCAGGATAATAATCGTGAGATGCCTAAAGTAGATGCAGAACTTTACTTTGTCATTGACGAGAAAAACAATCAGGTAGAGCTTACCGATAAAGGTATTGAGTTCCTATCTGGTGAGGACGATCCAGACTTTTTTGTAATGCCAGAAGTAGGTCTAGAAATAGGTCGCATCGAGAGTGAAGGATTAAGCAAGGAAGAAGAAGCTGAGAAGAAGGAAGAACTCTTCCGTGAATTTGCGGTAAAGTCAGAGCGTATTCACACGCTTAACCAATTACTTAAAGCCTATACCCTATTTGAACGTGATACAGAATATGTCGTCATGTCCAAAGACAAGAAAGTTCGCGACGCTGCGACTGGTGGCGTTAAAACTACCAGCGAGGAGCAAGTGATGATCGTTGATGAGCAAACAGGTCGTATCATGGATGGTCGTCGATACAGCGATGGATTGCACCAGGCGATTGAGGCCAAGGAAAACGTAAAAATTCAGGATGCCACGCAGACATTTGCGACCATCACGCTGCAGAATTACTTCCGCATGTATCGCAAGTTGTCTGGTATGACAGGTACTGCAGTAACCGAGGCTGGTGAATTCTGGGAAATCTACAAACTTGATGTTGTGGAAATTCCTACCAATAGACCTATCGCTCGTGATGACCGTCAAGATCTTGTTTATAAAACTAAGCGTGAAAAATACGGTGCCGTTATAGAAGAAGTTACAAGACTTAAAGAACAAGGAAGGCCAGTTCTTATAGGTACTACATCTGTTGATATATCTGAGCTATTGAGTAGAACACTACAACGTGCTGGTATAGAGCACAACGTATTGAATGCAAAACAACACAAGAAAGAATCAGAGATCGTTGCAGACGCTGGTAACGCTGGACAAATCACCATCGCTACCAACATGGCAGGTCGTGGTACCGACATCAAATTATCAGACGAGGTTAAAAAAGCTGGTGGTCTGGCCATTATTGGTACAGAGCGTCATGACTCTCGTCGTGTAGACAGACAGTTGCGTGGTCGTGCTGGTCGTCAAGGAGACCCAGGAAGTTCACAATTCTACGTGTCGCTTGAAGATAACTTGATGCGATTGTTCGGCTCTGAGCGTATGGCCAAGACCATGGACAGACTAGGAATGAAGGAAGGCGAAGTGATCCAGCATTCCATGATATCCAAGTCCATCGAGCGAGCACAGAAAAAAGTAGAGGAAAACGCCTTTGGTGTACGTAAGCGCTTATTGGAATATGATGATGTCATGAACGCACAGCGTGAAGTTATTTACAAGCGTCGTTTCAATGCCTTGAACGGTGATCGACTTGCCGTGGATCTTGCTAACATGATCTATGATATTTCAGAAAATATCGCGCAGACTAATAAAATCTCGCAAGACTTTAAAAACTTTGACTTTGAACTGATACGCTACTTCTCAATGAGCAGTCCTATCAGCGAAGAAGAATTTAAATCTAAAAGCGATCAACAAATTGCTGGTATTGTTTACAAGGCTGCTTACCAGCATTACAAGGAAAAAATGGAGCGCACCGCGCAAGAGGTATTCCCAGTAATTAAGAATGTGGTAGAAAATGATGAACGCAATTATGAGCGTATCGCGGTTCCATTCACTGATGGTATCAAGACCATCAACGTCTCTACCAACCTTAAGGATGCTTATGAAAGTGAAGGAAAGACGCTCGTAAACGATTTTGAAAAGAACATCACGCTAGCAATCATCGATGATTCATGGAAAACGCACTTGCGTAAAATGGATGAATTGAAGCAAAGCGTACAGCTAGCCGTTCACGAGCAAAAAGACCCTTTATTAATCTATAAGTTTGAAGCTTTTGAGCTATTCCGTGAGATGATTGACAAGGTGAATAAAGAGGTAATTGGTTTCTTATTTAAAGGAGATTTGCCTACTAGAGATTCACAGGCCATCCAGGAAGCGCGCCAACAAAAGGCTGAAAAGACGACCACTAGCAAGGATGAAGTCTTAAACAGTGATGAGCGAGCAGCTCAATCAAGAGCCGTAGGTGCTGGTGCCAGCCGTCAACGTCAACCGGTGACTGAGACCATTACACGCGAGCAGCCTAAGATAGGTCGCAACGATAAAGTCACTATCAAAAACATCATGACAGGTGAGTCAAAGGATTGTAAGTACAAAGCTGCAATCCCATTGATTAATAAAGGTGAATGGGTGTTGGATAAATACTAGTGCGATGTAGCTTTCGCGAAAGCGTAATTATAAGAGATGCTCTGCAAATAGTAGAGCATTTTTTGTTGGGTAACACTTCATCATTTCGATTATTTTATATTTGATTTCACTTCTTTTACTTATAAATGATACGATCACTGCAATTTGCCATATTCTTTTATTTAGCTACTGGCCTGGGACAAATAAATGTGGGCATTGAAGAAAAGGGCACAATTACTCCATTAAAAGAGTCATTTGTAGAGCAGCTTTCAAATACTACATTGATTTTTGTCAAACCAGATTACTTAGAAAAACAAAAGCTTCAGTCGTTGATTGAAGAAGTTTGGTCTATATCACCATTTTTGATCATAGATCATGCAGAATTCGATCCATTGGAGTACAGTTTGCCCAAATATTCAGTTTGCAGATTTTCTCCTAATGTCAACACACTTACCACTAATGGTCTCATGAGCTATTTCGCAAATCATCAATTGGATTTTTATGTTTGGGATAAATCTAAACAGCTTGAAAATCTAGAAGAACTGAGGCTTACAGATTTTGATAAAGAAAAATATACTTTGGCAAAAGAACGTATGATTGTTCAATCAAAAACATCGTTTGCGACTGTAGCATTGCACGATAATAACCTTGCCGTTGCTGATATTAACCAAAGCGTATTAAAAGATAAAAAGAGCTCACTCGTCGACGAAGGGCTGATGGATAAAAATCAAGACAAACTCAATATCGCAGATATTTATACTAATGTCTATAAGAAGGATTATTACTACAATCTTGATTACGGCATGCTTAAAAATTATTTACAGGCCATAAGTGATGCTATACAAAATGACTTTGTCATAAGCAGATATGACAATACCGCCTCTTCAGAATTGCAAAACCTTAAAACAAACACTCTGTACATTCCTTCATACACGCGCATCAAACTTAATATCCTGAGCAGTGTCTACGAAGTTGACAAGGATTTTTTGATCAAAAAAATGAAGAAGTATGATCACGAGTACAAAGTCGTTGATACAGACAGTATCAACGAAAAGATCATGGCAGGAGAAAGTTTTTATTATTTGAGGTATGTCGACCTTTTCCGGTCTCAATATATTGAAGTCGTTCAATCTCAAACAGGTAAAGTGATCTTCAGCAATCGAGCGCTAAAAGGTCTATTTACCAAAAACCTACAAAGCAAGCATTTTAAAAACTTGGCCAAAGCGATAGATGATTTTTGATTCAGCAAAGACCCATGAACCAACTGCTGAAAAATTTTCACCTTAACATTCCTCAAAGTTTATACCTACCTGATCCTTCTTATCTTGACAACAAAAACGATGAGCGATAAAAGCAAAGACGAGATCTATGACGAGTTCTATAATGTAGTCAACATGACGCCCAGCGAACTGGAAGACTGGCTAGAAACAGACAAATCAAAAAGTGTAGGCAGCGATAGCGGCGATGGCGAGTCCAAAGGTCATAAATCTGGACGCAAGATCATCAAGATCAAAAACAAGAAAAAAGACGAGCTTACAGACACCAATTATGACCACATGAATAAGGTCATAGGCTATGTACACAGACATAAAGCACAGACTCCTGATAGCGATATTAAAGAAAGCGACTGGAGATACAGTTTAAAAAACTGGGGCCACGATCCATGCAAAGAAATGGACTGCTAGTCATCTCCTATTGAGATAAAATGCGATCTTTATGCATCCTAAAAGTCGCAATTTGTCTACCTCACACATCAATCCACGTCATCGATTCATTAAAAAGGATCTGGACGTGGATTTGCTTTTTTACAATCTTAGAAAGGGCGACATCAGTGCCTTGAGCAAGGCAATTACTTTGGTTGAGAGTACTGCTGGTGGCGATTCCGCTTTCGCGAAAGCGTTACTTAAAAAAAGCCTACCTCACTCTGGAAAATCATTTAGATTAGGAATAACAGGCGTGCCAGGCGTTGGTAAATCTACATTTATTGAAGCGCTAGGAATTCAATTGATTACTGCAGATAAAAAGGTTGCCGTGCTGGCGATTGATCCATCCAGTAGTCAATCGCGTGGTAGTATTCTAGGCGATAAGACCCGTATGGAAGAGCTGGTCAAGAGCGATAAAGCCTTTATCAGACCTAGTCCTGCCGGTGCAACATTAGGTGGTGTGGCTCGCAAGACTCGAGAGGCGATTATTTTATGTGAGGCAGCTGGCTATGATTTTATCATAGTTGAAACAGTTGGTGTAGGTCAAAGCGAGACCGCTGTTCACAGTATGACAGACTTTTTTCTACTGCTCAAACTTGCCGGCGCCGGCGATGATTTACAAGGTATCAAGCGTGGCATCATGGAAATGGCAGATGCTATCGTGATCAACAAGGCAGATGGTGACAATGAATCAGCCGCACAACGGGCTAGACGAGAGTTTCAAAATGCCGTGCACATGCTGCCAGTAAAATCTCATCAATTCCTAGTAAGAGCATTTACATGTAGCGCTATCAATTCATCTGGAATTGAGGATATACATGAACATCTTACCGATTTTGAAAGCCAAACAAAGGAGAGCCATCACTTTCAAAAACGCAGAGAGCAACAAGAACTTTACTGGTTCCATCAAACCATCGAGGATCGATTGAAGTCTGACTTTTACCATAAAACAGATGTAGTTTCAAGAATTAAAAATTTGGAACAACAGATTTTAAAGCGAGAAATAACAGCTTTTGATGCAGCAGATGCTATTCTAAAACAATCTTAATGAAGAGCTTATTTGTGATTCTCATCAGCTTTTGCACCTATAGCCTAGCGGCTCAATCAGGATTTCAGGTGGTAGATGATAGCACTGGTGCTGGTATTCCATTAGTAAATATTTGGATTAAAAATTCTAACACTGGTACAACGAGCGATGCAAGCGGCCGTTTTGGGATTATGATTAAAGAAAAAGATACTCTAATATTGAGTGCCTTAGGGTATCAATCTCTTGAAATTGCTGCTGACGAGCTTGATCAAACGATCAGTTTAAAAGAAAGCCTAACACAGCTTGAGGATGTCATAATTGAGAAACCTAAAGGCACGGAAATCAAATCTTACGGCGCAATTAAAAGCAGAAAATCGAGTCTCTATATATCATGTGGTTTGAAACCATGGAAGATTGGGATGATTATACCCAAGGATTCTGCTTATCACAACACTCCTTTCCTCTCCAAATTAAAACTGGTCACCAGCAGTGATATCAAGGATGCCAAATTTGAGATACAACTCTATGCTGGAAATGATAGTTTGAAACAATTTCCCTTGCATGACGACCGTATTTACGGTCACGCTAAAAAGGGAAGGAAAATCACCGAAGTTGATCTGGACTCATTGAATATTAGATTTCCAGATACTGGATTGATGATTGTATATGAATTTCTTATCATAGATGAGAATAAGCATACCTATACCTATACTGATAGCGATGGTAAAAAACGAAAGGACGGTATTTCATACGAACCTAAAATCGCCGTACGTGATAGGCAATTCAGGAATTCTAGCTTGAGTAGATATTCAGGTGGGAAATGGCTTTCTCTTGAGAATAACTTCAATAAAGGCAATGATTATGAACTTGCTATAGAGCTGGTGATGACCAATTGATCATATTATTTGCTAGTTGGTTTTTCTGTATTTTGCTTTCGCGAAAGCAAAACCTCTAAAAATCAATATACCTAGTAATAAGCCCATAATGCCGCCCATAAGCACATCACCTAGATAGTGAAGTCCTAAATAAACACGGCTGTAGGCTACTAAAAAAGCCCAAATGATGGTTACGACGCATAAAACTCGCTGCGATTGCCATAAAAGCAAACAAACAAATGTCGCTAGACCTATCGCGCTACTGGCGTGTGCACTGTAAAAGCCATAGGTACCACCACTGCGGCCCACTTTAGAAATTATACCATCCAGCGCTGGTTCTCTAAAAGGTCGCAAACGCTCAAATCCATCTTTGAAAAGATTTGCAATCTGGTCACTTGCCGCTATTAAAATTGCTATAGCTAGCAAAGAAATCAATGTGTTCTTCCAGCCTAGTTTCTGGTAAAAAAAATAAAGCAACACCAGATAAAAAGGTATCGCATATAGTTTGTGAGTGATGATATTGAAAAACAGATCGACGCCGTCGTTTCCCCAATCATTGAGCGCAACGGTAGCATCCCAATCCAGCTCTTTTACATCATTCATTTTCGTAAAATTCAGACTCTGTATCATAGAATCTGCTGGCTTCTTCTACTAGGTTTTTAGTTTCCTCGGCTAGATCTTCCTTGTCTGCCTTATCGATATCCTCGAGAAACTCCAGCTCATCATCTTTGAGATTAATGATAAATCGTGGATAATCTAGATGTATCACAAAAATATCTTCGGGATGTTGTGAGTTATCACCTATGAGAAATCTGGGTAATTGCATGCTTATTGTAATATAGTCGCAAGCTAGTAAATTCTAGATATAGATAACATAAAGTAAAATTGAAAAACTAAATTTGTGACATGCAAGAAATTCTTACCGCAGACAATTTACAGAAGGCCTACAAAGGCAGACCAGTCGTAAAAGGCGTATCGCTCGAGGTGAATCAAGGCGAGATTGTGGGTTTGCTAGGACCCAATGGTGCCGGCAAAACTACCACATTCTATATGATGGTAGGTCTGGTAAAGCCTACGGCCGGCAAAGTATTTTTAAACGATATAGATATTACCAAATATGCCATGTACAAGCGCGCACAAAATGGTATAGGTTATCTGGCTCAAGAGGCATCGGTTTTCCGCAAGCTATCCATCGAGGATAACATTCTAGGTGTATTACAATTAACTGATCTTTCTAAAAAAGAGCAGCGTGAGCGTTGCGACCTGTTACTGGAGGAATTTGGTTTGACAGAGCGTCGCAAACGTCGTGGTGATCTACTTTCTGGTGGTGAGCGACGCCGCACCGAGATCGCTCGTGCACTAGCGACAAATCCTAACTTTATACTACTGGACGAGCCGTTCGCTGGTGTGGATCCAGTCGCGGTAGAAGATATACAACGTATAGTCGCGCAGCTGACTAAGAAGAATATTGGTATTCTTATTACCGATCACAACGTTCAAGAAACACTCGCCATTACAGACCGTACTTACCTCATGTTTGAAGGTAAAATCCTAAAACAAGGAAACCCAGAAGAACTCGCCGAAGACGAAGTCGTACGTCGCGTCTATCTAGGACAAAACTTTGAATTGAGAAAGAAGAAGATTTTTGAGTAGAAAGATTACTTCGCGTGATTCAACTGCAAATTCAGCACGCTCATTACCACGTACAATATGATAATCAACGGCACTGCATAAATCTTAAGCAGTATTATCATGGAAAGACATACGGCGACAAAGATCCAACGTATCTCATTCCCTTTAAACCCAAAATTCTTGAACTTAAGGGCAAATAATGGCAGCTCAGCATTAAGCATGAAGCAGCTCAAGCCTGTTATGGCAAGCAAGAAGTACGGGTTATCCAGTAGGTTATAAATCCAATCAACCTCTGTGATATCTAGAATGATAGCAAGTGATATGATAAAAATAGCATTAGCTGGCGTGGGCAAGCCTATAAAACTATCGGTTTGTCTGGTGTCGATATTAAATTTTGCTAGTCTGTAACAGCTAGCTGCCGTAATTAAAAAGCCTATGAATGGTATGTAATTTTTTATAGGAAGTAGGAACATCGCTTGGTCTGCAGCTGCTGTAAATGCCATATCATCCAAAAATGCGACTCCTAGTGAATCTGATAACATCTGAAACATCACGATCCCAGGAACAAGACCGCTTGTCACCATATCTGCCAGTGAATCCAGCTGGCCACCTAGCTCACTAGAAACGTTTAATAATCTAGCAGCGAGACCATCAAAAAAGTCAAGAAAAATACCACCTGCTACAAAAACACCTGCCCAAACTATATCATCAGCAAAGGCAAACATGGCAGCAATACAACCACAGAATAAATTACCTAGCGTTATAAGATTTGGGACGTATTTCTTCACTTCTACAAATATGCATAAATATCATCCTTTAAACGCAACTGCCAGAGGCAATATCCCGTATAAAACATAGTTATTAATTGATAAACCTAGATATTTGCCATCACAACGAGCCTTTACTTGAGATACTATAGTGTTATTTTAATTTTAGTTTGTTCCGCTTTCGCGAAAGCGCAAACCTCAAGAGCCTATTCCAATGAATTTTTGAACATAGGTGTCGATGCAGCAGCATTGGGAATGAGCAACGCCGTGGTTGCCAGCACCAGCAATGTCAACGCAGGTTACTGGAATCCAGCAGGACTCATGCAGCTGGAAGAAAAGGAAATCTCGCTGATGCACTCAAGCTATTTTGCCAACATCGCACAATACAACTACGGTGCATACGCTATGCCTATTGATGATCAAAGTGCCATAGGATTTTCCGTAATAAGATTTTCAGTCGATGATATTTTGAATACGACACAACTTATCGACGATCAAGGAAACATTAATTATGATCGTATTTCTACCTTTTCTACCGCAGATTGGGCTGTCACTGCATCCTATGCTCGTGAATCAAAACTGGACGGTTTTTCATATGGTGGTAACGTCAAGATCATACGTCGCGTGATAGGTGATTTTGCGAGTTCAATTGGCTTTGGTATTGATCTAGGTGTTCAATTGGAGCGTGGTAAATGGAAATTTGGCGCGATGGTAAGAGATATTACAACCACCTATAATACGTGGTCCATCGATGAGGACGAGTTTGCGACGGTAAGCGATGCCGTAGAAAACCAAAATCAAGAACTTCCAGAAACGACTGAAATCACCTTACCAAAACTACAACTAGGCATTGCTCGCGAGTTTGTATTTCACTATGATCATGTGCTTCTCGCCGAGGTCGATTTAAACATGCGATTTATACAGACTAACGACATATTCTCCAGCGGTTCCATAAGCGCCACGCCAGCCCTAGGATTGCAATACGGTTATACAGATTTGGTATTTGTGCGTGCCGGAGTCGGTAATTTCCAGAATGTACAGCAACTCGATGGCAATGATGACGTGACTTTCCAGCCTAATATCGGGATAGGATTTAAGTACAAGGGCATATCAGTAGATTATGCATTAACTGATATAGGCGATCAAAGTGCCGCGCTGTACAGCAACGTTTTCTCGCTCAATATTGATTTATCTGTCTTTAGATAATCGCGATATGACACTATTGATTGTTATTTTGCAGTCTTAAAAAATCAATCCTTTTGTCCACCGCACAACTTTTAGGTTTATCGTTGATCAGCGCACTATTGCTCTGGTTGGGGTGGCCTACCTATGGTTTTCCTGCTTTATTATTTGTAGCCTTTGTGCCGTTGCTGCTGGTAGAGCGATCTATAAGAGTTGAGTCAAAAAAAGCGCGAGGCTGGAAAGTTTTGGGACTCGCCTATCTCACCTTTGTGTTGTGGAATTACGCGACAACAGGCTGGTTATATAATTCAACGGCCTTTGGGATGTTCTTTGCAGTGCTGGTCAACTCGTTACTCATGGCATTGGTGTTTTGGGTTTATCATTTATTTGCGCGCCGTTCCACTACTGGCGCATCACTCACCTTTCTGGTTTGTTTATGGATCGCTTTTGAATGGATGCACCTGCATTGGGAATTTTCCTGGCCATGGCTTAACTTGGGTAATGGTTTCAGTGAGCATACTTCATGGATTCAGTGGTATGAATACACGGGCACCTTTGGTGGTAGCTTGTGGATATGGCTGGTAAACGTGGTGGTGTTTTTGTCGGTATTACGCTTTCGCCAAAGCAAAAACCCAGCAAGCCTCTCTAGAATGTTAAAAGCTATCGCATTACCTCTATTCTTGATTGCAAGCCCGCTACTAGTCTCATTATTAATTGCACAACAAGAACTAAAATCAATTGGACAGGTTGATGTCGTGATCTTGCAGCCCAATGTTGATCCCTATGACGAGAAATACGATCTAGAGAATACAGAGTTTGTCTCAAGATTATCGGATTTACTACCAGATCCAGCCAGCTACAATCCTGATTTTATAATCGCGCCTGAAACCGTTCTTTCCAGATCCATCGAGCTATCACGAGTCCCTTATGACCGCAGCTTGAATCAATTGAAAAATCTAACAGCTCAATATGATGACGCCTCATTTTTAGGTGGTGTTTCTTTAATCGATCGATTTAGAGAAGAAAATCGCGTCAAGCGACAGACTAATTACTATGCCGCTGGCAGGTTTTATTATGATGATTATAATAGTGCCTTTTTCTTATCTGGAAATCGAGCGACAGAACTATATCACAAATCAAAGCTTGTGGTAGGCGTCGAGAATTTCCCGTATAAAGGAATCTTGCAACCTATTCTGGGCGATGCAATGATTGATCTAGGTGGCACAGTAGCTACCAAAACTACTCAAGAAGAACGCAGCGTTTTCAAATCTAATGATAGCATCGCCGTTGCACCAATCATATGCTATGAATCGGTTTATGGTGATTATGTGGGAGATTATGTCAACAATGGCGCGCAATTTCTTGCTATTATTACTAATGATGCGTGGTGGGACAACACTCAAGGTCATCAACAGCATTTAAGCCTGGCGCGATTGCGAGCTGTTGAAACCAGAAGAAGTATAGCACGCAGTGCCAACACTGGTATTAGTGCGATTATAGATCCTATGGGAACTATTCAACAATCGCTAGGTTATGAAAAACGAGGATCCATCAAAGGAACTATCGACCTGTATGACAAAATAACTTTTTACAATACGCATGGCGATTACATTGCTAGACTTGCCAGCGTACTAGGTCTATTCACTTTACTGTTTGCAATATTTAAGCGTGGTAAGATGAAGCGTAAATAAATATCTACTGCCCTTTAAAAAACACGACGGTGCTCAGTGTTTTTACCAATATTCTGATGTCAAGAAAAATGCTACGTTTCTTTATGTAGTACAAATCATATTGCAGCTTTTTGAGATGTTGCTCATCTGACTCTCCATAATCTGCTTTGACTTGTGCCCAGCCAGTAAGCCCAGGTTTTACGATATGCCTAGTCTCGTAGAATGGTATCTTCTTAGTAAGTACCTCAACAAATATAGGTCGTTCTGGCCGCGGTCCTATAACGCTCATGTCACCCATCAAGATATTCCAAAATTGCGGGAATTCGTCCAATCTGGTTTTCCTAAGGAATTTACCAAAAGGAGTTATTCTAACATCACGTTTTTTGGTAAACTGTGCACCGTCAGATTCAGCATCTTTTACCATAGTGCGGTACTTAATGATTTGGAACAGCTTTCGGTTACGACCTACACGTTCTTGAGTGTAAAGCAAACTGCCACGATTTCCTATAAGATTTCCTAACAGGATCAAGGGAAATAACACCAATCCTATAGCCAATCCCAAAATCGCTACCACAATATCAAACGCACGGTGATAAACCCTGTATAGCTGATTATGATTACTGCGTGCAAAAGGGAAATATCGGTAGAAATCGCGGCCCACATAACTTACGGGAACACGCTCTGTCATTTCTTCATACACCTGTGTGTACTCGCGTACAGAAAAACCTCTTTCCAACAAATCCATGAGCCAGGCGTATAATTCTGGTGTTATGCCATCAACGTTTTCACTAGCAATAATTAATTCTGAAACCTGATTATTAGAAATCATTTTCTGTGCATCTGACCGTGTAAGAAGGGTTAATCCATCTTGATCAACTACAAACTTAGTCTGATCGGTGTTTATATATCCTTCTATCTCAACGTTGGGATCTGCTTCTTCAAGGTTAGCTACTACTGAAAGAGCATCAGCTGCATCGGCAACTATAACGATGCGTTTGTTAAATCTAGAGCTAGCGAAAAATTTAATATAAACCGCTCGCCAGGCAAGCAAGGAGACAAGAATAGCTAGAAAAAAATAAAGTATTTGTAATCGATTCTCTGGTAATTCTGGCGTCAAAAATGGCGTTAATAGATAAATAAGCGCCGTCATGCTCGCCGTATAAATAACACTGCGCAAGCTTATCATTATTCTGCTTGCCTTTTGCAAGTCATACAGCTCAAATACGTTGGCAAAGAAAAATAGATAAACTGCCAACACAATTGACCACAGCCATCGTTGATCATTTATCTTAAAGTATGATAGATCAAAAACACTTCCTACTAGGTATAATGTACCTATTACTACCGCAATATCAATGATACGCAAGAGAACTTTACGTTCAGAAATTTCAAAGTGTATGTGGTTCTTTGAGGACATACTTGGGGAATCTGTCAACGGTAAATATATCGTTTCTTATGTCAATATGGTGAACCATTGTTGTTTAACCTGTTCCCAGAAATAGCTTTCGGCCTTCAAGCGGCCATTCATTGATAGGGCAGCGGCTTTAGCAGGATCTTGTATCAACAATTTGATCTGATCAGCCATTTGTTGAGCATCATCGTCTGCTATAAGTATGCCGTTTTTACCATGATCAATCAAGTTGGGAATACCACCAACCTCAGTAGATATTACAGGTAACCCTAATGCCATAGCTTCAAGTAGACTCACAGGCAGATTATCAAAATGTGAGGTGTTGATAAAAATATCGTGTTCATCACTCAATGCAATCCATTCAGCTATTGATAATAAACCAGTAAATGTGATGTCTAGATGGTGCTCATTAGCCAGTCTTCTCAACTCTGGCAACATGTTCTCTTTATCTGGACCTACCATTGTGAGGCTCGCGTTGGGATATGTTTCGGCAATGGATTTCAGGGCATGTATTGCCATCTGTGGATTGTAGATCGCTGCTAGTGAACGCACCCACAATAATTTTGGAGTTATAGACTCTCGCTTGTTAAAAGTATAGTGCTCACCTTGAATGCTGTTAGGTATGACATTGATATTTGAGAAGTTAGCTTTCGCGAAAGCTTGCTCTAGATAAGCACTAGGACAAACTATATGCTGTGCTGCGTTTAAAAACCTCTTGAAAATCTTAGGCTGCGATTGCAATCGTGCTGGCAAATTGCCTCCATGTAATATAGGAATGTAAGGAATACCCAACAATCTACAGATGCGAGCCAAACTTATCGCATACCAAAAGTTTTGAGTGCTATACGTATCAATTAAAACCTTATCAGCCCATCTTGAATAAGTAATAACGGTGTTAATCATGTCTAGCAGCCGTAAGATTTTGTTGGATTTACTAGAGGCATACTTCATGTTAAAACCTAATGCTTCTAATCGTGAACCCAACGTATCGATCGTTGTTGCCGTGCGATTTTTATTCTGCAACTTATTGCCTATGTAAATAATATTCATGGGCTGTAGAATTGAACGTGACGATGAATCTGTCTCATGCCAGCGCCTTTTGTTCCTGCTGTCGTTTTATTTGCAGCAATCGAGGATATTTTGCCCATTTACCTAAAGATCGCTTGACCTTTTTCTTGTCGGGTACGACATTGAGTAGCGCTAGACCATAGAAAAAGGAAGGCGCGGCAATACGCATCGCGCTATGATTGATCGTTGCAAACCAAAATATGAGAAATGCATAAAAATAGATATTACGCCTATGTGATAATCGATAGATCAATGGCGTGAAAACTAGAATCAAAATGGATAAAATACCTATAACTCCATGTTCAGAAAGTAAGCGACTGGTTTCATTATGTGAGGCCGCGAGACTACCAGTACGCTGGGCACGATAATATTTAGATTGACCAGCGCCTATTCCCACGATTGGATTCTCTATAAATGCTTGAAATTCCAGTGTGGCTAACTCACCTCTACCAGTAGAAAGATCTTCTTTGGCACGGCCGGCTGCATCTTGGTTAGCATAACGTTTGTCGATCAAACCTTCAGTCACCAGTGATGTGAAACCCCATGTTAACGCTAGACCTATTACCATAACCGCGATCTTAGGCAAAAATGCCCATCTAAATTGACTTCTATTAAATAAAGCCAGTACAAGAATGGTGACACCTATCATCATTGCCGCAGTGTAGACACCACCACGGGAAAATGTAACCCAAGCCCGATAGGTCATACCTATGAGCAACACGATATCAATACAATTGTACCAGAAATTGCGCACTCGTAAAAATCTTGCAAAACATAAAAACATGCCTATGCCTAAGGCCGTAGAAACCTGATTAGGACCATAACCTCCAGAGGTTGCAAAGTTAGATCCAGTTCCCGTAAGGACATCCTGAATATCAGGCGTGACTAGGAACAAATGCATAGTCAACATCGCAATAGGTCCTACCGATAGTTTAAGTATCGCATCCAATTGTGAGACCATGATGCGCCGCTGGTAACAATAGATGGCTACTACACCTAGGGTAAAAGGACCTGTAAGGTTAAAGGCCACGGCTTTACGCAGGCTTTCACCTAGAGGTATATTTTGAGAGGCGACAACGATACTAGGAACCATCAGTAACAGATAGATAACGTATGGTAAAGACTTGATGCTAAACCCTTTAAAAATGATGCCGATGAACATAAATATGAGAACCAGATATTTGATCATCTCATAGAAATACAGTACATCAGTCATGCGCAGAAGCACCTCGTAAGACGCAAAATAACAGGCTGCCAACAGTGCCTCATTACCTCGATCTTGATTAGAGATAATTCTTATTAGAAAATAACCCAGCATACCATAGAGAGTTACATAGCCTAAAAAAGGAATCGTAACGGTCAATATTGCTAGGATCAAATGACCTAAAATCAATACAGGGTAAGGAAGATTTTCTAATTTAATCATGCCAGTTTACTGATACAAAGGTAACAACTGTCTGATATAAGAATCTGAGCCGTGATTAGACAATACCTGAGCAATGAATTGATGTGCGAGCGTTTTTCTCAAATCTGGATTATCTACTAGAGTCATCAATCCAACGCTTAAAGCTTCGGAATTTTCAGACGGTACTATTATGCCGCAATCATTGAGAACGTCTTTACACTGACCTACATCGGTGCAAACTACCGGTAGTGCGGCAGCTCCATATTCCAATAAAGCAATGGGCAAGCCTTCAGATCTTGAACTTAGTATTGCAATGTCATAAGCGTGCAACAATTGTTGTATATTATTTTGCTCACCATGAATGACAATGCGCTCATTAAGATCAAGCTCATTGATCAACTCTTCAATTTTATTGGAATAATCATCGTTCGCAACTTTACCTATCAACGATAATTCTATATTTTGATTGCTTTCAACACAAATCTTGAAGGCTCTAATCAAATTTTCATGATCCTTGTCCGGTCGCAAATTTGCCAGGCAAACTATTTTGACAACCTCATCGCTTTCAGTTTTTCTATAATTTCCCTTAAGATCGTTCGACTGGACAAAATTGGCAAAATAAAATACCTGATCGCAATTTAATTCGCGCTGTGACCATTTTTTTAAAGGCTCGCTCACGGCGATAATACTATTAAATCGCCTGCTTAAAAACCTCAGGCCTCTATAGTCTGACGCCTTGCTATTAACTCTAGCTCCATAATGATCATGCCAGATCAATTTAACCTCAGGAAGTAACAACTTTAAAATACCACCTACTAGATAGGAACTACTATGCGCATGAATATGCGTGATCTTTTGTTCCTTCAAGAAAGCCCTCATACGCATGATACCATTCATACCTACCTTACCTTGACGATTGGCATGCAAATAAGAGACTTTGGGACTTAATGTGTCCTTTAAAATGCCTTCTTCTCGGGTAGCGATCAGGTGACTTGCTATGCCACGACCAGCAAGCTCGTTAGCGATGTTTACCGCCATACGCTCTGCACCACCAGGATGTAAACTGTCGATAAGTTGGACTATTCTCATGCGTGATGGCAAAATACAATCATTCCTTCTTCTATGCTCTTTGATGGCCCGATTTCTTGCTCTGGCGTGCACATCACCTATTTTTGCCACGTGTGGCATCAGATCAAATACTACCTAGCGCATCGGTTTAAATCGATACATCTTCATGGCATCCACTCGCCATTTATCTATGCCTTCAACAAGGATTGCTTGCAACAAGGATCGTCTCTTGCAGTGAAAGATGAACTATTACGCTTTCGCGAAAGCATAACAAGCCATCCAGCAACGCTGCAAATCACTGACCACGGTGCAGGTAGTAAAAAGCTTAACAAATCACTGCGGAACACTTCACAAATCCTCAAAGTCAATTGCAGCAGCCACTACAGGACTCAATTATTAGCTCGTATTGCAGATTATCTCAATGTCGAGAACGCTCTTGAATTAGGCACCTCGTTAGGAGTAACTGCTCATGCCCTATCGCTAACTTCTGATATAACCACAGTTGAGGCGAGCCCAGCAGTGCTGGATTATGCGCGACAACGTTGGGATGATTTTAAAATCTCTAACATCACGTCGATCAGTTCTACTTTTGATGTATTCCTCGATAAGCTTGACCAGAAAAGCCAATATGATCTTGTATTTATCGATGGTCACCATGATGGTGCGGCTACCCTTGATTATTTTGAGAGATTATTGCCGCACCTGCACGATGATAGCATCGTGATTGTCGATGATATTTATTGGTCGACTGGTATGACGACAGCATGGAAAACCTTGCAGAACCATCCAAAAGTGACCGCGTGTATAGATACGTTTCAATGGGGCTTGATATTTTTGCGCAAGGAACAGCGACAGCAGACTTTTCACGTCCATGTGTAACAGATCGTATCTTTAAACGTCCTATGAACATCCATAACAATAAGTCATCCCATGAGTGAAAATGTGATCGAGGTACGCAATATCGTACGTAATTTCAAGCTAGGCCAGGAAGAGGTCAAAGTACTTAAAGGCATTGATCTTGACATCAAACGTGGCGATTATGTAGCTTTTATGGGACCATCAGGTTCTGGTAAATCGACATTTATGAATCTATTGGGTTGTCTGGATACTGCCACTTCTGGGACGTATCGATTAAATGGTACTGATGTTTCCAGTTTGAGCGATGACCAGCTAGCCGATATACGCAACACCGAGATTGGTTTTGTATTCCAGACGTTTAACTTATTACCACGTACAACAGCCCTTGACAATGTGGCATTACCCATGATCTATGCCGGCAAATCCAAAAGGGATCGCATGGATCGCGCCAGCGATGTACTTACCAGCGTTGGCCTGGCAGATCGTATGGATCACAAACCCAACCAGCTTTCTGGTGGTCAACGTCAACGCGTGGCAGTAGGTCGAGCATTAGTCAACAATCCATCCATTATTCTGGCAGATGAGCCTACTGGTAACCTTGATTCCAAAACTGGCGTCGAGATCATGGCACTTTTTGATAAAATCCATGCAGATGGTAATACTGTAATTCTAGTAACTCACGAGGAAGACATTGCAGAACATGCCCACAGAGTTATCAGATTGCGTGATGGTGTGATCGAGAGTGATGTGAGAAATAGGTGATATTTGAGTTAAGAATTTTTGGTCGCAGTTTTCAGTTTAAACTAGACTAATAATTGATGATTTTAATCAAGATTATTTTGCCACCTTTATCTGTAGATTAAAATTTGTCGTTTTGATCTTATTCTTTCAATAACGCGGCTATAGCAGCTTCAAAAGTTTCCATGGTGTATTGTTGCGACCAATTTTGAGCGTTAATTGAGATTTGATGGTAATCTTGTGGATGTTCTATCAAAAACAAAATCCCCTTTACTACTTGATCGAGGCTCTCGCAAATAATTCCACGAGCGGTAGATGGATCTGGTAAACCTAGATGTTGCTGGTCGCGATTTAACATCCACGGCACACAGCTTACCGGACTGGCGATAGGTATGCAACCGTGCCACATGGCTTCGGCAACTACTTTAGGCCAGCCTTCACTTTGAGAATTCAGTACCAAAAAGTCTGCATTCTTATAGGCTTCTTTCACTTTCTCGCTAGGTTGATTGCCGTGCAAGAAAGTAGTTTTAGCGTCAGCCTTTTCTTGAAGTTCCAATCTTAGAGGTCCATCGCCATAGAAATGCACCTCGCATTCAATGTTATCTTGACTTAGTTGTTCTTGCAACTGCAACAAGGTTTCAGGCCGTTTATTTTTTGTAAGCGTCCCAACGAACAATAGCTTGATGGGTACTGATAATTTCCTATCAACTATAGCTCGATCTTTATTTAAATAGGTCGCGGTAAAAAACTCTTTGACATTACTTGATGAACCAGGCCAGCTACCGTAAGCCATGATGGCTGTATTTTTAGTCCATCTAGTGCTGGAAAATAATTTGCGTTGCCACCTGTAAGCAAATGGTTGGTTAGCATCAGGATCAAAATTTCCTGCATACTTAATGGATTTATCCTTACGTGGAAGCAAAATCTGAACCAGCCCAGCCAACAAGGTAAGGTTGCCTGGTGCACGCATGTGTATGTGATCTGCGCTGCGCATCTTGCGATACAATACGATCGCTTGATAAGGCAGTGACAAAATAGAAAGTATGATGGACATTAACCTATGAAATTCCAATCTGCGCAATGAAATATGGCCAAAATCTTGACGCTTAAATGGCTGAGCTAATAATTTCTTGGGCTCGTTTCCAGGTGCGATGATCGTGACTTCATCCACATGTTTCATCCAGAGATCCATCTCTTTGACATATGGCGCATAAGCAGCTTTGAGACCATCACGCTTTACAATATGCGCATCAGAAATCACGAGTAATTTCATGGGCGTGGTGCATTAAATAGTAAACTGCATAATCCTGCGATACGGCCAATACTTTCTTTGAGAGCGGCACTTCTATCTGGTCCAGTAATCACATTACTCAAACGGATGGCAATGAGCAATTTTGTGATGGCATACCACTTTAAAATTGCCTTGAGTGTAGGTTGCGGATTCACAACGTGCCATACATACCAGCCATTGCGCACCACCATCTTGCCATACTTGTAATAATTAGGCCTGCCACTAGGGTCATGGTGATGCTCTAGTCTCGCAGCAGTATTGATGTATAGCTTACCTGTTCTGGCCAATCGTAAACTAAAATCTGCATCCTCATAAAGACCGTAACCTTCAAAGTAAGATGAGAATATATGATTCTTGAAGACACTTGCCCGGTAACTTGCCACGCCACCCATTAATTGCTGGACTGGATATGTTTTGCCCGATGGTGGTAAAAAGCTTACGGAATAGCCATGACCAAATGCAGGCATGTGTCCTGGTGGAACATCTGGAGCAAGTCCTAGCTTGTTGCGCAGTTTATGCCTGCTGCCTAGGCTACGGCAATAACCATCCATACAAAAGCCGCTGTTAGCGTCTGTAGATTTATTCCATTCAACCTCATTGGTAATATAGCCGCCGACCGCGAGAGCATCAGGATGCTCATGGTACGTATTAAGAATTTGCTCAAAATAGTCGGCTTCCAGCAAGACATCATCATCTAGAAATGCAACTACATTAATTTCCTTATCAACTCTTTGCACGCCATAATTGCGCTGTCTGGTGAGTCCGCGATGTTCCTCTGGCACTTTGTGATAATGTAGGTTTTCTATTTTGCTTTCGCGAAAGCGTAATCCCGTGAAATCATCCTGCGATCCATCAATAATTAGAATTTGATAAGGCTTTACCGATTGATTCTGCACTGTTTTCATCAAGCGCATGATGGCATCAGGCCGCTGGTAGGTGCATATGATGAGTGCGAGTTTCAACGGTAGGTCTCTCCTTTTTTAAGCAAGGCCCTTGCATAGATCATGGACTCGGCAAATTGCTTTTTTTGATAACTTGAATTTTTGAGTGCATACCACATGCCACCCAAACCATTTTTGGTCCACTTTTTAAATAAATGAATACGCTTGTATTCTTGATTTTGCTCTGGTGTAAAGTGCTTGATATTAAAATAATTAATTGTCGGACTTGGCACAGGTATGATATCTTGAACAGGCCTATCGCCTTCCCATGGTTGCTTTTTCCGCGCTTTTCCGAGCTTCTTACTTTCCGCACCCCAAAAACGGTAACCACCTTTGGGCGGCTTGAGATGTAAATTGATGGAAAACGGATTGTATAGCACCACCGCACCATTCTTGACTAGTCTAATACCATAGTCGCTGTCCTCGCCATAGCCACCATCATAATTAACATCATTGGGACCTATTTTTTCTATCCATTCACGACGCACACAAGAGTTGGCGTTATTAAACGATTGAGAAACGCCAGTCCTAAAAAATGATTTGTCTAATTGACCTACTTTTTTTGCCAAGTCGCTTAAATCCTGTTGAGCATGGTCTGCCATGATATCTGAACCGTTGCAGGCATCTGCTTTATAGGTTTGTAGAAATCTTAAGTGGTTTTCTACAAACTGTGGTTGGATCTTAATATCATCATCCCCAAAAATGACATAGTCACTCGTCACGTGTTCCAAAGCTTCATTGCGTGCACGGCAGCTACCTTTGGTCGTTTGCCATTCTACTATTAATTCAAATGGAAGCCTCTTATCATAAATATCATCTACTCGATCGCTTTCTGGTGTTGCATCTATAATGATGACCTGCGTTGGTGGATAAGTTTGTGCCGCAAGATCGTCTAGCAACGCAGCTGTCATCTCCTGACGCATCATAGTTGGAATAATGTAACTTACAGTAGGTTGACCTGCGATTTCCTGTAATTCTCTAGGTTCTATGAGTTCTTCTTGATATCGCTTCACTTTGCTCTTGAGAGATAACATCAAGCTCGTTATTTGAGCTGCTCTACCTATGGATTGCCTAGAAATCATGTAATACAAGTGATCTTTCTTGAAAAACTTCAAGTAGAATCTCACGAGGTCTTTGTCTGAAATTTGTGAGCTTTTTGAATCTGCATCAAATAAACCATCAATATGCAAAATCGTTGCTCCAGCGTATCTCAATAATCTATACCCAAAATCTAAACCAGAAATTAACTCATCATCGTAATCTGAATCAATTCCTTGAGTTTGATTCCAAACATTTTTGCGTATGACAAAGCTGTCCAGCGGAAATCGCCAGGAGATCACTTGATCATTATTAGGAAAATCATTGATATACCACCAAAAAGTTGCAGCCTGATATTTTAATTCGGGAAAAGCATTTGCTAGGCCTTGTTGTAACCCAGAATGCCAGATGTCACCTGGACCATCAGCTAATTGATCCAACATTTTCACATCTGGACTGCCTGTATAAAGTAATTCTACACCTGTTGCTGTAGTATATGGGGACAACTGGATCATTAAATGATTTTGC
The DNA here is from genome assembly GCF_003966335.1 of Nonlabens ponticola. Lineage (NCBI taxonomy): Bacteria > Pseudomonadati > Bacteroidota > Flavobacteriia > Flavobacteriales > Flavobacteriaceae > Nonlabens > Nonlabens ponticola. The sequence continues at coordinate 1,428,380 of NZ_CP034549.1, read as the reverse complement.
TGTAAAAATCGATATTTTGATCGACAATCACTTGAGTACTGAATTCTTTTATAACCTTAGCGCGAGCTGCCTTTCCAAAGCTTTCTCTCTTTTTATGATCTGATAGTAATTCCAATATTCGGTTTGCGAATAATTCATGATTCTCAGGAGTTACGGTATATCCTGTGACTTCATCTTCTACCATCTCGTTTGCCCAACCTATGTTGCTGGTAACCATGGCTTTTTCCATTGACATGGATTCTAACCAAGTCATTGGAAAAGCCTCGGCATAGCTGGGTAAACAAATTACGGTTGCTTTTGCTATTTCTTGTTGTACCTGATCATAAGGAATCTCGCTTAAAAAGGTAGTTCTCGTTACAGCATTTTCATCTAGAATCTCTTTAACCAATTCGATCGTGGATGAACCTGTAAAGACATCCTTGGCGTCCTTTCCCAGCCATATCAATTTAGCTTTGGGATTTTGGCTGGCTACTTTGTTAAAAGCTGCTGCAAGATCAAGAACACCTTTTTTGCGTATGATAGTGCCAAAATAAAGAATCGTCTGCGTATCCTTATCGTTTTGTATAGGCACAAAATTCTCGTGATCGATACTGTTGTGAATCGTTCGAATAGGTTTATGCAGCTTGAAAATATCTCGAGTACGTCGTGCCGTAAATGAACTAGCCGAACAATAATGCAACGCATTTTTTAAGTTGAGTTTTTCTAGAAGAAAATTGCGTCGGGATTGCTTACGACCATCCAGCTCACAGAAATAGGCATCACTACCATTGAATCGTGAGCAGATTTTTGTTTTAAGATTCATGAAGGCAGATATGCCTGTCCAGTCAGGAACCTCGATAAGATCAACATTCTTTTGCTGGCAATACTTATTGATAAGTTTGCCCACGTGACGTTTGTAAAAAAACCAGTTGGCAAACGAGAATTTTTTACTGGCTATTTTATATAAAGTCCAGCCGTTTTCTTGAATGATCCTTGTCTCATCCTGATAAGGCACTACAACGCTTACCTCAACACCTTTGTCCACTAGAGCAATTACTAAGTTCTTGATACTGGTTCCCAAACCACCACTAGCGCCTGTAGCTTCATGCGGATATTCTGGAGTAAGGAAAAGAATGTGCATCAGTCGATCAGATTAAAATGTTCCTGCACCATTTTGTCAAGATAAAATTCCTGCTTGATCAAAGGCCTTGTAGGTTCTTCTATTGCGAGTCGAGAATGTACAATACCGTGTAAAACAGTAACCAAATCATCAATAGCCTGTGGTTCAAAAATAAATCCATTTTTCTCATGATGGATCACTTCTAGATTACCACCTACGGTAGTGGTAATGACTGGCAAGTTTGCCGCTAATGACTCTAGAATAGACAAACTAAAACATTCCATGTAAGTAGGTTGTAACAAATAATCATAATCTTGCAGTAATTGGGGTATGATCGGTGAGCTGCCCTTGAAGGTGATTACTAGGTCCAAATTATTATCTGCTACTTGCTGTCTTAGTTGAGCTTCAAAAGGACCTTCACCGTAGATAGTCACTTCTATACTATTCAATTCTTGTATTGATAATCGACCTAAGGCGGCTATGGCATCTTGTATGCCTTTGGAATGACGCAAGTGTGAGACGATCATCAATCGCAAGGGTCGATGCGCAGTAAAATTGATGTTGCCAATTATGTCTCTAGACGGAATCACAGAAACATCAATACCGTTGTAAATACACCTTGTTTTAGGCTTTACAAGGTTCCCAAGATCCTTGATGATATGATGTACCGTATAATTTGATACACCTATCCATTGATCGACATACTTTGCAAACAATATAGCTTTCAGTCTATTTTTCAGGCGCTTTTTAACCGTAAAACCATGCAACGGTCGTGGATTGTGATCCACCACCATCAATTTTGAATCTGGTAGTGCTTGCTTTATCTTTTTATGAAAATTGCTACATAAGGAAGTAAAATGCGTCACCACGTGGGAATACTTTGAACTATTCAAGTGATCTATAAAATGCTGTTCCGCAGATTTTCCAGAGTTGGGAACAATATCTAGTTCACGATAAAATTCTAGATCCTCATGGTTGGAAAAATACCAGGAGACTTTGTAATTGTTAGCTTTCGCGAAAGCGTCATACCGCACAAAAAAACGATCCATGCCACCTATCCTGTCCTCACGCAATTGATAATTGCACACCACGGCTATATGACCAGCTAAATCACTCATGATAGATTTATCAGCGTTTGTGCGATGCGAGCTGAAGTTCCTTCTAGCGGTTTACTTATTTGTAATTTGATTATATCACGCTGCTGGCTGAGCCTGGATTTTGGATGTGCCAATGAATAGTTGATCGCTGTGATGAGCTCTTCAGCATTTTTGGCAATTTCAACGGCGCCGCTATCGACTACAGTCTTGTAGTGCTGGTAGCTTAAAAAGCGTTGATCGTTATAGAGTCCATTTTCCTTATTACCAAATACCGTGTTGACGACTGGTTTGTCAAACAACATGAAATCCAGGCTCATGGTAGAGAGCATATTGATATTCAAATCTGAATACTCTAATATTGCTCGCAGCTCTGCAATATCCGCTTTTTGAGGTATGCGTTGGCTCCAAGGCTCTGGATGGTTGTCTCTGGTAGATTTCCATAATGGCTCGTTCCATTTTATGGATGGGAATTGCCGTTGCACTTCCCTAAATCTAGCAGGATCTTCCGCTGGTGAAGTGCGCACGAGCAATTGGGCGCTTTTTATTTTTTGGTCTTTAATTGCTTGAGCTATGGTAGATATTACCAACGGATCATTGGGTCCTATCGATTTATCTGCACAGCTGTAACAGATCACTTTTTTAGTTGCATCTAGATCAAATCGATCAAAGAACCATTCCTTTTCAAGCTCAAATGCTGGTAGCGTATAAGGTTCAAATTGCGGCGTTCCCACCACGGTTATCTGCTTTGAATCTACGGACTTATAAAACTCCAATAAGTCAGATTTCATAAGGTCGCTCCATACTAGATAATGATCAAAGGTTGCTGCCATGCGACCTTTGGAGGCTAGGTTGTCCCATGAAAAAATAAATGTGGTACTAGGAATACCCAATTCCCTAGCAGCAATCACGAGCAAAGCGATAAAAGGTGGTCGCTGGTGCGTGAAAAACAGTTGATCTACTCGATGTTGTTGCATCAAGGCATTTATCTCCTTGTGTATACTGCTCTTTTTCAAGTCCTTGTCGCGCCAGCGTTCAAACTGTTGCACCCGTTTTTCTGATGGCGCAATCCTGCTGATGGCGTAAATCGCTTTTACCAAAATATCATTAGGTCGCCAGCCAGACCTGTAGTTTTTTTTGAGATTGTTTACGATACCATCATTATCTGGAAATAGCCTGAGATGCGCCGTTTCTCTCAATTTACGTATAAACCATTGTTTTTTATTCTCGCGGTAGATAGGTAACTCAACAACAGTGAAATAATCTGGATTTAAATCCTGATACACAACGGCTGGCAGGCCAGAAAAAATCACCACATGATCAAAATGATTTGTAACAGCACTTGTAAACGCACTCAATATAAAGTTGCGGTAGCCCACGCCGTCAGTAATGACTAGGCCTAATGTTCTATGTTTTTTGTCTGTTGTGATTGGTGCTAATTGAAAAATCTATGATGTAGCCAAATATATTGAAGTTAAGATATTAGCTAGCCAATGATCCGATCAAATTTCAATATTAGGCATGACATAGTTGTAATCATGAGTCTTTGGGGTACAAACAAGTTTAAGATTGTTATTTCAAGCAAGCATTTATGGTATCCTCAACGGCATAAACCTCTATCTATTTCATCCTAGGAAATAGCGGTTTAACAGAGTAAAAGCGGTGTCAGAATGTTAGTTTGAAAACCTGTTATGTATACGGCGTGCTATTTTTTTGACCTTGGACGTGAGAAAATAGGTTGGGTCCTTCCATAAAATCACCTCACTATTATCAATAGGAAGATTATTAAAAGTGGCATCCTTTAAAATGCCATTAATGCGTTTTGTATGCTTCTCATTGACACCATAGGATCTTGCATACCAGGTATGTGTTGCCATTATCTTATCGTCCCATGAGATATGATTTGAAATACCGTCTGTTGCCATCTGTGAATCTAGGAATAGCATCTTGAAACCTTTTCTGCGCAAATAGAAGAAGAATCTGTAATAGGGTTCAAAAACACTCTTGCGATCAAATTTGAAAGGTAACTGATGAAGTTTATCTGCAAACTCTGCCTCTTTAATGAACTGTTGCTGTAGCATTTCTTTCATAGAGAATGATTCCATGACTCTACTCCAGTGAATGAGGCACAAAAAAGTGTTGGGAACATAAGGATTATAACCACGGTGCGATATCATACCACCGTCGCGTACACCTGCGACTACCTGATCGTTTGCCAGCATGTGATTTTTGATCTTCTCGATAGCGCTGGCATCCTGAAATATCACATCTTCATCGCACATGAGTAGCCAGTCAACCTTTTGGGATTTTAATTTTCTGATGGCATACCGCAGACTGGATAATCCATGCATACCATTGCGACCATCGATGACAAATCTATTTATCGCAGTTGGGTGCAGTGGTGAGGTCTTCTTATACAACTCAAAATTGATGACCGTTGATAAAATAGATACATCACTCATGAACATGGGCCTTTTTGAAGAAAATACAATGCCATATCTAGGGCAAGATATATATTAATATCATTACTCATTTCATAATATTACATGCAGTAAAATTAATAGTATCAATCGTATTTATTATCATAATGTCATTATGCTGGATTTTAGCTTTCGCGTAAGCTATAAGATGTTCCAGCGCATTAAGATCATTTAACATAGCATCAATTTTTCTGGCCAATTGCTTTGAGCCGCCTCTGGCTGGATTACCGTGATTGTTTTTCTTTTGGTGTCCAATATATCTTAGCCTTATCAATCTTTTTAAATTCTTTGTATTCTTTCATGGTCAACCTGTTTGAATTGATAAATCGATGACAATTGAATATGAAATCCTTAACTACACTTATCAAAATCAATAGCATTCTTAAATCACCTTTGAATACGTCATTTTTTAACTTAATCCAGAGACTATATGATATCATTCGAATAGCTGGTTTTAAAGGATAAAACATTGCATATAAGAACCAACCTGCCCTGATCCCTTTGCCTAATCGCGAATAATAGTTTTCCCGATCCTTCTTACGTTGTTTTAAGTCCACCCTATGTTGTACCAAAATTGCTGGGTAGTATAGAACCTTCCACCCATTTTTAAATAATTGGTAAGATGCATAATCTTCTTCACCATAGAACTCGAACCATTCTGGATACGGATCGATCTCCTTCCACGCGTGCATGTTCCAAACATGACCACAACCCACAAAACTTTGAACCTGTTGAGGTTTATCTAAGGTGTCTATTCTAGATGGCTCATCTACAGACCAAAATATTCGTAGTGCAGCAACAGCGCACTTTGGATTATCGTTAAAAAAGGATAGCAATTTTTTAGTGTACTCTGGAGTGAGTATGTGCGCATCATCATCTAGTGAGATAGAATATTTACCCTTTGCATTTTCTAGTAAAAAATTTCTACAAGCCATAAGTCCAAGACTTCGTTGGTTTCTAAAAGCTCTAATTGCTGGGTAATTGTTTTTAACAAATTCATATGTGCCATCAGAGGATCCATCGTCTATAATTACAACATCAAGCTCTTCTGATAATATTTGTGCTGACATTATACTTAGTGTTCTTGAAAGCTGGTCCAACCTATCCTTAGTGCATATTAGCAATGAAAAAATGTAATTCATATACTTAATAATTACGTGCAATATCTGAAGTTAATCCCTTTGTCCTGAGAAAGAGCCGAGTAAAAATGGAAACTTTGAAAAGTCTTTTAAACATTTTACTTTTTAAATAAAATCTCACCGGCCTTTTTTCAAGTTTATTTTTGAAACTTAAAAGATGATCGTTAGAAACTTTGGGTCGTCCTTCAAAACTTGTTCTTTCCATCCATGGCTCAAAAATGTTCCCCATATGGTATGCAAAGTTTTGCGCTGTTGTAAGTCGGTAACCATCGAGTTTTAACGCCGAAGAGTCTAGAATACGAGATTCTGAGCCTCCACCAAGTTTAAATGTAGATACCTCATGATTTATCTTGGTGAATATTTCCGATTTATAGGTAGCAACCGCATGACCAGATCCGACGACCGCCACTACATCATTATGGGTAATGGTTAAGTGATATTTCAGATAATTTTTGTTGTAATTGTCTTTCCAACCGATACTGCGATAAAATTCCCTCATGGCACTGGGATTATCTACTGGTTTAAATTTCAATTTGCTTGAAAATAAATAGTCAAATATTAAATTGGAGCTATAACTCGAATACATCTTGAATTGCGGGATCAATCCCACTACCGCCGCCTTTTTAATGTTTAAGAAAACATCTGCTGTTTCTTTTTGCCAACCTTTCACAAATAAAATATCAGCGTCAGAAATGGTTATCAGGTCAACTTTATGACCAGACACTCCTTTAAGTATGGCATTCAATTTTCCAATATTTACGGTTGTAATAAGCTCATCTAGGATGCGCTCTTTCAACATCTCGCTTAGGAAAGAATTTACTTCTTGACAACTCCCGTTATCAACAACCGATATTAGCGTATTTGAATGAACAGAATTTATCAAAGATTTTAGACAGCTTTCTAAAATTCTCAAACTGTCCTTATAGTAATCTCTTAAATGTGGAATATAAACGGGCACCACGACTAAATGTGTGTATACCGCGTCTGATAGTTGTTGATTCCTATTTGGGTTATAACCGACTCTCAAAAAACTAAGCTTAAGTTGTTGAGTATATTTTCAAAGGATTGAAGACTAAAATAATCTGCATAAGGATTTTTTACCTTTTCATTATTAATAATTCTCAATAGTAGGTCTGAAAGCTTCTCTTGAATTTCTTTTTTGTTCTTGCTATTTGCTACTAACCTATCATCCTCAATTATACGTCTTGATTCACTCTTATCTGGACAGACAGAGAACACCGTTCCATTAGAACTTGCGAGCACTGGCAGCTTTCCTGGTAAAATATTGCTGTACTCTAGATTATTTTCAACAAGAAGTGCTACATCAGACTTGTAAATCTGTTCACTTAAACAAATTGACGATTTTGCACCTTTCAATATCCGTATGTTCTCAATGCCAGAATATTTGCTCGCAAGTTTATGATAGTGAACGCTTTTAAGCCGTAAAATCATTTCAAAATTATTTTCAATCAAAGTATTCGTCAATAGATCTTTAAAGGCATCTATGATAATTTCAATGTCCCGACCCAACTGCAAAGTTCCATGATAAGTTATTGAGTACTTTTTATTCTTCTTATATTCTGCATCCAACTTACTAAAGGCAAAGGCAGTTGGTTCAAATTGATGCGGTATTGTTGACAGTGGTTTTTTGGATTGATTGTATAAAACAGAGATATCCTGGGAAAGCAATTGAGAAGGTGATATACTGATCCCTGCTTTTTCAACTACTTCATGCATTCTTTTTACTTTCTTTAATTCTAACATATCAAGATTGCTAGAACTTCCAGGATCCCAGAATGCAGGATACGGGTCATGAAAATTGACGATTGACTTCTTTAAAAAATCAAATTCTACTGCGGCAAGGATATTCTCATAATCTTGTCCAGAGCTGCGCAGGAAAATAACATCATATTTTGAAAAGTCTAAAGACTTATAAATATTAGATATTTTGTTCACTATGTGTGCATCGTTCAATGATTCATGGAATGACCTCCAATAAAACTTATTGAGCCATTTTATATAAGATGGAATATCTCGATTGACGTTCTCTATTTGAACATTATCTGCATTTAATAATTCTATTTTCTCATCGCTCACACCATGAAGTCTGGTGTATAAAACATCTACACGAGTCGAAGGCCAGATCATTTTTAATCTCTTTATGAAGGATCGTGATACTATTCCCTCGCTGGTTCCAGAAATCCTTAGATCCTGAGCAATCACTAAAACATTCTTGACCATAAATCTATTTTTTACTGCGATTTTTCAATTTGTGGAGAATGGTTCTCTTTAAAGATCTGCCAATAAAATTGGTATATCTTAAAACTAAACCATGTGATAAATAATAAGAGGAGAACTGTATCCAAAATTTAGGAACGCTTTTGATATTGTAGAAGGCTCTTTCCCAATTGTCCAATAATAAATTCAATTGATTCTTATCAAATCGATTAGAATACAAGGAGATTAGATGATTGTAATAGGCAAACGAAGCATAGGCCTTAGGCCCATTATTATCCTGTTTTGAACTTATGTTGATACCGCTACTTCTGAAAAGCACATTAGCCTCATTAATAGTATAGATGTTGCCAAAATCTGAAACCTCTAAAACCAAAATATCATCACTATGCCAAGCTAGCGGAAAATCGCGTAGGCCAACGGCCTTGAAAGATTCAAATTTAAAAACATATTCTGGTAGAGAACTACGAGTCAAACCATTAAGCTTACGAATAAAAAAATTAATCGACGTCTCAGTTTTTGGATGAGTAAAAGAGTCAGTTAAAAAATCACTGCTAACATCTATAACTCTTGTAGCATATCTAACCACCTGACTACCTGAACGATTAATTTCATCTAGATTTTCATAAAAAGCTTCTACACATGTAGGCTCCAAAATATCATCATCTCCAATTATTTGAATCCAAGTAGTATCAGGAACTAGATCAATACATCGTTCCCATTGTTTTATCAAAGAGTATTTACCCAGGTTTTCATCAAACTTATGGTATTCAAGGTCAAAGTGGTTTTGATATTTTTCAATCAAAGCTGATGGATCATCAGGACTTCCGTCATTACCTATGAAAACATTAAATCGCTTATCCGTCTGTAACGATAATGATTTCAAGGTGTCTTCAAAGAAATCAATCTTATAATAAGGAATAATAATGGATAGCATAGTATCATTCATCAGGGCAGAAGATTTTCAAAATATTTGATGATACCAATTCTAGTGAAAGCTCTTCTCAATTTGCGCCCCAATTGATATGAGCGTGTTGACTTTATACCATTCAATGCCGAAGTTCTGTCTTCTATGATTCTTAGGTAACGCTCAATCAGAACAAATAGCAATTTCTCGTACAACTGATGATTTAATTCCTTCTTGAGAAGTTTTAAGACCGCCATTTGATCCGGAATATAGCTACCTGATTGCGTTCTACCGTCAACATTCTTGCGATATAAAACCAATGCTTCATTTAAAAAATAACCATCGCCGTAATCTCTAAATATTTTGACCCATAAAAGCCAATCTTCTTGAGCTGATAATTCAACTGAGAAACGTAGTTTTTCAAATACCTCTTTTCTGAACAGTCCACAATGAATGGGAATAGAAAAATCATAATTCCAGCCAAAAAGTACGCTTTCAAAATTGAAATACTCTTTTTTCAAATTGCAATATGGAACACCGACTATGTTACCTTGATTGAGCATTTTAAAATCGGTCAATACGATATTAGTGACTAGGTGATTAGAATTAAATGCATTTATAGATACCTCTAATTTTGTCTTTTTCAAGATATCATCGCAATCTAAAAACTGTATGAAGTCTCCCAAAGCGTTATTCAATCCTACATTTCTTGCAGAACTTACACCGCCATTTTTTTTAAAATAATACTTGAATCTTGAATCCTTTTCTGTCCATCTTGCTGCAACTTCTCGCGTATTGTCAGTACTACCATCATCAATTATCAAACATTCCCAATTTTTAAACGTTTGATTTTGAACACTAGAAAGTGTTTCCTCCATGTAGGAAGATTGATTGTAGCTAGGGATTATAATGGAAATTAGATCTGACATGAATTAAACGAAAATCGCGAAATAAATCTGCAAGTTATAATTTATTAGTTGCCGCGGGCTTTTCTAATGAAATAGTAACCCTTTCCAAAAACTCTAAACGAAAGTTGAGCCAATCTTAAATAATTGGCATGTGTACTCGTTTTGATTATTTCTAGATCCTTAAAGGCCGATCGTAGAAAAGGAATACTTGTGGATTTGCTCATTAAAATATGTGCATGATTTATGTAACCGTCCATAAACCAATTTGCTAATTCATAATTACTCAGAGCAATCATGTCGTTACTACACAAGTATTTTATCTCACAAATATTAGTGTGGTATTTTACTTCATCAACATCAACATCGCTACTTAACGATATGTCATGTTGCCTATAAAGAGTTGTCACTCTATCTATGAAGGCACCTGCCGTTGTGTTATGCAAGTATTTAATGAAGAAGTTATACTCATCTCCAGCAGTTCTAAATCTTTCATTAAAACGCGTATTAAGAATGGTGTTTCTTTTACAAGTAAAGTCATTTGTAATCCAACCAACGACGAACTTTGCATAGTTTTCCGGGCTTATCAATGAGGCGTCTTTAGAGGAATGAAAAGGAGCGGCACCTTTTTTTTTATCATCAACAAAAATTTCACTTTCTGATACTACAAAATCTATTTGCTCGTCTTCAAGTGCATGAGTAGCTAGCTGCAAATGATCTTCAAGCATTATGTCATCACTATCAAACCACTTTATAATTTCCCCTCGTGACTTCTCAAAAGCGATATTCCTACATGAATTTGCTCCTTTAGTTCGATCCTTTGATCTTATGAAAATTTTAAATCTTGGATCAGCTTTCGCGAAAGCAGAAATCACACCAACAGTATCGTCAGTAGAGCCGTCATCCACGATGATACATTCAAAGTTTTTATACGTTTGAATAGAAATTGATTGAAGTGTTTGTTCAATAAGGTGTTCACGATTGTAGATAGGTATTAGAATGGAGACTAATTTATTTTTATTCATGAGCGGTTTATATATAGTCTGCGCACAAATTTAGCAAGATTGATCCCACCCTTATATCTCAAGGTTTGCCAAAATATAGCGTTAATTAGATCCTTCTTATTCATGTCATACTGATAAGTCATCCATTCCAGATAATCGATTACTTTAATGATCTGATCCTTTTGAAGAAAATCTCGCTTATGCTTTAGAACAAAGTTGAAATACTTAAATGTCTCAGTCCATTTTGTGATTTGCTCATAATCAGCCCTAGAAATATTTTGATCTGACATTCTGAAAAACACCAGCGCATCGTTAATACTATAGATATCTCCAAACTCAGAAAAGTCCATCCAGGCATAATCATCTGCATGCCAAGCTAGTGGTACGTCTCTAAAACCGTGTTTTTCATAAGCTCCACGAGTAAACATATGCTCTGATAAAGAACTGCGTCCATCCTTAAAAAAACGCTCTTCAAATACTCTCGAATAAGGCTGTATTCTAGGATGCTTATATACTTTACTGATGGGTTCTCCTTTACCATCTATTACTTGAGTAGCATATTTTACTACCTGAATATTATGCTTCTCTATTTGTTGTCTATGGAAATAAAACTGATCTACCACAGTTGGTGATAGTAAATCATCATCACACAATATCATTATCCATGGCTCATCTAATGTCATGGTTAGACAACGCATCCATTGTGAAGTCAAAGAAATCGATCCTAGATTATTATCAAAACGCACATACTTAACATCTAGATCGTCTTTAAATTGTTTTAGGACTTCAATAGGATCATCTGGTGATGCATCATCTCCAACGTACAGATTAAAATCTTTATTTGTTTGATTTTTTAAAGAATTTAAACATTCATTGAAAAAATCTTTTTTGTAGTAGGGTATTACGATCGCAAGCGCATGCTCCATTTTCTCACTAGTATCTTCTTTAATCATGAATGACTTCTTTCGTGATTGATTTCCTGTAAGCTGCTCCTATTCTTGACTCTGAAATGCGCTTTTTCAAAAACTCAAACCATAGATAGAACTGCTCCTGTATCTTTTTAGATTCATAATGTTTAAGATCCTGTTTTAGATCATTCAATACCAGTGTGACATGATTAAAATTTTTATCCGTAATTGGATCAACCATCATGAATTTATTTACGAGCTCAGTCAACGCCTCAGTTCTTTTAAGTGGTATCAAACAATATCCCATTGAATAGCTATCATTAAAAAGCGTACCAGGAAATCGCTGCATATCACCCAGATAAGATGGTGTTATTACATCTTGCTCTTGTACATATTTACCCCAACCAAAATCGATGAGAACAGGAATGTATTGTTCTTTATTTTTTGATATTATAATATTGTCTGGTCTGATATCTCTATGGATAATTTGATACCGTGCGAGCTGCATTAATATATCTAGGCAACCGCCTAAAATTTGGCAAATTTGAGCATGTGATAAATAATGGCTGCCCTTGATTTCATCTTCTAGAGGCTGCCCTTTGACAAAGTTTATTGTAATGCTAGATTCTTCAATGCCTTGCTCAAAATTTATAACATTGGGGAAATTTTTACAATTTGATAGTTTTTTTAAAAACCTATTTTCATTAAAGCAAATAGGATTGGTTCCCTTTTTATAAATCACATCACCTAAACTAAATGTCCTGCAGCTGTATTCTTTACCGTTGTGAGTAACAGTATTATTGCTAAGCAGTTCGTATTCCTTATCCAAATCCAAATTGTAAAGAAATTATTAGTTGTAAGCTTAAGATAATTTCCAGTTGCTCTTTTTGAGCACTAATGGTAGATTTCCTGAAATAGGCTTTTTTGAATTAAAATAGTCTTCTTCTTGAATTTCAAATTCCAAAACCCTAATGTAGCTATCTAGATACTCGTTAGTATGCCTTATAGAAATGTTTATATAGTAATTACCTGGTTTAAGTTCTAAACCTGCTGGTAAGCTTGCTTCAACAACATTCTCGCCTGGTTTGAGATAAAATCGATCATTACTATGGTCTGAGTCAAATACCAAAAGACGTTGATCAAATGAGTCAAAGATTGTAATGCGAGATGTAATGTCAATCTCTCGTTTTGATGGAATCACAAATTGAAAACCTACAGGTTGTGAAATCGTCACCGTTTCCACAGGCTTTGATTCCTGATTTAAAAGTTGAAAATCTTTGATATACACATCTAACACTTCTATTCCATCTCTACTAGCAAGATCTACCCTAGAGAACGTTTGACTTGAAGAATTGATATACTTATCTACACACTCTTCTATATTTCCAGAGAAGGATACATATCCATTTTCAAGAATCATGCCTCTAGTACATAGACTTTGAACGCTAGCCATATTGTGGCTTACAAATAATACGGTACGTCCATCACCGCTAGAAATATCCTGCATTTTACCGATCGCCTTCTTTTGAAACTCTGCATCACCTACTGCTAAAACCTCATCTACAACTAGTATGTCTGGTTCAAGAAACGCCGCAACCGCAAAGGCCAATCTGACGGTCATACCGCTACTGTAACGCTTAGTCGGCGTATCTATGTACATTTCACAGCCTGAGAAGGCAACGATTTCATCTATTTTTGTTGAAATTTCTGCTTTATTCATTCCTAGGATAGCACCGTTCAAATAAATGTTTTCACGACCTGTCAATTCTGGGTGAAAACCAGTTCCTACCTCTAATAAACTTGCTATACGGCCTTTGGTTTTTATGCTGCCAGTAGTAGGGCTTGTCACTCGGGAAAGAATTTTGAGTAAGGTAGATTTGCCAGCACCGTTCTTACCTATGATGCCTAGAACCTCGCCCTTTTTAACTTCAAAATTGATGTCCTTTAAGGCCCAAACGTATTCTTGACTTGCTTTTTCTGAGCGCTTATTGACCGCACCTACCTTTAAATAAGGATCTTCCTTACCGCGTATAAGATGCCACCATCGATTCAAATCGTGAGACAGAGTACCTGTACCGATAAGACCTAGTCGGTACTGTTTGCTTATATTTTCTGCTTTGAGAATTATATCGCTCATCCTTAAACCGTATCAATGAAAGAACGCTCTGTTCTATTAAACACTATCAAACCCAATAAGAAAACAACAACGCCTATCCCGCAGGTATAAACCAACATGCCCATATCGAAAGATCCTACACCTATGGTCATGTATCTAAATCCTTCTATCACCTGTGTCAGTGGGTTCCATTCTATAATGGGCAAGGCTTTTTGCACCCATTCCTTGTCTGATGCCTGGATCTCTTGTAAAGAGTAAGGTACGGCGCTAATGTACATCAACAGTTGCACGCCAAAACCCACCAAAACTGTAAGGTCTCTATATTTCGTTGTTGCACTACTTATGATCATGCCTGCCCCTAGTCCTATGAGTGCCATCACAACTACGTACACTGGAAATAATACGAGTGCCTCATTAGGTGATCCTGCACCACCTTTAAAAGCGAAATAAATATAGAACACTACAAAAATAAGTACCTGTATCCCTAGCTTAAAAACGTTGGATACGGTCACGCTCATAGGAACAATCACGCGCGGAAAATATACCTTACCAAAGATACCAGCGTTTTGCACAAAGGTGTTACTAGTACCATTCAAACAATCCCTAAAATAATTCCAGATGGTTATACCAGCGAGATTGAATAGAAAGGGATTCACGCCACCCGTATCGATATTACCAAAACCATTGAATACCAACGTAAAAATCACACTGGTAAAAAGTGGCTGGATCAAATACCACAAAGGTCCTAATATAGTTTGCTTGTAAACAGTAATTATGTCGCGCTTTACAAACAGGATCAATAGGTCACGGTAGCGCCATATCTCCTGAAAATTCAGGCGTATAAGCGCAGTTTTAGGCTTGATCTCATACAGCCATTCTTCTTGTTTCATAGCTGTTAGGAATTACGCTTTCGCGAAAGCGGTACAATCTTTCTTAATCTATGCAATAAACGTACTGCCTTATTTTTACTCTTATATTGCTCATGATAGCCATTACCGTAAGCTCCATAACCGTATCCATAGCCGTAACCGTAACCATAACCGTAGCTGGCTTGATCCTTAAAGAAATTGAATAACAAGCTCACATTCTTAAATTCTTTACGTACATACTTTTCATTGACGATATCCAGCATACCCTTGCGCGTATAGCCTTGACGCACGACATAAAGCGTGGCATCTGCATAATGGGCAATTTCCATGGCGTCTGCCACCAGGCCTACCGGTGGCGTGTCAAGAATTACATAATCATAACGCTCCTTCAACTTTTCAATCATGGTCACCATATTGTCTGACATGATCAACTCACTGGGATTGGGCGGTGTAGGTCCAGACAAAATCACGTCAAGATTCTCAATTTCTGTGGACATGGTAATCTCGTCAATACTGGCATCATTTACTAGAAAATTAGAAACACCTACCTTGTTCTTAACATTAAAATCATCAAAGATTTTAGGCTTGCGCAAATCGAGACCTACCAGCACGGTGCGCTTACCACTTATGGCAAAGATGGTCGCCAGATTAATACTAGTAAATGTCTTCCCTTCACCACTCACGCTACTCGTGACCATGATAGTGCGTGTACCTTG
This sequence comes from Nonlabens ponticola, assembly GCF_003966335.1. Lineage (NCBI taxonomy): Bacteria > Pseudomonadati > Bacteroidota > Flavobacteriia > Flavobacteriales > Flavobacteriaceae > Nonlabens > Nonlabens ponticola. The sequence goes on along the minus strand of NZ_CP034549.1, from coordinate 1,412,908 downwards.
AATTGCAGGCGTGGAGTACATAAAATGCAAGCTGGATCGTAGCCCGCGGAAAGCCTCTGCCACGGCAGATCTAGGTTTTTCATAAGCCACGAGATTATTAGGATGGTCTATCCGTCCTATAACACCTATTAATGGCACTGGCGAGATCTTTTCTAGATCCTTAGGTGAGTGGATAAAATTATCCAACATGGTAAAAACGAAAGCTACGGTAATGGGTATGGTCACACCTATCAGTAAAGCTATAAGATAATTTATGGTACCATCACGTGAAGTTCCACCACTACCAGTATCCTTAGCTTCATCGATGATATAAATATCAGACACGTTTGCTGCTTTGACTAATTCTGCTTCAGCACGTTTTGCCTTAAATAGATCAAAACTTTGTTGGGTAATATCAACTTGTCTTTGAATTTTCAATAATTCCTGCTGCTCTTTAGGCAATCTACGTATCTGTGATTCCAGTCTGTTGATCTCACGACTCAGACTCTGTAATTCATCTTGCAGTAAATCCTTATTACTCTCGATATTCTCATAAAGTACATCCTTGACTGCATCAATACGTCTATCAAGATCCTGAAAAATAGGTGCGTCCTCTCGCATGCTAAATTCCCTGCGCTTACGCTCTGCAGATAATTGTACCAACTGGCCTACATATTGTGAAATGCTACCGCTGGATATACCTACCGTACTAGGTGCTTGAATATTAGTATAGTCTGTCTTGCTGCGCAGATAGCTCTCTAGATTGTTAAGATAGTTAAGCCTATTATTAAGATCTCTTTTCTGGATTTCATAATCAGTCAACTTATTGTTGAAATCGGTGCTTTGAGTACTAGCATCGATTAGCTGACTATTACCTCTAAAATTTTCCAGAGCATTTTCTGATTTTTTAAGCCTATCAGCCTCTGAAGCTAGACTACTATCAATATAAATAATAGTACTCACGGCAAATTTATTCTTTCGCTCTAATTCTTGACGTACTAATACTTCACTACTCCTATTGATATAATCTATAAGACGTTGCTTGTTTCTACCAGATAGGGTCAATTTTAAAATAGAACTACCATCATCTGTTGGTCTTACACTTATAGCCTTGTAAGTATTAACCGTTGCCCAATAGTCCGAAAATTTGATGAGCCACTCACCACCTACAGGTATGGTTTCCTCACGACGCTGTACGTCAATGTGCAAAAAGTCTAGAGCCACTGGATCGCCAAATTTGAACTGCTCGCTCCACTCACCTACAGGAACCTTGAGCGTCACCTTTTCTTTACCACCATAATCATATCCAGGTGCTGTGGCATCTGTAAATGTAGTGGAAAGCTCAAAGGTATCCTGATCCAGCACCGTGATGCGCAGCTCCTTACCATACAATTGAGCCTGACTGGTATCTACATAAACAAAAAATGGCGTTTGTTTATAGGCATCTACATTATAATAATCGCCTTCCTTGATGTACTCCACATAATATTGCAGATCATCAACAACCTGCTCTGCATGAGAACGAGACTTGAATTGAGTAATAATGGTAGTCACCTTGTCAGTAGTGCCACCCCAATTAAAAGTAAGGCTTTGGTTTGAAGTGAATAGCGGGTTTGTATTGTCTTTGATAGAAATCAAAGAACTAGCGTCATAATAGGTTTGTATAAATTGATTCTTATAATACGCATAGGAAAAGCCTATCGCGAGACATAATAACAGCAACCACCACAACTTGAGCAATTTGCGGAAAAATTGCTTGATATCAAATATGCCTGAAAGCGCGTTTACCTCTTTATCTTCTTCCATCTGCTTTATCTAGTAATAAGTAAAACTGCCGTGGTCAACGCCGTTAAGATGGATAAAACAGTGGTAAAACTACTCAATCCAGTGGTACCTGTTCCCAGCGCTTTTTGTGGTAATGGATCTACCACAATCATGTCATTGGGCTGTATATAATAGTATGGCGAGTACACGATATCAAGATCTGTAACATCCACGATGTGCGTGCGCACACCATCTGGATAACTGCGTACGATCTTGACCTTTGTCAGGTCGCCAGTTACCGGCACGCCACCACCATCTGCAATGGCCTCAATCACGTTTACCTGATCTCTAAAGATGACCTTTTGCCCGGTACCACTCACCTCACCTACCATGGTATAGCGCAGTCCAGCCAGTTTTACAGTTATATAAAGTTGTGCGACCTCTTTTAGATATTCGCTATTGATCTTGTTTTCCAGTTTCATGCGCACCTCATCTGTCGTGAGACCCAGCACCTTAATCTTGCCCAGCTCTGGCATGCGTATCTCGCCTCGAGTATCCACATTGTAACCCGTGTAATAAGGATTGCCAGATCCGTCATCGGCCGTGGCGCCGCCCGCGATACTAAACATGGGTGCGATACTCTCTTCGTCCACCGCCGTGCGTATGTTGATCGTGAGCACATCGCCTACCTGCAATCGGTAAGGCGCCGGCAATTTGCGCACATAGCTCAAACTGTCCACGACTTGTGATTTTGACTCCTGTAAATAGGTGATTTTATTGGTAGGAACGCAGGATGCCGCGAGCAACATCATTGCTATCCATAGTAGTAAGCTAGCTTTACGCATAGTTTCCTTGAGGTGTAAGCGGTAAATATAAAATTTAGTTAAGAAAAAGCCTATTAAAATCCACACGATCCCACGTTATATAACTCTTTATCGTTCGGTTTATTTTAGGGTGCAGTGTTGTATGTCGTTTTGTACCGCTTTCGCGAAAGCATAATCACCCAAAACAGCAACCATAAAAGCATCTTATCCACACTCATGAATATTACTGCAAGTTTGCTTCTTGCTCATGATCAAGAGCGAGTAATTGAACGTAATTTTGCACAGGTCGATAATCTGTCCCTAAAAGCTATTGCATGAATTACATAAGTGTCGAGAATGTATCCAGAGCCTTTGCTGATAAAGCACTGTTTGAAAATGTGTCGCTGGGAATTAATGAAGGGCAAAAAATAGGTTTCGTTGCCAAAAACGGCTACGGCAAGTCCTCGCTACTCAATATTATCGCTGGCAAGGAACAACCTGATAGCGGCACGGTCAATCGACGCAACGACCTGCGCATGGCTTTTTTATCGCAGGAACCTGATCTGGATCCCAAAATCACTATTGAGCAAGCCATACTGGATTCTGACATTCCTACCATTAAGATCATTGCAAACTATGAGCGCGCCATGCAAAACATGGAAGACGCAGATGCCTACCAGGCAGCATTTGACCAAATGGATGCCGCCAATGCGTGGGATTTTGAGACCAAATACAAACAGATTTTATCCAAACTAAAGCTCGACGACCTATCCCAAATCATAGGCAAATTGAGTGGTGGTCAAAAAAAGCGCATCGCCATGGCCATCGCACTATTGTCTGATCCACAATTGCTCATAATGGATGAGCCTACAAACCACCTGGATCTAGAAATGATCGAGTGGCTGGAGAGCTATTTTAAGCAGGAAGATTATACTATTCTTATGGTGACGCACGATCGTTATTTTCTGGATCGCGTGTGTACGGAGATTATTGAATTGGATCGCGGCAATCTCTATACATATAAAGGTAACTACTCCTATTATGTGGAGAAAAAACAGGAGCGACTTGATATTGAGCAAACCACGCAAGAAAAAGCCCAGCAACTCTATAAAAAAGAGCTGCAATGGATGCGTCGCCAGCCCAAGGCACGTACAACCAAGTCCAAATCACGCATCGATGATTTTTATACCATCAAAGAAGCAGCCTTCAACCGTCGCAAGGAACATCAAGTGGAGCTGGAGATCAACATGCAGCGTCTGGGAACTAAAATTGTAGAACTACACAAGATCTCAAAATCGTTTACTGGCAAGCAATTGATCGATAACTTCTCCTATAATTTCCAGCGTGGTGAACGGTTGGGAATCATAGGTAAAAACGGTACCGGTAAATCTACCTTTCTCAATATACTCACTGGTAAGTTAAAGCCCGATACTGGTAAGGTCGTGGTAGGAGAAACAGTTAGTATGGGTTACTATACCCAAACGGGAATCGACATCAAGCCAGGCCAAAAGGTGATTGATGTGGTCAAGGAATACGGCGAGTACATACCACTTAATAAAGGCAAGATCATCAGTGCTAGCCAGCTGCTTGAGCGTTTCATGTTTGATAACAAGAAAAAACATGATTTTGTAGAAAAACTGAGCGGTGGCGAGCGCAAGCGATTGTATTTGTGTACCGTACTGATACAAAATCCTAATTTCTTGATTCTTGATGAGCCGACTAATGATCTCGATATCCCAACACTCAATGTGCTGGAGAACTTCTTGATGGATTTTCCTGGCTGTATTCTGGTAGTGAGCCACGATAGATATTTTATGGATAAGATCGTGGATCACTTATTTGTGTTTAACGAGTCTGGCGACATCACAGATTTCCCTGGCAACTATTCAGACTTTAGATCCTATGTAGGTAGTACCGATATTGCGCTAGAGCCAGAAACAAAAGCACCATCTAAGCCTTCACCAACAGCTGAACCTGCGATAAAGACTGCGACTAAAAGCGGACCAACAAGAGAAGAGCAAAAAGAACTTTCTAGACTAGAAAACAGAATTAAAAAGCTAGAACAGCAAAAGAAGACCTTACAAGACAGCTTTCTAGATACCAGTCTATCTACTGATGATGTCACAGCAAACTCTATCAAACTAGAGAAAACAAAATCAGAGCTAGAAGAACTAGAAATGCAATGGCTGGAGTTGACAGAAAAATTAGATGTATGACCATCTGATTATATAATTTGTTGAGGAGTCAGTGAGCTAATATGGTAGCTAGTTGTTAATTATACTATGAATGAACTAATCACTGCAACTGAAAACTTAAACTAGTAATTACCAACTAAATCCTATCTTTAAATAAAACTTGTAACCATGTTTGATCAATACGCTGACTGGATCTACATAGCCGCTGTAATCATTGCATTCTTCGTCTTTTTAGGCTGGAATAAAAGCAGGCAAAAGTCTTTAGGTCAACGCAAACGTCGCAACTTCAAACAAAGTTTTAGAGATAAACGTGCCGATCGTCAATCTGATTCTGGAACAGATTTCATTGAAAAGAAGTAAGTGAACACTGTACTTAAATACTTCTGCAAATAACCAACTGACCTTAAGTAGTATCTAATTATCCAGCAAGGCTTCTATATCTTGCTTGACCGATTCAATATCATGCAACATGGGATACACATGAGTTTGAACCTCATTTTTAGAAAGTAATAAATTAAGAGGGAAACCTTGAACACCTAAACCACTTGTCAAGTCTCTTGCGTTGACCACCTGATCATAATCAAAATTGAAACGCTTGCTATATCTACGCACTTTATGCCTATCGTCAAACGTGATGGCAATAAAATTAACTTTGTCCTTATACTCGTCGCGCAGTGTATTGAGCGCAGGAATCTCTTCTATACACGGTGGACAGCTGGTGAAATAAAAATTGATAAACGTGGGTTTACCTTTAAGGTCAGCATAATCAAAGGTGGCATTATCATGACTTGCGATAGCTTCCAGCGGATAATATTTACCCAAATTACGCCAGTGAGGTCCAAGGTAATCCACTAATCCTGAATTCATGGACGATAAATTCTTAAACTCTACACTGCGTATAATACTGTCACCTACCGTTTTGACTCTGGTTATTGTTCCCATCATATCAGTACGTAACATTTCTACCTTATAATCATGGTATTGACTATCGGTTAGAATGACACCATCTTCAAGTTTATAAACTAGGGTTTGAGCGTTGAGATAAAACGAACTCACCATTAAAAATATTAGAACAAACCAATTTTTCATACATCTTAATTTAGGCAACTGGCACCGCATACAAATCAAAATCTTCAGCCGCAGTTATTTCTACATTTACAAACTCGCCAACACTGCAATAATGCTCGCTGGCATCGATGAGCACTTCATTGTCCACGTCTGGGCTGTCAAATTCTGTACGGCCTACAAAGTAGCCGCCACGCTTGCGGTCAATCATGACCTTGAACTGCTTACCTATTTTTTCTTGATTCAGTTCCCATGATATCTGTGACTGGATCTCCATAATTTCATTGGCGCGCTCTTGTTTGACATCTGCAGGAACATCGTCCTCAAGTTTGTAGGCATGTGTGTTTTCTTCATGAGAATAGGTAAAGCAACCCATTCTTTCAAATCGCTGGTCAATTACCCATTGCTTCAAGATGTCAAAATCTTCTTGCGTCTCACCAGGATAACCAACAATAAGCGTAGTTCTAATCGCCATATCAGGCACCTGCTCACGGAATTTTTCTAGCAGCGCGTTAGTCTTCTCAAATGTGGTACCGCGTCGCATTGACTTCAATACTGGTGTGGAAATGTGTTGCAATGGTATATCTAGGTAATTACACACCTTAGGCTCTGCATTCATGACATCGAGAACATCAGTCGGGAAACCAGTTGGGAACGCATAGTGCATCCTTATCCACTCAATACCATCTACTTTACAAAGCTCAGTTAGTAAATCGGCTAGGCGGCGTTTTTTATAAAGGTCAAGACCGTAATAAGTCAAATCTTGAGCAATGAGTATCAATTCTTTAACGCCATTTGACGCAAGCTTTTCTGCCTCAATGACTAGGTTTTCTATGGGCGTGCTCTTGTGTCCACCACGCATAAGCGGTATCGCACAGAAGGAACATGGGCGATCACAACCTTCCGCAATCTTGAAGTAGGCATAGTTTTTAGGTGTTGTTGTTACACGCTCACCTATGAGTTCGTGCTTATAATCTGCGCCCAGCGCCTTGAGAAGTGATGGCAGCTCTGTCGTGCCAAAATACTGATCCACATCTGGAATCTCTTCTTGCAGGTCTGGCTTGTAACGCTCTGACAAACAACCTGAAACAAAAACCTGATCGACCTCACCACGATTTTTGCGCTCGACAAAGTCAAGAATGGTGTTGACAGATTCTTCCTTAGCATTATCAATAAAACCACAAGTATTGATGACCACGACATTACCTTCTTCCTCATGAACCACATCTTTACCACTGGCCTTCAATTGACCCATCAAGACCTCGCTATCATAGACATTCTTAGAACATCCTAGAGTGACGACATTGATACGGTTCTTTTTTCTTGTTTTTGTTCTCATAAGCGGCTGCAAATTTACGACTTATGTAGGTAGTATGTTATGGTGGTTGTGGTGATTACGCTTTCGCGAAAGCGAAATACAAACTAATACCATTACAATCGACGACCTTACTAACTAATTGTTATGATCATAACAGTATGGTTATATTGCGGCAACTATTAAAAAATATGAAACAGAAACTAACCATCGCTTTTTTACTTGTGCTTACTGCAACTATCGCACAGAACAATCGTATAGAAGCCTACAGAATATTAACCAATGGTAAGAAGGTTGATGGTTTTATCAGGCCGTCCAGAAATATCTTCAATCCTATTACCACAAATTTTTATTTAACTACTGACGGTGATAAAATTATCATGACGCCTAGCAATACTATGGAATATGGTACTACAGACAATCGAGTGAAATTTATTGCCAAAAATATTCCTGTAGATCAAGCAAATGATAAGCAACTAGTCAATGAACAAGATATAAATACTATTAATAGGACTGTATTCTTAAATACAATTGTTGATGGCCCTGCTAGCCTGTACAAATACAGCACCAATGATAATGTGCGCTATTACATAAGCAAAGAAGGTAATGATGTGCAATTGCTCGAATATCAGATTTTCTTAAATTCAGAGTCTACGGGTGTGGAAACTAATGAACCGTATAAGCGTGTATTATCTGAAGAATTAAACTGTGGCAAAATTGATTTCAAAGCAATGGGTGAGATGAGCTATACAGAAGAAGATCTTATTGAATATATTGTTGCTTATAATGAATGTGAGAACAATAATTACAGTGTGTTGAGACAACAAGAAAATTTGAAAGGATTTTCTGCTCGCATTTTAGCTGGAGTGGACACACAATATTTAACGGTAAATTCTCAATTTGACTCATTTGACGGATCTGATATTGACAACAGTAGTAGTTTGAGGGTGGCTGGTCAATTAGAACTAAGAATAAGTAAGACGATTAATGGTTGGTCGCTAATAACTGAAATTGGGTACAATGCCAAGAAAGAAGGAAATTCTCAGGTTTCATATAGAAGTGTTGTAGGTTCTGATGATGGACTACCTGTTTTAGGTACGGTGATAGTTCCAGTCAATTATGAGGTGAGCAGTATTGACGTGACCTTTGGCGCTATAAAATCTTTTTACTTAAATGATAATTTAAACCTTCAAGCATCTGCCAAGGCAGGTTACCTCTTTACTTCAGAGGATTCATTTATCAGATTTCAAGATCGCTTTACTGAAGTGATTGAATCGTTGGACGATCGACCATTATTTGGAATTGGATTAGGGTTTGAGCTGTTTAATAAATTTAGCCTTAATGTTGATTATTTTGTCCCTGTAGTAAATGATGAAAAAGGCTCGCCTATATTTGAACCAACCTACAGCGGCTTACGCGCTACTTTAGGATACCGTATATTTTAAATATGTGTAAGGTATCTTATTTACCGATTTATCCAAGATAACGATCTAAAACCAGCATCATGAAAAAAATATTATGCGTATGCATTTGTCTAATCACATTAGTAGCTAACTCTCAAACTCAAAGGATTCCCGCTTATGTAATTGATACCGAAGGCGTGAAAACTCAAGGTTTTATAAATTCAAGTACCAATTATAAGACGCCTAGCGCTATCAATTTTTATAGCTCAACGGAAGGTAATGAGTCTGTAAAAATCACTCCGCAAAACGCTCGCGAAGTTGGATTGACTAATGGCGATGTTAAATTAATAAGTAGCGCTACAACCATCGACTTATCAAATGATGAAGTGCTGACTAATAGCTCTGAAATTAGAACTCGAGAAAGCACCATTTTCCTGAGGCAAATTATACAAGGTAAGGCTGATCTGTATCTACACTCTAATGAAAATAATACCAGATACTATATTAAAAATGACACCAGCAGTATTGTTTTACTGCCCTTTAAAAAATATATGACAACCGATAATGTTGTTAAAAATGTAGCCACATATCGAGCTATACTCAATGAATATTTAAAGTGTAATAAAAATGATTTTAAGGTTTTATCAGAAACTAGTTACAATGAGAATGATTTAAAAGATTACATACAACGTTACAATGATTGTCAAGGTAGCAATAGTAAAATCTTTAAACAGAGATTTAACTTCAAACCATTCTCCGCAACTGCAATGGCTGGAGTAGGCTTCAGTTATGCAAATTTAGATCCAACTGCTGATCGCTTTGACGGTTTTGACGATCCTAGCAACACAGCACTGCGTGTAGGCGGCATAGCTGAGTTTAGTCTAGATCGAATAAACTATACCTGGTCAATAATAGGAGAGTTGTTTTACACGGCAGGGTCGTCCACTGAATTATCACAAGAGCAAATTGATGGTAATGTTTCAGGAAAGATTACGTCTTTTGAATATCAATCGATCGATGCAATGCTAGGTGCGAGAACTTACTTATATGCCAATGATAAACTTTCAATTTTTCCAGGACTGTCCGTAGGATATAAAGTATCGAGTGGCGATAGTAAAATTTATGCCATTGATCCTAGTGTGAATATCGTGAGTGATATTTCTAATCAATTTGTGGTGCAACCGTCAGTAGGTATAGAATTTAATAGAAAAGTGAGTGCGGTAGCTCAATATCAATTTTATACTGACACGAGCTTTAGAAACTTTGGCTTTGACATCAACCTATCCACGTTTAACGTCATGGTAGGCTATCGATTATTCTAATCAAATATTACTAAATAGAAAGAAAGCCACTCAATCTGAGTGGCTTTTTACTTGAAGAGATAACTATCTTTTATATCACCAACTCCATATCCACAATGAGAGATCTTGAAAATAGATGCGGCACAACAGCATAATGATAGCACTGATAGAAGGTATCAACCAATTGTATCGCTTGAGAACAATCATGGCTCCATTGATCATTAGCAATACAAAGTGAACGCCTGCAATCACATAGGATGGCAAGTAGCCATTTGCTGGTGCTAGAGAATTATCGCTTACAGGGTCACTTATACTTTTTGCCACCACAACTAGGATGAAAAACGCTGCGTAAATCACCAGCACTCTCGTAAAAATGCCCAGACTTTTATCTGTAAACAAGGGTGGTTTTTTATCTGTGGTGTTCAATGCTTATTTGGTATAATTAGAAGGTATCTTTCTTTTAGGATAAGCGTTTTCATAAGCTGCTGCCCATACGAATAGCTGTCGGGACAAATCATCCTTAGTTATAAAAGTCAATCCATAGGGAACACCATTCAAGTCATAACCCATAGGTACAGTCAATGCAGGATAAAATCCTACCGCTGCTATTCCTGCACTGTAATTATTGATGGATAAAAAACCATCCAGTCCATAATCATTTATATAGCTATCAAAATAATTTTGTGCGTTTGCCGTAATATTATTTTTGACGGCAAGGAATTCAGCATCAGTCATTTCTTTCTCGTCCATGATTCCTTGAAAAAGTCTTTGCCCATAAGGCATGGCATTGATACTGTCCTTGCGATTCTCCATCATTACCTTACCAACATCCCAACCATTGTATTTCTTATTTGCACTTTCCTTAAAATAAGCCGGTAAATCTTGACGCATATCTGCATTCAAGACCGTCAAGAAATTATTGAGTTGCACTTCTCGTGCAGGCAATTCAACGATGACACCACCCAGATTCTTAACATCTTGAATGGCTTTTGCATACAATGGATTTGATTTAAAGTCTGGGAAAATACCAAATCTTCTACCCTTCAAACTAGCTTCATCAAGTTTTTTAAGTAACGTATTGTCAATAAAAGCATTTGACGTATCACCAGTTAGCGCTTGCATAAGTATAGCCGCATCTATTACACTTTTTGCCATCGGGCCAGCAGTATCAAGATAACTGGAAATAGGCACGATGCCGTCACCAGATAAAGTACCCACTTTAGGCTTGAACCCAACCACAGAATTTTGAGAACTAGGTGACAGTATAGATCCACTTGTCTCTGATCCTACCGCGGCAACCGCTAGATTTGCAGCGACACTAACACCGCTACCACTACTCGATCCACCTGTATCAATAAACTTGCGTTTATAGGGACTTAATGTTTGACCACCGACAGCGCTGTAGCCGCTTGGGCAATCTCCACAGAAAAAATATGCCCATTCGCTCAAGTTGGCCTTCCCTAAAATAATCGCACCGGCATCTTTCAAATTGGTCACTATCTGTGCATCTCTTGTTTGATTTTCCATCAATGTTGCAGCGCCAGCAGTCGTTGGCATGTCGGCCGTATTGATGTTATCCTTTAATAGGATAGGCATACCTGTGATCGTATATGGATTGAAGGACTCGCCATAGGATTTCATTTGATCCATGCGCTTATCCGCAGCAGTTGCTTGTTCTAAGACCTTAGGATTAAGTGAGATGACACTGTTTAAGGAAAGCTCGTTATTGCGGTCATAGCGATAAATCCTATCCAGATAAAACAATGCTAGATCCCTATAGGTAAATTTATTCTCATAAATCGCGCTTTGTATTTCAGGTATGGTTTTCTCGAGTACGTACTCGTTCATTTCGTCTTTCTTGCGATTACCGCTAGGCGAGCTTTCGCGAAAGCGTAACACATCAGCCTTCAAAACTGCAAAAACATCATCTCTAGTGATGTATTTAGAATCCAGTACCTTGAAATCCATTTCTTCTAGCTCCTTAGGCTCTTGAGAAGCCTTGGCTTCTTGTTCCCCATTATTTTCTTGCGTGGTAGCATTTTGAGATGGGCCACAGGCAACAATAAAAACGAATAGAAATAAGTACAAAAATCTCATAGAAATTAATTTATCTAAAAATAGAAAACTCTCTGCACAGGCTCGTCGCTAGCAGAGAGTTTTATGTCAAGTTTATGCAGTCTAATTAAAGAAGCTGTCAACAAATTCAATTTTATTGAATACCTGCAGGTCTTCCATGCCTTCACCTACTCCTATATATTTCACAGGAATCTGGAATTGATCTGATATTCCTATGACGACACCACCTTTGGCAGTACCATCCAATTTAGTAATCGCCAGTGAGCTTACTTCGGTTGCAGCAGTAAATTGTTTTGCCTGTTCAAAGGCATTTTGTCCCGTAGAACCATCGAGTACCAGCATGACATCGTGCGGTGCTTCTGGGATAACTTTATCCATGACGCGCTTGATTTTAGTAAGCTCATTCATCAAGTTGATCTTGTTATGTAGTCTTCCTGCCGTGTCTAGCAATACCACATCGGCATTGTTTGCGACAGCACTCTGCAAGGTGTCGTATGCGACGCTAGCTGGATCGCTTCCCATCTTTTGCTTGACGATATCGACGCCTACTCTATCTGCCCAAATCTGTAATTGATCCACCGCTGCCGCTCTAAAGGTATCGCCAGCTCCTAATACTACTTTTTTACCAGCTTTCTTAAATTGATGTGCCAGCTTACCTATGGTTGTCGTTTTACCAACACCATTGACGCCTACAATCATGATTACATAAGGTCCTTTGGTCTCTGGTATGGAGAATTCCGTAGCGTTGCCGCTATTTACCTCGCTTAGCAATCCTGCAATTTCCTCACGCAGTATTTTATTGAGCTCTTCGGTTCCTAGATATTTATCTCTTGCAACTCGCTCTTCAATCCTATTGATGACTTTGATGGTTGTGGCAACGCCTACATCACTTGAAACCAGTACATCTTCAAGATCATCGAGTAGGTCATCGTCAACTTTGGACTTACCTGCAACTGCCTTTCCTAGCTTGTCGAGAAAACTATTTTTGGACTTCTCAAGACCCTTATCAAGGGTCTCCTTTTTCTCTTTATTAAATATGTTTTTAAAAAAACTCATAGTTTATCGTTGGTGCTGTAAAGTTAGTCAAGTGAACTTTAATAATCAGGGCTATAAGCATCGCTGGTTATGCGCGATCATTAAACAAAAAAGACCGCGCTGCTATCGCAACGCGGTCTTATCATCTTAACTAACCAACTTACTTCTTGTTCAAGAAGTCGTTTACTAATTCTGGAGCCATGATAGCACTCACAAATGTGTAGGCACCAGTTTTAGGTGACTTAACCATCTTAATGGCTTTAGTTAATCTCTTTGACCCAGTTTGTAGGGTTGCTACTGATTTCTTTGCCATGTCTTATTATTTAATTTCTTTATGAACAGTCATACGCTTCAATACTGGGTTGAATTTCTTCAATTCCAGGCGGTCTGGCGTATTCTTTTTATTCTTAGTAGTGATGTAACGAGAAGTTCCTGGCTTACCAGTCTCTTTATGCTCAGTACATTCAAGGATTACTTGAATTCTATTTCCTTTCTTTGCCATCTTGTAATGTATTAAATAGAATTACTTGCTCAAGATGCCGTTTGCACGTGCTTCTTTCACAACTTGGGTAATTCCCTTTTTATTGATGTTCTTTATCGCTCTTGCAGATACACGTAGTGTGATCCACTTATCTTCTTCAGGTAGGTAAAAACGCTTCTTGAAAAGGTTCACGTTAAAACGACGCTTAGTCTTATTCATCGCGTGAGAAACATTGTTTCCCGACATCGCTCTCTTACCAGTAAGTTCACAAACTCGTGACATGATTATCTGTGTTTAAAATCGGACTGCAAAATAACGAATATTAATTCAATCCCACAAATCTAAATTACTGCCTTTTTTAATAATTCTTTTTGCAATAGTTCCATCGACTTATTGACTGTTTTTTGAATCACACGTTCTCTATGATTTCCCATCATGAATTTGAGAGCATATTGTTGATCACCAGTAGCAATACCTATACAAACAGTTCCTACGGCTACATCACTATCGCCCTTATCTGGACCAGCGTTACCTGTGGTAGAAACAGCAACGTCTGCCTTAAATTTTTTTCTCGCACCTATTGCCATGGCAATAGCAACTTCTTCACTCACCACACTATATTTATCTATCAAGGCTTGATCTACGTCTAGCAAATCCACTTTTGACTGGGTTGCATAGGTGACAGAAGCTCCTTTGAAAAATTGTGACGCGCCTGGATGTTGTGTCAATTGTTGCGCGATTTGGCCGCCGGTACAACTTTCTGCAACGGCAAGTGTTTTTTCTTGACTCTTAAACAAGGCACTTATCTGTTGTGAAAGTGTCTCGTCGTTGCTCTCGCCTACTATAATATCTGCTAACAATCCATACAATTGATCCACCTGCGCATCAACATCGCGAGTTACCTGTTCCTTGTCCATTCCTTTGCACGACAATCGCAGTCTTACAGATCCTAAACTAGGCAAATATGCAAGGCTTACATGACTTGGCAATAAGTTTTCCCATTGCTCAATCCTGTGCGCGATGGTACTCTCACCTTGTCCAGCTGTCAAGATCGTCCTGTGATATATATAAGGTAACTCACCTTTTTCTACTATATAAGGTATCACGTGATTGATCATCAACGCCTTCATCTCAAAGGGCACACCTGGCATGGATACAAACGTGGTGTCATTATTCACCAACAACATTCCAGGTGCGGTGCCGTATTCATTTTTTAAAATCGTGGCTTTTGACGGTAGCATCGCCTGCGTCTCATTAGCGGGCAACAATTTGTCTTTTACATATTTGGCAAACAGATCTTTGACGTGTTGCAAGGTAGCCTCGTCAAGTACCAGCTCATCTTGAAAATATGTGCATAAAGCAGTCTTGGTAACGTCGTCTTTGGTAGGTCCCAATCCGCCGGTGACTAGAACGATGTCTGATTGTTGTTCCGCTTTCGCGAAAGCTGAAACTATATGATCCTCATCATCACTAATAGACATGATCTCAAGAACTGAAACCCCAACACGATTAAGCTCTCGAGCCATCCATGCAGAATTAGTATCGACAATTTGACCTATAAGGATTTCATCACCTATGGTAATGATGGTCGCGATCATTGCGGAAAATCTTCTTTAAGTTGCTTTACCGTAGCCTGTAAATCCTCTTGTACGCGCATAAAGTGCTCACTGATATCCATAGGATCCTGTGACTTACCCCAAGCTTCTAGTACTAGAACATCTGTATGCGTACTTAAACCAAACATCTCTACCGTAGGCTTGATCTTATGGGCGTACTCGTGTACCTTATTCCTATCATCTTCTACCACACCAGTCGCCAGGTTTTCTAGATCCTGTGGTATTTCCAGGCAAAACACCTCGACCATGGATTTGATAAACTCTGGGTCGTTGTCTGAAAGTACCTTGATGTTATCTAGATTATATCGTTTACTCATTTTACTCTAATTGAAAATAATTGTTGACCACTCAAAGTGCCAACTAGCTCGTCATTCTCTATGACGCGGGAAACTCCTGATGGAGTGCCGGTAAAGATAAGGTCTCCTATTTTAAGCGTGAAAAAGGTAGAAACATAGGCTATGATCTCATCAATATTCCATAACATGTGACTTGTATTGCCATCTTGTTGCAACTCGCCATTTTTATGTAACTGAAAGTCCAGCTGTCCTAAATCACCTAGATCATTCTTGTCGATAAACTTTCTAGAAACTACGGTAGCACCATCAAAGGCCTTTGCCTTTTCCCATGGCAAACCTTGCTCCTTGCAACGTTGTTGCACATCTCGTGCGGTAAAATCAATACCTAGACCTATTTCTTGATAGTATTTATGGGCAAATTTTTTATCGATGTGCTTACCCAAGCGATTGATCTTAACCACAACCTCTACTTCATGATGAACATCATTTGAGAATTCTGGAATAAAAAACGGATTCTTATCCAATAAAATGGATGTATCCGGCTTCATGAAAACTACAGGCTCAACGGGACGCTCGTTGTCCAGCTCCTCAATATGTTTGGCATAATTGCGGCCTATGCAAATGATTTTCATTACTTGCGGCTGTAATTAGGCGCCTCTTTGGTAATGGTCACATCATGTGGATGGCTCTCATGAACACCAGCAGCCGTGATTTTTACAAACTTACCTTTATCCTTAAGCTCCTCAATCGATCCTGCACCGCAGTAACCCATTCCGGCTCTTAGGCCGCCTATAAATTGAGTCATACTTTCAACCAAATCACCTTTAAAAGGAACACGACCAACTATTCCTTCTGGCACTAATTTTTTAATATCGTCTTCTACATCCTGGAAATATCGATCCTTAGAGCCAGTTTTCATGGCTTCTACCGATCCCATACCACGGTAAGACTTGAACTTACGCCCGTCATATATAATTGTTTCTCCTGGCGACTCTGTGGTTCCTGCCAGCATCGATCCCAACATTACGCAATCTGCGCCAGCAGCTAGTGCTTTAGGTATATCACCTGTGTAACGTATACCACCATCAGCAATGACAGGAACGCCAGTTCCCTTGAGCGCATGAGATGCTTCCATCACGGCACTTAATTGTGGGAAACCTACACCAGCAACCACTCGTGTTGTACAGATAGAACCTGGACCTATTCCTACTTTCACGGCGTCTGCGCCTGCATCTGCAAGATATTTTGCAGCCTCGGCAGTAGCGACATTACCTACCACAACGTCTAGATCTGGAAATCGTTTTTTTACTTCTTTAAGTACGTTGACCACACCCTTAGTATGACCGTGTGCCGTATCAATGACGACTGCATCAACACCAGCTTCTACTAACGCTGCTGCTCTATCGACTGCATCGTGTGTCACGCCGAGGGCTGCAGCCACTCTTAGTCTACCATATCGGTCCTTATTGGCATGCGGTTTTAATGTGAGCTTTGTAATATCTCTAAAGGTTATCAAGCCTACCAACTTATCGTCGTCGCTAACTACCAGTAGTTTCTCAATCTTGTGTTCCTGCAATATCAATTCTGCTTGCTGTAGCGATGTGCCGGCTTTTGCAGTGATTAAGTTTTCTGAAGTCATGACCTCAGTCACTAATCTATCATCGTCTTTTTCAAATCGCAAGTCACGATTTGTAACGATACCTTTAATATAACCTGCTGCATCTATGATGGGAATACCACCAATGCTGTGCTCTCTCATGCTGGCTTTTGCATCGCCGATGGTAGCATCTTCTGTTAAGGTGACAGGATCGATGATCATACCACTTTCTGCACGTTTAACGCGACGTACTTTTTGAGCTTGTGCCTCAATGGACATATTCTTGTGTAAAACACCAATGCCACCTTCTTGAGCCATGGCAATCGCCATACGACTTTCAGTCACCGTATCCATCGCCGCCGAAATGACTGGAACATTCAAGGTGATATTACGTGAGAATTTTGAAGAAATACTTACCTCTCTAGGTAGTACCTCGCTGTAGCCAGGGACGAGAAGAACATCGTCATAAGTAAGGCCTTCACCAACAAACTTGGCATCGTGTGAGATCATCGCAATTAAATTTAATTGCATGCAAATATACGGCTTATTGTGACGCTCGAGAATCGATACAATTAGGATCGCAAAGCAGCTGAAATATTGGATACGAATGACATCGCAAACTTATGACTTAAGAGTTATGACTTAGGAAGATGGATTGAACTTAAACTTATAATTGAACTATCGAGTACGGAATATTGAACTTAAACTTATAATTGAACTATCGAGTACGGAATATGGAATATGGAATATGGAATATGGAATATGGAATATGGAATATGGAATATGGAATATGGAATATGGAATATGGAAATAACGAATTGGCCGAAAGGAACACATAATTAAGAAGTTAAAATCAATAATCGTTCATTGAAAACTGATCCACGACAGCTATCCACCGACAACCGTTGACTGTCAACTGATAACTGATAACTAATCTATTCAAGACTTACCTTTGCATCATGCAACTCAAATCACATTATGACACACTTGTTCTGGGCGCTGGCCTGTCTGGTTTGAGTGCTGGATTTGAATTGCACAAACAAGGCGTGGAATATGCCGTTCTTGAAAAGTCAGCCAGAGCTGGTGGCGTGATACAGTCTAAGCATGTTGATGGACTGACCATAGAATACGGACCTAATAGTCTCGTTGCCACGCCAGCTGTGAATGAACTTTTAAAAGAGCTGGATCTGGAAAAAGAAATTATTCATGCACGTCAAGAGAGCAACATACGCCAGATACTTTGGGATGACCAGCTGCACACGCTCAAGGCGTCGCCGCTCACTTTGATTACCACTAGATTGCTGTCTGTTTCTGGGAAACTGCGTATCCTTAAAGAGCCTTTTATTAAATCGAAATCACCTGCTGGCGAGAGCGTCTATGACTTTTTTGAGCGCAGATTTGGCACTCAGGTCGCGCAACGTATGGCCGGTGCGATAGTATCGGGTATCTATGCTGGTGATGCAAGAGAACTTGAAATGGCGAGCGTTTTCCCGCGGCTTGTCGAGTTGGAACGTGAATTTGGAAGCGTACTTAAAGGACTTAAAAATTCGCCCGGTGCCAGTCGCAAGATCATTACTTTGAAAAATGGTTTAGAGTCATTGGTGGTTACGCTTTCGCGAAAGCAAAACAATCATATGCACCTTGACACTGAAGTAGTCAATGTAAATAAGAACGATGCGCACTGGAAAATAAAATTATCCACGGGTGAAGAAATTACTGCTAGTCGAGTCATCTCAACCTTGCCATCCTATGCGTTGCTTAGAATTATGCCAGCCGACTTTCCAAAATTAATTATCGATTACAACCCGATGCTCACCTTGCAAACACGTGTCGATCTTGCGGAATTAGAGCGATGCTGCACAGGTTTTGGCTTTCTAGCCTCTGGCTTTGAGCGCAAGGATTTGATAGGCGTTATGTATAATGCTCTAGTTTTTGAAACAGCTCGTACGGAAACACATGGTTTGATCAATTTTTTCATCAAACCAGATCATACGGCAACCAATGAGCCAAAAAAACTATTAGATACCTTGTGCCAGCCGCTATTTGAAAAATGGACAGGCTACTCTGCTAAACTGGAGCTGCTTGATCATAAAAACTGGCCACAGGCTATACCACAAAAAAAGGTAGGTCATCACCAATTACTGAATGATATTGCTCAATGGGAATTACAGAATACTGGATTCAAGGTCGCTGGTAATTTCGTAAGCGGTGTTTCGCTGGGTGATTGCATAGATGAACATTGTAAGATGGCAGCAAGTACAGTACAATAGTATTTATCTATCACTATAAATCTTTTGATTAGAAAACTTCATAAAAATTTATTCGCTTCTTATTCTTATTAAATCTAAATAAGGTTTTAGTTTTGCAATCTGAAATTCTATTTATACTAAGTCTAAATAATGATAAGAATATTTTTAACAGGATTGGCGCTGATTTCTGCAAGTACCCTTTTTGCTCAAACTAATGACAGCATCAACAATCTTGAGTCGATTTATTTGAAACAGCGATCGCTTTTTGGAAGCCGATTTGAAAAGCTAAATCGCACTGGTAGTTCATACAAAGTAACCGCCGAAGAGCTGGAAAGATTCAATTACACAGATGTCAATCGGGTTCTATTGAAAGTTCCTGGTGTGAATATTACCGAAGAAGATGGTTTTGGTTTGCGTCCTAATATCTCTCTAAGAGGAACCCAAGCAGAACGTTCTTCTAAAATCACCTTGATGGAAGATGGTGTATTGATCGCGCCAGCGCCCTACTCTGCTCCAGCAGCTTATTATTTTCCTAATGTAGCACGCATGCAGTCTGTTGAGGTTCTCAAAGGTAGCAGTCAGATTCAATACGGCCCATTTACTACTGGTGGTGCTATCAATTTTGTATCCAGCGCAGTACCATCTGACTTGCAAGGCTACGGTCGCATCAATTTTGGAAATTACAATACGAGACAAACAGAACTGCGAGTAGGTGATTCTGGCGAGCATTTTGGGTTTGTCGCAGAGTACCTCAACTTCAATAGCGATGGCTTTAAAAGTCTCGATGGTGGCGGCAACACAGGTTTTGACCGCAATGATTACACTACCAAAGTGCGCTACAACTCCAGCGCAGATGCTAAAGTATTTCAATCAGTCACCTTAAAACTTCAATACAGTGAAGGCCTTGATAATGAGACTTACTTAGGCCTTACCGATGCAGATTTTGAAACAGATCCTTACCGTCGCTATTTATCCAGCGCAGCAGATCAAATTGATCAAGAGCATGATCAAATACAGCTAACTCATTTTATCAAACCTGCGAGCAACATATCCATAACAACAACTGGATATTCCAATAACTTCAAGCGCAACTGGTACAAACTTGATTATGTAGATACAGGTGATGGTAAAGTCAAGATCAACAATATTCTTGATCGACCAGATGAATTTGCTGATGAGTTTGCAGCAGTCTCTAGTCAAGAAGATACAGATGATGATGTTTTTGGAGTAAAGAACAATAACCGCGTTTACTATTCTCGTGGCGTTCAAACGGTAGCTCGCATCAATTGGGGTGAGACAGCGAGACAGGAACTAGAAGTTGGCGCTCGCTATCATGAGGATCAAGAAGATCGTTTTCAATGGGTAGATCTTTATGGAATAGACAACGGTGCCTTAAATCGTACCACAGCAGGCACACCAGGAACCGACGCAAATCGCGTAAGCGATGCGCAAGCGATTGCTCTACATGCACTCTACACGTTTAACTTTAATAAACTGACCTTAACGCCTGGCCTGCGATATGAGGATATCAAGCTGTCCAGAAATAATTTTGGTAGCGATGACGTCAATAGAACTGGCAGCGATCTTTCCTCAAGAGAAAATAACATTTCGGTATTTATTCCAGGAATCGGTGCTCATTATAGATGGAATAATCGACTAGCATTCTTTGGTGGTGTACATAAAGGTTTCTCGCCTCCAGGAAGTTCGCCAGATGTTGAGGAAGAAAGCAGCATCAATTATGAGTTGGGAAGTAGGTACCTTATCGGCAAACTGCGTGGTGAGACAACCCTATTCTTTAACGATTACAGTAACTTATTAGGTAGTGATCTTGCAGCAGCTGGTGGTGGCGGTACCACGGATCTTTTTAATGCTGGCGAAGTCAACGTTGCCGGTCTTGAGCTAAGTTTGAGTTATGATTTACTGGAATCTAATTTACGATTTGGCTTACCTATCACTGTAAACTACACTTATACTGATACAGAATTCCGTAATGCGTTTGATAGTGATGTTTATGGAGAGGTTCAAGTGGGTGATGAGATACCATATATAGCAAATCATCAATGGAACATCATTGCTGGATTGACCAATGCGAGATTTGATATCAATGCCAATGCAAGATTTGTCGGCGAGATGCGCACGATTGCAGGAAGCGGTGATATTGCTACTGCCAATCGTGTGGACAGCAACTTTGTAGTGGACTTATCTGCTAGATATCATTTAAGTCCTCGTGTAAGCCTGACAACTAATGTGATAAATCTACTGGACAACGATTATGCTGTATCCAGACAACCAGCTGGTTTGCGACCTGGACATCCATTTGGTATCAATGCAGGAATTATTGGTAGATTTTAATTGGCCAGCCTATCAATTTTTTAAAAGCATCGCGGCGGCGATGCTTTTTCATTTAACGCATTTTTCACGACCTATGAACGCATTACCAGTATCTTTCAATTAATGAAGTATCCTAAACTTATTGCGCCACAAAGCATTCAAAATGAAGCAGAACAAGCGCTATCTTATTATCCCGAATTGCAAGACACCGAGGTTGAATTTAAATTCAACGATATGGTGCGCAAGAATTTTATGCAGGCGCAACCTAAATGGAAAAGCCTTTTTACCTCTCGTAAAAACCGAGCCTACATCATTTTAATTAGCAAGAAGTTTCAGGTTGAAGACAAATTTTTTACTATTGATGAGATCCCTGATGATGTGTTGGTAGGCTGGTTGGGTCACGAATTGGGACACGTGATGGATTATAGATCTCGATCTACCATAGGTATGATCTTTTTTGGTTTAAAATACTTGTATTCCAAAGCACATATCAAAGAAGTTGAACGTGCAGCAGATGACTATGCAGTAAAGCACGGCATGGGTAATTACATCTTAAAAACCAAAAACTTCATTTTAAATCACACTAGTCTGTCTGATAAATACAAGAACCACATGCGCCAATTCTACTTGTCGCCAGAAGAAATTGCAGAGCTGATCAACAGATACGGCGAGACTGGCGAGAAGCCTAGTATGCAGGAAATGAGTTAACATTTAGGAGTCCGTCATCTTTATAACGTTTTGTAAAGTTTTGCTTTCGCGAAAGCGCAATCCTATTAAATTGTATTGCTAGATTACCCTTTGTAATTAGTAACAAATTCTTCCCAAGCCTCTTGCTTATCGTCAGATAATACCTTGGCCATTTTTACCTGTCCGCCTTTCTTTTTTTGATGCTCGTTCCAGGCAGCAAAAATATCTGGATCTACCTTAGTGACTTTTACTCCTTTCAAGGCTTTTGTTCTAGCTACCTTATAGTTTTTGTTAGCTTCCTGTAATGATTGGTCCAGGGCCTCTTTCAAGTCTTCTTCACTAGTTTCTGTATCAGTTCCCAGATACCAATAGTGATAAAAATCTCCTTGATCATCCTGTCGAGCATACACGGTAAACTCTTTGATACTGGTATTGAATTGCTCCTGCAGTTCTTGAACTGCTTTTTCCATTTTCAAAACTGAAAGCTGGCTACCAACAACGTTTAAAAAGAATTTGGTGCGACCTGTAATTTTGATTTCGGCGTGATCGACATCTGTAAAAGCAATAGTGTCGCCTATCAAATAGCGCCATGCACCACTGACCGTGGAGATGATTAATACGTAATCCACATCCTTTTCCACTTGAGCCATGGTAAGCGCTGGTGCATTTTGCGAGATGCTGCCGTCTGGCTCTATGTATTCTGGTTTAAAGGGTACAAATTCAAAGTAGATGCCACCATCCGTAATCAATTGCATAGAATCTGTCTCCTGTCGCTGCTGGCAAGCGATGAACCCTTCACTCGCTAGATAGGTGTCCACGATTTGAACAGGTTTTGAAAATAGCTTCTCAAAGCTTTTGCGATATGGCTCGAACGCCACGCCACCTGATGTATAAACACTCAAGGAAGGCCATACATCGTGAATGCTGTCCACACCATGGTGATCCATCACTTTTTTAAGCATCATTTCTAGCCATGACGGTATGCCGCTTATCATGGCAATATCCCAATCACCCGATTCCTGTGCAATGCGCTCCACACGCTCATCCCAATCGTCAATGCGTGAGATCTCACTACCAGGACGATACTTACTTTCCAGAAATTCAGGAATATTACTGGCTGCGATACCGCTAATCTCACCTACTTTAAAGCCATCAACTTCATCAAGATCTGTACTGCTACCTAGTGCCAGCGCCTCTTTTTCAAAAACCTCGGCATCCAGATCAAAATTGGTTAGCGAGCTTACTTGTCGAGTTCCGGCAGCTCTAATGGCATCCAGCATTTCGTCTGTTACGGGAATCATCTTTGATTTCTTGCCAGTAGTGCCACTGCTGCGCGCCATGTAGTTGGGCAAGCCAGGCCAGGTTACATTTTCCTCACCTTTTTTAATACGTTGCCACCATTTCTCATCCATAGAGTTATAGTCATGATAAGGTACTGCATCTGCAAACATGGCCGCAGGCTCGTCTGATGCCAGGATAGAATTAAAGTCATAGTTCTCTCCAAAGGCCGTGTCCTTTGCTTTATCAAGCAAATTCTGCAATACTTTTTCCTGCGCCTCCACATGATTATCTACATGAGTGAAATACTCATGAACGTTGAGTGCAGCTTTAATTATAGGACCTAGGATTGCCATGAAAATTGAAATTTGGTCAAAAATAACTAAGTCAACTTGCTAGCGTGATAAGCACAGGTCAATTAGCATAGGTTTAACCTGCTAGGATCTTGTGGCTTTAATCTCAAAAATAGTAGGGTACAATTGGTTTTCTAAATAATATAAATCTCCTTTTTTTGTCATTTCTGGGAATACATTATATGGACTGCCGTCATGCTCTGCAAAAAGCTCGATGGTGAGACCTGCATCGATCAAGGATTGTATCACTTCGCTTAGGGGATGATTCCAAGTATATTCCTTACTGTTCAAATCACTTTCAGTCGAGGCATAGCTGCCAGAGTATTCCTCATAGATGACCTCTTTATTTGAGTATGGATATTTCATGACGGCTGGCTTTTCTAGGTAATCAAACATCCATGCGATTGGGTGAAACTCTACCATATAAAAGGTACCACCAGGTTTGAGCATGGTGGCAATCATTTGTGCCCATGGCTTTAAATCTGGTAACCAGCCTATCACTCCATAGCTGGTAAAAACGATGTCAAATTTCTTATCGATATGAGATGCTGTATCAAAAACATTGCATGAAACAAATTTGGCTGGAATCTTCAACTCAGCACTTAGTTCTCGCGCCTTGTTGATTGCTGTTTCTGAAAAGTCTACGCCTGTGACTGTAGCACCTTTATGCGCCCAACTCAGACTGTCTTGCCCAAAATGACATTGCAGGTGCAGCACAGACTTGCCGGTAACATTTCCTAAAGCATTTATCTCGTAGGAGTTCAATGAATTTTTTGCTTTCGCGAAAGCGGAACTATCATAAAAGCCACTGCTATAATGAGCATTTGTCCTATCGTTCCAGGTTTGCCTGTTGATCTCGATGGCTTTTAAGACGTCTGGGTTTTGGTCTTTCATGATTTTGGCTATCAAATTATCGATCTAGCATTATTTGAGACTAGAAACTTGCTAAAACAACAAAACTAAAGCACTTAACCGAGTGAAATGATAAATCGTTTAGCTGCAGTTAAAATTTTAACATTTGTCAATTTTATGTAATTAACTGTTTATGAGATGGATAATAATACGTGTTTATACAAATGATAATTAGTTGGTAATAACTCTGTACAAATCCTTAGTTGGTTAACACAAATTTTGGTTTCTTTCTAGCCTGTTTTAATCAAAACCCAAACAAATGAATTTAAAAACTACCTGGTTATCCGTTTCCCTTATGACGGTAATGACCTCGATCTCATTTGCTCAAACCGAGCAGGATCGTGCGCAGATCAAATCCAGAATGGATGTGAGCAATCTGCAACAGTTGTCTCAAAAATTTGAGGCCAAAGAAAAAATTGAAAAAGCTGCTGTGAGAGCTGCTGCCATCGCTGGGAATATCCCGATGATTCAAAAATCCAGTGATGGATCCTATCAAGAATTGCAGCGCATTGATCCAGACGGTACGCTTATTTACTACACTACCTATAATGTAGCAGCTGCAAAATCTACCCGCGCTAATTTCCTGCACAACAATGGTGGATTAGGACTTAATGTAGAAGGTCAAAATATGACTGGTTACATTTGGGATGGTGGTCTGGCTCGCGGCACGCACCAGGAATATGATGGACCTGGTGGTAACAATCGTTTTACCATAGGTGATAATTCTACCACACTCAACTTTCACGCAGCCCACGTTACAGGTACCGTGATCGCTTATGGAGCAAATGCCAATGCAAAAGGTATGGCACCACAGGCTAAAGCTGTAGGTCATGACTGGAACAATGATACTGCCGAGGTTGCCGCACAAGCTGCCAACGGTATGTTATTGTCCAACCACTCTTATGGTTATAGAGGTGATCAATTGCCGGACTATTATTTTGGCGCCTACATCACAGATTCTAGGGATTGGGATGAGTTGATGTTCAATGCACCTTATTTCTTAATGGTAAAAGCCGCTGGTAACGATGGTAACCAGAATACTTACAATGGTGCACCACTAGGTGGCAATTCTGCTTATGACAAACTATCTGGCGCGGCAACTGCAAAGAATAACATGGTAGTAGCAAATGCAAACGACGCAGTCATCAACAGCGACGGATCTTTAGGAAGTGTGACCATAAACTCTAGTAGTAGTGAAGGTCCTACTGATGATTTGAGAATTAAGCCAGACATTACTGGTAACGGTACACAGGTATTTTCTACCTATGAAACTAGCGACACAGCTTACAACTCAATCACAGGAACGTCCATGGCGTCACCTAATGTGATGGGTTCACTCCTATTGTTACAACAGCTGCACAATGAGACAGCAGGTTCATACATGAGAGCTGCGACGGTAAAAGGTCTTGCACTACACACGGCAGATGATGCTGGAATGGTAGGTCCAGATCCAATTTACGGTTGGGGTTTAATGAATACTAAAAAGGCTGCAGAAGTTATCACCAATGAAGGAACTGCTTCTCAAATTTCTGAACTTACTTTAAGTGCTGGTGAGACATATGAGATTACCGTGAACTCTGATGGCATCAATGACTTAATGGCTTCTATCTCTTGGACTGACCGTGCTGGAGTTGCAACTACAGCAACAAATAGCAACACAGCTAGACTTGTCAATGACCTTGACGTGCGTGTCTCTAAAAATGGCTCAACGTTTTTACCTTGGAGATTGACTGGGGTTAATACCAATGGACTAGGTGACAATTCAAGAGATCCTTATGAGCGCATTACTGTAGCAAATGCCTCTGGGACCTATACCATAAGAGTTACCCATAAAGGAACGCTTACCGGCGGTTCTCAGAATTATTCATTGATCGTTACAGGAATCGCAGCACAGGCACAGCCATGTGTAGCTTCAGTGCCGGCTAACGTTCAATTGAACGGCGCAAGCGACAAAGATGCCACCATAGGATGGACTGCAATTCCTAGTGCTTCTTATGTTGTACGCTTTCGCGAAAGCGGAACAACTGCATGGACGACACAACAAGTTAACAATGCGACTGCAAACCTTACTGGACTTACTGCAAATACAGCTTATCAAGTTCAGGTGAGAAGCGTATGTGCTGACGGTTCTCAAAGTGCATACAGCTCGACAATCAATTTCTCTACGACCAGTGTTCAGTACTGTGCGTCTAAAGGAAATAGCGTGGCAGATGAGTACATCAGCAATTTCAAATTAAATGCGATCAATAAATCAAGTACGGGCAATGCAGCTGGTTATAGCAACTTTACAGCCTCAAGCACAGACCTAGCAGTTGGCGATTCATACACCTTAGAAATAACGCCTACATGGACTGGAACTAAGTATAATGAGGCTTATGCAATGTGGATTGATTACAATCAAGATGGCGATTTCAACGATGCTGGTGAGCAAGTCTTCACTGCTGCACCATCGCAAAATGTACTGATTTCTGGATCATTTACAGTTCCGAGTGGTGCTGCGAGTGGCGCAACTCGCCTGAGAGTTTCTATGAAATATAATGCGTTGCCAACAGCTTGTGAAACATTTGACTATGGCGAGGTAGAAGATTACACGGTGAATGTAGGAAGCGTTGTCGCTGATACAACAGCACCGACAGCGCCAGGCTCACTTGTTGCAAATAACGTGAGTGAGACCTCTGCAACTCTGGTCTGGAATGCATCAAGTGATAATGTAGGCGTGACTGGCTATGAAGTTTATAATGGTTCTAATCTACTTACTACAACAACTAACACAAGTCAAGTAGTAAATGGATTATTTATTGGGACGACCTACAGCTTTAGTATTGTAGCTGTTGATGCAGCTGGAAACAAGTCCAATGCTTCTAATGTAGTAAATGTTACACCAGTTGATCAAACGGCGCCTAGCGTGCCAGCAAATGTGGTAGTAAGCGCGATCACACAAACTACAGCATCCTTAAACTGGAATGCTTCTACAGATAATGTTGGCGTGACAGAATATGATGTGTATTCAAATGGTGCATTACTAGGCTCTCTTGCAGGAACAACTGCAAACTTGACTGGATTGACCGCTGGAACAAACTATTCAGTTAGAGTGGCAGCTAAAGATGCTGCTGGAAACATCAGTAATCAAAGTGCGGCAGTGAGCTTTACTACAGAGCCAGAGGCGTCTGCTGGATGTGTGGCTACAGCTGGAACACCTTATGCAGAAGGTTTTGAATCTGGTTTAGGTGGCTGGACTCAAGGGACTGGCGATGATTTTAACTGGACTCGTAGAAGCGGTGGCACGCCGTCTAATGCAACTGGACCATCAAGCGCAAGCGAAGGTTCTAACTATGTTTACATGGAATCATCGGCACCTAACTACAGCACCAAAACCGCAATATTAAACTCGCCATGTTTTGATCTTGCTGGAGTAAGTGATGCTACACTTACCTTCAAGTATCATATGTATGGTGCTACCAATATGGGTGGTCTATTGCTACAAGCATCTGAAGATGATGGAGCGAGCTGGTCAACCGTATGGAGCAAGTCTGGTAATCAAGGTAACGCCTGGAGAGATGCCAGCGTTGACTTATCAGCATATAGTGCAGGAACAGTAAGATTGAGATTTAATGGTACTACAGGAACTACATGGCAAGGTGATATGGCTATCGATGATGTGAAACTCACCGATGGTGCAGCAGCACAACCCGTAGCAGCTAACTTGAGAATTACTTTTGACAACTACCCAGAAGAGACAAGCTGGACGTTAGTTAATAGTTCGGGCGCAACAGTTGCCTCTGGTGGAACGTATGCATCTCAAGCAGACGGCTCTACCGTAAACATTCCATTGACGTTGCCAGAGGATTGTTATACGTTGACTTTTACTGATGCCTACGGCGATGGTATTTGTTGCCAATACGGTAATGGTAGTTATGCATTGACTAACAGTTCAAATGGTGCTGTACTTGCATCAGGTGGATCATTTACTAGAACAGATGTAAAATCTTTCTGTTTAGGTAATGCTACTAATAATGATTATCAATATGCGGTGAATAAGTCACCAATAGACGATGCGCCATTATTCTCGATTTATCCCAATCCAGTTGAAAACGGAACCTTAAATGTGAAAGTGACAAGTCTTGAAAACATCAAGTATAGTGTGCTTAACATGCAAGGACAGCAGGTACTACAAGGTGAAACCACTCAAGCGATTAACGTGAGTAATCTTGCCGTAGGTGTTTACATGCTACAAATTGAGACTAAAAAAGAAACGCTCGTAGAGCGATTCATTATTAAGTAGGGCTTCTAGCTTACCAGCAAGAAAGGCTGTTCCTAACGGAACGGCCTTTTTTTATGTTTTGATTTTTGTTTAACCTATTCAAGGATTGATTAAACCTACTTTTGAGATTATAGCATTATGAAACACTACAGCCTATACGAAATAAAAAAAATGGAGCGCCACTATCGTGGTCATCTTATCAATAGTATAACCGGATTCAAGAGTGCCAATTTATTAGCCACAAGATCAGAAGATGGCGTTGACAACGTGGCGATTTTTAGCAGTGTAACCCATCTAGGAAGTGATCCAGCATTGTTTGGATACATACAAAGACCATTGGGTCATGGCGCTGGTCACACTTATGAGAACTTAAAGGCAACCAATTCTATAACACTTAATCACATTAACATGGATCTGGTAGATGCAGCGCATCAAAGCAGTGCCAAGTATGATCCTAAACTATCAGAATTTGATTTGCTAGGAATAGAAAGATTTAAGCGTGATGGGTTCAAAGCCCCTTTCGTGAAATATGCTCATGTACAAGTAGCAGCGACCTATGAAAACGAGTACTATCTTAAAGAAAACGATTGTCGGCTGGTCATTTGCAGAATCACAGACATTTTTCTAGCTCCAGAAATCCAGACGGATGATGGTTGGGTCAATCTTGATAAGGCAGGAACAGTAACTATCAATGGACTGGACGCTTATGCAACTGCTACTGTAGAAAAGCGATTGAGTTATGCTAAGGTTGATCAAAAGCTTGAGGAAATAGAGATCAAAAAATGATGAAACAAAAAGCACGCAATCCGCATAATCTACCTACTAAAGTTTGTCCCGTTTGTGAACGAGAGTTTACCTGGCGCAAGAAGTGGGAAAAGAATTGGGAAAGCGTGATCTACTGTAGTAAAAAATGCAGTTCTAATAAATAATATGAAGAGAAAATGGCAAGTTTAGTCTGGTTTAGAAATGATTTAAGAACACAAGATCAAGTAAGTCTTAAGGCTGCCTGTGATGCAGAAGGTAGTGTGATAGGCGTGTATTTTTTTGACCCTCGATTCTACAAAGAAAGTGATTTCAATCTTAACGTGGATATAGAGTTACCTTTTAGCCGTACTGGTAAATATCGCGCACAATTCATAATAGAATCCGTCGAGGATTTGCGCAGGCAATTGGATGAGATAAATATCCCGTTATTGGTATTTCATGACAAGCCAGCTGCTGTCATACCATCATTGATTGAAAAACATGATATCAAGAACATTTACCTGCAAAAGGAATGGACGCGTGATGAAATAGAGCAGGAAGAAGAGCTGGGCCAAGCGTTGGAAGAAAAAGGACTGAAAGACCAAGTAAAAGGTCACAGATTCTACGATCAGTTTTTATATCATCCTGACGATATACCGTTTGATAGTTTTGATAAAATCCCTAAGGTATTTACCGAGCTGCGCAAGAAACTAGAAAAAGAATCCAGCGTGCGCGATCTTATTGAGATTGATAATTATTCTCAAGAAGCGATCGATGTTGAGAACACTGACTTACCAACTCTAGAAGATTTAGGATTAGAGACTTTTGAGAAAGATGAACGCACGGCTTTTCCATGGAAAGGCGGCAGCAAGACGGCATGGAATCGACTGCAGCATTATTTCTGGAAAACAGAACAACTCAAAAGCTACAAAAAAACCAGAAACGGACTCGTAGGAACTGATTACAGCAGCAAATTCAGCGCATGGTTGGCAGTAGGTAGCATTAGCCCTCGTGAGATCTATCATGAGGTGAAAAAGTTTGAGAAAGAGATCAAGAAAAATCAGGATACGTATTGGTTGGTTTTTGAATTAATCTGGCGAGATTTTTTCAAATATGTATCACTTAAACATCGCGAGAAGATCTTTGACATAGGTGGTATTCTACAAAAAGATTATGATTGGAAGGCTAACGATAAAGAACTCAAGAAATGGATGCAAGGCGAGACGCATGAGAATTTTGTCAATGCAAACATGAAGGAGATCGCCGCCACTGGATTCATGAGTAACCGTGGCCGTCAAAATGTAGCCAGCTATTGGTCTATGCATCGCGAGCAGGATTGGCGTATAGGCGCTGCCTATTTTGAACACATTCTCATTGACTATGACGTACACAGCAACTACGGTAACTGGATGTACAACAGCGGCGTGGGCAACGATCCTAGAAATCGCACCTTCAACATTCAATCGCAGGCAGATCGCTATGATGGCGACCATGAATATCGTGACTTGTGGTTAAGTGAGTAATAATTTTGCTTTCGCGCCTGCCTGCCGGCAGGCAGGAAAGCGTAATCATGAAAACTACTTTACTCATAAAATATGCAGGAATAGTCATATTTCTTACTGCACGTGGTTCAACAAATTCTGTGAAAGCCTTAACGCAAATCAAAACAGTCACGTAGTAATTTACTGACTTTAAAAAGCCAAAAACACTCTACTTTCCAAAATTATGAGCGATAGCAAACCAAAAACACTGCGATTTATACTGGGTGATCAACTCAACCACAAACACAGCTGGTTTAATGGCGATCAAGAGCACATTATTTACCACATGGCAGAGATGCGCCAGGAAACGGACTATGTCAAGCACCATATTCAAAAGGTTTGTGCGTTTTTTCTTGCCATGCGTGGTTTCAATGAATGGATGAATGACCGTGGCTGGGAAACCGTTTATTATGAGCTAGACCATAAGGACAATGAGCAAGATCTTGAGAAAAACATTAAGAACTTGATCAAAGAACATGATATAGAAAAGTTTGAATACCTCGCTCCCGATGAGTGGCGACTGGACAAACAGCTCAAGGATATATGCGACTCGCTCGATATAGAATGGGAAGGCTATGATACAGAGCATTTTTATACCAAAAGGAAAGACGTAGAGAAATTTTTTGAAGGCAAGAAGCGCATGACGATGGAATATTTCTACCGTGATATGCGCAAGAAGCACGATATACTTATAGAAGGCGACAAAGAACCTGAAGGTGGCGACTGGAACTATGACAAGAGCAACAGGCAAAAGTGGGAACATGATACAGAAATCCCTCATGAGAAAGGGTTCCGGAAGGATGTGAGTGACATTGTAAAGTTGCTAGAAGATGAAGGTGTGAAGACTTTTGGCCGTATTGACGAAAAGAATTTCAACTGGCCAGTAACGCGCAGCGACGCGCTTGATGTACTCAATTATTTCTGTGAGAATTTGCTGGTGCATTTTGGCGACTATCAAGATGCCATGCATACTGAGGAAGAATATCTGTACCACTCACGTTTAAGTTTTACCATGAACAGCAAGCTTCTAAGCCCAAAAGAAGTGATTGAGAAAGTCATCGAGGCTTATCGTGATAGTAAGGATATAGAGATCTCACAGGTTGAAGGTTTTGTAAGACAAATTCTAGGCTGGCGTGAATTCATGCGTGGTATCTACTGGAAGGAAATGCCAGATTATCAATCTAAAAACGAGCTGGATAACAAGAACGACTTGCCAGATTTCTATTGGACTGGCGAGACCAAAATGAAATGCCTGAGCGAGTCGATCAATAATTCACTGGATAATGCCTATGCGCACCACATACAGCGATTAATGATCACAGGAAATTATGCACTACTAACGATGACGGAACCTAGTTATGTAGACGAGTGGTATCTAGGTGTTTATATCGATGCTGTAGAATGGGTAGAGATTACCAACGTGCGCGGCATGTCTCAATTTGCAGACGGCGGTATCATCGCTACCAAGCCCTATGTATCTAGCGGTAGCTACATCAATAAAATGAGCAACTACTGCAAGAACTGCGAGTATAGCGTGAGCAAAAAAGGTGGCGAGGACGGCGCGTGTCCTTTCAATTCGCTGTATTGGAATTTCCTAGACGAGAAAAAATCTCATTTTGAGAACAACCAACGTATGAACATGATCATGTCAAATCTCAAGAAAATGGATAGCGATAAATTAAAGGCACATAAAAAACGCGCACAAGACGTGATTGAGAATCCGCAGAATTATTGATTCATAAGTTTCTAATTGCTTTTGTAGAAACCTTACATTTTAAAATCACAAATTTTGCAAAATTGATGGTTTGTTAACAGACTGCTTTAAACCAAGTGTCTAAATTGTTCATGAAATCAAAAAACTAAAATTATGAGAAGTATTTTATGGCTGGTAGCAGTAATCTGTTTAATTATTTGGGTCTTAGGACTTGTAGGTGTAGGCGATGGTATGGGCTTAGGTAGTCTAATCCACGTATTGCTAGTTATCGCAATAATCGTGATCCTTATAAACATCATATCTGGTCGCAGATAAAATTTTAATTTTAAAACTATAGAATTATGATCAAAAAAATATTATTACTTGCAATGGTAGCTATGTTTACAGTAGGTATTTCTAGCTGTAGAGAAGAGTCAACTGGAGAAAAAGTTGGCGATGCTATAGAAGATGCAGGAGACGACATAGAAGACGAGATGGAAGATTAATCAATCTATCATATCAAATATAAAAGCCTTTTCAAAAATTTGAAAAGGCTTTTTTTATGCGCTTTATGTATAAAGTGGTATCAATATAAATGCAAATTCTCGAAATATAAAGCATAAAAAACCGCCTGGATTCTGCAGTCCAGACGGCCATTCATTATACCCCTAAAGTATAACTAGTCCTCTATAGTGATAGGGAACACTACCTCTGCATCCGGCTCACCGCCTGCATTTGATACCGTACCATTATTAGGCTTATTAGGTTCATGAAGCAGTGTTACAGTCAAGTTGCCCGTACCAGCTGCACCTGTAGTTACAGTTGTTCTCAAACCGAGTGGATTACCATTATTGTCTGTATCATCTTTTGTGATCTGCAAACCGCTGATCGGTGATGCATAAAACACCTCATGATCATTTGATTCATCCTGTACCTCTTCTGTTATATTCTCAACATCACCGGGATCGCTCTCATTTAAGAATCTTATGTTTCCTGAATAGGTAGAATTTGTATCAAGATTATCGCTAACGGTAATCACTGGTGCATCAGGGCCATCACCATCATTATCTACCGCTTTTAAAACAATCACATCATCGTCGTTGTCATCATCATCGTCATCGTCGTCAGTTTTGGTTAGTGTGTACTCAACCGTAGTGATTAATTCTTCTGGGTTGATCTCTTCTGGTGAGTCGTCATCGTCGTCACATGCAACAAATGATGTTACTAGTAATGCAGCTAGTGCATATCTAAAAATTGGCTTTTTCATAGTTGTAAAGTTTACTGGGTTAAAATTAAAATTGTTGTTTCTCATAGCTCGAGAGTTTAAAAGTTATAGATGAATTGTAATTGAAAATCACGCCCTATGTCATCTGCATAAAAGCGTTGCCTGTTGAGATAGTTTCTATAATTGGTATTCAATAAGTTGTTTACGCGCAGGTTTAATTGCGCTTTCGCGAAAGCGTAACTGACACCAGCATTCCACAAGGAAAAACCACTAGGTGCTTCACTTATTTCCACAGTAACCGTTTGAAAATTTCCCTGATCATCCGGTATATTGACTTCGTAATCATCATCAGGAAATCGAGTCTGTGTAAGTACTGATTGATTAGCCAGTGTAAAACTTAGATTATCGATAATTCCATTGCTCCAGACCAATTCATTGTAAAATTGTGTAGGCGGTATGAGTATGAGCGGTTCATCGTCTGTTGTATTCTCGCCATAGATGTAAGAAAATCTTGAGTTGAGTCTCAAGGATTCAAAAAGCTCTGGGTTACCATCTGGATCTTCAGGATCCACAAGCTCAGTATAAACGATGTCCCATGAGGCACCTACATCGACACCAGCTAGCAAAGCATCTACCTGCTCATATTGATACACTGGAAATGCACCTCTTGTAGTCGTTTCCAACCCAATCGGTACTAATTGTATGTAGTCTTTTACTAAACTTAAATAAGGGTTGACCTCGATATCAACGGCGTTAAAACCACCTTTACCAGCATGGGCCGTCAAGTTCAGCTTATACGATCGTTCTTTTCTTAAATCGAGCTGGCCCAATTCTATAGTCGCCAGTGCGTGGTGCAACCCATCACTGAAGAGTTCACTAGGATTAGGCGCTCGACTGGCACTACTCAAATTAATCGCAAAGTCATAATGGTCATCCACAAAGTATTTGACACCTGCACTGAAAGCCAGTAGGCTGTAATCAAACTCAGGATTTGTCAATATCTGAGTACTTGTTTCTCGCACCTCGAATTGTGGGAATTGCTCGTCATAGCCCAAGTCTTCCCAGCGCGATAACTGATAAAACTTTTGTGCAGCGATACGATATAAATCATATCTCACACCAGCATCTACAAGCCACTTAGAATGGAATCTTTTATTGGCACTGATAAAACCACCTATCTTCTGGCTATCATAATCTGGTATCAATCGACGTATGCCAGTAGCTGGATTAGGCTCGTTGATTTGATGCAAACCGTCCACACCTAGTTCCAACTCTATATCTTCTAACGAATCTACCAGTAAGTATGCCGCCAGCGTGTGTGTCGTCAAGTCAAGATCCAGCGATGCACGACCAGCGTTAGCACCACGACGTATGTCAAATTCTAGCCTATTGTTAAATTGAAACGCATAATCTACCTCGAGTTTTCCCAGATTTGCAAAACGCTTGAAGCCTTTAAGCTGTAATCCATGATGTTCTACCTGCTGTTTAGGTGGATCGATATCATAGGTGAAATCCCGTACAATATTAGGCTGACCAGAGTTTATAGATCTTACAAGGTTGGTACTATTACCTATATGCGATGCACGCAGGATTCCCAACTCTGTATTATAATAGGAGTAATTGATGCTACCACCGTACTCAAATTGCTGGTACCCTACCGCGAGGTTACCTGAGAAGGTTTGCTCACCTGTATTACTCAAGACATAATCTGGTGCTTCATAATCACCCAATCGCTTACCGGTCAATGTTACACGCTGGTACCAGCCACTATTATTATAGTTCCCAATAGTTCCTGTGAGGCTACCACCACGACCATTTGATTGCAGTTGGCTTATGAGTTTGCCTTTCAAGGTGTCCATAGCCAGGAAACGCTCTGGTTCAATAATAATCGTTCCACCAATGGCATCGCCACCATACCTCAAGGCCGTTGCACCTTTTACAACTTCAATATTTGCTGCGGTGTTCACATCAATATTAGGTGAATGCTCTAGACCCCATTCCTGATCCTGTTGCCTTAAACCATTATTTACTATAGTTACTCTACTACCGTAAACACCATGAATAACTGGCTTTACCACACTATTGCCTGTCTTGAGCGCTGATACACCTTGCACAGTCGCGAGCGCGTCGCCTAATGTTGCACCACTATATTTATTAATGGTCTCCTGATCTACACGTGTACTAGACTGCGTCTGGTCATGATTATCGTGAACATCTGCTAGAATATCTACTTGCTCTAAGTCATTGATATGATGTTCTAGCTTGACGTTATAAGTCATATCACGTCTCAAACTAAGATTCAACGTCTTTGTCTCACAAGAAAAATGGGTCACTACAACCGTGTAATCACCTGCACACAGGTTCTTGATCTGGTACTCACCTAGTTCATTAGTGGTGCCGGTTTTTCCTGCTTCCTTAATGTAAACTTGAGCGAGTTCTAGTGGCGCTGCGTCATGAAAATCAGTAACGACACCTTTTAACTGTATGCGACAGTCCTGAGCCGTTGCGGTAATTGCCGATAAAAGGACAATTACCACGATATTTTTTAAAAACATAGGGTATTTACTTCATAGGTAGTACAATCGCCCGATGCGATCGTGTTATTCTAACTATGGGTAAACGGCGGTGGCCGTGATGGGTAGAAAGTTGGTTGGGATTCCGCTTTCGCGAAAGCGTAATGATCACCAACCTCAACACTTACAAGAATCATTACTGGTGGTGCTATTATAATCGCATCTTGACCCGTAAACTCTTCTTCCTGAAAATTTTGAACTACAAGACATAGCTCACATGAAGTGTCATCATCCTCATGAGAAAAACCGTGCAAAGAAGTTGCCTGCACTCCTAGAAAGAGCAGCAGTAATACTAATGAAGCGTATTTTTTGATGATAGACACGTTCAAATATATAAAATGTAAAATTATTACCAACAAAAAAAGCCAACTCTAGTGAGTTGGCTTTCTTAAATTTTAAAATTCTAATTAGTCTTCTAGGTAGAAGTCTACTGAACTTGCACCTGGCAAGAGATTATTAATAGTTGGAGCAATGTTACCACCGTTACCAATATTATTAAATCCTAATACACGACCACCACCGTTGGCAACCTCTGCGACTAATACTGAGTTTGTTTCAGTATCATAATCTACATCAATTGGGTTACCCAAGAATGTGTTTGATCCATACACTCTTGTTTGGGCGCCTGTTGCGATCGTTCCACCTTCTGGTGTTGCGTCAAATATATCTTGAAAGTTTTGGATCAAGATAAGACCACCATCGTTATCACTACTAGCTGCACCTATATCAGTCAATATCATCACGTCATCAGTGTTATCATATGCGATACCGTGAGTTCTTGTAAGGTTTTCAATCGACACCACTTTGTCTGCATCAAGATCATCGTCGTCATCGTCGTCATCATCCTCAGTGTTGTTTAGAAAGTCTTCAAATACAGCAATTTGATTAGTCTGGTCAACTACTGCATAAAGATCATCACCTATAAATTCAATACCCCATAGAGCAAAATCTACTTCAAAACGATCTCTTAATTCAAGACCATTTGATGTTCTTTCATAAACAAACAATTCATTACCATCGTCATCATCATTATCGTCGTCATCATCACTTAAATCATCGCTATTATCGCCATCACCATCGTTATCTGCTACAACGATAAATCTACCATTGCGTGCAATGGCACGTGGGCTTTCTAGATCGTCATCTGACTCTACTCCTGAAACGCCTGATACACCACCGTCGATTAAATCCTCGATTCCTGTATATGCACTTAAAGTTTGATTACTTCTTGATGCTACAAAAAGCTCGTTTCTACTTGCATCATAAATGATACCTTCATTTGAGTCTGAATTGTTGGTCAATGTAGTAACATCAACATCATCACGATCTTCAAAATCATAAACAGTCACATCACCATTTGCGACACTTGTTACATATAATTCTGCTCTGTCAAATCTTCCTTCC
Source organism: Nonlabens ponticola (assembly GCF_003966335.1). NCBI lineage: Bacteria > Pseudomonadati > Bacteroidota > Flavobacteriia > Flavobacteriales > Flavobacteriaceae > Nonlabens > Nonlabens ponticola. The sequence goes on along the minus strand of NZ_CP034549.1, from coordinate 1,374,731 downwards.
TCTAGGTCATCATCATCGTCACATGAGGTAAAGCCGATTACTGCGGTTGCCAATAAGGCAATTGTTAATTTGTTAATTTTCATAGTGTAAATAAATTATTTTTCTTTGAGTAAAACTACGTGCGATAAGTCATTGCAGTTGCTAATAAAACACTAACAGATTTGCAAGGGTTAACATTTGTCAACCCTAAATTCAACATATGATGGTTATTAGACCTTATTTACTTTAACATTCTAAAGAAAAAATAATCGGTTGATCACCGATATGCTCCATAAAAACGATAGGAATTACAAGAAAAAGTTCCAAACGAGCCCGAATCTCAAGGTCAAATCTCGATAGGGATGCAACGGTGCACTGAAGTAATCAGGGTCTGCAAATGGTGAATTTGCATGTTCTAACTTAAAGAAAATCCTTGTCTGCTGAATTTTGGCATTGAGGAAAATATCCACAAGTGGATAATCACCCAACTCTACTCGATCTTGTGTGTAGAATTCTCCCAGCACAGGATCATAGGCATCCATGAAATAAGAACTGAAGTATTTGAGCGTCACGCCTGTTTGTAACTTAAGAGCCTTTTTGAAAAACTCTCCTTCGTAGTAAATGGTATTGCGAGCTACAAATTCTGGAACATTGAAGATATTGTCTTGCTGGGTGACACTTTGATACATCAACGTGTGATCACTACCAAAATGATTTAAGAATCTAAAACCTCTATGAACCTTTACTTTTAAGTAGGTAATATCCTGATCAGTCTGCACCGGTTGCGGTGTAAATAGTACACCGACATTCTCATAATTGAAATATGCATGGTCTTGCATTGTGGTAAAGTCAACTTGAGCATCTAGATATTTATCGCTGTCAATCTTAAAAGTGAATTGCTGTTTCTTGATATTCTCAAAATTATTTTGCCAGTTATAAGCGATGTAATCACTTTGGTGAAGTTGCAAATTGAAATCTGGTGCGACGCTGTTTACACTCGCGCTGGCGGTAAGCAATACATCTTTTAACTGCAGACCAGCAGCGGCTCGTAAATACTGACCATCTAGATCACCTGCAAAATTGATCGCGCCATCTGCCTTAAAGTCAAAAACGCCCAATCGCTTAGCAAAAGCGGCTTTAAATTGATACACCTCACCTATAAGTCGATCATCCACCACGCCGTTTGACGTGTTTACAATACGATCATAGCCGTAATTATAATCTCGACGTGCCAATCCAGCCTTGAAATATCCTAATATATAGTGGTCATAAGTCAAGCCAGCCTCCACCAGACTATGCTCATAGTTGGTTTTACCTTCAATACCGCTAGAAACATAAGACTCGCCTAGAAATCCTGGTGTTGGTGTAGGCTCTGAAAACCTGTAGAATTTATCTTCAAAATAAGCGGTGTTATAAATCCTAGCGCTATAATAAGATGTGCTGTCTTTTTGCCCTAGCAACTCATAATCGTGATCGATGTAAAATCTGCGACCTTCCAATAAGCTTTCTGCATCGTTCAAATTAGGCTCTAGCCTACCACGATCGTCAAGATCTTCATCTTCATCTATAAATCCCTGAAGTGATTCTACTGTAAGCCCACCACTCTCTTGATTAGTCAAATCTTGAAAGGTGGTATGTAATCGCAATCGGTATTTTTTATCCTTGGTAAAGTAGTTAGAAGTAAATTTAAAGTTTCCTGTACTAGTAAGTGTATTGACATACTCACCGGCGCTGCGCATTCCTTTATAACTGATAGAGAAATTAAACTGCGGTGATAAGTTACTGGTAAAAAACGCATCGAGTTGCTGACCTTGGTTTACGGCAGTTTTAAAATACAACTCTGTTAACGGTGTTGGAACGTAGTAATCATAGACATCGTCAATCTCATAGTAATTATCGTGTCTAGCATTAGCGCCCATACCCGGCATGATTTGTTGCATGTGGACTTGCTTGCCCAATTTATTATAGGGCTGCCCTATGTTTTGAAAAGGCATGAGCTCAAAGTCATCACTTCTCAAGTAATTGAACTTGTAGTCTTTTTGAATCGATAGTGTCGTGTCAACATATGTTGTGTCACGAGACTGAGAAATTATTAGGTAATCTGTAATAGGCGGCTTCTCGCCATCTACCGTAAGTTCCTTGTTACTTATAGGTCTATCATCTTGATCCTGACCTATAGGAGTAAGTCCACCGCTGCGCTGTGCACTCACGCACCATGGCAAAGAAAATAGGACAATGAAGAAAAAACAATATCTCATGAGCGGTCAAAAATACTTATAAATAGCGCATATACTCATGAAATATTATGAGCACGACCACATTATAATACTATATTAAAAAGCCTCTTGCGGTTGCAGTCAACTTTACCATCCCAAATTCCTAATTTTGAATATGCTCCTACCACAAATATATCCTGATATTATTGAGTGCGGTACTGACGAGGCTGGACGTGGTTGCCTCGCTGGCCCTGTGACTGCGGCAGCCGTGATTCTACCACAAGATTTTAAATGTGCAGCGTTGAATGATAGTAAGAAGCTTTCGCGAAAGCGTAGAAACCAACTAAGAACTATTATAGAGAAAGAGGCCATTGCCTACCATGTGGCTCATGTGGACATGCGGGTGATTGAACAAATAAATATCCTCAATGCGAGTATTCAAGCCATGCATGAAGCCGTCAAAGGATTAAAAATTGAACCTCAACATATTGCAGTTGATGGTAACAGATTCAAAGCATATCCTGGCATCAATCATACTACTGTCATAAAGGGCGATGGTAAGTATTTGCATATTGCCGCGGCATCCATACTAGCCAAGACACATCGCGATGCGCTCATGCAACAGCTAGATCAGGAATTTCCACAATATGACTGGTGTAATAATCAGGGTTACCCAACCATGCGACATAGACAAGCGATACGCGATCACGGTACGACAGATTATCACCGCATGACCTTTAAATTACTACCAGAACAACTTGAACTGCCATTATAAGTTTCTTAAACGAGTGCTGAGTTTGAGTAATCATTTTACTTTTGCGATAAAGTATAGGGAATGAAAAGAGTATGGTATTTATTGGTTTTGCTAGTGATCTTCAATTCTTGCAAGGATGAAGACAGCGTTAGCGATGATCTAGTCGCTTACTTACCATCTGAATCCATCGCCGTAGTCTCGCTAACAGACATGGCACAACTCAATGAGTTTTTATCAAATAACCCTATCATCAATGCTGTGAATCAGTTGGACAGGTTTCAAGATCTAGCAACGGTTGGTTCATTTCTATTCAACACACCTGTAAAAGATGAAGCGCTCATAGCCTTGAGCATGGAAGGCAAGAACCAGCCCGTAATCACCATGATTACTTATGCTGAAAAATCACAGGTACCTGACAGCTTATCCACTACCAAAACCATTACGTACAATGACATTAAAATTAATGTCCGCGAGGTTGACGACAATACATACTATCAAGCCATAAAAGATGGACTGACTATTACTAGTTCCTCACAAATCGTGATGGAAAGTATCCTGAGAAGAAATCTAGGAGATTTTGTTTTTGACGGTATGTTCAAAGATTTATACGATCGCACTCATGGTAACGATCTATCCTTTTATATAAGATCGCAGAATAAATCTTGGTTTTGGGATTTCATGACTAATCAGACTGTTGAACTAACTAACAACAGTAAAAACTGGTATCAAACTGAAGTAGATGCTACCGATTCAAAGATGCAACTTGACGGTCTTGTGATCTACAAGGACAGTATCAAACAAAAGCAATCGCTTTACAATAATCTAGAAGCACAAGAGAATAAGGTAGCTCAATTGCTACCAGTGTCTTTTATCAAAGCCAGGTCTATTACCTACGGTGACAAGGCAGAGTTGATTACTAATTTAAAGACCTACCACAACAAGGCTGCTGGGAAAGATGGTCGTACAACGGCTATTCTTGAAAACAGCAATGAGCTCATGCAATTAGAATTAGAAAAGGGCAACGCAATAGCGATGCACTTAAAACCCTACGAGGAACTTTTCCTCAATCTGGATAGTTTGAGCAGTGACAAAACCACCTATCGCGATCAAGTCATCTATACGATGAGCGAGCCATGGAAAACAAATAATCTGCTACCACTCATTGACAATAGGAGCTATAAACATGTCATCGTTCTCGATGAATTTATGGTATGGACAGCTAGTGTGGAAACGCTGGAATTTATCATTGCCAATTACCAGAATGGCTCTACCCTATCTAGCCTAGCATGGTGGCAAGAGCAATCAAAGGAGCTCGCAACCAGCAGCTCCTTGCTTGAAGTAATAAGCACTCAATTTTATAAGGACACAGAAGAAAACTTGAGTAAGAACGATCGCGAACTTTTAGATAAAATTGAGGCGCAGGATTTTCCCGCAATCATTCATCAATATGTTCATGAAAACCAGTTCGCAACTTATCGCATGGTTGTTCCTATTAACAATCAGCAACAACTCGCGCCGCTTGTTGCTCAAGTAGGAACCTACAAATCATCAAATGATATTGTAGCTGGACCATTTATATTTCCCAATCATACCAACGGTAGTTATGATATCGCTATTCAAGATGTAGAATATAATCTTACCCTTATCGCACCTGACGGTACGGCCTACTGGAGTAAACAGCTGGACAACCAGATCATGGGTGACATTCAATCTGTAGATACTTATAAAAATGGACGTCGTCAATTATTATTTAATACACAAAATCAAGTATATCTATTAGATCGCAATGGCAATGATGTGGATGGTTTCCCGATAAAAACCCGTAATGACATCACACAACCGTTGAGTCTATTTGACTATGACAACAATAAAAATTACCGCATTCTACTTACCCTAGATGATGAATTAATCATGTATAACAGTAGCGGTAATAAAGTCAACGGCTTTAAATACACAAGTGACGGCGAGATTGCAGAATCACCACAGCATTTTAGAAAAGGTTCCAAAGATTACATTGCCTTTACCACCAGCTCTAATAAATTGAAGTTATTGAGTAGGACTGGAGATGTAAGAACAGAAATTGGTCAAACCATTGATAATACAAGCGAATTATACTTCAAGGACAATTTGATTCAAACCTTGAACAAGAACAGAGAATTGATCAAAATCAACCCAACCACTGGTAAAATCACCACAACTAAAACAGTCTTGAATAATGACGACTACATTGAAATGTCCAGTCGCACTCAAGTTCGCCAGTCAAAAAACGAGCTGCAGATCAACGACAATTCCATTGAATTACCATACGGTACTTACACGCCAGCAAGAATCCAATCAATAAATGGTAAAGACTTTATTTACACGGTCGACACTGGTGAGAACAAAGTATACATTTTTGACAGTAAAGGTGAAATGGTACCTTTTTTACCCGTTTACGGTAAGGCAATGACAACAATAGGTGGTTTAAACAGCCGCTTTATTGCGACCGTTGATGGTAATGAAGTGTTGATTTATAGTTGGTAATTAATCTTCCAGCTTGAACTCGATCTCAAAGTTCTCAATGATTTCCTGCACGCAACGCTCGGCTGCCGTGAAGCGTTTGTAGTCGTTATAATCTTTTACCTTTTTACGGTACTGCTCAAATTTATCTTCCTCTTCGTACACATTGGGAATCTCAGGATGCACATAATATTGACGACACACATTGCGTGTGTTTCCTAATTCTTCTGCAGCAGCATCATATCCTTCTAGCATATTTTTATCGCGTTGTTTCTTTGTTTCTGGCACTGGCAATTCCAGCATCTTCTCAAAAAAAGTAGTGGTCGCGCCCCAAGTTCTAAAATCCTTGGCGCTAAAAATATCACCAGCAACCTCATGAATATAATCATTGATCATACCGCTATCGATACCATGATGCGATCCATCTTTATCGATATATTGAAACAATTCCCAACCCGGAATTTCCTCGCACTGGTGTATTAGCTCTACGATTTCTTCATCAGTAATGGTGTGTGATTGCTGCACGCCCTTTTTACCCTTAAAATTAAAGGTCACGCCGTCACCATCATCTTCTACATGCTTAGTGCGTAGGGTAGAGAGTCCATAAGTTTTGTTTTTGCGCGCATAATATTGATTGCCAACACGTATGTGTGTTAGATCCATAACAGTCACTACCAGCGCTAGACACTTTTCACGAGGCATTCCTTTTAATGCTAGGTCACTTTCTAATCGCTTTCTTATTTTGGGTAACGCTTTCGCGAAAGCGGACATCTTAAAAAACTTTGTCTGGTTTCTTAGAAGACTCCACAAATCATGATATCTATACACCTTGCGGCCTTTGTCATCACGACCTACAGATTGCAAGTGACCGTTTGCCACACTGGAGATACGCACATCTTGCCACGCTGGCGGTATTACCAGCGACTTGATACGCTTGAGTTCTTCTTTATCCTTAACTCTCTCTGTATTGTTGATAAGATAGGTGAAACCACGACCGTGTTTCTTGCGATGAATGCTCAGGTGCTCATCTTGAATGTACACCAGATCTGCTAGGTGTGCGGCCATTTCAGGCTGGGTCAGTGCCTCGCGTATTTGTTCTGGTGTCAATGTCATGTGACTAAAGTAGGACGATGACTACTTATGGCAACCTAACGAAAACCCAATTGGCAGTTTTTATGATATTGTTGTCTCGTCAATCAGCTGCGCCTCAAAAAGTTGAGAAAACTGCTGCTTTATTTTCTCCTTGATCTCATCAGTATCAATATCTCGTTTTAGTTCTGCTGCGAGCGAAGTGACAGACTTGTCCTCAATGCCACATGGTATGATGTGATCAAAGTAACCTAAATCAGTATTGACGTTGAATGCAAAACCGTGCATGGTTACCCAGCGACTAGCACGCACGCCTAATGCACATATCTTGCGTGCAAATGGAGTACCAACATCTAGCCATACGCCAGTCTCACCAGGACTACGCTCGCCTTTCAAATTATAGTCAGCTAGAATATTAATAAACATTTCTTCTAGAAACCGCAGGTACTTATGAATATCAGTAAAGAAGTTTTCTAGATCCAGAATAGGATAGCCTGTAATCTGTCCTGGCCCATGGTAGGTAATATCACCACCTCGATTGATCTTGTAATAGGTTGCACCTATTTTTTCAAGTAATTCCTTATTGGCCAGCAAGTTTTGCTCATCACCACTTTTACCTAACGTGTACACATGATCATGTTCTACAAATAGCAGATGATTTCTAGTTTCCAGTCCAGCGTCTTCTCTCCTATTCTTGATTTTGGTATCCAGAACATCTTTAAAAAGCTGCTCCTGCAAATCCCAAGTTTCCTTGTAATCCTTACGACCTAAATCCTGAAAAATGACTTTTTTATTCATGATGTAAAGGTAGGAATAGCTTTAGGATTGATCACAGTGCCTAGGATGGGACTTGAACCCACACGTATAAATATACATAGCGCTGCCATAGGGATTAATCAAAGACCTCTTTACCTATCTGGATTATTCAAAATAATCAACGCCGCGATCACACCAGGAATCCATCCTAACAGCGTGAGTATAAAAACGATAAGAATAGAACCACAGCCTTTATCCAGCACAGCTAGCGGTGGCATAATGATCGCTAATATTACTCTCCATATGGACATAGGTCTTAGTTTTTATGCTATCAATAGATAACTTCAAATCTATGATTTAAAACGATATTATAAATGCTGCAGTGAGATTGTGGTTATTCAGCTTTCGCGAAAGCGGAAACTTTAAAATCCTCCTTGTTAGTCTCGTGCTAATACTCTTTGTCACACCAATGTGCAAGGTTATCTTTGCCCGCTTAAAGAAGATGTAACTATGCCACTTTCTGAACAGGAAATCGTAAGAAGAGATAAACTAGACAAATTGCGTGAGATGGGAATCAATCCATATCCAGCGGCGCAATATCATGTAGATGCGACTGCGGCGTCCATCAAAGCTGATTTTCAAGAAGAAAAAAAGGTAATTGTAGCTGGACGATTGATGTCGAGACGTATTCAAGGAAAGGCATCGTTTGCAGAGTTGCAGGACAGCACCGGTAGAATCCAGGTCTATTTTAATCGTGACGAGATATGTCCTGATGATGATAAAACATTATATAATGAGGTCTATAAAAAATTACTAGACATAGGTGATTTTATAGGTATTGAAGGCGAGCTTTTTACCACGCAGGTAGGCGAGCAAACTATCATGGTCAAGAACTTTGAGTTGTTGAGCAAGGCATTAAAACCACTGCCATTACCTAAAACAGATGCTGATGGAAATACATACGACGAGTTTAATGATCCAGAAATGCGCTATCGCCAGCGCTATGCAGATCTTGTGGTCAATCCAGATGTGAAGGAAGTTTTTGTCAAGCGCACCAAGCTTTTCAACGCCATGCGTTCATTCTTCAACAATCGTGAGTATTTTGAGGTTGAAACTCCTATCCTACAACCCATTCCAGGTGGCGCCGCGGCCAAACCTTTTATCACGCACCACAACTCGCTAGACATACCGCTATATATGCGTATTGCCAATGAGTTGTACCTGAAGCGTTTGATCGTGGGCGGTTTTGATGGTGTGTATGAATTCAGCAAGAACTTCAGGAATGAAGGTATGGACCGCACGCACAATCCAGAATTTACCGCGATGGAAATCTATGTAGCCTACAAGGATTACAACTGGATGATGGAGTTTACCGAGAACCTGCTGGAGCACTGTGCGGTAAAGGTGAATGGTAAGACGACAAGTACTTTTGGTGAGCATGAGATTGAGTGGAAAGCACCGTACCCACGTGTGACCATGACTGATGCGATCATCAAATACACTGGTTTTGACATTACGGGTAAAAGTGAGCAAGAGTTGTACGCTTTCGCGAAAGCGCAACAAATCGACGTAGATGAAACCATGGGGAAAGGCAAGTTGATTGACGAGATCTTTGGTGAGAAATGCGAAGGCAACTTTATCCAACCGACTTTCATTACAGATTATCCCAAAGAAATGAGCCCGTTGTGTAAATCACATAGGGACGATCCTAATTTGACAGAGCGTTTTGAACTCATGGTTTGCGGTAAGGAAATCGCTAATGCCTATACTGAGTTGAATGACCCTATCGATCAACGTGAGCGTTTTGAAGCGCAGGCTGCACTAGCAGATCGTGGTGATGACGAGGCTATGTTTATTGATCAGGATTTCTTGAGAGCGCTGGAATATGGTATGCCACCAACTTCAGGACTAGGAATAGGTATGGATCGCTTGATTATGTTCCTAACCAATAATCCGTCGATTCAAGAAGTGTTGTTCTTCCCACAAATGCGACCAGAGAAAAAAGCTGGCGTGGAGCTCAATGAGGATGAAAAAGTAGTATTTGAAAGACTCAAAAAACATCAAAAAGCTGACCTGAATGACCTAAAAGCAGAATCAGGATTATCCAATAAAAAATGGGATAAGGCTGTAAAAGGACTAACAAGCAAGAAAGTCGCCAAGGTCAGTAAAACCGATGACGGTTTGTTTATTGAGGTGTTATAAGCCCGATATTTAATTATAGTAAAAGCCGCTGTACAAACAGCGGCTTTTTTGTTGAGCTAAGTCTGTATTTTCCTGAATAAATATGACTGAAATCTTTCATACCATTAAACCTAACCAGAAAAGCTGCGTCATAAGTGTGTAACAAACAAATACATACACTATGAAAAATTTCCTTTTACCACTTGTGATGATTTTTGCTATGATAGGTGCCAATGCACAACGCAATCCTAGAATGCTAGCCAAAAATGCAAATCCTGAACAGACAGCAACCATCCAGGCGCAAAAAATGACATTGGCGTTAGATTTATCTGATAAACAGCAAAATCAAGTCAAACAATTAATTCTTGAAAAGCAAATGGATCGTCAGGAAAACAAAATGACTCGCGAGGAACGTCAAAAACTCACCGCAGAGCAAAAGCTTGAGCTACAAGAAGAAAGACTTGCCAAGCAAATCGAAATGAAGCGCGCTATGAAAGACATCTTGAACGAAGAGCAATACGAAAAATTTGAAAAGCAAATGGCTCGTAAGAAAATGCAAGCTCGCAAAAGAATGTCTGATCGCAGAGAAGATCGTCCAAGACGAGGTAAATAATTTTTATTTGGTTGATGATGTGAGCCTGATTGCAGTAATTGCTTTCAGGCTTTTTTCTTGCCATGCGGTACTTTATCAATACAATCTGCCGTCTGATAGAAATATGATAATAGTGTTATTCACCGATCAGATTTAAAGACATTGGTGTTCTTAGTCGGTTTTTCACTTCCTTTATCGGTGAAAAAGATTTCTATTGCATATATTTCTTTTAAATATGTGTCATGAGATATTTAGTTTTAGTAATTCTATTGTGTGGTTTAGGCGTTAGTGCGCAACAGGCTCCCGTTAAATTTGAGAAAATTAATGTCCTAAAACCCAGCCAGGAAACAACTCCCAAAGCAACCGCAGCTGAAAATCGCCAGCCTTTTCAAGTCATAACTAACAGTACGCCCATAAAAGCTGAGTCAATGGACGTAAAAATAGTTGCAAAGCCAGTAGCATTTAAAACTATTCAAGCAGTAAACCAGCTACCCAGTGTTCAAAGTATCATGCAAGCTGCTCAATTACTAGAAGGTAGAAGAATTGAATTGCAAGCGTTTCTAGAGAACTATAAAAATGTTCCAGCAAATGAAAACACCACGGTAAAAGCTAAAATTGGTGAGGAATCTACCACACCTAATAAAAGATTTCCTACCGCACTACGCGAGTTTTTAGGAGAAGAAAATTATGCTATCTATCGCAAGAGTTTTTTACGCTAAGAAATATAATTAATATTCAGACACCTTAGGCGCTTACCAGCTACCAACAACATCGCTAGTGGCGTGAATCGTTTTATCTAGATCTGCATAACTCAACGCGTCATTTAAAAAGTAACTTTCAAAAGCACTAGGCGGTAAATAAATACCGTGTTCTAGCAAGCCATGAAAGTATTTTTTAAACCAATCGTTATTTCCAGTTGCAGCACTTTGAAAATCAACTACTGGCTTGTCTGTAAAGTGCACCGACATCATGCTGCCATATCTATTGATCTGGTAATCGATTCCTTTGCTTGACAACGCTTCATCAATGCCTTTATGAAGGTATTCTGTTTTCTTTGCTAGACTGGTAAATACTTCTTTATTGGAGTTAAGATGATGTAACATGGCAAGACCAGCACTCATCGCTAACGGATTACCACTCAAGGTTCCTGCCTGATACACTGGACCAATGGGCGCCAGATGGTTCATAATTTCTTGACGTGCCGCAAAAGCACCTACCGGCAATCCACCACCTATTACTTTACCATAAGTCACAATGTCTGCCTTGACTCCTGTTGTTTCCTGGGCACCACCTGGCGCAAGGCGGAAGCCTGTCATCACCTCATCAAACACAAACAAAGAGCCATGTGCATCGCACAATTCTCTAATACCTTCTAGAAAACCGTCCTGCGGAATGATACAGCCCATATTTCCAGCAATAGGCTCTATGATTACACAAGCAATCTGTTCTATATTTTTCTCAAAGATTTCTTTCACCGCATCCAGATTATTGTAAGGTGCTAGCAAAGTATCTTTTGCGGTACCAGCGGTAACGCCAGGACTATTGGGACTACCAAAGGTTACTGCACCGCTACCCGCTTGAATCAGGAAAGAATCGCTGTGACCGTGATAACAACCAGCAAATTTGATGATCTTGTCTCGACCAGTGAAACCGCGAGCCAGTCGCACGGCACTCATGCACGCCTCGGTTCCTGAATTTACCATTCGCACCTGATCAATATTAGGTGCCATGCTCACTACGAGCTTTGCGATTTGAGTCTCAATTTCGGTGGGCATTCCATAAGAAGTACCATTCTTAGTGGCTTTTACCACAGCCTCAACCACTGGTTCAAATGCATGTCCCAAAATCATGGGACCCCAAGAAGCTATGTAATCAATAAGCTGGTTGCCATCTGCGGTGTGTAGGTAGGCACCTTTGGCCTTTTCTACATAAACAGGATCGCCGCCTACAGCGTTAAAGGCGCGTACTGGAGAATTGACACCACCAGGAATATATTGTTGAGCCTCTTTAAATAGAGCGCTACTACGTTGATAGGTAAAAGACATGAAATATTATTTTGAATCTGGCTCGATAAGTATGGTCGCGCCTACGGCGATCTCATTACTCTTGAGTCCATTAATGATCTTAATGCGATTAACGCTGGTATTGAATTTTTTAGAAAGACCGTATAGCGTGTCGCCTGCCTTAATAGTATAATTTAACTGATCGGCAACCATCGCTGCTGGTTGAGTGCGTACATTAGTATTGCCCAACACTTCATCGTCATATCGATCTAGTTGGTAACGCTCGATAAGGCTGATGAGTTTTTGTGGATACCTTATATCCGTGGCATAACCTGCAGCACGCAATCCACGAGCCCATGCTTTGTAATCGTCTAGATCTAATTCAAACAATTTACTATACTGCTTGCGCTGCGTCAAGAATAAGGAGTGATCTCTATAACTGTAACTAGCATCCTTGTATTTTCTAAAACATTCTTGCGCAGCATCGTCATCGTGATAAATCCTACCGCCAGTCCAGCCTTTATGGCACTTAACGCCAAAATGGTTATTTGCCTCAACGGCAAGTCGACCTTTTCCCGATCCACTTTCTAGAATTCCTTGAGCCAGTGTAATGCTTGCAGGAATTTTATAGAGTGCCATTTCTTCCATCGCATCTTGTGCAAACTCGTCAATGTAAGCAGATACTTGATCCTTGAAAACAGGCTTGATTTCTTGAGTAACTTTTTCTTCGGTTTCCTTTACCACTCGCGGTTGTGGTCTAGTGGTACGTTGATCTTCTCGTGTTGTGGGAATCTTTTTAGATCCACAACTGGTCAAGATGATGAGTAGTAAAAAAAAGCAACCGTATTTATAGAATCTCACTTGCATAATCAATCGTGATGCGACCTTTTTTAAGCAGCATGGCATTGTAATCTTTGATGCCTTGTAAACCGCCCGTATGAATCGCTAAAATACGAGTTTTACTGCTAATGACACCTTGCTGAATCAGCAGTTCTAGACCGTACATCATCTTTGCCGTGTAGATAGGATCGAGAGGAATTCCGCTTTCGCGAAAGCTAACGTTCATATAACTAATCAACACATCATTAGATCGTGCATAACCACCAAATGTATTCTCACTCACTACCTCAAAATTGGTGCGCCTAGTATATTTTGAAATCTCCTTCTTGAGAAAATCGCCCTTCAAAGCGCTAAAAACGAACACAAATTGATTAGAACTGCTAGATTCGATAATTCCAGCTGCGGTACCACCGGTACCAGCCGCCACGGCAATTATTTGGTAGGTGTTTTTATCATTTTCAGTTAAGATCTGGGCGGTTCCTTTTATGGCTAGATCGTTTGTGCCGCCTTCGGGAATGTCGTAGTAGTTACCATGCTCTTCTACTAATCTGTTTTGCACTATTTGAGCATTCTTGTGTTTATAGGATTCACGATCCATAAAATGCAACTTCATACCCTTGTCATGGGCAAGCCTGAGAGTGCTATTATGTTGTAAGGTTTTCTCGATGTCATGAGCTAATTCTTCTCCTCGTATAACACCGATTGTTTGTATTCCTAATAGTTGACCTGCCGCAGCGGTTGCTGCAATATGATTTGAATGCGCACCGCCATAAGTTAACACGGCGCTCTTATCCGAATTTAAGAAATCCCTTAGGTTGTATTTGAGCTTGCGCAGTTTATTGCCCGATACACTAGGGTGTAATAAATCATCACGTTTTATATTGATGCGAGTGTCACCAATATCTTTAAATAATTGATTGATGGAGTCTTGAGGTTCAAATATTAGATTCCAAGTCATTTTGTTCTTGCATTATAGAATTTCACAAACGCCCAGATAGATCTAGATTCTAGGTACTCTTGATTAGTATCCATTGAATATGCCTCTTTCTCAAAAACAATATTACGGTATGCAGTACGATGACTGTATTTCAATCTCAAAGCTAAATACTCCAATATATACCATAGATAAAAAGGAATGATGAGCAACTCTAATTGTTGTCTCAAATGAATGTACTCATGATTTATCAATTGTTTATCATGTGACATTTCACGTTCACGCAGGAGGACAAATGGATATAGGGTGATACCATCAATATTGAGAAGCTTCAATTGCTTGAGTATGATAATCACCTAGATTAATTTGAAAAGCCAATATAATAACTATTGTCACTTCAAACGATTATTTATACGTAACTCTCTAAATTACCAAATGTTAAATGTATCGATTAACAGAAAAATTATCGGCTTTGAGTTAACAATAGATAAAATATTAAGATTTAAAGGTCATAAGCTTAACGATCAATTAGCATAAAACCGCTATATCGCTGAAAATACGCAGTTTATCTTTGCGCCGAATTAAAAAAGTCGATCAAATTATGATTTTAAGGTTACTCTGTTTATTTTTATTTGTATTAACAATTACTGTACAGGCACAGGTCGGTATAGGTACGGCTACCCCAGCAGATGGTACGCTGCTGCACCTAGAAGGTGATGGTACAGAAGGATTGCTTATCACTAAGGCGAGTATAGCAAATCTAGGCACGGTAACACCTTTACCTACCGGCACTCCAGTTGGTACCATGGTTTATAATACTAATACTACAACTGGTGAAGGTTTTTATTTTTGGGATGGCAACACCTGGGAACGACTGGCTGAGGCAGATGAGGATACCTCTGTTTACAATACGGATGGAAACTTAAGCGGTGATAGAGAAATTAACGCCGCTAATAATAGATTGCAAATCAACAGCTCATTAGGAGAAAATGCCTTGACTTTAAGACGCACCAGCAACGCGGATTCTCTAGGTATAGCCTTTCGCAATAGCGGTAATAGTTATGATGCTGCTATTTATTTGAATACAGCTACGCAAGGTAAATTGGTTTTTGCCACACAAGGCAACAATCCTGACCCTAGTCTGGTAGAATCCACTCTGGAACTTAATGAGAATGGTAGCATTACACTACCAGAATATGCTGATGCGACCCTTAATGGAACAGCCACAGGCATTTTGGGCGTTGATGCAAATGGTGATGTAGTACGTCAAGACACAGGCGCATACTCTGGTAATATTTATAATACGAATGGGACACTAACAGGTGATCGTACAATTCAAACTAATGACAATTTGTTGAGAATTGAAAATAGTGCAAACCGCAACTTGAACATCATTCCTGCAGATCCTACTGATCTCAATGCACCGTTCATCTTTGCTACAAATAATAGCATCGATTTTAAAATCGATGACAATGATACTTTTGCCATAAATTCTAACAGTGATATTGGTATAGGAACTACTGACCCAGCAGGTAAATTGCATATAGTTGAGGAAGTAGGTACTGAGTCCAGTCCAACTCAAGGCTCACTAATAATAGAACACAATGATGCAGGCGGTTCATCGTCCATAATCTTTCCTAGTGCCGAAAACAAAGGCAGTGATTATGCCTACATACAATTTGATGACAATAATAATGTTGGTACTAGTCCTGAGAATGCATTACTCAGTATTGGTATTGAAAACGATGGTAACACTGCATTAACAGTTGTAGACAACATTAATATTAAAGCGACAGGATCTGTAGGCATCGACAATGCCACACCTAATGCAAGTGCGGCGATAGATATGGGATCAACAAATCAGGGCTTGTTGATAAATCGAGTTGCTTTGACTGACGCGTCTCAACAAGGCCCAATAGCAAATCCAGCGACTGGATTATTGGTATTCAATACAGCAACTAATTTCACACCTGCTGGTTATAATAATGATGTGCGGCCTGGCTTTTATTACTGGAATGGCACACGTTGGGTGCCTCAAACTCCCGAAAGCAGATCTGCAAGATTTACAAGCAATAATAATACAATCAACCTAAATGTCAATCCTGCCGACGAGGTGCCTCTATTTGGTTTTCAGGTATGGAATGATGATAATGCGCTCTTTGCACCTGTGGAATTGTCTGCCAATGGTAATGACCTTATCATAGGTGAAGACGGACGTTATGAGATTAAGGTAAATATTCCAATTATTCGTACCTCTGGTACCAATAGAACAAATATTGACGCAGAAATTGAGGTCACTAGAGGTGGCGTTGATATTATTACTGGGGCAACATCTTCAAATAGCTACATACGACGTCAAGAGTCACATGATGCGAGTACTATAATAATCAATGAAACTGTTGAGCTTCAGGCTGGCGATGATGTTTCCATATTAGTTTCAGGAGAAACCACAAGTACTGAGCCAGTCGTTATACGTTCCATAGGTGCAGCAAACTTTACCATTACCAAAGTAAAATAACCCACTACCTTTACAGGATGAAAAAGATCATTCCTGTGGAAGATGGCGATTACTACCTCACTCCAGAAGGTTACCGCTGCTTTACAGAACAATATCATCTTAAACGCGGCTATTGTTGCAAGAGCGGCTGTCGCCATTGTCCGTATGGCTATGATAAGGATCGCGACTAATTCCATGATCGCGGGCTACAATACGGCATTGATTTTGATGTTTATTTGATGGATCATGTTTTTGCTTTCGCGAAAGCGTAATAATCTAAAAAACTATTGACATGAAAAAGACATTACTTCTAATGGCAATCATTACTGCTATGGTGAGCTGCCAGACCGTACGTGTATCGCAAGATTATGCGATAGGCACAGACTTTAATCAGTACAAAACCTATGCTTACTTCAAGCAAGGTGTGGACGAGGCAAACATTTCAGAACTAGACAAAAAACGCATTCTGCGCGCTATTGATGCAGAAATGGGCGCTAAAGGCTTCACCAAATCTGAAAATCCAGATTTACTCGTAAGCATATTTACAGATACGCAGGAACGTGTTGACGTTTACAATAATTGGGGTTGGAACTTTGGCTATGGTTGGGGTTGGGGCGGCTTTGGTTTTGGCGGGCCATTTGGTAACAATGTTTCTCGCACTACCGAAGGTGTTCTTTATATCGACCTTATTGATGCAAACGATAAGGAGTTGATATGGCAAGGAATAGGTCAAGCGCCTCTCAAGACAGAACCTCGCGAAAAAGTGGAAAGAACCAACGAAATTGTAAGGGAAATCCTGATGCAATTCCCACCTAACAAATAAGCAAATTACCAGATAGAATTAAAGTGTCATCTTATGGATGACACTTTTTTTATGGCTTTGTTAAGCAAACGAGATGAGCGCAATTCCTATTTTTAAAATAAAAACGATGAAAATTCTCAAAGTAATAGTTCCAATTCTTTTTCTCGCTTTAATATCCTATAGCTGTGAAGAAACACGCAGGGCGCTGGATACAGGAAGCCGTATAGAGCTCAACGGCGCGTATGATGTAACCCTTGTTGATGGCGAGAACATGCGTGGCAATAACCAGACGATTAATTTTAATGGATTGTCTCGCAGTGTGAATGGTTTTGCAGGTTGTAACAATTACAATGCAGATTTTACAGTAAACAATTTGCAACTATCTATTGGCGAGATCGCTGTCACAAGAAAAAGTTGTCCTAATCTGGATATTGAAAATCAGTTTCTAGCGGCTCTCAAAAAAGTCACGCGCTATTCAAAAACTGATAATACATTGACGCTTACAGATGCAGAAAGCAATGTGGTAATTGTAGCAAATGCCCAGACTGAATAAAAGTTGTCCGTCTATACAAAAAGCGCTCAAATCTTGTGATTTGAGCGCTTTTTGATTTGTAAGATATATTAATAGTTCAACACCTCTTGAATCTTCACTTTCACTTTCTCAGTACTAGGTATCATCGTTTCTTCAAGAACTGAATTAAGTGGTATAGCAGGCATATTTTCAGAACCTATGATCATTACTGGTGCATCCAGATATTTGAAGCATTCTTCCTGTATACGACCTTGCAGGCCTCTAGAGAATCCGTTATCGCTGGGCTCTTCAGTAACTACAAGACATTTACCGCATTTCTTAACGCTGGCAAAAACCGTATCATAATCCAGCGGATGCAGCGTTCTCAAGTCTACTACTTCTACTCTATCCTGTAAACCAAGTTCTGCCGTAGCGTTCATGGCCCAGTGCACGCCCATTCCATAGGTGATAATGCTCAAGGTTTCCTCTTCTTCCTTTTTCCAGATTTCCTGCAACACCCAAGCCTTACCAAAAGGCAATACATAATCCTCGCTAGGTTCGATACTGGTTGCTCCTTTGGTTCCTTTGACTTTTGACCAGTACAATCCTTTATGTTCAAAGATCACTACTGGATTCGGGTCATAATAAGCAGCTTTCATCAAGCCTTTCAAGTCGGCACCGTTGGATGGATAGGCGATTTTAAGACCTCTAATATTGGTAATCACACTTTCTACAGAGCTGGAATGATATGGCCCACCAGATCCATATGCGCCTATCGGTACACGCAATATCATGGATACAGGCCACTTACCGTTACTTAAATAGCATGACCTGGAAACCTCAGTAAATAATTGGTTCAAACCAGGCCAGATGTAGTCGGCAAACTGTACCTCAACGATGGGCTTCAAACCTGCCGCGCTCATTCCTACCGTGCTACCCACGATAAATGCTTCCTGGATGGGTGTGTTGAATACTCTATTGTCACCAAATTTCTGTGCCAGCGTTGCTGCCTCTCTAAAAACGCCGCCCAATCTACCACCAACGTCTTGACCGTACAGCAAACATTCTGGGTGTTTACGCATCAATTCTTCTATGGCAAATAGCGCACAATCTACCATCACCACTTTTTCTGCACCTGCTGGCGATCGCTCGCCGCGCTCCTCAGTTATTGGTGTTGGTGCAAAGTCGTGCGTGAACAAGTCCGCTGGCTCTGGATCGGGCATTTCTGTCGCTTGTTGTAGAGCTTTTTGTGTTTCCGCTTTCGCGAAAGCGTCATAATCATCAAGTTCCTGCACAGTAAAGCCATTGTCAAGAAGTAATTGCCTCATTTTAGGATATGGATCGCGCTCTCGAGATTCTTCCAAATCATCGCGATAAAATTCCATGCGCACGCCGCTGGTATGGTGATTCAATAAGGGAACGGTCGCGTGTACTAAAAATGGCCTGCGCTCCTTACGGATTTTTTCTATGACCTCATTGATCGTGTTGTAGCTCTGCTCAAAATCAGTTCCATCAATAGAAATCGCCTCGATGCCGTGAAAACCTGCCGCATACTCGGCAGCGTTCTGAGCTCTGGTTTCGGCTGCATTGGCACTAATGTCCCAGCCATTATCCTGCACCAAATAAAGAATAGGCAACTGTTTGAGTGCGGCCATTTGCATGGCCTCAGCAATCTCGCCTTCGGTAACGGACGCATCGCCTAGGGAACAGACGACAACACCGTCATTGCTGTCATGCTGAACTTGTTTCAGCATCTCTTTCTGTTCCTCATTGAGGCTTTCCTTGTACCACATTCCCATTGCCACACCCGTTGCAGGAATAGCCTGCATACCAGTAGCACTGGATTGATGCGGTATTTTAGGCTTGTCATCATCCTTTAATGATGGATGTGAGTAATAAGTACGACCGCCAGAAAATGGATCAGCTTTCTTTGCTAGCAATTGCAGCATCAAGTCATACGGCTTCATTCCTATAGCCAAGAGCATAGCGTCGTCTCTATAGTAAGGAAACGCATAATCCTGTGGCAATAGCTGCATGCCTACAGCAGTCTGAATGACCTCGTGGCCGCGGCTTGTGGCGTGAACGTACTTGGAAACCTGCTTAAAGTTTTCCTCGTAGAGTTCGGCCATTGCTTTGGCGGTGGTTAGATTACGGTATGCTGTTCCTAAATTCCCACGAAAGTGGGAATCTCGTTGATTGTTGCTCATAATGCGGTGCTTTCCCATACATCTAGATTACCAATGTCCTTATAGTAATCTATAGATGCTTTAATTCGTTTACTTTTTAAAGTGATGTGACTATCAGTCGACCAATTCATCGCGACATCCATCCATTCAGGATTTAACTTCTCGATTAATTCTATTTTCCATTCTCTTTTCCATTTCTTCATCTGAGATTCTCGTTTTTCTGCAGTGGCTCGAGTATGGTGCTCTTCAAGATAAACCAGCTTGTCACAATTGTATTTTGCAGTGAAGGATTTTGGATTCAATTTGGTTTTAAGTTCGATCACTCGTGACTCAATGTCGCTGGTATATCCAATATATAGAGCACCATCTTTTTTATTTGTCATAATGTAGACGTGAAAAGTAGGTGTTGAATCCATGAGTTGGTACATTTTAGTCTGAGATTCCTGCGTAGGCAGGAATTTGCTGCAAATTATCAGCCACCTGCTTCAAAAATGATCCTCCTAAAAATCCATCCACTACTCGATGATCAAACGATAAGGAAAGCATCATCATACTCCTAATTTCTATTTTGTCTTCACCATCTCTCGTGATTACTTCAGCGCGTTTTTTGATAATTCCAGTGGCCAATATGGCAACCTCAGGCTGATTGATAATTGGTGTACCCATTAACGAACCGAAGGTTCCAACATTTGAAATAGTAAAAGTTCCGCCTTTGATGTCATCGCCGCCCAATTTATTTTCTCTAGCGAGATTTGCCATGCGGTTGACATCTGCTGCGATTTGTGGCAAGGTTTTTTGATCTGCATTTTTTACCACAGGAACGATTAAGTTTCCTGAAGGCAATGCAGTTGCCATCCCTACATTGATATTTTCTTTGATAATGATTTTCTTGCCATCAACACTGGCATTGATATTTGGATATTCTTTAATTGCCTTTGCTACTGCATCGACAAACAATGGTGTAAAAGTCAATCGCTCGCCGTGTTTTTCTTGAAAAGCGGCCTTATTGGCGTTGCGCCATTTAACTAAATCGGTAAGGTCTGCCTCGACATATGCCGTCACGTGCGGACTCGTATGCTTGCTGTAAACCATATGATCTGCGATCATGGATCGCATGCGGTCCATCTCTACAATCCTGCCAGTTCCTTTGTCAAGTTTTAATTGCGGTATACGGTAAGCCGTTGGGTCTGGCTCTGCACTTACTGGTTGGGCAAATTGGTGAGGCCTTCCGTCTTTAAGATATTGAATAACATCACTCTTGCGCAATCTTCCTTCGTTTCCTGAACCTGGAATTCTTGCAAGTTCTTCATACGAGATGTGATTTTCCCTTGCGATTTTATCAATTAGTGGGCTAACAAATAGGTCTTTGTTGACGTAGGAACTTGAAACGGAAGAGGATTTAGATCTAGACTTGTCATTCCGCACTTGATGCGGAATCTGCTGATGGCTATCGGAATCTTTGTCCGTCGCAACATCTTCTAATCCTGCTGGCTTCTTGATCTCTTGATGATCATCGTTTGGTACAACCTTTTGAGCAGCATCTCCTGAACTGGCCTCAATCTGTGCCACCGGCTTTCCTATTTCAACTACATCACCGTCGCTGGCTAGATGTTTTACCATCACTCCATTGAAAGGTGCTGGCACTTCATTGTCCACTTTATCCGTACCTACTTCTACAAGTATATCGCCTTCTATAAAGGATTCTCCTTCTTGAACCAACCAGTTGAGAATGGTACCTTCGGTAATGGATTCGCCCATTTTGGGCAGTATGAAATCTGTCGTTGTTGCCATGACTCAAATTTACAAAAACTAACAATTGTTAGTCGTGAAGATTGTGTTGGAATTCGCTTTCCTGCCTGACCGGCAGGCAGGCGCGAAAGCAAAGTCATTTGTTTTAAGAAAAGAGGTCTCGACTACGCTCGACAAGACATTTGAGAATTTGATTCGGCTTCGACAGGCTCGGCCTGACACTTGAAAGTCTGAAGTCTATGCTCCATGCTGAAAATTACTTTTTCTTTATCTCCTGCAACGTTTTATAAAAATCTTCTTGAACAGGTCTATTTTCAGGTATTTCTCTTAGCGGTTCTACCTCATTCATAGTAGCTTGGCAATCGGCTGGTAGTTGCTGATAGAGTCTAGTTCCAGCAGTTTTCCAGGCGATCATTTCATCGCTTAATTCTTTGATTTTTTTGGCAGGATTGCCCACAATGAGAGAGCGTGGCTCAAAAATAGCCTCAGCTTTTACAAATGACATGGCGCCAACGATGCACTCATCGCCGATAATAGCATCATCCATAATCACGCTGTTCATTCCTATCAAACAGTTTCTGCCCAAATTAGCTCCATGGATCACGGCACCGTGGCCAATATGTGCGCTTTCACGAAAGCGGATACTTTTACCTGGAAACATATGTACGGTACAATTTTCCTGCACGTTGACACCATCTTCCAAAATGATCTCGCCCCAATCACCACGTATTACCGCACTAGGCCCAACGTAACAATTCTCGCCGATGATCACATTGCCAATCACACTCGCCTGTGGATGTACGAAACTGGACTCATGGATTACTGGAATATGTCCCTTGAAACTATAAATTGCCATAAGATTGAATCTTACGGCAATTTAATGATTTGTGAGAATGTTTGTCAGGAATTACGCTTTCGCGAAAGCGCTCTCATTATCGACATCTCGCATCGCAGTCAATTTGAGAACTTGCTCAATCCAGTCTGTTTGTAGATCTAACTCAATGTCTACCGGCACACCAACTTCTTCATACTCTAGGTTTTCTGAAACGTTCATATCGGTGACCGTGTGGTAAAAATTGCCCGATGGAGAAACGGAAACCTTGCCGTAGTTGGAGCCATAGGACGATGCACCAAAGGTATTGTGTCCCACCAATTTAACGTTGTCAAGATCTTTCAAGCTTAATGCAGTGATTTCTGCCTGGCTAGCCGAGTATTTGTTTAATAGAATCCAGACTTTACCGTTTTTAGCAAATTTTTTGATCAGCTTGCGGTAAGGCTTTGAAACTCGAGCTGCACCACCGCTATTGTTGCGCAAATCAAAAATTAAGTGGTCGCCGTTTAGCTTACCTTCTACTTGAGCAAGTAACTCTTTAGATTGTGCTACATTATTAGTCATGCGAGAGAAGCTACCCATTCTTAGGTAGTCAACATCCTTATTGATGCGCTTGTAGCTAAATTTGGCCTCGTTCTCATCGATAATGTCATAGAATTGAGGCAAATTTTCTTTTTTGAGTCTGGTGATAAAAAAACGACCATTTGCAAAATTCTCATTGCGCACAGTGTACCATTGTTTGTGAGATAACTGCGCAAATGTGACCTGAAAATTACCTGATGGCAATTGGGTATAATAACCTTGAATCATACCAGGCTCCCATAGATCTGACTCTGAAGTTATGACGACAGAGATGTATTCATTGTTGGAAGTTTTGACGATTCCCAATGTCATGTCTTTTAAAGGATATAATCCTTCAACTTTATCTATAGGTCTTGGTTCAAGTACTGTCTGCAATGAATCAAGATTCATTGAAACTCTAGGCAATTCTTGAAAGTAATCGCTAGATCGCAGCTGTGCTAGCGTTGTAGGATTAGTGAGGCTATCTCCTTTCTCGATAGGAAAACCTTTCATGATTGGAAGCGCATGCTCATCTTTTATGAGCGCAGATAATTGAGAAATCTTTCTAAAACATTCAACTCTAGTCACATTACCACTGATTGAATGAATCAAGTCAGCATATAGCTCATCAAATTCCTGCTCGTTTGATCCTTTGATTTGCTCATAAGATTCAATCTCTTTAAGTGAATTATAATAAAAGTTAAGCTCTTGCTTACAATCACAATCAACTGATGCAGATACTCGAGTGAAGTTGCTGATAAAAAATACAACTGAGATAATGATGACAGTTTTCATGACTTGCTTATTTGAATGATGACTGCAATATCATCACGCAACACAGGTCACGAAGAACAAAATCTATGAATCAGATAATTGTATCGATGAAATGGGTGCCTTACAGCTCTACTTAAATCTCTTCAAGGTCTTTTTAGTAAACTCGCTCAACACCAATTTTCCTGAAATCTTGGCTCGCTCCGCAAGTAAAGTATCCCAATGATTGCAATTAGACCACATCATTTCTTTCATGTGTTTCATGGCTTCTGGATTGTAGTTGCATAGATTTTCTGCAAACTTTTGTACTGCTTCATCCATGGCTTCGGTAGATTCATACACTTCAGCAAACAATCCTTTTTGTTGCGCCCATTCTGGTGAGTAAAATTCATTGGCGTTGATCGCAATTTGGCTCATACCACTCAATCCTAGTTTGCGTTCTACCGCTGGACCAACCACAAAGGGTCCAATACCTATGTTGAGTTCGCTCAATTTGATGCTGGCAAATTTGGTTGCAAAACAATAATCTGTTGCACTAGCGACACCAACGCCACCACCAACTGTTTTTCCTTGTACACGCCCGATTATGAACTTTGGACATTTGCGCATGGCGTTGATCACATTTGCAAATCCCATAAAAAATTTCTCACCAGTCTGAGCGTCATCGATGGCAATCAATTCCTTAAAACTGGCTCCAGCACAAAAGGTGCGCTCGCCACCAGATTTTAGGATGATGACTTTGGTGGCATCGTCATTACCAGCATCTGTTATGGCTTGTGCAAGTTGCGCCAGAATATCTCCTGGCAGCGAGTTGTGCGCTGGATGGAAGAATTCTATGGTTTGTATTTGATTTTCTGTAGTTGTTTTTACGTATGGTGCAGTCAAAATATTAGTTTTATGTGTCAAGCCGTCGCAGGACGGCTTCGGTTTATAGTTTATTTAAATCTTTCCTTACTTGTCAAATAGCGAGTAAAATCCCAATCTGCCGCAAGATCGATCCATTCAGGATTTATGGACTCTATGAGATTGATTTTATACTCTCGTTTCCATTTTTTAATTTGCTTTTCTCTTCTGATCGCTTCCAACGGTTGGTCATGTTTCTCATACCAAACTAATTGTTTGATATTGTAATGACCCGTATGTGTCCCAAAGGTCGCATGCTTATGGTCAAAGACTCGTTGCTTAATATTGTTTGTAACGCCCACATAGAATAAACGGTTCTTAATATGAGCCATTATGTAAGTGTACATTGTTTTCATTACATATCGTCGTTTGATTCTGTCATTGCGTTAGATTTAAAGCGAAGCCGTCCTGCGACGGCTTGACAATCAAAGAAATTTGTGAAGCCTATGCGGAAATTTGGAACTGCTCAAAGTGGTGATTCAAGTGCTTCCTCTCGAGTAAATACCACTCATACTTACTCAATTCCCCAAAAACAGCATTCTTAGTCACGATCTTAGGATGACGCTTGAAATAATTTAAGTATTGCTGTCTCGCTTCGAGCATCTTCTCTTTAGCCGTTTCCAGGTCTTCGTATTTCAAGTCTTCCAAAGTGCCGTCCTGTTTCATGAGTGGCATCTTGTGGTTTTGTGGCATTTTTTTATAGTTCCATAAAGTAGCGGCTACTTTTTCCAGATGTTCTTCTGGTGTTGCTACCTCAAAATCCTGAATCTCGCCGCTGGCGATACGGTAACTCATTTCAAGATGCTCGACCATATGTTGTGCAGTCATAGAACCCCATTGAGGTTTTGAATCAGCGTTCAATTTCGCGAAAGCGAACTTGATATAATCTTCAGTAATTTCTTTGAAAGTATCCTGTTTCTTTTCTACCATCGTCAAAATCGTAGCAATGGCAACGAGAGAATCAGCTTCTTCATCTGTCTTGCCGTTTTCATAATCTACAGGCTCTGCATCAAATACTTCTACATACCATTTGACGATTCCCGATGGATGCTCGCGACCACTCACGTCGCGCTCACGTTTTTCCTTACAAGTCAAACGCACATAGATGGTATCGTTGTGGTACAACGGTCTTAGGAATCTGATGTCTTCCAGACCGTAGTTGGCACTTACTGGTCCTTTGTTAGGATACACAAAAAGTCCAGCCGCAGCGCTGATGATAAAGTAACCGTGTGCGGTGCGCTTTTTGAAAATACTGCCTTCAAGACTTGTGATATCAGTATGCGCATAGAAATGATCCCATGTGAGGTTGGCAAAATTCTGGATATCGGTATCTGTCAGCGTGCGTTTATGAGTTTCTAGCGACATTCCGGGTTTGATGTCCTCATAATGATATGCAAACGGATGCTTTTCGGCTTCTTTATAAGCGCCATTTGGCTGATAAATCCCTGTAATTTCGGTCAGTGATGTTGGACTTCCTTGAACTGCACAACGTTGCATGTAATGCTTAATACCACGCAAACCACCCATTTCCTCGCCGCCACCGGCGCGTCCTGGACCTCCATGAACCAATAATGGTAATGGTGAACCATGTCCCGTGGATTGTGGTGCAGATTCTTTATTGAGTGTCAAAATTCTACCGTGTGAAGATGCGGCGTTTATGGTGTACACTTTCGCGAAAGCGTCATCACTAGTAACCACGCTGCTCACCAACGAGCCTTTACCCATATGAGCCAGCTCTATCGCCTCGTCCAGATTCTTATACGGCATCAAAGTGCTGACTGGGCCAAAACATTCTACCTCATGAACCATCGTGTTCTTGAACGGCTGGTCCTCGCGCATCAAAATAGGTGACATGAAAGCGCCATTCTGCGCGCGATCGCCCTGAATTTCAACTTCATCGAGATCGCCGTAAACAATCTTGGCGGTTTTTGAAATTTTCTTTATTTGTTCTTTCAATGTGTCACACTGATCGTTATTGATCAAAGCGCCCATGCGCGTCTCACGCAATAATGGATCGCCAATGACTGTTTGAGATAGCTGCTTGCCTAACGCAATTTGAACATCTTCCATCAGGTTTTCTGGCACCATGATACGGCGTATGGCGGTACATTTTTGACCAGCTTTAGAAGTCATTTCTTTGCGTACTTCCTTGATAAAAATATCAAACTCGGCCGTGCCAGGAACAGCATCTGGTCCCAACACAGAAGAGTTTAATGAATCTGCTTCCATAGTAAACGGCACCGATTCTTCCAACAATCGTGGATGCGCCTTGAGCTTGCGTCCTGTTGCGGCGCTACCAGTAAATGTGACCACATCAGTAGAATTTACGGTATCCAGGATATTTGTAGTCAAACCACTGAGTAATTGCAGAGCGCCTTCTGGCAAAATGCCAGAATTGATGATCTCTCTTGCTACAGCCTCAGTCAAGAATGCTGTTTGTGGCGCTGGCAAAACCACTGCTGGCATACCTGCCATCCAGTTAATGGCACATTTTTCCAGCATACCCCAAACTGGGAAGTTGAAAGCGTTGATATGTACTGCAACACCTTTTTTGGGTACCAAAATGTGATGCGCCATAAAGCGACCACCACGAGACAAATCAATAGGATCGCCTTCTACCGCGTAGCTCTGGTCTGGAAAGAGCTTGCGCAGGCTGGCGTTGGCAAATAGATTTCCGAAACCACCTTCTATATCTACCCAAGAGTCGGCACGAGTGGCGCCGGTCTTGTAGCTTACCTCATAAAACTGCTTCTTGCGTTTTTCAAGGTACAGAGCTAATTTCTTGATCATATTGCCACGCTGCTGGAACGTCATATCGCGCAATACCTTGCCGTGATCGCGACCGTATTGTAAAACCGATGGTATATCCAAGTCATTTGTGCTTGTAAGTCCGATGACCTCGCCCGTGATGGCATCGTACATTGGTTTTGCGCTGTCTTCATTTCCGGCGGTCCAGCGACCATTAATATATGACTCTAATACGCTCATGAGATTGATATTGATTTACTTCAAATTTACTGAAAAGGTCCTGCTTTAACTAACAGGCGTTAGCCAAACCAGCTATTATCGCCATATAAAAAATAGGATATATTATTCTTGAATCACAAGGATGTAATAGCCTTATTAATAGATAATTATAGATTAACAGCGTATTTTGACGACAGATAATCGTCGATTATTCATTAATAACCGATTTATAGGACAAACTGACTGTATTAGCATTTTATAAACAGTTATCGTCCTAACTTCGTGGTATCATATAGGGATGATGAAAAAAATACTATTCATTTCCTGCCTGCTAATAATTGGGGAATTACAAGCACAGGTTGGAATAAATATTACGCAAATGGCCCCAGGTGTTGCGTTGCAGGTCCATGACCCGCAACAAGAAACTGGCGTCATATTGACAAGGGCAAGTATTCCTGATTTGAATGATGAGTCACCACTACCCAACGGGATACTTGACGGCACTATAGTTTATAATACAAATACTGCAACTGGTCCTGGCTATGTTTACTGGGATGACCCCAATCATAGATGGGAGTACCGTGATCCTTTTATTGGTAAAAAGGCATTATTCACCAATCAATTTGCTGGAGGCGATGCCTCAAACTTAAATCGATTGCCTGAAAATGCTGTTGAGCTCGAGGTTCTAGATAAAACGATTTTTAATGAAACCACAGATCTTTATGAGGTTATAGGTCGCACAAGGTTAAAGATAAAAGCGAGTGGACGTTATAAATTTTTCTTAGGAATAGGTTTTGAAAGTCAAGATGGTGAGAACACAATTGAGACGAGAATTAAAATTTCTAATTCAAGTGGCGACTCTTTTCCCGGTGGTTATTATGAGAGTAATGAATTACAAGATACTGACAGTGGCAATGATGATGATGGCTCAGTTAGTTTTACTGAGATTCACGAATTGCAGGCTGGTGACGAGGTAAGCCTTATTTCATACGGCGTGCAAAGAGACAGTGATCTTGTCTATTTAAGAGATCCTGAACAATGCACCTTTTTTGTAATTAAAATTGATTAGATGAATACTGCGCTAAAAATATCGATTATTTCAAAATGCCTTGGTCTATTGCTGATGGCATCTTGTAATACCGCTCTCGCTCAAGTAGCCATTGGCATAGACTCGCCTGCTAATGGTACTATGTTGCATGTGGATGATCCCAGCAATTCTAGTGGTGTACTATTACCCAGTACAGCGCTTACTGATTTAAACAACACAGCACCCTTACCATTGAGTATTGAGGAAGGTACCCTTGTATTCAATACCAATGCAGATCTAGGAAAAGGTTATTACTATTGGGATGGTAACAGATGGCAGCGGCTCAACGCCTATGTAGGTCAAATGGCTAAATATGAGAACGAAACGTCAGGAACATCAAGCATCAATCTTAATCCCAATTCTGGCAGGGCTATTGTTCCTTTGCTTGCATCTGTAGCTACATTTAACGATAATGCGATGTTATACAACCGCCTAAACAGTGGCGAGCTGCAAGTTTTGGAATCTGGTAGATATCAAATATCAGTCGGTATATCGCTCACAGCAACCACTAATAAATCAGAGATCGAGGCACGATTATACCTCAGTGCTGCCGATGGTAGTGCTGTTACAGGTAAAGGAGCACTATACCGCAGTACAGAGCTTAATGCTACCAGCACTGCAACGGAAAATGGCTCTATCTCTTTTACCCAAACTATTGAAGTGACTGCTGGACAAATCATAACCATCAGGACCAACAGAGCTTTTGGCGCCAGTACTGGACCTACTTATTTACGAGACAATGGTAGCTCGTTCTTCTTTATTGAGAAGTTGATATAAATTTATAAACGTCCCGCTTTCGCGAAAGCGTAATTAAATGATATCATGGGTTTTAACCATTTCCTAGATAAGGGAACAACCTTGAAAACATAAAGCCTTACTCAGGAATATTGAACTTAACTATCCGGCTCACAAGCGCGCCATCAGCATTCATTCCTTCTACAATCATCAAGGCATCACCTCTGTATTGTGATGTGAACTTTATTTTCTCGATTGATTCACCTGTTAAATTGACTCGTGGTTCCCAATGTATTGCACCTAGCTTTTGAAAAACATCTGTTTGTGTACTTAGGTACGCTGGTTTAAAATATTCTTGCGGCTTTTTAAAGGTGATTGGAAATTTATAGGAACTTACGTTGGCATTTGTGGAATTTACTGAGGATAATGTAGGATCTGTATTAATAATAATAACGCCACCAGAGCCTCTAAAACCATACCCACTTCCTTGTCGGTTAATTTCAATATAATCTACCGTATTCATATCTAGATTACCTAGAATTGAAGGATCGTTATAAATGACATCATCTACTACAAACAGCGGCTCAACAGAGGCATTAATGCTTTGTGGATTTCTATTAGAGACCGTGAGAAATCCACCATCTTGATTTGCAATAAATCCGTGCTGGTTGAGCCATAATGCGAGATTTAATGTATTTCTTCTATCGGCCTCGTTGAATACATAAACCTGATTGAAAGATTCATCAACCAGCTTTTGACGCCTCTCTTCTCTTGCTTTGGCTTTTACTAATACTTCACTCAATTGAGTGGTCCCAGACGAAAATGATGAGATCATTTGTCCACTTTCAATTTGTGGTAAATCATTACTCAATATATAATCGTAAGAATTATCAAAATCAGGAACAATACTAGGATAAAATGTAGGAGCAAGCGATGGTTTTACCGGGCGTTGATTCTTTTTTGTAGCAGAGACCTTGAGTTGCTCCTTATTTGTAGGCGTTAAGCCCTTAAGCATAAATGTTCTAGACTCATCCAACTCGTCCTTAGTAAACAATGAGCTGGATGAATTTTTCAATGGTAACACAAAATAGCTCTCCTGTACTTTGCCATTAACTGCAATTCTAGCACCTATGCCTTCTTCATAGGGATACTTTACATTGACTTCTTTATAATCTTCCCATTTGTAGGCGCTCCATCCTTGTGTAATCAACAAATTATCAAGATCGTATAATTTGCGTCGATCCATATTTTCAAAGTAATAATTAGGATCCTGTACAGAGCCTTTAATATAAGGACGTAGAATAAAAGAAGATACAATTGACGCGTCGTTGTTATAGGCAACACTACCAGCTGGTAGCACAGAAATACTTGATACTAAATCACCCGAATTTTTTACGGCTGATACATACAGTGATAAACTATCTTGTTCTACAATTACACTAGGATTTGAAACATCTAATACCTCAAAATCATAGTCGTTAAAAAGTGTACGAGAAAGAACCTCCTTACCATTTTCAATGACGGTAACCTTATTAACACCAGTAGGTAAAGTAGATTTTTTGAGACTATAAACAGCTTTATCATCTACAAAAACTGGGTCATAAACTACCAACTTTTGCCCTTTATGAAGTATGACCTTGACGTCTTTATCATTCCTATTTCTTCTATTGAGTTGAATGGTGATATCGCTACTCCACGGTATTAATTGCAGGTTGTACCCTTCGTTTTTTGCCATAGGTAGAACTTCAGTCAATGATTTGTCATTCAAATTGACTTTACATATATATTGTTTGACGCCTTGTGGAAAAAGAGTGAAACGACCTAATCCTCTTGAGTCAGTATTAAAGGTGGTTATCGTGTTATCATCATTTACCACAATACCTTTTGTCGCAACACCTTGGCCATATTGATCCTTAATGACAACACCTACCGTATTCGGGATACCTTCTACCAAATGACCACCTTCTGGCATCAATTGAATGTCGAATTCTCTAGCCGCATTGGCACGTGTTATATTTTCAGTAGGATCTACTATGGTAATTGTTTCTTGGAAAAAATGCGGATTGTCAAAATTGCGCATCCAGCCAGTAAAAGCCTTAAGTATATAGTTTCCGGTCTCCAGTGAATCAGTTGTTATTAGACCATGACCATATCCTTTCGATAAAAGATTGAGGTCACTAACTACTCGTTTTCCTTGGTCATTCTCTAAAGTGACATAAACATTAGTAGCCAAGGTATCTATGCCTGATTGTGCGATATCTTTTACATAAATACTATAGCCTATGGGCTCGCTGGGCACCACAACATTCTTATTCAAATGAAGATAAAGAGCCTCGTGAGGAACATTGTAATGATCTTTATACGCAGTCGTATTAATAGATTTTGCAACATTTTCTTGAGCAGCACTAAAAACTCCAAATGATAAAAACAGTAAGTACAGATATTTCATAAGCTATATTCTAAAAGGTAATACGCAACAAGCTCTATACCAGAATGTAGATTTGTAGGAATTAAGCAATTTATTTGCTTATCAAGAATGAGAATATATTAAAGAGCAACATTTTCTATAACCATGGCGTAACCTTGACCTACGCCTACACACATGGTGATGAGAGCATACCGCTTTCGCGAAAGCGATAACTCCAACGCTGCGGTAAAAGCGAGTCTTGTTCCTGTCATACCTAGTGGATGCCCTATCGCTATAGAACCGCCATTAGGATTGATTCTAGGATCGTCATCTTTCAAGCCCCATTCTCTAATACAAGCCAGCGCTTGAGAAGCGAAAGCTTCGTTAAGTTCAATTACATCCATGTCAGCCATAGTCAGACCTGCTTTTTTGAGAGCACGATTGCTGGCCTCTACAGGACCTATTCCCATAATTCTAGGCTCCACGCCTACTGCTGCACTACTTAAAATACGTGCGAGTGGTTTCAAACCATATTTATCTACCGCATCTTGACTCGCAACAATGGTGGCTGCTGCACCATCGTTAAGTCCACTGGAATTACCTGCGGTGACAGATCCACCTTCTTTTTTGAAGGCTGGTCGCAGTTTTGCCAATACCTCTTTAGTGGTAGTAGGTTTGATAAACTCATCATCCTTGAATATGATAGGATCTTTTTTACGTTGTGGTATTTCAACCGAGATAATTTCCTTAGCCAATCTACCAGATTCTCTTGCGGCTGCCGCCTTTTGCTGTGACCATGCTGCAAAAGCATCTTGATCTTCACGTGATATATCAAACTTGGCGACCAGATTCTCGGCGGTATTTCCCATGCCATCCACGCCGTACATATCTGCCATTTTCTGGTTGACAAATCTCCAGCCAAAACTGCTGTCATACATTTTAGCGTCCGTGCCAAACGCACTGCTTGGTTTTGCAATTACCAACGGTCCACGAGTCATGTTTTCCACACCACCTGATATAAAAATATCGCCATCGCCAGTTTGAATTGCTCTGTGCGCATGTACGATGCTGCTTAATCCAGAACTGCACAATCTATTTACCGTTTCTCCAGGAACACTGTAAGGTAATCCAGCCAGTAATCCAGCCATGCGCGCGACATTGCGATTGTCCTCACCTGCCTGATTAGCACAGCCCATAATGACATCTGCATAATCTTCTTGCGGTATTTCTGGATGTTTCTCAACCAAGGTTTTGATGACATAAGCTGCAAGATCGTCTGGCCGTATCGTTGACAAGGTTCCTTTGTAGTTACCTACCGGTGTTCTTATTCCGTCTATTATGTATGTGTTCATAATGTTATAATACTTTATGCTCTTTGACTTTATTAATAGCCTTGAGCTTTTATTGATCTTTTACGTTTCCGACCTTGAGGAAAATATTCTGGTGGTATGTGAAACTGATCAACCTGTTTGAGAATTCTAAAATCACTCTTTCCCACGAAATTTATATGAAACAATTCCAATAATTCTTCTGACGCATTAGGATCTTGATAAATTATTTTTTCAAATGTGTTGTCATGTCCACTTAATAATTTTGAATCAATTGCTCTATTAAAAGTAGGGAAAGAGTAACCTATAATAATGAGAATATCTGTCTGCTTCAAAATTCTAGTAGCTTCTTTCAGTTTTGAAGAATTATCGTCCCAAGCATAATTAATTAAGCTAAGACATTTACTGAAATTTGATGGATTATATAATTCTGCAATTCTTCGTACAATTCCATTATTTGATAACTCATCATCTTGCTGGAATATCCTATCTAAAATTTGTGAGTCGTTGATCCAAAAATTGGAAACACCATTAAGATGGAGAATTTCGTTATTTTGAAATTTGCTTTCATTATTTGGTAAAAATTTTATCTGCTCATTCAATTCTGTTAAATTAAGTCGGCTTTTAAAAAATAATGAAAAAGCACTTTCTAACTGGTTATCATAGTTCCAACTTAAAAATCTCACATTATTATCCAATTTAGGCGCAGCGTTCGATGCTTTTATTAAATAGTTTGCAACTAAACTTTTATATCGCGAGTCAATATCGTTGTAGAATAGCTTTTGATTTTTATTTTCTTCAATTACCTCTTTCTTATGAAAATGCCCTTGCCATATAGTGAAGAATATGCTGACTAAAAACTTGAGTTTTTGTAATGATTCGTTTTCAGCATTCAAATCTAACTTTTTAGCATAAGTGTCAAGTGTACCATACTGTTCACTCATTTCTGCGAGGTGTTCTAGATCTCTCGAGAATTCAAATATCGTATTGCGATAGGGTTTCGTATCAAAGCTACCATACCTACTGCCTGCACTTACCGACTGTTTTAATTCTTTGGCTACCAATCGAAACTTATCCGATAAGCCATTCAAAATAGGCACCGCATAATAACTAGCTCCTGCTCCAAATAAATAAGTGATTTTCTTTTCTGCCATATTTCTACTTAACAATCATTCTAAACCATGTTCGCTTTCGCGAAAGCGAAACTATTCCCAATCTTTATTAGTCCTATAAACCACACCCTTAAATAGCGCCACCAACTCATCGTCTTTTTTGATCTCGACGATATTGAAACCAACTTTGGTTTTGGTTTTATCCAGCGTGCATTCTGCAGTGATGTAATCGCCAGCTTCTAGGGCTTCTATGTGGTTGATGCTGGTCTCAATGGAGACCGCTTTTTTACCGTGCGTGTTTGAGGTGAATCCAAATGCCGTGTCGGCAAGCGAGTAAGTTATACCGCCATGAGCTTTGCCCATGCTGTTGAGCATTTCTGGTCGTATGGTCAAACCCAGTTTCACGCGACCTACCTCAACGCTCAATATTTCTATTCCCAGCCATTGCGAGAAAGGATCCAGAGAGAGCATTTTAGCGGGAATGCTTTTTCCATCCATCATGCGAAAAACCTTTCCTTCTTACTTGCCTTGCTGCGCAATAATGGCGAGCAGCGATAGCGGTCTTCTCTATAGAAATCATACAAAGCATCCAGCTGATTTACACACCAGTCCAGTCCTTTCTCATCTGCCCAGGCGAGTAGCCCTTTAGGGTAATTTACTCCTTTGGTCATTGCATTGTCTAGATCTTCAGCACTGGCGATATTTAGATAAAGTGCATCCGCAGCTTCATTGATGAGCATGACCAGCAAGCGGTCTTGCATCGCTTTTCCATCTGCGCCAGTGATCATTTCTGGATTGTGATCTAGCTCCTGTTTCTTTCCATCTTGATAGGTGTAAAAACCTTTGCCCCTTTTTTTACCTAACCATCCAGCTTCAACCAATCGCTTTTGAGTTAATGACGGCTTGTAGCGTGGATCATAGTAAAAGGCCGCAAAAACAGATTCTGTCACAGCATAATTCACATCATGGCCTATGAAATCTGTCAGCTCAAAAGGCCCCATACGGAATCCCATTTGACGCACCAGTTTATCTATGGTAGGTACATCTGCCATGCCTTCTTCCAGCATGCGCAGCGATTCACTATAGAATGGTCGTGCCACTCTATTGACGATAAAGCCTGGTGTATCCTTTGCGACGGCAACCGTTTTACCCCAACTTTTGATAGTTTCAACTATTCCTTCAGTGATCTCAGTATTGGTTTGCACGGCTGGCACTACTTCAACCAGTTTCATCAAAGGTGCTGGATTAAAAAAATGGATTCCAATACAACGTTCTGGCTTTTCTAGCGAGGCTGCAATACTGGTCACGCTTAGGCTAGATGTGTTGGTAGCAATAACGCAGTCGTCGTTCACGATTTTCTCCAGATTCTGAAAAACCTTCTTTTTGACCTCAAGATTCTCAACGATTGCCTCAATAATTAAATCGCAGGATGATAGTTCTGATTCCGCTTTCGTACCTCGACTGCGCTCGGCATGAACTTCTGCGTCGCCTAGCTCCTTGAAAGCGATATTACCCAATATCCTATCTCTCTCTTCATTATCAATCCGATTCTTCTCTACCAATCTTGCCAGGATCCTTTCTAAAGAATCTTGCGCTGTGACTAGTTGATCGCTATTCACATCAAAGAGTGTGACGCTACATCCTGCAGTAGCGGCAACTTGAGCGATACCACTACCCATAGTTCCTGCGCCAACTATCCCTACTTTTTGAATATTCATATACTATTATATCGTTTTTAATTGCCCTTGATACGCTCCCAAAGTTTTTCCAGAATAAAATCGACATTGTCAAAGTCTTTCTCTGTCTCTGTTGCGATTAAGGTTTCGTTTGTTTGATCCAGCTCATAAGCAAAAACAAAATTCTGCTCACTATCGCTCACTGGTATGCGGCCAAATCTTAAATCATAGAAAAACCAGGTGTTTTTCTTTTGTTCCATAAGATACCAACCCTGCGAAATATCAATAAGTCTTTTAAGATTGATTTGTGCTTGCTGCGGTTCATAGTTGGGTTCTTGAGCGCGATTTTTTGGGAATCTCTCAAACTCGATAGGCTGCGTATCAAAAAAAGAATAGTCACTTATGAGATAGGCATCGCGCGCATCTACATTGCCATTCCACAAGATCGTGTTGAATGCAGCTGGCCTGGTAGATATTTCTGAATAGGAATATCCCTTATCTTCTAGCGCTTTTTCAAATTTGCCGTGAACTATTGATTTCAATACTAAAGTCAAAAGTAGGTAACAAGAACTCCAGATTATTCCTGCCCAGTTGACTTTCCTGCGTTGAGCAGACTTTCTATTCAAGAACATCGCCCAAATCACGCAACCCAGAAACGGAATCGTGTAAAATGGATCAATCACAAATATGCTATTGAACGCAAGTCGCAGGTCAAATGGCCAGAACAACTGCGTTCCCCAAGTTGTGAACACATCTAATAAAGGATGCGTGAACAAACCCCAAAAGAATAACCACGCCCAAGGTTTCCAGCCTAGATTTGCTTTACGCTCGATTTTATTGACCAGCCAACCTAGCAATGGTGCTGCCAGCACGCAAAAAACAATGGAATGGCTTAATCCACGATGAGCCTCTGTAGCTGTAATCGTGTCGGTAAAGTTTTTGACAAGCACATCTAGGTCGGGAATCGTGCCGGCAATAGCTCCATAAAGCATGGCTTTGTTGCCTACTTTACGTCCTAAAACAACTTCGCCGGTAGCGGCGCCTAATACGATTTGGGTTAAGCTATCCAATTATTGGCCTTTGAATTCTGGCTTTCTTTTTTCCATAAATGCAGCGACGCCTTCTTCATAATCTGCGGTGTTGGCGCTTTGGATTTGTAGCTTAGATTCTAGAGCGAGTTGCTGTTCTACTGTGTTTGACATGCTCTCGTTCAAGGCTTTCTTTGTGTTTGCGAGAGCGATGGTAGGTAGTTTTGATAGCTTTTCGGTTACCGCTTTCGCGAAAGCTGAAAACTCATCATCCTCTACTGCTTTATAGATCATTCCCATTTGATCAGCCTCGGTTGCAGTGATTTTGTCTGCTAGCATCATAACCGCACTAGCCTTTCCAAAACCTATCAACTTAGGCAAAAAGTACGTACCCGCACTATCTGGAATCAATCCTATTTTTGAAAATGCTTGAATAAATGCAGCGCTCTTGGTAGCAATGACGACGTCACAACACAGTGCAATATTAGCACCAGCACCGGCTGCGACACCGTTCACGGCAGCAACAACAGGCTTTTCTAAATCACGTATGCGCGTAACTATAGGATTGTAATGATCATCAAGTATGGCTTCAAAACCTGGATTCTTTTCTGGATCTGTTATTTCCTGAATATCCTGACCCGCGCAAAATGCCTTACCACTACCAGTAATCATCACTGCTCTTACGTCACCTTGCTTGCAGCGATCCAAAGCATCTTGCATGGCAAAAGCCATTTCTTTATTGAAAGAATTGAAAACTTGCGGACGATTTAAAGTAATCTGGGCAATGCCGTTATTGATTTCTAATTGTATGGATTGGGACATTCTATTGGTTTCAGAAGCCGCCAAAGAACGACTTAGGTTATTATTTTAATTGATGACTTTTAAAATTTCGCTTTCGCGATAGCGAAAACATTCAAATCTACTACTTACTTTAAACACTTAAAGTAGTCAAATGGCTCTTGACAATCTTGACATTGGAACATGGCCTTGCAGGCCGTAGAACCAAATTGGCTGACCAGCTTTGTGTTTTGAGAGCCACAATTGGTGCACTTGACCAACTTTTTCTCATTGAGCAAGACGTCCTTGTCGGCCGTCTCATCAAGCGGCGCGGCGATACCGTATTCTTCAAGAGCCTTGCGACCTCTTTCTGTAATCCAATCTGTCGTCCACGGCGGACTCATGATTAGCTGTACATGCGTGGTGTAACCATGTTTCTTAAATGCTCGTTCTAGGTCATCACCAATGACATCCATCGCAGGGCAGCCGCTGTAAGTAGGTGTTAGTTTTATATTAATCTCATTACCTTCAACTTGAACATCTCTTATGACTCCAAGGTCGATGACGTTGAGTACTGGAATTTCTGGGTCTTTTACGCTTTCAAGTATCTCTAGAATTAAAGGATCGATATCAAATTGCTGCTTTACCATCTCGAGTTAGGATAAGTTCTCTGCATGTACTGCATTTCAGCCAGGATGCGTCCCATGTGCTCGCTGTGAATTCCTTGTTTACCGCCTTTTTGAAAATACTCAACTTCTGGAATATCAAGCGTAGCGGTGCGCAGCTGCTCTTCTACTTTTTCATAGTAATACTCTTTCAATTGAAGCATGTCTGGTGCAACGCCAGCCTCTATCATCGCTCTGTCTGCATCTGTTTTGTGAAAAAGCTCATCTGTATAAATCCACAAGTCGTTGACGGCTTGCTGTACTCGATTGTGGCTTTCTTCTGTACCATCGCCAAATCGCTTTAACCAATCACCAGAAAAACGCTCGTGATAACTAGCCTCTTTGATCCCTTTAAAAGCAAGTGCTCTTAATGTCTCATCTGCACTTTGTTGTAAGGCGTTCAAAAACAATCTGTTGTAAACATCAAAGAAATACTGACGAACGATCACGTAACCAAAGTCAGTATTAAGTTGCTCAACTAGTAAGACATTCTTGTACTCACGCTCTTTGCGTAGAAATGCGATATCATCTTCGGTAGTTTTATCTCCTTTAAGCTGTGCAATGTATTGATAGTAACTACGCACTTGACCTAGCAAATCCAATGAAATATTAGTAATCGCAATATCAGGCTCGAGGTTAGGCCCATGACCGCACAATTCTCCTAATCTTTGGCCTAATATTAAGTAATTATCTGCAACGCCTAACAAGTAATCAATTAGGTGTTGTTTGTTTTCTTTTGACTCGAGAAATTGTGGATTGAGTTCTTTTATAGGTTTCATGAGAGAAGTTTGAGTTGAAGGATAAGTGTAAGTTTAACCCTTGTCTTTCACTTTAAGATTTAGATTTTATAATAGCTCTCAGTATTTTGATTAATTCAAGTGATTCTCGCGATAGTATTTTGAGTTCTGACACTATATTGAGTTCTGCACCAATTTGAATAAGTATATTGTTCCTACATTCTTTAATCTCTTTGTGAGCAATATTCAGTTTATTGAGTTTGTCTTTTTGACTACTGGCACCTAAAAATTCTCCAAAATTTAAAGCGACAGATCCAGAGGAACGTATCAGCTGTTGCTGATAATACCTTGAAGCGTAGTCATTCCAATCTGCCTTTCTAGATAAATTGATAATTTCTACAGCGAACTTGATCAATCGATCTTCAAGATCATATTTCTTTTCGTCCATTCGTTATACTTAATCTTAGACTTGATCTTCAACTTAAAGATTTACATGTGTTTTAATTCGTCAGGCAACTCATAAAACGTTGGGTGCCTGTAAACTTTATCACTAGCAGGTTCAAATAAAGAGCCACTATCGTCTGGACTGCTGGCGGTAATGTTTTTGGATTCAACAACCCAGATGCTGACACCTTCATTGCGGCGTGTGTATACATCGCGTGCGTTGTTGAGAGCCATTTCTGCATCTTCTGCGTGCAGGCTACCGCAGTGCCTGTGTTCTAGACCATTCTTTGATCTTATAAAAACTTCCCAAAGAGGTGTTTCTTGATTAGAGGACATATTTCGAATTTCTGATAAATAAAAAGCGAAGCCGTCCTACGACGGCTTGAATGTAAAACTTATGAAGCCTGCGCAGCTTCTTCTTTACGCTCTCGTTGTTTGTTTGCATAAGCCGTGGCAGCCTCGCGTACCCATGCACCGTTTTCCCAAGCGTCGCGTCGCGCATCTAGTCTTGATTTGTTCATAGGACCATGACCTTTGACCACTTGCCAGAATTCATCCCAATCAATCTCGCCAAAATCATAATGTCCCGTTTCTTCATTCCATTTCAAATCTGGATCAGGAATCGTCAACCCTAGAATATCAGCTTGAGGAACGGTTTGATCAATAAACTGCTGGCGCAATTCATCGTTGGTCTTGCGCTTCAACTTCCATTTCATGGACTGCTCTGTATGTGTACTAGCCGCATCAGTAGGGCCTAGCATCATGAGTGATGGCCACCACCATCTATTAAGCGCGTCTTGTGCCATTTCTTTTTGCTCATCAGTACCATTACAAAGGGATAGCATGATCTCATAACCTTGTCGCTGGTGAAAGCTTTCTTCCTTACAAACACGCACCATGGCTCTTGCATACGGCCCATATGAAGTACTGCAAAGTGGTACTTGATTTATAATAGCAGCACCATCGACTAACCAGCCTATCGCACCCATATCTGCCCAAGTGACTGTAGGATAATTAAAAATGGAAGAATATTTTGCTTTTCCGGAATGCAAATCTTCATACATCTGCTCACGAGTAATGCCCAATGTTTCACAGGCGCTGTACAGATACAAGCCATGTCCAGCCTCGTCTTGAACCTTTGCTAATAAAGCAACTTTGCGACGCAACGATGGCGCGCGTGTGATCCAATTACCTTCAGGCAGCATCCCTACAATTTCAGAATGCGCGTGCTGACTTATCTGCCTGATGTGCGTCTTGCGGTACTTCTCTGGCATCCAGTCTTTCGGCTCAATTTTCTCATCACGGGCAATTTTTGCATCAAACTGCTCTTCTAGACTTTTAATTTCTGCTTCGCTCATAATGTAGTTATTAGTTGTCGGTTACTGGTTAACAGCCAGCTTGCAACATTTTCGTTTATCTATTCAAGCCCTCGCAGGATGGCTTTAGTTATTCGTTTTACTCGGTAGATTTTTAATGAATCCGCTTTCGCGAAAGCGTAATCATCAAAAACTGTACTGCAAAAAACTGAGAGATGCTGAAATAAATTCAGCATGACAGTTATACATCATAATTCACTACCAACTTTTTACTGGTTGGGACACTCACGCAGCTTAATACGTAACCCTTATCGACCTCATCATCCGTGAGTGCATAGTTGACTTTCATCTCTACGCTGCCTTCTTCTACCTTGCACTTGCAGGTGCTGCATACGCCACCTTTGCAGGCATATGGTAAATCTGCACCAGCGGCAATCGCTGCATCCAATACATTATCGTGATCATCACCTAGCACAAAGTGAAATTCCTTGCTCCCATCGATGATCGTCACGTCAACACCATCTACTTTTTTCTCCAGCGCGGCCGCTGCTCTAGCTTTGTCTGCATCACTCAATCCACTCACGAAAAGCTCGTAATAGATGTTTTCCTTATTCATTCCTGCAGTAACAAGCTCGTCTCTTATCAAGAAAATCATCTCTTCTGGACCGCAGATGAATGCATCATCGGTATGCGGTGCGTTAATCAATGTCTGTGTCAACTGCTGCAACTTTTCCTGATCAAATCGACCATTGAAAAGTGGTATATCTCTTTGTTCACGACTCAAGAAATAAAAGACCTCAAACCTACTTAAGTACTTGTTTTTCAGAGCCTCTATCTCTTCTTTGAAGATAATGGATTTTGCCGTGCGATTTAAATAGAATAACTTGAATTTGGCATTTGGCTCTTTTTTCAAGTGTGTCTTGATGATGCTGAGCATGGGTGTAATACCACTACCTGCGGCAAATGCAACGTAGTTTTTAGTCTGCTTTTCATCCGCACACTCAATCCCAAAATCACCGCTAGGTGCTGCGACCTTAATCGTGTCGCCTACCTTAAGTTCTCTGTTGACATAGGTCGAGAACTTACCTTCAAAAATCTCCTTTACGGCAACCTTCCATTCATTGTCCAGCGGACTGCTGCACAGCGAGTAACTGCGGCGTACGTCTTCATCATTTATAGTAGCTCGTAAGGTCAAAAACTGGCCTTGACGATAATTAAATTCTTCACGCAATTCTTGCGGCACATCAAATGTGAGTACCGTTGTATCCTCGGTTTCTTTGTAAACCTCTGAAAGCGTTATGTCATGAAATTTATTCACAAATATTGAGTCGTTATTTCCTAACGAAACTAACACTTGTTAGTTTGATGTGCAAAGGATTTAACAATGTGATCTGTTCGTAGTATTGCAGTATCAATGATTTGTAAGTAAAGTGACCACGTAAGATGCTGAAACCAGTTCCTTTAGACTTGCATGTATTATTTTCAATAGAAAAAGAGAGGATAGGTTCAGGTACACTATAATAAGTTCTTGATCGATCAATCAATATGCTGATACAGACCTGAGCCTATCTAATCATCAAATTTTCAAATAGAAATTAGGGATACGAGCCCATTATTAAGGAATTGAATTATTGATGATCTCCTCTCTTCATTATTAATCAAAAATAAAGGTATGACAGATTTAATTATCGGTATAGATATCAGTGCCCAGACATTGGATATCTGTATCAGAGAGCAACGATGTGATCAGTTCTTCGTGATCAAGAATAAGGTGGGTGCC
The DNA here is from genome assembly GCF_003966335.1 of Nonlabens ponticola. Lineage (NCBI taxonomy): Bacteria > Pseudomonadati > Bacteroidota > Flavobacteriia > Flavobacteriales > Flavobacteriaceae > Nonlabens > Nonlabens ponticola. The sequence continues at coordinate 1,332,017 of NZ_CP034549.1, read as the reverse complement.
ATCAAGAAGTTCCTTGTACCATTGGTGAGTAAGGACAGGAACATACTGCTGGGTATGGAGAACACTGGAAGGTACAATTACAATCTCTATGAGGTCCTGCGGACGCTGGAGCTAAAGACCTTTGTGATATATCCCTTCCATTTAAAGAAAAGCCTGGGACTTGTCAGAGGAAAGAATGATAAGGTCGATGCAGAGCGCATCGCCAATTTTGTCGAGAAGAATCATAAGGAACTCGATCCGTGGAAACCGTGCAGTGAAACGATCATGGAGATGAAGTACGTGATGACTGAAAGAAGATCGAAGATAAAGACACGCGCCAGGCTGCTCCAGCAGCAAAGAGACCTGAAACTGATCAAGGATCCAAGGCTCAAGCGCAGACTTGTCAATATGTTCAACAAGAGCCTAAAGCTGGTAAGCCAACAGATAAAGGATCTTGAAGCCATCTTGGAAGAGTTGATAGACATGGATCAAACCATAAGGGAACAGATAGAACTGGTACGCAGTGTGCCAGGTGTGGGAACGGTGCTCTCGACGGCTATCGTCATCAAGACCGAAGGCTTCAACACCTACACCGATCCCAGGAAACTTGCCTGCAGTGCTGGCGTGGTTCCCTTCAACTATCAATCGGGAATATCACTCAAATCTAGAAATAGGGTGTCCCACATGGCAGATAAGTCCATGAAGACCTTGTTGCACATGGCCGCCATGAGAGCCGTGAGACTCGAATGTGACCTCAAGTACTATTACCAGAGAAAAATTGCAGAAGGAAAAAATAAGATGAGTGTATTAAATGCCGTCAGGAACAAAATCATTCACATCATCTACGCACTGATCAAAAACCAAACTATTTATAAAAATAGCTTGTCATTGTCATAGAAATCAGCATGACAATAATTATTATTTACGGATTGAAGCAAAGCCACTCAATGATACCTCCCAAAAATAGTACTCGCCTCATTATAGCTGCTTTCAAATGAGGTCATTTTGATGCCTGAATCGGCTTTTGCTTGATTGAAATAACTTACCATTTTCTCGGTAGGCATGTTGCCGGTGAGTTCATCTTTGGCCATAGGGCAACCGCCAAAACCTTGAATTGCACCATCAAATCTGCGGCAACCAGCTTTGTAGGCGGCATCCACTTTTTCGTGCCATTTTGTTGGCGTGGTATGCAAGTGTGCACCAAATTCGATAGCTGGATAAGCAGGAATCAGGTTAGAAAACAGGTATTCAATAGATTCAGGATCTGATGTTCCTACCGTATCAGACAGTGACAAGATCTCCACGCCCATGGCGCTTAATTGCTGCGTCCACTCGCCTACGATCTCAACATTCCATGGATCGCCGTATGGATTACCAAATCCCATCGATATATAAACGACTACTTTTTTCCCTTTCGCGAAAGCGAGATCCAAAATCTCTTGAAGCAGCTCTACAGATTGCGCAATGGTTTTGTGCGTGTTACGCATCTGGAAGTTCTCGCTTATGGAAAACGGATAACCCAAATAATCAATCTCTGGATGCTCGCAGGCTGCCTGCGCACCGCGCAGATTGGCAACGATTGCGAGTAGTTTAGAATCCGTTTTTGAAAGATCTAATTGAGCCAAAACTTGGGCAGTATCCACCATTTGAGGAATGGCTCGCGGCGATACAAAACTGCCAAAATCGATGGTGTCAAATCCGCATCGCAGTAGTGATTGTATGTACTGTACCTTGGTAGCGGTAGGAATCATTTCCTTGATTCCTTGCATGGCGTCACGCGGGCACTCGATTATTTTGACTCGTTCCATTGGCGTAAAGATACCATTACGCTATCGTTTGCGGAAACTCAAAAGTCATCAGTCACGTATTACCATTTTTCCTTGAGTCAAGTTCTCGCCTGGCTATCGTTTTGAAATCCAATAAATAAGGGACATGAGCTGTTTCTTGAGTCCAACTTCAGCATAGCAATATCGACTTAGCCATTTACTTAATAAACATTTGCAACATGTCTCTGACTTGATCTGTATCATCAACGTAGTAGCGAGCTGCGGTATTAGCAAGTCCTACCTTGACTGTGATGGCAGTTTCTGGTAGATCGTGAAACATGAACTCGTCTGTCCAGTCGTCGCCTATGCAGAATATAAAGTTATAGTTCTTGTTCAGGATATGATTGTTAGCTGCCTTACCCTTGTGGACATTGCTACTCTTGATCTCAATGACCTTGTTCCCAGACAGCACGCTCAACCCATGATTGCTGGTTAATTCCCGTATCACGTTTGATAGCTCATTGGCTCGCTGCTCACCTAATTGTGGATCTGCTTTGCGGTAATGCCAGGCAATACTGTAGTTTTTTTCTTCAATAAAAGTTCCTGGTGTACGGTCTACATAGGTTTGCAATACAGGCTGGATGGTAGGTACCCAATCATTGTTCATAGTTTCGGTAAGTTCCCAATCCTGCCCGTATGTTTTTTTCAACACACCATGCTCAGAAATTAGCGTGACAGGCACGTCCTGAAACCACTCGCCTAGCGTCACGCTGTCGCGACCGCTAATAATCACCACTTCGTTTTGGTCAGGTGCTTGCAGCTTTTTGATCATTTCCAGCAATGCTACATCAGGTTTTGCATCGCCTGGATTATTGACAAAACCTCGCAATGTGCCATCATAATCAAGGAAGAATATGCGCTTATTGGCTTTTTGAAATTGCTCGAGAATTACCGTTTGCCTTTTCTCATTGATATGCTTTGCCTTGACTACGGTTTGATTGCCTTTTACTGCGTCTAGTTTGACCATGAAATCACTCGCCCATTTTTCCACATTGTAACGTTTCAAGCGGCTTTGCATGAACTTATTACGCTTCTTTTGTTCTTCTACGGGCATTTCTAGCGCTTCTTTGATGGTATCCGCAATCAGATTAATGTTGTTTGGGTTGATGAGTAGTGCCTCGTTCATTTCCTTGGCGGCACCAGCCATTTCTGACAGGATCAATACGCCAGTGCGGTCGATTCTGGTGGCGACGTATTCTTTGGCGACCAGATTCATTCCATCGCGTATAGGTGTGATCAACGCGACATCGCATGATGTATAGAGATCGATAAGATTCTCGAAAGGCATGGATCTATAGAAATACCAGACTGGCGTCCAGCTCACGGTAGAAAATTTACCATTGATGCGTCCTACCAACTCGTCAATTTCTTTCTTCAACACTTGATATTGTGGCACATTTGATCGGCTAGGTACCGCTAGCATGACTAGTCTGACTTTCTCAGAATAATGCGGATATTTCTCTAGAAAATGTTCAAATGCACGCAGCCTATTTGCGATCCCTTTTGTGTAATCCAAACGATCTATGGAAAGAATCATTTTGGCATCTGGCGTGGCCGTTGCATGAAGATCCAATCGACGTTGTAGCTCGCTTTGTGTTTTATCAGTTTGTTGATAGTTCGCTTTCGCGGAAGCGGAAAACTTCTCATAATCGATACCCATGGGAAAGCTGTCTACCTTGATTAGACGATCTTTGAACGTGATCTCATTGAAGCTTACCTCATGCCCCAGAATCCTACTTACCGAACTCAAGAAATGACGCTCATAATCATAGGTATGGAAGCCCAACAAATCTGCACCCAGCAGGCCATTGAGCAATTGTTCACGCCATGGTAAGGTCCTAAAAACCTCGTAGGATGGGAACGGAATGTGCAGGAAAAATCCAATGGAAACGTCGGGTCGCTGCTCTTTGATCATTTGTGGCAGCAACATCAATTGATAATCGTGTACCCAAACGGTGTCGCCATCTTCTAGATTTTCCAGCACGACCTGAGCAAACTTCTGATTTACGCTTTTATAGATTTCCCAATTTTCATCATCAAATTCTGCATATTCCATAAAATAATGGAACAGCGGCCAAATAGTACGATTGCTAAAACCATAGTAAAAGCCATCCATATCGCGCTGGGTCAATTCCACAGCAGCACACTGTTGATTTGTGACTGCTTGCTGTATTTCAGATTTGAGGTGGTCGGGCGTCTCTTCCTTTGTGAGTCCAGTCCAACCTATCCATAAGCCATTGTTGTCTCTGTGTACCGATTTCAAACCTGTCGCCAGTCCACCAACGCTGGGGTGCGAACTCACCTGGTCGTTTTCAATAGATAATTGAAGTGGCAATCGATTTGAAACTATGATGGTTTTGCTCATAAACTGGTCTTACTTTACTGGAATGGATGTTTAATCCTTAAATTTCGGCAAATCATATTTAAAATAGCCAGCCAGCTGGTTTTATTAAGGACTTTATGGAGAATTTGGATTACGGTATCATAGGTAATTGCAGAAGTGCGGCACTTATTTCAAAAAATGCGTCCATCGACTGGTGCTGCTTGCCCATTTTTGATAGCGCATCTGTTTTTGCTAAAATCCTTGATGATGAGAAAGGTGGTAGCCTCTCGTTTAAGTTGAACGATGATTATCAAGTGCACCAGGAATATTTATGGCAAACCAATATCCTGAGCACGACTTTTGACAATGGCACTGACGCTTTTCAGGTCATTGACTTCATGCCTAGATACGAGCAAAAAGACGGCACTTTTTATTCACCGCCAGATATCGTGAGGTTTTTAAGGCTGCTGAAAGGCAAGCCGCAATTCAAAATTTCTTATAATCCTAGATTGAAATATGCTGCGGTTGAGACGCACTCTACTAATAAAGGAGAATACATACACAGCAATACGCAGGATGGCGAGTACGAGTCGGCATTTTTGTATAGTGATTTGGACTATGATGCGGTACTCAATCAGGAGATTATCACCTTAGAAAAGAATGCTTTTCTGTTGTTGTCGTACCACGAAAAACTAACCAGCCAGACACTGGATCGCTGTTATTTGAAATTCCAGCGCACCAAAACCTACTGGATGAACTGGAGTGAGCGCACGACTAGCTACCAGCTTTACAATGAAGAAATCGTACGCAGTGCACTTACCCTAAAAGCGCTGACCTATGAGAAATCTGGTGCCGTGCTTGCCGCTGCCACCACTAGCTTGCCCGAAACCATCGGTGAAGTAAGGAATTGGGATTATAGATTTTGCTGGATACGTGATGCATCTATGGTTATTAGAGTTATCACGAGTTTGGGTCATACCAAGTCTGCTAAGAGGTTCCTACAATTTATCGTCAACTTGATTCCAGAAAAAGATGAGAAAATCCAGATCATGTATGGTATCAATGGTGAGAAAGACCTGACTGAAGAATTTCTTGACCACCTTTCTGGTTACAAAGATTCTAGTCCAGTAAGAATAGGAAACGCTGCCTATATCCAGAAGCAAAATGACATCTATGGTATCCTGATGGAGGTAATCTATCAGCAGTTTGACCAATTTGAGACCAGTCTGGAAAATAGCGAGGAACTGTGGACTATAATAAAGAGCATCACATCGATCGTCAATAAAAACTGGCAGAAACCAGATAAAGGAATCTGGGAACTGCGTACAGAGGACAGGCATTTTGTATTCTCAAAACTATTGTGTTGGGTGGCCATAGATCGTGCGATCAAAATCAGCGAGATCATTGGTAAAAGTAGATATCTACAAGAGTGGCAAGAATTAAGGCAGACCATCCATGATGATATCTATCAAAACGGCTGGAATGATGAAGTCCAGGCATACACACAATCCTACGGCTCACCAGACCTAGATGCTTCAACGTTGTTAATGCAGCAGTACGGTTTTATAGAGGCGACCGATCCGCGATTTGTGAGTACCGTTCAAGCTACTGAGCGTGAGCTGTGCAACGATGGATTGATGTATCGTTATAAGAACAATGACGACTTTGGCGAGCCTAGCAGTTCATTTACAATTTGCACTTTTTGGCTGATTGACAGCCTGCACAAGATTGGTGAGACAGAGAAAGCAAGAGCCTATTTTGATCAGCTCCTTTCCTATAGCAACCACTTGGGCTTGTTTAGCGAGGATATTGATTTCAAGACTAAGCGTTTGCTGGGCAATTTCCCACAGGCCTATTCTCACCTGGCATTAATCGAGACTGCGATTAATTTTAATGAAAGTTCCGCTCTCTCTAAATGAAAAAAATTAAATTATAGATTTATGGTCATTCAAAATCTTACAGAAGAAGATCTATCAATGAAGTATTGGGATTATTTCTGTGCTTTGGAATATGATTTGAAGATTGCCTCCAGATATATAGACTTTACAGAAGATAACTTCTCGTCATATTCGATAGAATTTACAAGATTGCTATTATCGAGCTGCGCTGAAATTGATGTTATTCTAAAACACATTTGTAAAAAATTGACGAGCAGCTCTAAAGCAGATAATATTTACAAGTACCAAAAAGATTTAATAATCAAACTACCAGATTTATTCACAGAATCTGTTTTTATCGGATCTAATTTGAATCCCATTAAACCATACGAAGGTTGGTCCTCAAGCAAAGCTCCAAATTGGTGGACGATTCATAATAAGGTAAAGTACGAAAGAAATGAATTTTATTATGAAGCAAATCTCAAAAATGTTTTAGAAAGCATATCCGCTTTGTTTATAGCTGTTCATTATTACTATAAAATCGTTCTAACCAATGCAATGACTCAACGCAGAGGAAAATCATTTAGCTGGAAAGATTTAACTCAGGTACTAAACTCTAATATTCAATTCGTGAGATTTGAGGCCGATTATTATAATCGAAACCTCGTCATGTAAGGAATTAGATAGTTTTAATCACAAAATAAAAATCGCAACCGCAATACCTACAAATACTACAATCTGCAACCACTTCATTACTGGTGCAAACCATCTTGAAGATCTTATGAACCTTGCAGCGCTGCCGCCTAAAAAAGCTATGCTGTAGAAGACTGCGAGTGACACTAGCATGAAAATACCGCCTAGAATGTATATCTGGATCCACTCTTCTGTAGAGTTGGGAACTACAAATTGAGGCAGTAATGCCAGGAAGAACAATGTTACTTTGGTATTCAGCAGATTCATGGTGATGCCTATGCGATAAAGCTTCCACCATGAGTTGTTGTTGACCACACTAGCGTCCAGCTTAATTTCGTCGCTGGATTGATTGACTTTGTAGGCAAGGAACAACAGGTACAAGGCTCCAAAAATCTTGATAAGCAGCAGCAACCATTCATTATCTCTTAGAATTACAGCAAAGCCAAGCGCTACTACCGAGGTATGAAGTATACATCCTGTAATCAAGCCGCTTGCAACTGCGATGCCGTATCTCGCACCTCTTGCTATGGACTGCGTGAGTACGAAGATATTGTCTGGACCTGGCGATAGGGCTAGCAAGAATGCGGTGAAAGAGAATGTTAGGTAGGTTTCTAGCATTGGTGATTACAAGTGTATTACATTGAAATAATTCTTAAGCAGACACCTCAATAAATTTTGAATTAGAGTCTAGCCGATGCCGCATCGAGTGCAGCATGACAACTCAAAATTCTACAAGCCTTGTCTTAGAATCTCTTTATTGATATCTCTTACCAAAGCAGGTCCTTCATAGACAAAACCAGTGTATAGTTGTACGAGGCTGGCGCCAGCTTTTATTTTATCAATGGCATCTTGAGCGGTCATGATTCCGCCAACGCCGATGATTGGGAAAGCTCCATGGCTTTTTTCATATAGAAATTTGATGACCTGTGTCGCACGATTTGTAAGTGGTGCGCCGCTCAAACCACCTGCTTCTTTTTGCAGGGTGATATCGCTTTTAAGCTCCTTGCGCTCGATAGTCGTATTGGTTGCTATAACACCGTCAATTTGAGTGTCTTCTACGATTCCTATGATGTCCAGCAATTGCTCGTCAGTCAGGTCTGGTGCGATTTTGAGTAAAATTGGTTTGCGCTGTGGTCGTGCATTATTCAAATCTTGCAGTGTCTGCAAGATATGTGTCAATGGTTTGCGGTCTTGCAGTTCGCGTAATCCTGGTGTGTTGGGCGAGCTTACATTGACCGTGAAATAGTCCACATGGTTAAAGAGCTTATTAAAACAAATAATGTAATCCTCGACAGCTTGCTCATTAGGTGTCGTTTTGTTCTTACCTATATTGCCGCCTATCAGTACACGGTCCTCGCTGGCTTTATTATTTTTCAATCGCTCAACTGCAGCGTCAACGCCGCCATTATTAAAGCCCATGCGATTGACGATCGCCGCATCATCCTTAAGCCTGAAAAGCCTTTGTTTCGGATTTCCTTCTTGAGGTTTAGGCGTGAGCGTGCCTATTTCTACAAATCCAAAACCTAGATTGGAGAACTCTGCAAATGCTTTGGCATCCTTATCAAAACCTGCGGCCAGACCTACAGGATTTTCAAACTCTAACCCAAATAGATTTCTTTTTAATGCAGGATGCTGGAGCTTGTAACGCTTTCGCGAAAGCGTGCTAAAACCAGGCACCTTGCTCAATAATTTAATAGCCTTGAATGAGAAATGGTGTACGCCTTCTGGATCAAAACGGAACAGCAGCGGCCTGACAAGTGATTTGTACATGGTAAATGGGTTGGTCAAAAATACGATCAGTTGGCGTTTATTCTATATTTTTACAGCTCTTAAAAATCGACAGATATGAGTAAGTACGATGTTATCGTTTTGGGTAGTGGTCCTGGTGGATATGTGACTGCCATACGCGCCTCTCAACTAGGAATGAAGGTGGCTATTGTAGAGAAGGAATCGCTAGGTGGCGTGTGTCTCAATTGGGGTTGTATCCCAACAAAAGCGCTCATCAAAAGTGCTGATGTATTCAATTATTTGAATCATGCTGCAGACTATGGTTTGAAGGCAGATAATGTAGATAAAGATTTTAATGCTGTGGTAAAACGTTCTCGCGACGTGGCAGATGGCATGAGTAAAGGTGTGCAGTTCTTGATGAAAAAGAACAAGATCGACGTGATCATGGGTTACGGCACGCTTAAAAAAGCAAAGAAAATTGAGGTCAAGGCAGAAGACGGATCAACATCTACTGTTGAGGCTAACCATATTATCATCGCCACTGGTGCAAAGTCTCGCGAATTGCCAGCATTGCCACAAGATGGCAAAAAGGTTATAGGTTATCGTGAGGCGATGACACTAGAGAGCCAGCCTAAAAAGATGATCATTGTAGGTTCTGGCGCCATAGGCGTTGAGTTTGCATACTTCTATAACGCAATGGGCACTGAGGTTACTATCGTTGAATATCTAGATCGCATCGTTCCTGTTGAAGATGTGGATGTTTCAAAACAAATGGAACGCAGCTTTAAGAAAACAGGCATCAACATCATGACTTCAAGCGAGGTTACTAGTGTTGACACAAGTGGTGATGGCGTGAAGGCAACCGTGAAGACTAAAAAAGGTGAAGAAACTCTTGAGGCAGACATCGTATTAAGCGCGGTAGGTATTGAAACCAACATCAAGAGCATAGGCCTTGAAGAAGTTGGTATCTCAACAGATCGAGGTAAAGTATTAGTCAACGACTGGTACCAGACAAACATCCCAGGTTACTATGCCATTGGTGATATAACCGCTGGCCCAGCGCTGGCTCACGTTGCAAGTGCTGAAGGTATCTTGTGTGTAGAGAAAATAGCAGACATGCACGTTGAGCCACTTGATTATGGCAATATTCCTGGTTGTACCTACTCTACTCCAGAAATTGCAAGCGTAGGTTATACCGAAGCACAAGCCAAAGAAGCTGGTTATGATATTAAAGTAGGTAAGTTTCCGTTTAGTGCATCAGGGAAGGCAAGTGCTGCTGGTACTAAGGATGGCTTTGTAAAAGTAATTTTTGATGCCAAGTATGGCGAGTGGCTAGGATGTCACATGATAGGTGCTGGCGTAACCGACATGATCGCTGAAGCAGTGGTCGCGCGCAAGCTAGAAACGACTGGACACGAAGTATTAAAAGCAGTGCATCCACACCCGACTATGAGTGAGGCTGTGATGGAGGCTGTTGCAGATGCTTATGATGAAGTGATTCACTTGTAGAGAATTTTAAAGTTAACAGATTGATCTAATTCAAAAATGCTGGAGAGATTCTCCAGCATTTTTTGTTCATAGGTATTGAGCTTTTATTTCAAGTCTTTGAAGTAGAAAACTACCTCAACTTTCTCGCCTACTTTAAAACTGGACAGCATGCTTATTTCTTTGCCGTTTCCATCGGTAAGTCTGATTTGAGCAGTGTTGGGTGGCTCAGTTCCTTCTGTCAAGGCGATAAGAGTTAATTTACTTTGATCCTTGTCGAGAATCAATGGTATTTTGCGCTTGGACTTTTTAGGTGCATAGCTTTTTTCTAGGGTTTTTCCATTCAGTGAAATGGACATTGCATCACCATCTACCGTTCCTGGATCCCAGATTTCAAGATAGGCTACTTTACTATTCCATAAGACATTGAGCGTCTCGCCTCCTTTTAAGCCTTGGCGTTTATTGACATTAAAGAATGAACTTTCATTAAGTCGTTGCTTTACACTGTCTGCGATCCTTGATGTCTTATCGATTTTACGTTTCAATTTTTCTAATTTGCGCTCTGCCTTTTCCGCACTTTGTAGCATGAGTTCTCCATTGATGCATGGTTCCAGATCATCGTAGTAGCTTTTAAAGTTGCCTTCAAGATTAGATTTACCATTCAATCGACGCATTTGTCCACTGTAGTAGACGTAGCAAAAATCCAGCTCGTCGATGGGCGACTTGGTATAGATCAAATCAACTTCTCTAAATTCTAGATGATTTGATTTATCATCATAGCGACCGACAATACTATTCTTGCTCTCATGAGGACCATTGAGATCTGTGTAGGAATATCCAGAAATATAGCCATCATTTTCTATAATATCCACCTTGTACGTTATGAATGTGCTGTCTGGTAAGGCTATTAAACCGCTGTATTCAACAGTTTGAGAGGTCGCCGCGAGCATGTTAAAAAGCAAAAGAAACGTTGTAAGGCTTTTCATTAATTTGGGTATATTTGGTAAAGATAACTAACAAACAAACCTTTTTATGAAATCAAACTTTACACTTGCTGTAGTAAGTATCTTCATGCTTATCAGCTCTATCAGTTATGCTTCCTTTCCTGTGGAGCGCAATGTGGTGACTACTATAAATGTAGAAACTGCTGTAGAAGAAACAACAACTGTATTATCATCTCCAGCCGCTGTGGTGTGGGAAGAAAGTCAAACTATCGCTACAGTATTGTGGTTTTTCCTTGGCTTCGTTGCTGGACACAGATGGTACTTAGGCAGCCCTGTAGGTTGGAACATTTTATATATCCTAACTTTTGGTGGATTAGGCATCTGGGCAATTATCGACTTGATTGATATTTTGACAGGTAACTATCCTGGACTATAAGTTGCGATTACTCAAAATGAAAAGCCCTTTTTGATATTTCAAAAAGGGCTTTTTTTATTCGTAAAAGTTATTGGCAATTAAGCTTTCAATTGCTGTTTGAGTCCTTGTATGGCTAACTTGTAACCGTCCAGGCCAAAACCAGAGATGGTTCCACTGGCATTTTTTGAGACGTACGAAGTGTGTCTTATTCGTTCGCGATCCATCACATTTGAGATATGCACCTCGACCACGGGTATGCTAATTGCCGCGACAGCATCTGCTACCGCGATTGATGTGTGCGTGTAAGCGGCAGGATTGAGTACAATGCCATGAAATCCTCTCTCGCTTGCCTGTTGCAGCTCGTCGACCAATTCACCTTCAATATTGGATTGAAACATGGCAAGCTCGATATCCTTAAAATGAAACTGCAAGTCAGCAAAAAAGTCATCAAAGCTTTTATTACCGTATACGTCAGGCTCTCGTTTCCCTAGCAAATTAAGGTTGGGACCGTTTATGATAAGTAGTTTCATAGTAATCTTATTTGAAAGCTAAAATATGGTTCTTTAAGGCCTCTTATAACTTGAGTATCACACCTACATTGAAAATTGACGCTGCATTACGCAACTCTACATCTACATCTGGCCCGACGTCGAGAAGATTTAAGAACCCTGTGTAACCCTGATACTCACCGTAGAATTGCACGTCCTCACTAATGTAAAACTTGTATCCTATACCTAGATCAAGACCCAGATCAAATGGTTCAATAAAATCTTCAAGGTCAATTTCTTGACCATCTTCTAGTTCACCTTTCGCATTTAACAGGACATTTGCTGAGAAACCAAAATTCAAATACCAATTGCGCTTACCTCCAAAATGCCAGTTAGCATTTAATGGGATTTTCAAATAATTGATTTTGTCAACATTGCCAAAATCATCCTCGGCACCGTAAGGTGCATATGAAAGACCAGATCTAAGGCTCCATCTATCACTTAAATAAAAGTCAACAGTCGCGCCAGCAGCTATTGCGGTACGAGCGTCAAAACTGACGTCTTCACTAGATGAATAGGTGCTAAATGCTACTCCCAAAAGCGGTGCAATCGTGATGTCTCCCTTGTCGTTTGCCTGCGCATTCAATGTGACACCTGCTAATAATAAAAGTAATGTGGTAATAGTTGTTTTCATAATGGTTGGTTTTAAAAAGGTGCTAAAGTAGCATAAAACCATTCATCATGATGATATGAGAATATGATTTTCAATTACGCTTTCGCGAAAGCGTAATCAGCAAAATCGCGTGCTTAGTTATAATTTTATACGGGTGCCAACATGCACTGCTACAGCAAAATTGCGCACCTCAAACAATTCATTGACATTATCATAAACATCAATAAACCCAGCATAACCTTGGGCGTCAAAATATAAATCAAACCTATCGTCAAGAGGTATGCGATAACCTACTCCAAGATTGACACCAAAATCGTAATCGTTAGTGATAAAGTCTTGTTCTACTTCATTGTTGTCACTCCTCATTTCTTCAGAGGCAGTGTTAAAAAGAAACATAGGTCCAAAGTTGAATGATAAATCCTTGTATTTAGTGACGTGCAAACTAATGTTTACAGGAACAGCAATGTATCCCAATCGCTCCTCGCGTCCAGTGGCCTTTTCTTCACCACCCATAGAAGTGTACATTACTCCTGTTCTCAAACTCCAACTTTCTGACAGGAAGTAATTACCCGTAATACCTGCAGATATTCCTTGTTGTGACTTGTAATCAACATCAGCGCTCGAGGCAAATACACTATTAGAAATACCTATAAATGGCGTCACAGTCACATCACCAGACAATTGAGCATGGCAAAGAGATGAAATAAACAAAACGGAAAGTAGAATAGTAACACGCATGACTTATAAAGTTTAAAGTTGCAATATGATCATTTTACAAAAATCTTTCACTACGGTTTACAATACTATTAAGAATATCTTACATCTATTCTCAATGAATTAGCTACAAAAAGCTGAACTTCTTTCAAAGCTCAAATAGAATTATCAAATGATAAAAAAAGCCGCTCTAGAAGAGCGGCTTTAATAAAAAGTTTGATTTCAGTTGTTAGAACTTGTATCCTAAATTGATTGAAAGAACCGAGTTTGTTACATCATCATCAAAGGTCTCGTTGTCTTCATAAACATTATTTAGACCAATCATATAACGTGCTCCAAAGGCAAGACCTTCAAGTGTGGTACCTTCCTTAAACTTGTATGACATGCCACCACCAGCACTAAAGTCGATATTTTGAGCTTCAAATATGGATTGATCAAAATCAGTTCCATTAACTTCGATTTCATCATTGACAAGGAAACCAATTTGTGGTCCTGCCTCGAGAGCCAGACCTGAACCTCCTAAATAAAACTTTGCCAACACAGGAACATTGATATAGTCCAGCTTTAAGGTAGCTTCTTCTCCAAAAACCTCACCATCAAGTCCTTGCTGCGAGTAAATCGCACCCACTAGAATTCCAAATTGTTGAGACGTTTGAACCTCACCGGTGATTCCCACATTGAATCCTGTACGACCATCTGCATCTTCAATATCTTCACCAGATAATTTTGCAAAATTTGCCCCTACCTGAACTCCAAAGTCAATTTCCTGAGCTATACTCGTTGAAATAAAACCTAAAGCGATTGCTACTGTTACAAATACTTTTTTCATAATTTGAATGTTTATTTGCGGCAAAATTATTCACTCGACAATATCACAATCCCAAAAATTCGCTAAGATTGCAGATAGAATTTACATGATTTTTAACGATTTGAAATATTAGGAATCTAGCGTGGACATATTGTAAATTCACGCTAGTTCTCATTTAACATGACCTGGCAACAAGCGCTCACAGACTATAAAATCTACTTGCAATTAGAGCGCGGTATGGCTGCAAATACCATCGCTGCCTACCGGCGTGATCTTGAGAAATTCATAGAATGGATTGATCAACAGGAATCTGGATACGATCCCAAAACCATTAAACATGATGGGCTTATTCTATTTATTCATCATCTAGCCGCAACGGTGAGTCCACGTTCTCAAGCACGCGCTATCAGCAGTTTAAAAGGTTTGTTTAATTACTTGATGCTAGAAGATTATAGAGAGGACGATCCTATGGAGCTTATTCAATCGCCCAGATTAGGACGCAAGCTGCCAGATACCTTGAGTACACAAGAAATTGATCAACTTATTGCCGCCATCGATCGATCTACGGCTCATGGCGAGCGCAATCGTGTGATTCTAGAAACGCTATACAGTTGCGGCCTGCGAGTGTCTGAATTGATTAACCTCAAGATCAGCGACCTGGTTTTTCCAGATGGTTTTATCAAAGTAACCGGTAAAGGTGACAAACAGCGTTTTGTACCTATAGGAGCCTCCACCATAAAAATTATGGACGATTATTTGAATCAGGTACGCGTACACTTACCTATCCAACCGCAACATACTGATACGGTTTTCTTGAATCGTCGCGGCACGGGTCTTACCAGAGCCATGATTTTTACCATTGTAAAAGACCTAAAGCGTACGGCTGGAATCAAGAAAAAAGTAAGCCCGCATACATTCAGGCATTCATTTGCCACACACTTATTAGAGAATGGCGCCGACCTGCGCTCAATCCAACTCATGCTAGGTCATGAGAGTATCACAACGACTGAGATATATGTACACATGGATCGCGCCTACCTTCATGAAATGCTGCAAAAACACCATCCTCGCAACACGTTTGAGTGATTAGTTTCTTACAATATTAGTCAGAATAGCGATGCTCACCTGTTAACCTGCATTTTGATTTGCTATTAAAATTATGTCAAACGGTGGTGGATTATTGGGATTACGCTTTCGCGAAAGCTAACTTGTCAAAAAAAATTCATGAAAACATTAAAATTTAAGAACGGCGACGAGCTTGACGCAATAGGATTAGGAACATGGAAATCCAAACCTGGAGAGGTCAAACAAGCTGTAAAAATGGCACTGGACGCTGGATATCGTCATATTGATTGTGCATTGATCTATGGCAACGAGGCAGAAATAGGCGAGGCATTTGCAGAGGTTTTCAGTGAAGGCAAGATCAAACGCGAGGATGTCTGGATTACTTCAAAATTGTGGAACAATTCACACTTACCTAAAGATGTACAGCCTGCCATTGAAAAAACATTGAAAGATCTGCAACTGGATTATCTAGATCTTTACTTGATGCACTGGCCCGTTGCATTCAAACCAGATGTGATGAATCCAGAAGGTCCTAAAGATTTTCTAACACCACAAGAAGCGCCAGTGATAGACACCTGGAATGCGATGATTGAGCTCAAAAACAAGGGACTTGCAAAACACATAGGTGTCTCCAACTTCTCTGTTACTAAGCTTAAGGATCTACTTTCCAAAACCAACGAGGTTCCTGAAATGAATCAAGTGGAATTGCATCCATTATTACAACAAAATGATCTTTTTGAGTATTGCTCAAAACAAGGGATCCATCTTACTGCCTATTCACCGTTGGGTAGCGGCGATAGATCTGATGGTATGAAACAGGAAAATGAACCCAACATGCTGGAGCTAGAGACAGTAAAAGCCCTAGCCGATAAGCATAATGTAGAGCCAGGACAAATTCTCATTGCATGGTCGCACCAGCGCGGTACGGCAGTAATACCTAAATCTACCAGTGAAGGACATATTAAGGACAACATTGCCAGTGCTGCGGTAAATTTTGACGAACAGGACATGAAAGACCTCGCTGGATTAGATCGTCACTATAGATATGTGACCGGTAAATTCTTTGAGGTGCCAGAAAAGGGATATGAAAATATTTATGACGAGTAAAATTCGTACAATACTGAGTATAAAAATACCCTTTAAAGGGTATTTTTTTTACCTAAAGTTCTAGTGATATTTACCATGTCTTTAAAATAGCAATGCACACGTTCAACGCATTGATCTCAATTAAAGGCAGTATTTGTTATATCAATTTATGGAAAGTAGTGAGAAACTTGTTTCTCCTAAGGGGCTACAAAAAGTAAATTGATCTAAGTTTTCAGGATTAGGGGCCTGAAAGCAAAAAACCGCTCAGTTGAGCGGTTTTTTAGTTCTATAATTTTAAGTCCTGTGATTACTTAGCAATGTTTACCGCTCTGGTTTCTCGTATAACGGTGACCTTTACCTGACCTGGATAAGTCATATCGGTCTGGATTTTTTGTGAAATCTCAAAAGATAGTTGTCCAGCTTTCTCATCACTTATTTTTTCACTTTCTACCATTACTCGCAATTCTCTACCTGCTTGGATAGCATAAGCTTTCTCAACACCATTAAACCCAAAAGCTATATCCTCAAGATCTTTCAATCGCTGGATGTAAGAATCTAACACCTGACGTCTCGCGCCTGGTCTCGCGCCGCTTATCGCGTCACATACCTGCACAATAGGTGACAATAAGGATGTCATCTCTATCTCATCGTGGTGAGCACCAATAGCGTTGCACACTTCTCCTTTTTCACCATGTTTTTCAGCTAGTTTCATTCCTAGGATTGCGTGTGGAGTCTCATCCTCAGTTTCAGGTACTTTACCTATATCATGTAACAGTCCAGCGCGCTTGGCAAGTTTGGGGTTCAACCCTAATTCTGATGCCATGGTACCACATAACTTTGCCACCTCGCGGCTGTGTTGTAATAGGTTTTGACCATAAGATGAACGGTACTTCATACGTCCTACCATTTTGATCAATTCTGGATGTAAACCATGAATTCCTAAATCGATTACCGTACGTTTTCCTACCTCAGCAATTTCTTGATCAATCTGCTTTCTGGTCTTGCGCACTACTTCTTCAATACGTGCTGGGTGAATACGACCATCAGTCACCAACTTGTGTAGTGATAGTCTAGCTACCTCGCGACGCACTGCATCAAAACAAGAAAGTATGATAGCATCTGGAGTATCATCCACAATAATTTCTACACCAGTAGCGGCTTCAATAGCTCTAATGTTACGTCCTTCTCTACCAATGATACGTCCCTTGACATCGTCACTTTCTAGATTGAATACTGATACGCAGTTTTCAACTGCTTCTTCAGTTCCTATGCGTTGTATGGTATTGATGATCACCTTGCGAGCTTCTTGTTGTGCGGTAAGCTTTGCCTCTTCAATAGTGCTTTGAACAATAGACATAGCCTCGGTACGCGCAGTGTCTTTAAGCGATTCTACTAGCTGTTTTTTAGCATCTTCTCCAGACATACCACTGATTACCTCAAGCTGCTTGATTTGCTGCTGGTGCATCTTTTCAGTCTCTTCTTGTTTCTTGAGAATAGCGCTACGCTTCTCATCAAGATCTTTTTGCTTGCTCTCTAGCGACTGGTTGAGTTTCTTGCTGTTGGCTAGTTCGCTAGAAACCTTAGACTCCTTATCTCTGGTGCGTTTCTCGCTGTCGCCTATTTTCTTCTCGCGCTGCATGATTTCTTTCTCATGCTTTGCCTTGAGCTCAATAAATTTTTCTTTGGCTCGATATGTTTTTTCAGATTTGATTTTCTCGCCTTCCACCTCGGCATCTTTGACTATTGATGCTGCCTCTTTTTTAGCATCTGCGATGAGTTGTGAGGCCTTGCCTTTCTCGACGATTGACTTTGCAATAAAAAAGCCTACTGCTAGACCTATAATAAGAGCGACTACGGCCGCTATGATAGTTGTTGTATCCATGGAATTAATATATAAAAAAACCTGCACGAGTTAGGGTTTTGTATGAACTCCTTAAATAAAGTTTAAGGCTAACTGGCTGATCAAGGATCCGGCTCTAGGCCGGCTTGCTTTTACAACCACGACTCACCTTTTTTAAAGAATTATGTGTTGAGTTCACCAAAAAATGAAACAAGTGCAGGTAGTAACTGTTGTATTTAAAGAACGTCTATGATATATGCTGCTGTAGTAGCTGGTCCAGAACCTGTAATCGTTCTAGTGCCTCGCTACCATGGGCATCACTATCAATATTTTTTTGCTCTGATCTTGCTGCAAATTGCAGCGCACACATGGCAAGAACATCTTGCTTATCGCGCACGGCATAGCTTTTCTCCAGTTGGGTAATCATTTCCTGGATACTTTTTGCCGCCTTGCGCAATCCTTCTTCTTTAGAAGGATCTATATTCAAAGGATAGACTCTATCTGCAATCGATATGTTGATCTTGAGTTTATCCATGATATTAAGCCAGTTGTGCAATGCATTGGTCAATTTCTCTCACCAGCGCATTTATCTTGAGCTTTGTTTTTGCTTTATAATCATCACTACCTAGCATCGCATTTGCCGTCTTGAGTGCAACGATGTGCTCGTTGCTTGTTTTAAGAGTTTCTTGAGCATCATTCAAATCCTTTTCAAGACTTGCGATACGTTCTTGACTAGCAGCATGTTCCTGCGCAAGTCTATTATTCTCTTCAATCAATGTCCTGATCTTGAGTTCAATCTGGTTAATCTGGTTCAAAAACTGGGACATAACGACAAAATAATGCGGTTATATCAAAAATACCTTTCCCAATAGACAATTCAAATATTTATGGAACAAACTTTGAAAAGCTTTTGTCATCCATTATTCACGCTCTATATTTAGTCATGCAGTCACGATACTTCCTATTTGTTTTCCTTGCTTTTTTTATGTTACGCTTCGGCGAAAGCCAAACTATACAAAATCTACCACAGGATTATTTCCAGCATCCTCTTGATATAGAGCTCAAATTAAGCGGAACCTTTGGTGAGTTGCGTTCCAATCACTTTCATAGCGGTCTAGACATTAAAACAAACCAACGCACTGGTGCCAAAGTGTACGCAGCAGCTTCTGGATATGTGAGTCGTATCAAGATTGAACACTACGGCTATGGTAAGGCACTTTATATAACGCATCCTAACGGCTACACAACAGTTTATGCGCATTTAAAGAACTTCTCACCACGCATTGAAGAATACCTCAAGAAAAAACAATATGCTGCGGAGAGTTATACCATCCAATTATATCCTGATGATCTGGACTTGCGCGTGGATAAAGGTGAAGTAGTTGCCTATAGCGGTAATACTGGTGGCAGTGGTGGCCCGCATTTACATTTTGAAATACGCGACAGCAGCGCCAGACCCATGAATCCATTTATGTTTGGGATTGATGTGGCAGATTCTAGAAGACCTCTTGTTAAGCAAGTCAAAGCATATCCATTGAGTGATGATGCGACTATAAATGGCAAACATGAGAGTAAATTATTGCGCGTGATTCCTCTAAAAGATGGCAAGTTCAAGACTGAGAAATTTAGCGCATATGGAAAAATAGGTATAGGTGTCAATACCAACGATCGACTAGATGCGGCTAATAACCAGAATGGGATCTATCATGTCAATACGTATTTCAACGGTAAGAAGAATTTTGAAATGACGTTTGACAAATACACATTTGCCGAGACACGATACATCAATCAAATGATTGATTATGAACATTTCAAAAATTCCAAGAGCAGAATTTCCAAATTCTACGTTCCTGACGGCAGTCCCTTAAGTTTGTATGGCAAGACTATCGACAATGGTAAACTAACGCTAGTTGATCCTGGGACAACGCATCAATTCAAGGCAGAAATCCAAGATTTCAAGGGTAATGAAAGCGTCCTGCTGCTGGACATTTACAATGAAGAAGCTACAGAAATTGAAATGGTAGACGCCGGTGACGCTACTTATGTGCCTGCACAACAAACCTTCACTAAGACCCTAGGAGCATTTGACCTTACCATACCAACAGGTAGTTTATATGAAGACGCCTTGCTTAACATCAAACAACATACCGACACGCTCAAGATTCATCACGATGTGATACCGTTGCATAAAAACATGATCATATCGTATGATATGAATAGCAAGAAAGGTGATGACATGAGCAAATACTACCTCGCAAGAATCACATCATGGGGCGCTGCGTATCACGTGCGGTCAAAACTCAAGGGAAATACCTTGACCGCTTACACCAGAACTTTGGGAACTTATAGCGTGAGAAAAGATACCGAGGCGCCCACCATTAAAACAATCAATTTTAAAGATGGTCAATGGATAAGCAAGAATAAAACGCTTAAATTATCTATTGACGATAAAGACTCTGGTATTGACGGCTACCGAGCTACGGTAAATGGCAAATTCATCTTGATGGAATATGACTATAAGACTAATAGTTTGACACACGATTTTGCCGATGGCGTAGTGACCGACAGCAATAATGAACTCAAGGTCATCGTTACAGATAATGTGGGAAATAGCACTAAATTTGAGGCCACATTCAACCGAAAGAGTTAAATCGCAGTATTGAGAAATTTACTTTTACTCCTATTACCTTTATTTTTAATTCAAGCAAGTCTGGCGCAAACTGCTACGTTTCAAGGTGTTGTACTCAATAAGGATCAGCAACCTATTGCTAATGTAAATATCTCACTAGCCAACGATTCAAGCACGGGAACTGCAAGTAATGCCACTGGTTTCTATCAATTACAAGTGCCATCAAATCAATCACTAGAAATAAGGTTTACCAGCATCAATTTTAAACCTGTTGTCATTAAAGACTTGCGTTTGAAGCCAGGTGAGATTTTTGAATTCAACCCAGTGCTTGATGTGAATGTTGAGCAATTTGCAGAGGTTGTCATTACTAATAGAAATACTAGAGAATTTAGAGGTATTACCACTATTGAACCAGAACTTTTAAGACGTATTCCAGGCGCGCAGCCAGGTATTGAGAACATCCTTCTTTCCTTACCTGGCGTGAATAACAATAATGAATTAAGCACGCAGTATGCAGTGCGTGGCGGTAATTATGACGAGAACTTGATTTATATTAATGAGATCGAGGTATATCGTCCATTCTTGATACGCAGCGGTCAACAGGAAGGTTTGAGTGTGGTAAATTCTGATTTGGTGCGTTCGGTAGATTTTTCAGCAGGTGGTTTCCAGGCAAAATATGGCGATAAATTGAGTAGCGTCTTGAATATTGATTATAGACGCCCTACAGATTTTGGCGCTGGTATAGACGCCAGCTTATTGGGTGCAAGTGCGTTTGTAGAGGGTACCGCTTTCGCGAAAGCGTTAACAGCCATTGTCGGACTGCGCTATAGGGACAACAGTCTATTTATCAACTCAAGAGAAACACAGGCCAACGCCGTGCCGCGATTCTTTGATGCGCAAGCCTATTTGACCTACCAGATCACACCAAAGTTTCAGCTGGATTTTTTGGGAAACATTGCTGTCAACAGTTATGATTTTGAACCAGAAGATCGACAGACAAACTTTGGTACCGTACAAGAACCACAGGCAGTGGTCATTAATTATGATGGACAGGAAGAAGACCAGTATGAAACTTATTTTGGAGCGCTCAAGGCTAGTTATGATGTAAGTGAACAGCTTAATTTGAGGTTTATCAGTAGCGTTTATTTGACTCAAGAGCAAGAGCATTATGACATTCTAGCCAGATATGGATTGGGCAGGCCTAATACCGATATAGGTAGCGACGATCTAGGTGAGGTAGATTTTGTCACAGGAATAGGATCAGAATTAGAGCATGGTCGCAATGATCTTGATGCACTTATAGGGACTGTTGAGCATCGAGGTACTTATGTATTTGACGATGGCAAAAAGGAGAGCGATCTGCTGGAATGGGGCGTTAAAGTCAATGTGGAGAATATACGCGATCGTGTGAGAGAATACACGGTGATTGACAGTGCTGGTTTTAGCGTGCGACCACCATTTGCAGACTTGCGCAATGATGAACCCTACACACCATTTAGCGCGCCGCTGGTGCCTTTTACTAGTATTAGAGCCGATAATGATGTGGACATACAACGATTACAAGCCTTTGCGCAATACAGCAGTCGCGGTTATCTAGGTGA
Organism: Nonlabens ponticola; assembly: GCF_003966335.1. Taxonomy (NCBI): domain Bacteria; kingdom Pseudomonadati; phylum Bacteroidota; class Flavobacteriia; order Flavobacteriales; family Flavobacteriaceae; genus Nonlabens; species Nonlabens ponticola. The sequence goes on along the minus strand of NZ_CP034549.1, from coordinate 1,309,843 downwards.
TCATGAGATATTCTGGAATCTAGGAGCTCGTACACATACCTGGAATGTAAGTGGTGATGGCATCGAGAGTGTTACCCAAACGGTATTCTCGCCGCGTGGTCAGTTTGCTATCAAACCGGATTGGGCAAATACGGACATGCTCTTTAGGCTATCGACAGGTATTTATCACCAACCACCTTTTTATAGAGAATTGCGCGATGAAAATGGAGCCGTTGTGCCAGATGTTAAGGCACAGCAATCCTTTCACCTTGTACTGGGTAATGACTGGAGTTTTAGCTGGAATGATAGACCTTTTAAGTTGACGAGCGAGGCTTATTATAAAAATTTAAGCGACGTCAACACATACACATTAGAAAATGTACGCATACGCTATCGTGCAAACAATGAGGCGACTGCCTACGCTTATGGAGCCGATCTACGCTTAAATGGTGAATTCATCAAAGGCACGGAAAGTTGGATATCTGCTGGTTATCTTAAAACTGAGGAAAACCTAAACGATCGCGGCTTTATCTCTAGACCTACAGACCAGCGATTAAAATTTGCAATGCTTTTTCAGGATTATGTGCCCAACATACCTCAAGTGCGCATGTACTTGAACCTTGTTTATAATACTGGATTACCTGGTGGCTCACCCAATTATGCAGATCCTTATGACTTCCAATTCCGACTGCGAGATTATCGTCGTGCGGATGTGGGTATCAATTATGTATTCAAGGATGCGCAGAATGACAGCCGTACCTTCTCAAAATTTGATGAAGTATTTATAGGCGTTGAGCTGTACAACATGTTCGACAACCAAAATAGCATTACTAATATATGGGTACGCGACATCGCCAATTCACGCCAGATAGCTATACCTAATTTTTTGACGCCACGAGTTCTTAATTTCAGGCTGGCGATGAGGTTCTGATTAATAGTCGTCAGTTGTCAGTTGTCAGTCGTCAGTTAAATTATCAAATGACTTTATTACAACAAGACGACTAGAATGCTTGAAAATTACTTTAGGCTGTCCAAATACTCCTTCAAAACACCAACAACATAATCCAGCTCTTCTCTAGTATTATAGATCGAGAAGCTAAATCTTAAACTTGGTTTGTTGAGATCCTCATCATTCAGGACTTGCGATAAAACGTGAGATCCTTTCTGGCTACCGCTTTGACAGGCACTACCTTTTGAACAGGCAATTCCTTTCAAGTCCATGGTAAATAATAGCATGGCAGCTTTGTCTGCATCGCATGGCAAGCAAACATTGAGCAAGGTGTACGTACTGTTTTCATGATCGCCACATTTTCCATTGAATTTTACCGCTGGTATTTGCTTCTCTAGCTCTTGCTTAAAATACTCTTTGAGACCTCGTACATAAGCACGCTCTTTTTCAAGATTATCGTACGCTATTTGTAGCGCGATATCCATGCCCACTATATTATGGACGCTCTCTGTACCAGCACGTATGCCGCGCTCTTGGGAACCACCCAAAATCAATGGTTTGAGTCCAGTACCTTTACGTATAAAAGCAAAACCAACACCTTTGGGTCCATGAAACTTGTGCGCGCTCACCGCCGTAAAATCTACAGGTGTATTTTTAAGATCTACTTCATAGTGTCCTATAGATTGTACGCAATCACTATGAAATAATGCACCATGTTCTCGACACAGCTTACCTACTCGATCTAGGTCTAGTTGATTACCTATCTCATTATTGATATGCATGAGAGAAACCAGCGTTTTTTCATCACTAGCGTTAAGTAGTTTTTCTAGATGCTCATAATCTGGCGTACCGCATTCTTGCAGATTGACATGCTGTACAGTTGTACCATATTTTGCTGCACAATAATCCACAATATAAACCACTGCATGATGCTCAATACCAGTGGTGATGATGCGTTTTACATCTAGATCACGCACGCAACTATGGATAGCTAGATTATCAGCCTCAGTGCCGCCAGAGGTAAAAATGATTTCTGCTGCGGTGACGTTAAGTTGCTTTGCAATATTTTTACGAGCTGTTTCAATCAACGATTTTGCACTACGACCGTAGCTGTGTGTTGAACTAGGGTTACCATGCACCTCACTCATGACTTGCACCATGCGCTCCACAACTTCAGGACGCATTTGTGTGGTGGCAGCATTGTCTAGATAAACTTGCTTCATGTTTGCAAAAGTATATAATCTACCTACATATTAAACGTTTATCAACTTCAAACTGATCGCTTACCTTTGAATTCATGAAAAAGATATTACCCTTATTAATTGCCAGCATCATCTTATCTTGTGATGACGGTGACATCGTTGTCGAGGATTTGGATTTTGACGGCGTGGCACTACAGGCCTGTTTGCCTACCGCTACAACAGGAGATCGAGACTACGTATTCTATAAAATTGACCAGAGCAATTTTGAAAGCCTTTCTCTTGAATTTTCTACTAGCGATGATATTTTAACGGTTGATGGTACTTATAGTGACTTTGATTTAAACAACGACAACATTGTTGATTATCGTCGATACAACGCTGCTCCAGATAGAGACTATTTTTGCGGTAATGTACCACCGGTCTCACCTCGAGTAACAGAATCCTTTGATGCAGAGAACGGAACCTTTATTATTACCACGACTACTTTTTCGCTTGATGATAACGATGGCATACCATCAGATCTTGAATCAGGTCTAGACTCAGATAATGATGGATTACCAGATAACATTGATACAGACGATGATGGTGACAATGTCCCCACAAATCAAGAAGGCGTCGTAATCGTCAATGGACAGATATCGATGAACTTGAGTCTAGATACAGACGGCGATAATATACCTAACTATCTAGATCCTGATGATGACGGCGATGGCATCCCAACAATACAGGAAGACCTCAATGGTAATCTGGACCCTCGAGATGATCTAGATGAAGATGAAACGCCGTTTTATCTAAACGCAGAAATTAGAGCCGAAGCGTCAACGCCTATAAACGAATACAGACCTAATAGCTATACTAGACGCAGCGCACTCCAATTTGATTTTCAAAATCTGGTACTCAATGGCGAAGGCAAGGAATTGGTCTTTGACCAATTAGATTTTGGATCTTTCACTACATCAGGTATTTCAATTACAGTTACACCAGAATTTGTAGAGGACTAGATTCTAGCTGTTCTGATAGATGTAAACCTCGGTAGCACCTAGACCGTATTTTTGATAGTCGGCATCATAGTATTTGAGATACTCATAGCGATCTAGCAGGAATTCTAGTTCCTGTTTTAGGACGCCTTCACCTACTCCATGGATAAAAATGAGTTTGGGTACTCGTTCTCTTTTTGCCCATTCAATTTTATCTCTAGCGGTGTCGATTTGCAGGTTGAGCATGTCGTAATTGTCCATGTACTGCGATTTATCGGTCAATTGGTGTATGTGTAGATCTACCTCAACCGCTGGTATGAACGCTGCTTTTTTACGTGATTGTATGCGGCGCTTTGATTTTTTAACAACTTCCTTTTTCATAGGTACGATGCCCTTGACATTGAAACGCTGATCTAGTATCAATTCCTGTTCATGATACTGTAACTCTATGTCGTCTGTGGATAGGATGGTTACTTGTTCCGCTTTCGCGAAAGCTACCACACCACTCACATCATCGTCAATTACCAGCACTTGATCTCCTTTCTTGAACTTACTCATCTAGATGGTCATTTTTATGAATAGACCAATGTTTACTAGCGCGATAAGCACCTACCATGAGAAAGATGATACCCAAGATTTGAGTATAGATGCTTGCCGTGGTAACTGTCAGAGTATAAATGAGTAACGCACCACCAACGATAATTAAAATACCGTTAAATAGCTGCTTATTGTTTTCGTTCATCGGTTTTATATGTATTTTGCCGACCTATTTGTATTTAGGTAGTAATATGCCTGAAATTAACGATATTACTCATTTAAAGAGTATATTTTTGTAATAAGTATAGACGTTTTTTATGAAAAACATTACCATAATTCTAGTTGCATTATTCACTACCAGCCTTGCGATGGCGCAGGTACAGGTAAACAATAATGCCTTCATTTACTCAAAAGGAACCGACATCGTCGTGAAGCAAGGTATTGTATTGCGCGACGCACCTGATGAGGTGGCAGATACACCTGGATCTGCAATTTACATGCGCGATGAGGCGCAACTGATACAGTTAGAGCCAAACGCGACAGCTAACGGCGGCGCTGGAACTTTTTCTGTATTTCAAGAAGGTGTTGCAGATAATTTTACCTACAACTATTGGAGTGCTCCTGTAAATTCTGGAGTTGGATTTTCTAACACGCAGATTTACTATCCACTATTGATGGAAGGATTTGCTAGAGAAACTGATCTGGTAATTGATGCAAACCGCGCTAGACTATATGAAAGATCAAGAAATGATGGTCGGACAGATGAGCAAGATTTTACAAATCCTTCTACTGAAAGCGGTCCAACGATAGTGACTAAGGATCTACGTATTGCTTCAAGGTGGTTATACAGTTACAATAGCGTAGGTGATGGTTCTGGCGGTGGTGGCGGTTATAGTGGGTGGCAAGCTTTTGCAGACCCAACGGCGATCGTTTTACCAGGATATGGTTTCACTATGAAAGGCGTTTTAGGAACTGGACCAAACATTGAGTCATCTGAACTAGGCTCTGGACAACGATATGATTTTAGAGGTATTCCTAATTCTGGTGATATCACCGTAGGTGTAAAAGCTGGTGATTTTTCATTAGTTGGTAATCCATATCCATCAGCACTTGACTTAAAAACATTTTTATTAGAAAATACAGAGATTTCGGCTGAGGCTTATTTCTGGGATTCTCAACCTACTACACACAAATTGGTAGATTATGAAGGTGGTTATGGTGTTTATACTCCAGGAACCGCAACTGATGGTACAGATGGTATGTATGAAAATGCAACATTTAGAAGATATGATTCTAGCGGCGAGCCCTTGAGTGGATCTGTAGGAAGAGATGGCGGTATTACACCAGTAGGTAATACGGCCTCCAGAAGATATGCTGCGATAGGTCAAGGATTTGTTATCCAAAGAAATGTAGAGGATGGTTTTACACTCAACACTGACGGATATGCTACTTTTAAAAATTCTCATCGTGTTTTCGTTAGGGAAAACCCAACATCAAGTTTATTTAAATCTGCTCCTGGATCATCTAGTGTTCAAGCATTAGATTCCAATGGTACTCCCATGAGATCTAGAATTAAGATTAATGCATTTATCAACGGTCAGTATAACAGAAGTATCACGCTTGCCTTTGGTGATGATAGTACCATAGGTTGGGATCGTGGTCTAGAAGGAAGTAATGCAGCAAATCGTGTTGCCACGGATATGTTTATGCCTCTAGCAAACAATGAGTTTGTTATACAAACGGTACCATTCAATAAAGAGGAAACTGATGTGCCACTAGGATTCGCATCTCAAGAAGCTACTTCTACTTTTGATGTACGTGTTTATGACATGATCAATTTTGATACAGAAGACATCTTCATACACGATAAGTTGAATAACACGTATCACGACATTTTAAATGACAGCTTCGAAATCACTGTAGAGAAAGGAACGTTTGAAGATCGTTACAGCATTGTTTTCGAAGAGCAAAGCACATTAAGCAACGATGATGTTCTAGCTAATGAAGATAGCTTCAATATTTTCCAAAACAACACCAATGCAACTCTTACAGTTCTAAATCGCGACATGCAAGATGTAGCCGATATCTCTATCTACGATCTTGCTGGTAGACTAATTACTAGTGAAAGCAATAGTGATCTAGCGGAGCGTTACACGTTTAATACGTCCAACTATGCTGCTGGAATATATATCGTGAGAGTAACGACTCAAGATGAGCAAGAAATATCTACTAAAGTTAGCGTGTCTAACTAATAAGAGTACAGAGCATGCAGGATGAATGGATGTTGCCCTGCATGACCAAAAAAATAATAGGAATGGACTGTCCTGGATGTGGTATCCAGCGGTCCATTTCTCTTTTATTCAAGGGCGAGATCATCGACTCGTTTTTAATGTACCCTGGATTATTTCCTCTAGGGTTTTTATTGTTTTTCCTTACATTTGATTTATTCTATAAGGTTAAGGGTACTGAGCACATAAAGCTATGGGCGACCATCATTACCATTGGCACCATTATAACCAGTTATATTATTAAAATAACCATTTTTTAAACCAACCATTATGCAAAAATTAAATACAACCACAGTTTACATACTTTCTATTGTAGGTTTTCTGTGCTGTTGCGCTTGGGGACTAGGATTAGTCGCCGCTATAATCGCCTTTGTTATCGCCAACAAAGAATTGAAAAAATACGCTGAGAATCCAGAACAATATTCAAATGGACCAGCTATGAAAACAGCTAGAACCGTAGCTCTAGTTTCTCTTATAGTTTCTGGACTTGTAACAGCATGGACTGCTTTTAACTATTTCACAACTACAGAAGAAGAGCAGCTGGAGCAAACTCTTGAAATCATGGAAATGATAGGTGTACCTCAAGAGGTAATCGACCAGGCAAGAGCGGATGCTGAAGCTAGTATGGACGAGTAATAGCAACATAAATGCAAAAACTCAATACAACCGCCATTTACATTCTATCCGTTGCAGGTTTTATCTGTTGCTGTGTAGGACTAGGTATCATTCCTAGTGCCATTGCCTTATTCATAGCTCAAAAAGGATCATCAAAGTATAAAGAAAATCCAGAGCAATATGAGAATGGCAAGGCCATGAAAAACGCTAGAATTGTTGCCATTGTGGCTCTAGTTCTTTCAGCAGTTGTATTGGTGGGATATATCATCTTCTTCTCGCAATTTGATAACAAATGTGAGATTTATGAATGGTATATAGATTTTGCTAAGAATAATCCTGATGTAACTGACGAGCAACTTGCACCGTTCTATGATGCAATGGAACAGGAAGGCTGTATGTAAACTAATCCGGTATAAATTAGAAAAAGGGAAAGCCATCGCTTTCCCTTTTTATTTTAAAATTTGCCATTTTTGTCTTTCCAATAATATCATATAATGCAAAAACTCAATACGACGTCCGTTTACACTCTATCTGCTCTGGGAATATTGGGTTGTTGTTTTGGTCTAGGTATTGTTCCTGCAATCATCGCGCTCATGATGGCAAACTCTGGTTTGCGTAAAATCAAACGCAATCCAGATATTTTCTCTAACGGTGATGCTATGCGTAAGGCAAGAAAGGTAGCGCTGGCATCTGTGACCCTATGCAGCATCATGGTAGCCTTGATCGCTTATCACTACATCGCTTATAGTGAAGAAGAGCGAATAGAAAGACAAGTAGAAATCATGGAAACCCTAGGACTACCAGACACTTTTATCGAGCAGTCAAAAAATGCAGAACAAGCGGACGAGATCGATGCTCCATCAAGAAAACCAGAAGAATAGAAACAAAAAAGGAACGCTATCACATTCCTTTTTTAGTTCATAGAAATTCTAAATGTTTATTCAAACTCCTTAAGTGTCTTGATGATAATATCAATACACTCATCGAGCTGTTCCATTGTCATGACCAGCGGTGGCGCAAATCGTATGATGTTACCATGGGTAGGTTTTGCCAATAAACCATGGTCGCGCAATCTCAAACATATATTCCATGCCGTATCAGATGTTTCTGAATCGTTCACAACGATGGCGTTGAGCAGACCACGACCTCTTACCAGCGTCACGGTATCTGTAGTTGATATGTATTCGTTAATTCGTTTTCTGAAATGCTCTCCTAGTTTTCTCGCATTTTGCGCTAATGACTCATCTCTTACCACATCTAGCGCTGCCATGGCAACTGCGGCGGCCACTGGATTACCTCCAAAGGTACTACCATGTTGACCTGGCTTGATTACATTCATGATATCATTATCGGCTAGGACAGCACTAACAGGATAGGCACCACCTGATAAAGCCTTACCTAAAATTAAAATATCAGGTCTAGCATAGGTTTGTTGACGCTCGCAGTGTCCTTGACACGTACATTTACCACAAACGGCTAGCAAGGCTCCAGTTCTAGCAATTCCTGTTTGAATCTCGTCTGCGATAAACAGTGCTTCATACTTTTTACAAAGCTCACGTGCTTCACGCATGTAATTATCATCTGGCGTATAAACACCAGCTTCTCCTTGAATAGGCTCAATAAGGAAGCCAGCAACATTCTCTTGTTTTAACGCATTCTCTAGTGCATCAACATCATCATAAGCTACCTTGATAAATCCCGGAGTATAGGGTCCAAAGTTTTTTCTTGCTCCTTCATCGTTTGAGAAACTTATGATGGTTGTAGTTCTACCATGAAAGTTATTTTCAGCCACGATGATTTGTGCCTGATGTTCTGGCACACCTTTTTTCTCATAGGCCCATTTACGGGCAATCTTGATAGCAGTTTCAACAGCTTCTGCACCGGTATTCATGGGCAGCACCTTGTCAAAGTCAAAATAGTCTGTCATGTACTTTTCATAAACACCTAGCTTATCATTGTGAAAAGCGCGCGAGGTAAGTGTCAGGGTTTGTGCCTGCTCATTCATCGCATTTACAATCGCTGGATGACAATGCCCTTGATTTACAGCACTGTAGGCACTTAAAAAGTCATAATAGCGCTTTCCTTCTACATCCCAAACATATACGCCATCACCACGATCCAGGACTACTGGCAGTGGATGATAATTATGCGCGCCGTGCTCATTTTCTAGTTCTATATATTCTTGTGATTTGCTTGCTATTGTGGACTCCATGTAAATATTTCAGTTTATTGCAATTTACAAAACCTTGTCGCTGCTTATCCTTAAAGCTGGGATAAAATCTGTTACCAGCTAAGTCATGAACTTGCTAGTTTTATCACCTGTCAAACGGCATTTGTTACAGATTGGCTTAATTTTGCATTCTATGTCAAAACGAAGAAGAAGAGCCCAAAAAACATTTGAAAATGTACCCGTTGTCGATGCTGGTGCGCGAGGAAAAAGCGTTGCCAAAACAGAAGCTGGCGAAGTCATTTTCCTAACTGATGCCGTTCCTGGAGATGTTGTTGACATAACTACCTTCAAAAAACGTAAATCCTTCTATGAGGGCAAGGTCACAAACTTTCACAAGAAGTCAGACCGCAGGACGACGCCCGTTTGTAAGCATTTTGACACTTGTGGCGGCTGTAAGTGGCAACACATGACCTATGAGAGCCAGTTATATTTCAAGGAAAAAGAAGTGGTGCAAAATCTCACGCGCATAGGTCATCTTGAATTGCCAGAGATCACTCCTATCGCTGGTAGTAGTGAGCAATACTATTACCGCAATAAGATGGAATTCAGCTTTTCTGCAAATCGCTGGTTGACGCTAGAAGAAATACAATCTGACGTTGAGATCGATGATAAAAAAGCACTGGGTTTTCACATTCCTGGCATGTGGGACAAGATCTTGCACCTGGATGAATGTCACTTGCACCCAGCTATTGGTGAGCGTATTCGTTTAAGTGTGCACGCTTTCGCGAAAGCGGAACAGATATCCTACTACAACCCAAGAGAAAAGCACGGTACCTTGAGAACGTTGATGTTGCGCATGGCGTCGACCGGCGAAGTAATGGTTGTCATCCAGTTTTTTGAAGATCATAAACAGCATAGAATAGCCTTACTGGAACATCTCAAAAATCAATTTCCTGAGATAAAATCGCTGCAATATATCATCAATGAGAAGGCAAATGACACCATTTATGATCAAGACGTGATTTTATACGACGGCGAGGATCACATCATGGAGCAAATGGAACATTTGAAATTCAAGATAAGTGCCAAATCCTTTTACCAGACCAACTCTCAACAAGCGCTGGAACTTTATCGCATCACCAGAGATTTTGCAGGACTTACAGGCAATGAAACGGTTTATGATTTATATACAGGTACGGGAACCATCGCCCAATTCGTTGCTGCAAAGGCTCAAAAAGTAGTAGGCATCGAGTCTATACCACAGGCGATTGCAGATGCTCAAGAAAATGCTCGTAATAATAATATAGAGAACGCTAGTTTTTATGTAGGTGATATGAAAGACGTTTTCAATGAGGACTTTATAGCGACGCACGGCAAACCTGATGTGGTGATAACAGATCCACCGCGTGATGGTATGCATAAGGATGTCGTGGCCCAACTACTGGTTCTTGCGGCGCAACGCATAGTATATGTAAGTTGTAACAGTGCAACACAGGCACGTGATCTTGCGTTACTAGATGAGAAGTATGAAATTACAAAACTACAACCGGTAGATATGTTCCCACAAACGCACCATGTCGAGAATGTTGTCATGCTAGAATTGAGAGGCAATGAATAGAATAATAATGTTGCTTGTAGGTTTTGTATTGCTGCTTTCATCTTGCGTGGAAGATCAATCCATCGAGTATGACGTTGACGCAGAAACAATTATTGCTGGTAAGATCACGGTAACTGATAGCACCGCAGGAAATGCTGTGAGCTTGCGGTTTTATGATTACACTACGGCAAGCATGCAGGTAGAAGATATCAAGGTAAAAACTGATGGCTCTTTTAAAGCAATCGTTGACATCAAACAGCCTCAAGAAGTAATGATTACCGCATATAATGTCATGCCAATCATAGCCGTTCCAGGCGACTCCATTCATATCAATTTTGTGGATCACATAAATCCAGTAGAATATTCCAACAGCATTGAATTTAAAGGTGATCGTTCTAAAGAGAATCGTTTATTGAAAGCTTATCGCGAGGAAATGTCTCTGGGCATTGACGAGTTCTATGACCTTGAGCTAGAAAATGGCTCACAGGACCTTAAACAATATTTGTTAGATCAGCGACCAGTCGCCATGTACAATAAGCAGTTTAATGAGTTGGAAACCACACCGCTTTTTGAAAAATACACCAGCGCCGAAGAAAAGTACTTTGCAGCAGCAACGCTCATCGATTATGTCAATTATAGAAATTATAGAGGTTATCCAGCTCCAGATCCTGACGATTCATTTTTTGATTTCGTCGCTGATATTCCTGAGCTGGAAAATGATGATCTGGTCAACACAAATCTAGTATCGAGGCTCATTTACAATTTGTCGTACCATTATCCTATGCGGGCGGCCGTACAAGGATCCGAAGAACCCATATTTGACAAAACTCAAAACGACATCAAAGCAGTTAAACTTATTTTGAGCAATGAGGACAGGCGACTGCTTCACTCCTATGTCGCCCATAAATTAATCATGCGCAGCTTTGATGATCAAGACCTCAAGGTCTTTGAAGATACTCGTGAGCAGCTTCAAGATTTTATTGAAGAAAAACAGCTCTATGAGGAATTGGCTGATAGATATGATGAACTCAAAAAATTACTAGAAGATCCAGCACTTCCAGAAGAGGCTATTATAGAAGAATTTAATGCCGAATCGTCCAGCGCATTTCTTGATGATCTTATCAGGGCTGCAAATGGTAAGGTTATTTACATAGATAACTGGGCTACCTGGTGCCAGCCGTGCATTCAGGAATTTAAAGATGCGTCTAAAAAGCTGCATGCAGATTATCAAGATCAAGTGTACTTTGTTTACCTATGTCATAATAGCAGAAAAGAAACGTATTTACCCAGCATCGCGCAATATGAGATTAAAGGTGTACACTATTTTCTAGAAGATGAACAATCTGTATGGATGCAGCAGGCCTTGAATATTGAAGGTTTCCCAACATACACGATAATCAATAAAGATGGTGAGATCGTAAAATCTGACTATATTCATCGTCCCAGCTACGGGCCTACAAGAACAATCCTAGAGCAACTTATCAATGAATAATCGTATCATAATCATTTTTATAGCTTTGATTGGTCTATCGACCTCATCTTGTGAGCGTGACGACCTGTGTATTCCAGAAGATGACACCACACCCAGAATGATTGTCATTTTTACCGATAGGCTCAATCCCAGTGAGCGTAAGGATGTAGCCAGTCTCAGAGTGAATGAGGTAGATCGCGATGAATTTGCTCCGCTTAATCGCGATGGCGCCACTAGTTTGACACAGGTGGACTCTATTGCGCTACCCTTGCGCAGCGATCAAGGATTGACAGACTTTACTTTTATACAGTCTCTAAATCAAGTGGACAGTTTTGATGATGTAGCGTTTGAATATGAGGTAGATCAAGAATATATTTCACGCGCCTGCGGCTTTAAAAGCGTTTATGAAAATCTCATAACAACTTTACAGCCTAATGCAGACGATCCATGGATTGATAGCATCATCGTGTTAGAAACTGAAATTAACGACAATCAAGATATTCATGTTGAGATACGCCATTAGCCTACTTTTCATGATACTGTGTAGCTTTAGTCATGCGCAGCAACAGCAACCTCAAGAGGCACTTGAAGTCCCACAAGATTCCACTTATAACATCGTTACCTATGGCTTGAGAATAGGACTCGACATTGCCTCACCATTGCGAACGGCTCTGGATGATGATTACACAGGTTTCCAACTATTAGCCGATTATAGACTTACAGATCGTTGGTATGTTGCCGGTGAGATAGGTACTGAAAGTATAGATCGCACCAGTGCTGCTGTTGATTTTGAAACCGATGGATCATTTATTAAAGCTGGTGCAGACTTTAATCTCTATCGCAACTGGGTAAACATGGATAACATGATCTACGCAGGTTTTAGGACAGGTTTTAGCACATTCTCGCAGCAGCTGGATCGATTTGACATCAATCAGGATAATAATTATTTCCCTATTGACAGCATTGAAGCGCAGCAGGAATTTAACAACCTTACTGCGTTCTGGATAGAACTGCAAGTTGGCGTCAAGGTAGAATTGATTGACAACTTATACATGGTGGCAAACGTGCAGCTTAAAAGACTGGTCAATGAAGATCAACCTGATGGATTTGATAATCTTTTTGTGCCAGGATTTGGGAGAACTTTTGATACTAACGAGATAGGCGTTGGTTACACGTATGGAATACAGTACCGCATTCCGTTTTTTAAGAAATGATGGTCGTGCGTTAGCTTTCGCGCCTGCCTGCCGGACAGGCAGGAAAGCTGAAAAACAAAAGAGCCTCTACCACAGTAGAAGCTCTTTTATTATTGAGTAGCTGCAGGAATTATTCTTCCTCACTTGCAGCGTCTTCTTCACTAGGCAGTAAATCATTCTTTTGTAAGATGTTGTACCACTGCACTACTTTCTTAATATCACTGGGATAAACACGATCCTCATCATATTCTGGAAGCACTTCATTGAAGTAGGCAGACAATTCTTCCTTACTGCTTTTATGATTGATCGCTGGGCCTTGATCTTCTTTGGCTGCCATTTTATTGAAAACATCTTTTAATGGCATCTCTGCATCATAAGTGTAGATCGAGATATCCTTGAGAACGCTCACATTGTGGTTCATACCTACAATCGAGGTCTTATTGTCCACGATAGACTGAACTACAAAACCACTGCGGGCTTTATTTTTCAATTGATATAAACCTGGTTTACCAGTGATCGATAAAATATTATCTAGACTCATGAAGTTCTTTTTTTAAGCGGCGCAAATATATAAAACACAAGTTATCTGCGGCCTTTCACATCAGGAAAACGCATGCGATAGTCAACGCTAGTCTTTCCTTTGGAAATATTATTCAGTTTATTTTTAATCAAACGCTTTTTAAGGCTGGAGATTTTATCAGTAAATAAAATTCCTTCTATATGATCGTACTCATGTTGGATAACACGTGCGATAAGTCCATCATAAGTCTCTGTATGTTTTTTAAACTCCTCATCATAGTAAGTGATAGTGACATTTTCCTGCCTTGAGACATCTTCACGCACATTGGGAATACTCAAACAACCTTCATTAAAAATCCACTCATCACCAGATTCATCCTCAATTTGTGCATTGACAAATACTTTTCTAAAGGCAGCCAGTTCTTTTTGCTCCTCTGAAGATAAATTGGGATCATCACTAAATGGTGCGGTATCTACTACAAATACACGTACTGCAACGCCCACTTGCGGTGCGGCAAGACCTACACCACTGGCATTTTCCATCGTTTCCCACATGTTGGCAATAAAGTCCTGTAACTTGGGATAATCTGCATCGATCTCTACTGTTTCTTTTCTCAAGACAGGATCGCCGTATGCCACAATAGGTAAAATCATATTCTCACTTTTTAATGTCGTTGTTTTTTATCCAGATAGGTTTGCAAGATAATAGCAGCGGCAATTTGATCAACCATGCCTTTATCGCGACGTTGTTTCTTTTTCATACCACTATCAATCATGGACTGGAATGCCATTTTTGAAGTGAAACGCTCATCTACGCGCTCAATACTCAACTGCGGATATTTTTCCTTGAGCTCGCCAGCAAAAGCATTAATCACACCACCCAATTCACTATCGGTATAATCCATTTGTTTGGGCTCACCTATCACAATGGCTTCAACCTCTTCTTGATTAAGGTAATCTTCTAGAAATTTCTTGAGTTCATAGGTCTTTACGGTGCATAGGGCGCTAGCAATCATTTGCAGTGGATCAGTCACCGCGATGCCCGTGCGCTTTTTACCGTAATCTATAGCTAGTATACGTCCCATAATCGCTGCAAAAATAGGTATTTAAAGCGGTAAAACAGCTGCAAACACTAGTATCTCAAGTTAAGGCAGTCATGCAAATCGATCCACACCGTACTGTGAAGTCAAGCAAAAATAACTACCGGTGCTTTATCTTTGGGATATAAAACAACCACGCTTTGGAACAACTTAAGAATGTCATAGAAAACGCATGGGACGACCGCTCCATGTTAGAAAATCCAGTAACTCAAAATGCTATACGCAGTGTTGTCAATTTACTTGATCTAGGTGAACTGCGCGTTGCAGAACCTATTGAAGGTTCATGGCAAGTCAATGAATGGGTCAAGAAAGCCGTGGTGCTCTACTTCCCAATCCAGAAAATGGAGACCATTGAATGTGGCCCATTAGAATTTCACGATAAAATACCACTCAAGACTGGTTATAAAGAAAAAGGGATACGCGTTGTACCGCACGCTGTGGCGAGACACGGTGCTTATATTTCAAAAGGTGTGATCATGATGCCTAGTTATGTCAACATAGGCGCTCATATTTCTGAAGGTACCATGGTAGATACTTGGGCAACCGTAGGTAGTTGTGCGCAAATAGGTGCAAATGTTCACTTAAGTGGTGGCGTTGGTATAGGTGGTGTTCTTGAGCCACTACAAGCTGCGCCGGTAATCATTGAGGACAACGCTTTTATAGGTTCTAGATGCATCGTGGTAGAAGGTGTACGCGTAGAGAAAGAAGCCGTTCTAGGTGCTAATGTCGTCCTAACAGCAAGTACCAAAATTATTGACGTCACCGGCGATAAGCCAAAAGAAATGAAAGGAGTTGTACCTGCACGATCGGTAGTTATTCCCGGTAGTTATGCCAAGGAATTCTCAGCCGGAACCTACAACGTACCATGCGCGCTCATTATAGGAACGCGCAAGGAAAGCACTAATAAGAAAACCTCACTCAACGATGCCTTGAGAGAATATGATGTAGCCGTCTAGTGCGCGTTCTGCTTATTCAATATAAGATGCTAGGCGACGTGCTCACCAGCACCGTGGTTGCAGACGAGTTGAAAAGATCTAATCCTAATGCGATTGTCGATTACTTGATTGTGCACAACGCTGTTCCTGTAGTTCAAGGGCATCCAGCGATTGACAATTTGATACTTGTCAAGCCACAGGAATTTAGCAGTTTGGCTGGAATAATTACGCTTTCGCGAAAGCTGAATAACAATAAATACACGCACATATTTGATGCTTATAGCAAAAATAACAGTGGCTTTCTTTGCTCACTACTCAAGGCAGAGCACAAAATAGGATATGATAAATGGTTTGGTTTTCTTGCCTATCAAGAAAAGGTAAGTGACCAGGCAGATAAGCAACAGTTCCCTAGTGGTTGGGCCATAGGCAGTCGTTTGCGATTGCTGGAACCAATTACTGATGATATCGACTACAGTGTAAAGCCACGCATACATCTCACTGAAACCGAGGTAGAATCTGGGAAGCAGTGGTTAGAACAAAGTGGCGCGCAGCTAGACAAATCGATTACGATGATAAGCGTTTTGGGATCCAGTGAGGTCAAAACCTTGCCATTTGCGACCATGGCACAATTGTTAAATCATCTAGTTGAGAAAACCAACACACAGATTTTCTTTAACTACATTCCTTCACAAAAAGATGATGCGTTTGCCATCTACCATCTGTGCAAACCACAAACTCGTGAACATATTTTAATAGATGATTTTACAGCCAGCTTGCGAGACTTCTTAAAAGTGTTGGCAAACTGCACAGCAATCATAGGTAATGAAGGTGGCGCCATAAACATGGCCAAAGCACTTGATATCCCTAGTTTCTCTATCTACAGTCCATGGGTACCACAAGAGGCATGGAACATTTCAGAAGATGGTGAGCAACACCTATCAGTCCACCTCAAAGATTTGAAACCAGAATTGTACGGTGATAAAAAACCAGCCGCATTCAAGTCAAACAGTCTAGAAATGTATCAAAATTTTGATGCTGGATTGATCATCAAATCCTTAGATCAATTCATACAGTATCATTATTAAGATACTTCTTTGTTAATTCCATGAGGAGTAAATTGTCTTTTCTCCTTGCGAGTTGCCTTGCGTATTGCTTTATTTTTCTTGAGCGTTTCCTCGTTTTTGTATCCTCTAGAATGATCCAGATGCAAGCAAACAGCACTATATCTAATTTGCTTTGACTTGATCTTGATGTTGTAAAGTCGCTCGCCTAGTTCACGATCTTGACCGCCATATTGCATGCGCTCATCAAACCCATTTACCTTGATGATGTCTTTTAACCAACCACTACTATTATGTCCATTCCAGCTAGCGTTTGTTGGCGTTATTGCTTCCATAACACTTGCTTCCACAAAACCACTTGATAGCTTTTTGTTCTTAAAACTCTCAGGTAAACCTTTAGAATGAAGCCAGTCTAGGTCAAAGCATCGTTGTGTAAGAATGTCCTCCTTGGTAATGAGTTGTGACAACTCTAGTGGTAATTTATAATAACCGCCCGATAAAAAATAACCTGGCTCTCTGCGTTCATAATGTATCTGTAGAAAATCTTCTCTAGCGATACAATCACCATCACTCATCACCACATAATCTGCTGCGCAGGCGAGTATGGCTTTATTTAAAATTTTACTTTTTTGAAAACCATCATCCTCATGCCACACATGTTTAATGACACGGTCGCTTTGACTAGTGTACTCTTTAATAAAGTCTATCGTCTCATTTCCCGAACCATCGTCCGCAATGATGATCTCAAAC